>NZ_ASPR01000012.1:0-360424 GCF_000517845.1 Paenibacillus sp. FSL R5-192 | reverse complement strand
CAAAAAAATCTGGGGATAACAGCGATCGGAAGGTTGTTCTGTCATCGGAGTGTGCAGTGTAAATATTCTTTAGTTCAATTTATATAACAATCTACGAACAAAAAAAGTCCTTCCTCCTTCATATAGACGGGATTCAGGACATTTTGTTGCCTATTTGTTTTCAAATCTTTGCTCAACTTGAGTATAACGAACAATACGTTTGCTCGAATCGTCCAGCCTCCAAGTCAGACTTGCGAATGAAAAATTGCAGTTCCCCGCAATCCCACCATTGGAAACCAATAGCATCATGTGTATCTATCTTCAACAGCAGTAGCGTATCGGATAGTTCCTGCCATGTCCGATCCTCATCACCGCCGTAATGTTTGGTCAGCTTCTTCTCACACTCCTGCTCATTATAATCGTACTCTTCTCCCAGTGCGATCTGTAACAAGGCACGATGCTCGGCATCCGGATGCTGCCCGTCAGGATATCCAAACATCCCACCCCAATTCAGCGTACTTGGATGATTCCAACTCGACTCGAATTCAAGGTAACGGTCATACAGACTCACTTCCGCTTCGGCCTCATCGGTCTCAAGCAGAGAAGGCGAGAGCTCATTCAGCGCGTTGGCGTCAATATATGCATATGTAGGAAACTCAAGATTAGGCAGCACAGTCACCGAATGTGCAACAAACGGTGCTCCATCCAGCGCGGTATCACCTTCAGGCTCTCGCCTTATGAGGTTATGAGAACTTGGCTCAAAAATCACACGATGTTCAATGGGACAAGCAGATTCATCCTTGCCAACGAAAAAGTATAACATTCCACGTTCAGGCAAAGTCCCGCGCCCATCATTCGGCGTATACGGCGACAAATCCACCAGGTTCAGTTGGGCCAGGAAAGTCATTGGAACTCCTTCTTGTGTTACGGGCCATTCCATGCGACTTGGCAAATCCGGATGTCCACCCACACGTGAGTTTCCTGTTCTGCGATATTCGTCCAGTGTGGATACATCGAGGCGAATTCCCCAGCGGCTTGAGGACAACAGCAGATCGGCAGCAACTCCCAAACCATATTCCTCAAGTGTTTTACGGGCTTTTCTGGTCAGACGTTCACATTGTTCTGGCTTAATCATATAGATCCTCCCCTTTTGACAATACACCTATGCTGAGACATATTCAGGTTCACACCTGTATATTCTTCCGCCCGGACGTCTTTCCCTGCTTCTAGCAAAAAAAGAGACTGACATCCCCTGTCAGTCTACTTCTTCATCCTATATTCCATTTAACGATTTGGATCAGAAGACTTTTCCTGGTAAGCACGCATATGCTCCTCACCGTCCAGGAATTCATGGGCCTGATGGGCTGCCATCACACCATGATAGCTGATATCCAGACCCAGATCTTCCTCTTCTTCTGTCGAACGTACAGGCACAATTTTGCCAATCAACTTCAGCCCGATCCAGGTCATGGCGAATCCCCAGATGACCAAGGCTGTAAGGCCAAGTGCCTGAACACCCAGCAACCTCCAGCCGCCGCCCATAAATAATCCACCATCCGTGGCAAACAGACCTACAGCAATCGTGCCCCACATTCCTGATGCGGCATGCACCGGGAAAGCACCAACCGGATCATCAATCTGTCGACGGTCCAGCCAGTTAGTGGCAGCCATCATCAACAAGCCGGACACTGCCCCAATAAATATCGCTGCTACATCACCAACAAAAGCACAGCCTGCCGTAATACCGACCAGTCCAGCAAGCGAACCGTTAATGACCGAGGGTGCATCTGAACGATTGAAGCGGAATAACGTATACAGCAACGTAACCGCACCACCCGAAGCCGCAGATAACATCGTGACAATCGCAATGTGACCAATTCTTACATCCGTCGCGCTGAGTGTACTACCAGCATTAAAGCCAAACCAACCGAACCATAACAGAAATGCACCTACAGATGCCAGTGGCAGATTGCTTGGGAGTGCAATGGCACTTACGCCAAGTGGCGTGTACTTCCCTTTACGCGGGCCAATGATAATCGCAGCAGCCAGTGCTGAGAATCCGCCGAGCGCATGGATGACAGCCGAACCGGCAAAGTCCTGCATCCCCAGCTGACTAAGCCAGCCGCCGCCCCATGCCCAGTGTCCACCAATCGGATAAATGATCGCCGTCATCAATATGATATACAAAAGATAAGCACGGAAGTTGATCCGCTCGGCCACCGCTCCCGAAACGATGGAAATAACGGCAATGGTAAAGGCCGCCTGGAACAACCAGAATGTCTCCAGAGATACCGGCACGTCCAGGTGAGACAAATCCCCATTCAGGAAAAATCCCGTTACTCCCGCAAAACCGCCTACGTCCGAACCATACATCAGTCCAAAACCGATGGCATAGAACAGCAACGTTCCAATCGTAATGTCAGCAAATACCTTCATAATAATGTTCACACTATTTTTATAACGCACAAAGCCAGCCTCGAGCAGGGCGAATCCACCCTCCATCAATAAAATCATCGCTGCACTCAATACGACCCAGACCGTATCAATCCCGGTGCTTAACGTCTCCAAAGTCATGCTTGTACATCCTCCGTTTCACTAAGCTGTCTGAGCTCACGGATTGTATCGGGCGCAAGCTCAATCTCGTCCCGCTCAATGCTGTCCGGATGCTTAATTCGTTCTGCAATCTGGTCCAGATCACGTATGCGTCTGCGAATCTGTTCCATCTTGCGAAAACGTTCCTTCACCTGAACCATATATTCCACCGCCTGATGATGGGATGCGGGGCGTCCCGCAAACCATTTGCGTACAGGCGACAACGATTGATAAGCAACCTCTTCCGCTCGACGCTTTTGTTCGAACTGTTCGATCTTTTTCTTGAGCGTTTCGATCTCATTTTCTTTTTTGACCTTCAGCCGTTCGATAAGGTACAATAAATCGGACGATGATATTTGCAATGCTGTATGGTGATACACCTCGTCGATTACTAACATATCATGTCAGGACTCCTTACATATCAAGTTACTTGTACCGATTATAGTTTGCCGGGGTCTGCCCGTCAATCTTTTTTTGGACTTGGGATGGATTTAAATGAACCGTTCATGGAGAACGGCTTTTTTTATTTGCCACGAATTACATCTAACAAAGGATAATGTTGCCTAGATTCGCATTCACTCTTTCCATTCTCAATGCTTATAGAATAAGCATCCACATTTGGGGTAATGAACATACACAGACTACCCGCATCATAGAACCTGTATATAAGGAGAGGATTCCACAATGTTTACTCGTAATGACAATATACGCAACCAAATCTGGGAAGCAGTCTCGGGACTCGAAGAAGAACAATTGAACCGAAAACCTTCACCCCAACAATGGAGTATTATGCAAGTACTACGACATCTGAATCTGATGGAAAATGTAATTGGAAAACAAGCCCGCCTGGCCCTCGAAAAGGAACAGACGGTGTCTGTGGACAAAAAACCATATGAACTATCGTTGGACCGCAGCCGCTCCGTCGAGGCACCACCCCATCTTCAGCCTCCAGCAGCACCTGAAGCACTTGCAGACGTACGCAGTGATCTGGACGAATCTCACCAAGCTTTAAACAACTTTGCATTGGATCATGATCCTGACCTGCTGCGTAGCAAGTCCTTTCCTCATCCCGTATTTGGTGAGATGGATCTAACCCAATGGATTGACTTTACAAGTTATCATGAGGAACGTCATCTAGGACAGATCCAAGAGATTAAACAGCAGCTTGGCGTATAAACACAACCTCCTTTTTCACATAGCGAAAAATATAGTCGAACGACAAAAAAACCTCCAATCCTATTAATTTAGGTTGGAGGTTTTCAGTGTTCTTATGTTACGAATAAGAACGACACTTATATTTTTTTGCCCAAAATCGCCAGATCTCTATTCACACCATCCAGCACGGCCACTTCGGGATAATATCCCCACTGTTCAAAACCATGTTTGCGCAATAACCCCAGACTCGGTTCGTTATGTCCGAAGACAAATCCAAGAATGGTCGTAATTCCAAGTGCAGGACACGCCGCAAATACCGTTTCGAGCAAACGTCCACCAGCCCCAATTCCGCGACATTGCTGATCCACGTATACACTGACTTCCACCGTTCCGTTATATGCAGGGCGCCCATAGAACGAGCTGATACTTGCCCAAGCTACCACCTGCCCTGCCTGCTTCATCACCCAAAGCGGACGATGTTCCGGTGTATGTTCCTCGAACCAAGGCAAACGTTGCTCCACCGTCACTGGCTCCAAATCCGCTGTTGCCATACGGCCCTCAATAGTAGAATTATAAATCTCCACAATCCTCGGCAAGTCCTCCAGGCGCGCATATTCAATCTGCACATCTTCCAGTTTCATCGCTATTCCTCCATCATTCCAGATCAAACCTCTAATTATAGAAGATATTATAACGGAGAAGAGAAGTCTTCGTCATCCCTAACATTCTGACAGAGAAATCTGTAAATGTTTAAGTAAACATTTACACGACAACGGAGAGGACAGAACCAATCAGAAGAAGCGAAGCTAAAAGCTTTCTGCAAGAAAGCTACTTCGGAAGCATACACTGCGCCTTTATCCCCGGATTTGCCCCTTTATATAAGGGAATCAATAAAATCTGGGGATAACAGCGATCCGAAGATGGTTCTGACCGCGTAGTAGTCCAGTGTAAATTCAATGCTTTAACTTATATATAGCATTACTCTGGAAGTCCCTGAATTGTGTTCCCACGAGTTAACTGCTGACTCTGGTCTGCCCAACGAATGTTAATTGAGCGAGATGTGAACAGATCCGGGCCGTCCGAAACCTGGAAATGCAGATGAGCTTCACTGGAGTTCCCCGAATTACCAAGCTCACCGATAGGGTCTCCCTGCTTGAGCTTATCTCCTTTTTTGACCGAAACACTGCCTTTCTTGATGTGTCCTGTGATGCTGTATTCACTGTTGCCATGGTCGATTACCACATAGTTACCGGCCGGTTCTTCCGGATTCATGACACCCGGCACATTGTCCGGTATATCGTTCTTGATATCGACGACAGTACCATCGGCAGCTGCATAGAGTGGTTCACCAAAAGCATAATAGTTTTCGTTTGCCGTTGCATCACCTTGATAACTGGATTGTTCTTTGGTCCGAACGATATCCAGTGCATAACGCTGCGTTTCGTGCTCATAATGATAGTTTGACAAGGCATCATTGCCTCCCCAGAATACGTACCATTCCCCCTTCATCGGCAATTGAAATTCCGTTTTGGAGAATTTGGCATCCGTGTCCTCATGAGCTTGCAGCGGTTGGATCGAGAGACCTTCAATTTGATTTTCTTCGGAAAAATAGGCTCGAATTCCTTTCGTCCCAGTCTGATCCTTCCAGGCCACCTCAGATATTTGATTCATTTTGGCGTCTACCACTTGCTCCCATGATTCAACACCCTCCAAAAAAGGATCGGCCGTCGTTTTGAACTGTTCAAGCGTTAACGTCCCCTTCAATTCGGGAGAGAATTGATTATAGATTGCATCCTTTGAACCGTTCATCAGCGTATCTATGAAATTGTCCGGTGTAACCACCGCGCTCACCTCTGAACTTGAGTTCTGCTCCTGATTGGAGTTCTCGCTCGCTTCATTATTGGACGCCTGTTCGGCTGACTGTAGCTCCGCCTCGTCGGAAGTAATCGAGTTGCTGTTGCCACAAGCAGACAATATCACGCAAGCTCCAAGGGTAATCACAAGCACCTTCCAGCCCCTTTTATTCTGTAATTTCGAATGTGTATGTTGCTCTGATTTCAGATGATCTTCTCTGTTCATTCTCAACATCCCTTCTGCTAGGACGTGTCTCAAAACTCGCTGAAGTGCATCTTTTACCGCCTTTTCGCCCCCTGCTACGTCAATTTCCCTTGACGTGCCCCGGCACGCCTGCGGAAAACTTCCTTGCTTGGAACGAAAATTCGGCAAAATCTGCTTCCTTCAGAGTTTTTAGACACGCCCTGATCGTTATACTTTCCAGTTAAGTGTACAGAATGAGTCTTATCCTTCGTCTAACCCCATCTTACATGTAGTTAAACTTGCAACGCCTTTTGAGGCTGTATAATTAAGATTCCGTTAAGATAGCTCATACGTTATACAGCCCTCTTGGATGGTATGATTAGCAATACACACAACGGAAGGATCAGGAGGTCAATTTTAAACTATGGATAACGTCTCATTACTGCTTGTGGATGATGAACAGGCTATTCTGCATATGCTCAAAACCGTTCTGCTCAAAGAGCAGTTTCTCGATATTGATACCGTTACAACAGGCGAAGCTGCCATGGAGGCATGCAACAACAAGACGTATCATTGCATCGTGCTCGACATCATGCTTCCTGGCAAAAGCGGACTGGAAATCTGTCCTTTTCTACGGCAGGTCACCGATGCGCCTATCCTGTTTCTAACGGCCAAAACAACCGATTATGACAAATTAACCGGATTCGCCGTTGGTGGCGACGATTATGTCGCCAAACCCTTTAATCCGCTGGAAGTCGTTGCTCGAATTAAATCATTACTGAAGCGTTATTTACCATCTAAAACCGCAGCGATCTCGAATCACGTCCCATCTAACGTAAATACGTCATCTCCCAGCACATCGGAAGGCGTGTACGACTTTGGACGGTTTCAAGTGCTGGAGTGGGCTGGTGAACTTCGTGTTGAAGGTGAGTCCGTATCTTGTCCGGCACTTGTGTTCCAACTGTTACTCTTTTTCTGCAAACATCCCAATCGAATCTTCACCAAATCAGATCTATATGAGCGGGTCTGGGGCTCGGAAGCCATTAGTGATGACAATACTGTGATGGTTCATATTCACCGCATTCGGGAGCGCATTGAAGCCGATCCTTCCAATCCGGTGTTTCTTGTTAACGTCCGGGGTCTGGGGTACAAACTGATTCAGCCGGAACATGTGTCACGCCCATGAGTATTCGTCGCAGGTTAATGACCCGGTTTATCGGGATGCTTGCCGGTGCAGTCGTTCTTATCATCCTGCTTGGGTCTGTAGCCACTTACTGGGTCGTGCAAAAGGTAAATGAAGTGAATCTGGTAGATGATTTTGCTGCCAATGGTCTGGACCAATTGATTAGTACAGCAGAAATCATGCCGGATGATACGATCCGATATGACCCCGAATTGCTAAAGCAAGTGGATAAATATCAAGGCTGGCTCCAAGTTTTGGATGAACAAGGTTACGCCATTGATGAATACCACACACCCGCCGATGTTCCTACTCACTATAAACCGGGGGAATTGATTGCATACTGGGAAGGCCAGAAGCCTTTTCCTTATCAGATCGTCATGCTGATCCGGGAGAAAAACGGGAAGAACTTCACCTTGTTATATGGCGAGAGTAACCCGGCCAAGTCCTTAATGAATAACATTCGTTCAGACCTTGCTTTCACCAACGGGAAGCTTAATCTTCAGCCCGACCAACAGGAGGCCCTCCGTGCCGCCAATGCTTATCTTCAAGTATTGGACGCATCAGGAAGCGAACTCTCCTCCTATAACAAACCAGCCATGGGCGTACCAAGCGAATACACCATTCAGGAACTGGTTCTGCAAATTCGCTATCCGAGTCGATCAGGTATGTCTGTTGCAACGTGGTACGACGAACAGAATGAAACCACCTGGCTGATTAGCATACCTGGTGATCCATTGACGACCGGAACTCAAAACCCCTACAGTTTTATTCTGGAACCGGCATTGGTTGTATTGATCGTGTCTATCATCATGCTGCTCATTTTGCTTGCCTTCTGGTATGCCAACCGATTTGGCTCACCCATGCTGCATATGCTCCAATGGTTACAACGTCTGGAGCGAGGACATTACGAGGAACCTGCCGGAGCCTCTGGAGTGCCTCGCAGTCAGCGTCGTAACGGAAAATGGAAACGAAAATACAACGTGTATGCTGAAGTGCTTCGCTCCATGCAGGCCCTGTCTCACACTTTGAAGCAAGATGAAGAACTTCGGAAACAGACCGATTCTCTGCGGGAGGAGTGGATCGCTGGCATAACACATGACCTGAAGACACCCCTCTCCTCCATTCAGGGATATGCTCATATGCTTGAGGCGGATAAGTATAGCTGGACCGCGGAGGAAGTCAGGGAATTCGCAGGCATAATGCTCGATAAGTCCATGTATATGGACAGGCTTGTCAACGACCTTGCCATGACCTATCGATTACGCAGTGGTGGATATCAACCTGCAGTGGAAGAGACTGACGTAAATACGTTGCTCCGTGATCTGGTCCAGCGCGCTGAACGGAATCCGGCATATGGAGAAGGTCGCATCCTATTCCAACCTTCTGAAGTGCCTGTGTATGGACTTGTCCATATTCCGTCGTTTGAACGAATTGTGGATAATCTGACCGCCAATGCCCTTCTTCATAATCCGCCCGAGTCCATCCTGGTTGTCAGTGTGCATTCAGGTAAGCAAGCAGATGAATTCAGCATTCAGTTTGCCGATAATGGAAGAGGCATGGACTCCGAGATGGTATGGAAGTTATTTGAACGATACTATCGCGGTACAGATACAGGTACATCGGACGTTGGATCAGGGCTGGGCATGGCGGTAACCAAAGGTTTGATCGAAGCCATGAATGGTCGTATTGAGGTACAGTCCACCCCTGGTGAAGGAACGATCATTCGCTTAATATGGGATGGGCCGTCCGAAACCAATTAAAATGTTCCGCTTGACCTTTCCATTTTCAGTCTATATAATCGACACTCAATAACACCTGTTCCAATATATTAATATTGAATGCAACACATTTCAGAATAATTTGAATGAGTTGACCTAACATATTTGGCGATGACCAGAGACATGATTTCGTTTGCGTGCTGCCCAGAGAGAGAGGGGATTGGTGAAACCTTCTTCAGCGAACGGACCGGAATTACCCCTCTGCAGCCGTGACCTCGAACCTCAGCATTTCGAACTTCCCTCGGATGTTTGGCATGCTGCCAGTAGAGTTCACCGCCTGATCCCCGATAACGGATTCCAATGAGGGTTATGATGTTTTCTGTTCCGGCGGCTGGCCGAGAGCAGGGTGCACCATAACCAAAATTAGGGTGGAACCACGAGCCAAGCGCACTCGTCCCTTTTCCGGGACGGGTGTTTTTTGCGCTTTCATTTTAAGAAATGGAGAGTGGTTCACATGAGCAAACAAGAAAACAGTAACTCAGTAAGCAACAAATCAGGTAACGAAATAAACAACCAAGCAAATGATCTTCAACCATCCAGTCATTCCATTGAGGTCCATCTGCAAGGTGGCGCGATACGTTCTTACGAAGCAGGCATCACTGTAGGTGCGGTTGCCTCATCTATCAGCACAAGTCTTGGGAAACAGGCTATCGGCGGTATTGTAGATGGTCAAAATGTCGATCTCGATTGGGTGCTCCAGCAAGATTGCGAACTTGTTATCGTTACTTTAGAAAGTGCGGAAGGTCTGTATCGTTATCGTCACAGCGCAGCACATGTGCTCGCACAGGCACTCAAACGCATCTACGGTGCAGAACAAGTGAAACTGGGTATCGGCCCAGTCATTGAAGATGGATTCTATTACGATGTTGATCTGGATCATGCCTTGTCCATCAGTGATTTGGCTGCCATTGAACGGGAAATGAACAAAATTATTCAGGAAAATGAAAAGATCAGTCGGCGGGTCGTTAGCCGGGAAGAAGCCCTCCGTATCTTCGGAGAAATCCAGGACCCCTACAAGCTTGAACTCATTCAGGATTTGCCAGAGGACGCCGAGCTTTCGATCTATGATCAAGGAGAGTTCTTCGATCTGTGTCGCGGTCCCCATCTTCCATCCACTGGTCGGATCAAAGCGTTCAAGCTGTTGAATGTAGCTGGTGCGTACTGGCGGGGGAACTCGGATAATAAGATGTTGCAACGCATCTACGGCACTGCTTTCCCGAACAAAGCCCAACTGGATGAACATCTGCACATGCTCGAAGAAGCGAAGAAACGGGATCACCGTAAACTTGGCAAAGAGCTTGAACTGTTCATGTTCTCCGAAGAAGCGCCCGGCATGCCCTTTTATCTACCCAAAGGCATGACTGTTCGCACTGAACTGGAGCAATTCTCGCGTGAGCTGCAATTACAGGAAGGTTATCAGGAAGTTCGGACTCCTCTCATGATGAACAACCGGCTGTGGGAGCAATCCGGCCATTGGGAGCATTACAAGGACAACATGTATTTCTCGGAAGTGGACGATGCCACTTTTGCACTGAAACCGATGAACTGTCCTGGACACATGCTGATCTTCAAAAACACACTTCATTCCTATCGCGAATTACCCATTCGCATGATGGAATTTGGTCAGGTTCACCGCCATGAATTCTCAGGTGCCCTGAACGGTATGATGCGTGTGCGGACATTCTGCCAGGATGATGCCCATCTCTACGTCATGCCAGAGCAGATCGAAGACGAGATCAATCAGGCGATCTCACTGATCGGACGTATGTACGACATCTTTGGGTTCGAATATAAGATTGAATTGTCCACTCGCCCGGAAGATTCCATGGGATCGGAAGAACTGTGGGATCAAGCTGAAAGAGCTTTGCAAAATGTTCTGGATCGTCGGGGCGTGGAGTATCGCATTAACGAAGGGGACGGTGCCTTTTATGGACCGAAAATTGACTTTCATATCCTTGATGCGCTGAAGCGCAGCTGGCAGTGCGGAACAATCCAGCTTGATTTTCAAATGCCGGAGAAGTTCGACCTCACTTACATTGGCGAAGATAGTCTGAAACACCGTCCTGTCGTGATCCATCGTGCCATCTACGGTTCCATCGATCGTTTCATCGGCATCCTGACTGAACACTATGCAGGAGCATTTCCACTCTGGCTCGCACCTGTACAAGTGAAGCTGCTGCCTGTATCAGATCATTACGCAGACTATGCGCTCCAAGTACAGAGCGAGCTCCGGGCTGCGGGCATTCGGGTAGAAACAGATCTTCGCAGCGAGAAGCTCGGATACAAAATCCGTGAAGCCCAGATGGAAAAAGTGCCTTATTCGCTCGTACTTGGTGAGAATGAGAAAAATGCCTCATCCGCCTCTGTCCGTGCACACGGTCAGGGAGATCAAGGCATTCAACGTATTGAAGCTGTTATTGAAATGATTCAACAAGCTGTAAAAGCAAAAGTATAAAAGATGTAACGACTCTTTTCATGGGTCACTCATCAGCTTGTGCTGAATTACAACTTCTCGTCATCTCTTAGCCCCACCTGTTCTTCGCTCCACGTCCAGAAACGCTCAGCTGAAGCATCGTCAACGGCATGTGCCTTCAGCTGCTGCTCTTTCTGTTGATAGAAGTAACGACCGGTGATGCCGACGACTTCAGGGCTTGTGGCCAGATAAACAGCCGTTCGCGCCCCTTCTTCAGGGGACAGAAAGAATGGAAGTTTACCTGCAAACGCCATAATGCGTGTGCCAAATCCGGTATTGCGATCTACGCCAATACTCGTTCCCACCGCACCAGGGTGTAGACAGTTCACTGTGACAGACGTACCTGACAGTTTGCTAGCCAGTGCACGAGTGAACAGCACGTTCGCCAGTTTGGATTGAGCATAACTTTTGATCGGATTATAACCTTTGTGCAGATGTGGATCTTCGAAGTGGATTTTGCCGGCCTTGTAGGCACCTGACGAAACGTTCACAACCCGTCCCTGCTTCGCAGCTTTCAGAGGTTCTATCAAAAGTAAGGTCAGCAGGAAATGTCCCAGATGGTTAATACCGATACTTTGTTCGAACCCGTCTGAGGTTTCCTTCCGCTTAACCATCACTACCCCCGCATTATTAACCAGAACGTCAAGGTGATCATGACGCTCGCGGAATGTGCCGGCAAACTGGCGTATACTTTCGAGTGAACCCAGGTCACACAGTATCAATTCAATCGCAGAAGAACCGGACTGACGCACAGCTTCCTGAAGAGCCTCCTGTCCGCGCTTCTCACTGCGGCATGCCATAATTACGCGATATCCTTGCCTTGCAAGTTCAATGGTGGTTGCCAACCCCATACCTGAGTTAGCTCCTGTTACAATTGCTGTCTGATTGGACATGAGGTACTTCCCTTCTGAACCTGAGGTTCCGAAATTAGAGGCGCGACGACGGACAATATGAGATAATGATAGGATCACATCTCGGTTTCCATGGGAGGACAAGTATGCTGACCAAAGAAGATTTTAAAAAAGTTAAAAAACAAGCCAAACTTGAAATCGCACTACTCGAACAGGATTATCAGGAAATCTTGCAGAACGTTGATTCTACGCTGTATGAAAAATACGGTATTTTGGACAAAGAAGAAACACGTGACTTCACCCGAAAACGCAAAAACCGAAGATATGCTTCACTGGTCATCGAACTATGCGCCATTATTGAACAAATGTTACATCAACTGTATAGAGACGTATATCAGAAAAAGTTTAATTCGACCCAGCTGATGAAAACTCCTGCCTACCGTGCACGCTCCAATATGGAGATTATTCAGTCCGAACTGAGTAAAGAGTTTATTGCTCTGGAACCCGAAAAAGAAAACTTCGCTGAAGCCCTTAGTCTGGTGTTTCAGACGAGGAACAAACTTGTTCATGATAATTTCTCATTTGTCACCATCGTTAAGGACGGCAGTAATGAAGAAGAAACGTTCGAAGCACTGCTCCATACCGTTAAAAAATATAGAAAACACTTGAAATATAATCGCCCTGAATAACAACAATCATCGCTAAAAAATATAAGGAGGTGTACCGGACTACGGTCCGAATAACCATGAGCCATCCAACAACTTCGATTACTGTGCTAAATCTTCAGATTCCCACACCTTCCGGGAACAGCCCCATATTCCCCGTCATGCTTCGTGATGTAGATGGCGTTACCTTGGTGGATACAGGCATGATCGGACAATTTGCAGAACTTCAATCCGCATTGGAACAAGAGGGCGTACAGCTCTCGGACGTCAAACGTGTGATTATTACTCATCAGGACATCGATCATATCGGTAACGTGGGTGCTCTGCTGGATGCCATCCCTGATCTGGAAATCTGGGCACATGCCGATGAGATTCCATATCTAACCGGTGAGAAGCCTTTGATCAAATTCACACCTGAACGTCGTGCTCTGCTGCCCGCGCCCGTTTTGGCACTGGCAGATCAACTGCTCTTGCAGTTGCCTGAAGTGAACATTAGCAGAACGCTGGCAGACGGGGACATATTACCCCTTCAAGGTGGTACACAGGTCATTCATACACCGGGACATACGCCAGGCCATATCTGCCTGTATTTCGGGGAGCAACAGTTCCTGCTCGCTGCCGATGAACTTCGTGTGGTTGATGATGAACTGGTTGGCCCTGCACCACAAGCGACACCGGACATGCCTGAAGCGCTGCGAAGCCTGAAGAAACTGACCGACCTTAAGCTCAATAAGGTTCTCTGTTATCACGGTGGAGAGTACATGAATGATCCGGCTCAGCGTATTGCCACACTTGCGGAGAGCGCAGAATAGTAAAGAACGCGGACTTGTGAGTATTTTTGGAATGACACAAGCATCCTGTTAACGTTGTTTCTCTTCGTGCGGCATTGTGCGTTGTAGCTCATTCAAGATTAGGATGACACATACATTACAATAAAGGAGCTGTCCCATAAGTCATGAATTTGACGGGGACAGCTCCTTTAATTAATTAACCACGCATTTCTACTACTGCACTGGAGTTGACCGTATGGTAGCACCTATTGCGCACGGTATGCACGCAGTATCTTATATTACACCTGGCATCTGCACAGTATCTTTCCCCTTAACCCCGACTCAACTCTCCGGAGTAAGTACAATCAGCTTGTCATCTCCATCTCGTGGTGATCCCCGTCCATCCCGATTGTTCGTAAGCACATACAACTTCCCGTCCTCACCAGCACTCACATTGCGAATCCGGCCCCATTCATCTTCGAAGATGGGTTCCACCTTCTCCACCTGTGTGCCATCTTCCGAAAGAGTGACCTTCAGCAGCTGCTCTCCACGCAGATTTGCAGCAATCATTGATCCAGCCCAAGGTCCTTCTTCTACAAAAGCTACACCAGACGGCGCCCATGTATCGTTCCCACTATGTGCAAGCGGAGCCTGATATGCGCCATTGTCATCGTCGTCTCCCTCCACCTCGGGCCAGCCATAATTCTCACCAGCTACAATCCGGTTAATCTCATCATGATTCCGCTGACCATGCTCGGTAGAATAGAGGTAACCGTTGTCCGGATTCCATGCCAGTCCCTGTGCGTTACGGTGTCCCATACTGTATACAGGTGAATTCGGCCATGGGTTGTCTGCCGGGATCGATCCATCGAGACCTATCCGCAATATTTTACCTCCAAGGCTATCTTCGTTCTGTGACAATTCCGGTTCATAACGTTCACCTGTCGTGATATAGAGCAACTTGTCCGGGCCAATTTTGATCCGCCCACCGTTATGATTTGTTCCGCCTGGAATGTTACCAAGCAACTCTTGATCTATGACCGCTTTGCCATCATTCACCTTGAGACGTAACACTCGATTCGCAATGTCGTCGCCTTCCAGGTAGGAGTGGTATGCATACAAATAACCGTTATCCTCGAAGTCCGGATCAGCTGCAAGACCCAACAGACCTCCCTCACCTTCTTCATTAAATGGGGCTGAGAATTCAATCAGTGGTTCAGGGGCTAGTTTTCCATCCTCAATGGCCCGAATCGCACCAGGGCGTTCCGTTACAAACATCCGACCATCAGGCACACTCACAATCTCCCATGGTGCATTCAATCCTTCAACCAGTACGGAAGCCTGATACGGAATAACCGTCTCTCCCTGCGCTCCACTCTCATTTCCACTTGCACCGGTATTGCCTCCGTTGGCCGTCTGTCCCTGACCTGTTCCCTGTCCCTGAGACGTCTGCTCTGTTCCTCCCGTAGAAGGTTCGCCTGAAGAACATGACGCGGTTAACAGTGCCACACTTAATAATGAAGCATACAGCGGAACGGTTACTCGATTATTCATGATTACATCTCCCTTCGTATTTCGTTCTTCTGTATAAAATAAATAAGCCAAGCTTCAACGTATTGTTAACTTATTGTTCGCTATAGTTGTGGTGTTATTATTCATCTGTAAAGCGGTTTCGCCCTGTATTACCCTTCATACCAACCACTTAAACCGAGAATTCAAGGGATTTCGAGGACATGAAATCACTGCGGTTTGGAATTCCATCATAATCTTTTATAATAGAAGGATAGTATGAATGGAAAGGTGGACAACTACACTTATGAATCAAAACCCTTTATCTCGTCTTGAAGCCAATCTGTCCGGGCAAGGATTGGACGCCATGCTGATCACAGATCCAAAACATATCTACTATTTAACTGGATTTGCGAGCAATCCGCATGAACGCTTCCTAGGTCTGGTTCTCGCACGCGGCGAAGAGCCCCTGTTGATTGTACCTGCGCTCGATGCTGAAGCTGCCGCAGCCGCTTCTTCGGTATCCAACATTGCCACTCACACGGATACGGATAATCCATACGCTTTGTTTGATCGTTATCAGGGGCGCTTGGGCCGAGTTGGTCTCGAGAAAGAATACGTGACGGTCGCACGTTATGAGCAGCTGACCGCCGCGCTAGGTGCTGCCAGCTTTGAAGATGTTGGCCCCCTGCTTCGCACATTACGTGTGAAAAAAACACCGGATGAGGTAGCCCGCATTCGCCACGCCATTTATCTGATTGAAGAAACATTGCGTCAAGGACTCTCTCATGTTCGCACAGGTGTAACCGAGATCGAACTTGTCGCCGAGATGGAGTATCAGATGAAAAAGCTGGGTGCCGACGGCCCTTCCTTTGATACCATGGTGCTCACGGGACCCAAAACAGGTCTGCCACACGGTACACCCGGTGAACGGAAACTGCAACATGGTGACCTGTTGATGTTTGATATGGGTGTGTATGCTGGAGGATATGCCTCGGATATCACACGTACATTCGCCTTTGGTGACATCTCACCTGAACTCAAAACCATCTATAACACTGTACTCGCAGCGAACGAAGCTGCTATCCAAATCGTGAAACCAGGCATCACCTGCGCCGAAGTGGATCGTGCAGCACGCCAGGTCACGGAAGAAGCGGGATACGGCGAGCGCTTTATGCATAGAGTAGGCCATGGATTGGGTATCGACGTACATGAGTATCCTTCTCTCCATGGAGAGAATATGGACATCCTGAATGAAGGTACCGTATTCACGATTGAACCGGGCATCTATACCGCAGCAGGCGGCGTCCGTATCGAAGATGATGTAATTGTGACCGAGACGGGTATCGAAGTTCTGACGACATATCCAAAAGAACTGCAAATCCTTAGCGACTAATCCAATTGGATCTATGTCAAAACAGCCCATATACATCAATGCTCAGCCGATATTATGCATCATGAACTAAACTGCACGAAACTGTGCTGAACTGTATCTTCAAAATAATATACTCTTTTCGCGTACGCCTCAGGCCTGTATACAGAAAAAGTAGCAAGTACACACGCGAACACAAAAATCCCGCAAATCCATGAATATCATGGGTTGCGGGATTTTAATTAATACAAAGCATATCCTAAATTACTCCGTCTGCATTCTACGTAATTTTATTCCTGCTCACTCATTTACCATTAGTCAAACTCATGCGTAATATCCTGCCAAGACTCCAGCTGTGGCAGCTGTTGCTTCCCCCAGTAATCCAGAAACCATTGAATAATCCCAGTCGTATCTGTTGTTCTGCAGCTGTAATGTCGGAAACCGTCCTCGCCTTCCTGCAAACGAATCTCCGCCACCATCTGCCCTGGTTCCTCAAGCGCAGCAGCCTGCATATACATACTTCCCTCCACCAGCTCCGAAGGTTGAAGTACTACGAATTCCTGCAATTCCAGATTGGAGATCAACTCCACCAATAACGAAGCATTAATGTTATCATTCTCGTAGGTTGTGCCATTGCTTTCCAGTGTATAACGCAGTGTAGAGTACATGTGCGATTCCCCTTTGTATGAAATGATCATTCCTATTGATACACGCTCATAACGACAGGTCGTTTATATTATAACTTTTTCATAAAAATGTAAAAAGGATTTTTCTTGTTTCGGGTCTTTTCTATGAAAAAAACCCTTGCAGAGTCCGAATTACAATTGACCGCGCAGAGGTTTTTTTTAAGTGATACTCTTTGAATATTGTCTAAGCTTCATCCTTAAACTTAAAGCTACGTGCAGCATACAGAAATGGCGTTCCGACCGCAGTTAATACAAATTTGATAACATACGTAGTCAGGAAGATTTCCAGCCAAACATCCCAAGGGTAGATGAACGCAAACGCGATCGTGCAGAACACCAGTGTATCCACAAATGAACTGATGATCGAACTACCGTTGGTGCGTATCCACAACTGATTGCGCCCTGGGGCCACCTTGCGCAGCCAAGAGTACAATCGAACATCCAGGAACTGGCTTATGAAGTATGCCGTCAGACTTCCGAGTGCCAAACGTGGCAGCAGTCCAAACAGCTTCGCCATAGATTCCTGTGCAAAGTCCGTTGGTGCCGGTTCAAAGAACAACACCATCTGCATCAGAACCGTTGTCATGATGAGCGTGAAAAACCCGAACCATACGGCTTTGCGTGCCTCACCTGGTCCATATTTCTCATTAAGAAGGTCACTGGTCAGGTACATGCTGACATACATCGTGTTACCAAGCGTCAGCACAATTCCCATGATATCTATCGTTTTGGTCACCTGAATGTTGGCTATAACCGTAGCCACACCAATCCAGGCATAGAGACCTTTTTTACCGAACAAGCGGTAACACAACAGGAAAAATCCATAAGTTACGAGAACAAAAACTGCTCCCCACCCTAAGTTAAACATAAATACATACACTGCCTTCCTAGTTTTGATTACGCGGGATGGTTACGAACCGCGGTTTGGCTCAGGGCCAAAACATGAATACTCTATCACATTTCTCGTCCCATGAACAGAACTAAATAACTCCAAGCGTGCCTGAGTGACTACGACCCCTTCTATATTCCTCCCGCTTCCCTCTCGACCATACTAGTTTTTCCTACCTCTATTCCCCTTGCACCATGTATAGAAAAAGAAGACCCCTTCACCACTGTGCACAGCATAGTTTGATTGCCGCAAAAAAACCGCCCTCCGGATTCCACCGAAGGACGGCTTTTCTTACTTGATTTGTAGACGGCTCTAGTTATCTTAATGTGAGCTTCTATCTAATCCATTTTGTATTAAGCCTGAGCCGCAGAATCCAGCTCACGGCTCTGATCGTTAAACGTGTCCCGATCGTTTTCCTTCAAAATTCTGCTCGTCACGAGTCCTGATGTCATCGACCCGTTCACGTTAAGCGCTGTACGACCCATGTCGATCAGCGGCTCCACGGAAATGAGCAGTCCAACCAGAGCCACAGGCAGATTCATGGTGGACAATACGATTAGGGAAGCGAAGGTTGCCCCGCCGCCAACGCCAGCCACACCAAACGAACTGATCATGACTACGAGGATCAGAGTCACAATGAAGTCCCAGCTCAGCGGGTCGATGCCGACCGTCGGAGCAATCATCACCGCCAGCATGGCCGGATAGATCCCGGCGCAGCCGTTTTGCCCAATCGTAGCCCCAAAGCTTGCAGACAGGTTCGCAATGCCGTCCGATACGCCGAGTTTCTTCGTCTGTGTCTCCACATTCAGCGGGATCGCCGCTGCACTTGAACGGGATGTAAAGGCAAATACCAGTGTTGGTAGCACCTTCTTTAAATACGTAACCGGGTTGAAGCCGGACAGCGAGATAATGATCAGATGAATAATAAACATCACGATGAGGGCCACGTAGGACGCAATGACGAATTTGATGAGCTTTAATATCTCTTCCGCATTGGTTGTCGCCGTTACCTTTGTAATCAGTGCTAAAATCCCGTAAGGCGTAAGCCTCAGCACCAGTGTAACAATTCGCATAACCACCGCATATACCGCATTAACCATACCGCGGAACGTCTCCGCCTGCTGAGGTTTTTTGCGATCCAGTCCAAGAACGGCTACACCGATAAACGCGGAGAAGATAACCACCGCCAGTGTGGATGTACGACGTTCTCCTGTCATATCTGCAAATGGATTCGAAGGAATGAATTCCAGCACTTGCTGCGGGATGGTCTGATCCTTCACATCAACAAGCCGTTCCTCCACCTTCTGAATCTGCGCATTCTCCCGGTCTCCTCCTTGAATCTCAATGGAAGTCAGGTTAAAGCCAAGGCTCGTTACAATGCTGACACCTGCGGCAATCGCTGTGGTGATCAACAGAATGGCAATAATGGAAACACTCATCTTGCCGAGATTTTGTTTGCCCTTCAGATTCATAATGGCAGAAATGATCGACACCATGATCAATGGGATCACGACCATTTGTAACAAACGAACATATCCTGAACCGACCAGATTGAACCAATCGACTGATTTCGTAACTACATCAGAACCTGATGTGTACACCAATTGGAGAATAACCCCGTAAACAACCCCCAGTCCCAGACCCGCAAATACGCGTTTCGTAAAGGAGATATGCTTTTTCTGCATCCAGTAGAGGACGCCAAGTAAGGCAAGTATAACCACTACATTCAATATGACTAGAAAAGTATCCATTTCTTTAAATCCTCCTCAGGCATGTGTGTAACCGGAACATATCCAGTTTTCTCTTCTATCTTTTGTACTTCCGACAAAGACATTTTACAATATAACATATAACAAACTATTCTGGTAGGTATTAATTGATATTATGTAATATGCATGTAACAGATTCATCTATTTCTGAAAAAAATACACTAAATCGTGAAAATTGTTCTATTCAACCTCCGGTTAATTTTGTAATATAGGTATATCCGCTTATTCCCAAGTTTTCTCAATGTTCAATTTAGGTCTTTCTTCATTGGTAGATAGGTCTTAGGATTACGGAAAAGCGACAATGTTAATGAACTTGACGTGAAAGGATGATCATATGTTTCGTAATCGCACCGTTGCCGGTAAAATCAGAGGCACTTTGTTCCTCGTTCTGCTGGTTGCTTCCCTGTTGTTCAGTATTAGTTTTTACGCCGTATCGATGAATATTATTCAAAGCTACGTGCTACCGCAGTTTGACAAAGTCCTAAACACGTCCATTCAGGATATATACAAGAATACTTCAGCATCCAAAATCCTGCAGGTACAGAGTGGCGGAGCCGGTTCTGAAGGTGCTGCCATGACCGTGGAATCGTACCTGGCAGATAAAGCAAAAGAACATAATCTGGATGCAGCTTACGTTGTTGCTATTCAAGATGGCTCAGCCAAAGTGGTTGTGGCAAACTCTTCCTCAAACATGAAAGCCCAGGATGAGATTAGTGTAGAACCTGCAATGAATGCAGCTATTGAGAACAAAGAAATGGTAATCAGTGAGGTCTACTCCGATTCCTTTGGTGTACATAAAGCAGCCTTTATCCCCATTGCAGGAAGTAACATGATTATGGCTGTGAGCATGGATGCCCAGTTCATTCAAGACAAGATTACTCAGATTTTCTGGTTGTGTCTTGGGATTACAGCATTAGTGTTTGTGCTCGGCTGGCTTATCTCCACTAGTATGATCAAAAGAGTTACCAAACCAATCATCAAGCTCGTCCAACATAGTAAACAAATATCCCAGGGTGATCTAACCGCTGAACTAGAGATCAAAGGTAAAGATGAAATTGCCCAACTTGCCGCAAGCTTCCAGACGATGACGCATAACCTGAAAGAAATGATTAGCCGTGCCTTGTCCACGTCCAATGAAGTTGTATCAGGCTCCAATGACCTGCTTCAGCGGGTTGAATCGATGTCCGGTATGGTTCGAAACTCCAGCCGCTCTGCAGAAGATGCAGAAAAAGGCAGCATCAGCATTGCGTCAAGCGCATCCGAGAACGCCAGAGCTATGGAAGAAATTACGCAAGGTATCATGCATATTGCTTCTTCTTCCGCTGAAGTGTCTGACCAGATTGGTGAAGCAGCCAACGAGGCAGTTAACGGTAACCGACTGGCTCAGAATGCCATTGAGCAGATGGAGCGTGTAGGCCAGACAGCAAGCGAATCGTTGCGTTATGTGGAAACTATGAATGAACGTTCGGTAGCCATCGGCACCATTGTTGCTTCCATTTTTGAGATCACCAAACAGATTAACATGCTGTCACTCAATGCCTCCATCGAAGCAGCACGTGCCGGAGAGCATGGCCGCGGATTCGCTGTTGTTGCTGGAGAAGTTCGCAAACTTGCCGAGCAATCCAAGACAGCCACGGAAGAAATATCGGATTATCTGGGTACCATTCGTGAAGATGCTGAACGTTCGGTTGATGCCATGAACCGTGTAACCCAGGAGATTGGTTCAGGCACAACGGTCGTTCAACAAGCAGGCTCAGCCTTCCAGCAACTGAATGAATTGATTCAGAACGTGAATCTGACCATTCAGACAGTCTCGGCTTCTACACAACAAGTATCTGCTGGTGCTGAAGAAGTGAGTGCATCCGTTGAAGAAACGGCACAGATTACGACCAAATCCCGTGAGAGCATGTTACAGATTGCTTCAACAGCAGATCTGCAGCTCAGCGAGATGGATTCACATTCGAATACAGTTCGTCACCTGCATGAACAAGCTGTAGAGCTGCAATCCGCTATGAAAAATTTCAAAATAAACTAACAGGTTAACCATTAACCTATCATCACCTGTTTTAAACCTCATTTAATCATAGGATATACAATACCCCCATGTCGCTAACATTCCGTTTCTAGAGAACGGTTTGTCGGACATGGGGGTATTGTTGTTTCACTCAGGTGCCTGAACACCCATAATCTCGTACACACGCTTCATATCCAATGCCGAACGCAACGATTCAGCTACCCGATCGAACTCCATCTCCTTACGCTCATGCGCACTATACGTCTCCTGAAGTGGAGCCAGTCCCTTTCCTGCACGCAAGGCATTCAGCCAAGAACGTCGGAATTGATCACTTTCAAACAAACCATGCAGGTAGGTTCCCCACACCCTGCCATCTACTGAGCCCCAGCCTTCTTGGAAAGGTTGATCTCCTGGATGTGAGATTTCAAACAACGCGGTTACACGTTCAGGCTCGTGGCACTCCGTAACGCCCATATGAATCTCATATCCGTTAATGGGTAATGAAGCATCTGCTACATCTCGCTCACCATACAGACGAAGCGGGTGATCAGGCTGCACCCGTCCGGAAGCTCTGACGGTCTGCTTTTCCTGAAGAAATGTTGTCGATAGCGGGAGCCAGCCAAGTCCTTTTGCTTCCTGGATCTGATTCGCCTCCACAGCAAACGGGTCCTTCAGATGACGTCCCAGCATCTGGTATCCGCCACATATTCCTACCAGCTGAACATGCTCACGCTCGGTCTGACTGGCAATCGCCTGCTCCAGCCCAGACTCACGCAGAAATGCCAGGTCACCTATGGTATCCTTTGTACCCGGTAGAAGAATGGCATCCGGACTGCCCAATTCCTCTGGCGAGGTCACGTACCGTACATTCACATCCGGTTCACGGGAAAGTGCGTCAAAGTCTGTAAAGTTGGAAATTCGCGGATATCGGATCACCACCAGATCCAGCTCGGTTTTGCCGGATTTCCCATGACGCATGGAGTCCAGTACCACCGAATCCTCTGCTTCAATCTGAATATCTCTTATGTAAGGCAATACACCTAATACTGGAATGCCTGTCCGTTCTTCGAGCCAGTCGAGTCCCGGCTGCAACAGGGACAGATCACCGCGGAACTTGTTGATAATGAACCCTTTGACTCGCACCACTTCATGGGGTTCCAGCAACTCCAGCGTACCTACAATGGAAGCAAACACTCCGCCCCGATCAATATCGGAGATCAGAATCACCGGCGCATCGGCCCAGCCTGCCAGATTCATGTTGACGATATCTCGGTCCTTCAGATTGATCTCGGCCGGACTGCCCGCTCCTTCCATCAGCACCACATCATAGGTATCCCGCAACCGATTCAGCGCATCCATCACCGTCTGCTTTGCTTCAGGCAGGAAATGCTGACGGTAGTCCGATGCACTCATCTGGGCAAAAGGTACACCATGTACCACGATCTGCGAATGCATGTCCCGTACGGGCTTAATCAGGATCGGGTTCATGTCGGTTGTCGCCTCAATACCACAGGCTTCAGCTTGTGCCCCCTGAGCCCGACCAATCTCCTTGCCATCTTCCGTCACATAGGAATTCAGTGCCATATTCTGTGACTTGAACGGAGCAGGCTTGAAGCCATCCTGCTTAAAAATCCGGCACAATGCCGTTGTGATGACACTTTTGCCCACATCGGAAGCCGTTCCTTGCAGCATCAGTACCGCCGCTGGTTGTGATGGCCTATCTTCCACGCTCTCTCCCCCTGTCTCCATGTTATATCCAGATCACCTTACTCCCAACCTCATGCGTAACACTTTCCATACTGCTTCATATTTCAAAAGTTACAGCCAGAACAGTCCTTGAAGCACACTCAGCACGGTCAACAAAGCCGCCTCCAGCAGCTCATTCATGGCACCATACGTATCCCCGGTTAAACCGCCGAGCCGTTCACTGATCCGGGCAGCCACGAATCGGCCGATATAATAACACGCCACAGGCAGTATAATAACTGCCGCCACCGGGTATAGCCACCATGGCAGTGTTCCCAGACCACTCACCATCGCATCTGCAATCCCCATATCCGGCTTGAAAAGCCACACCGCGGCAAACGTAAGTGCCCCTGCGACCAAGGTCAGGCCCACAGCTGAACTTCGTGCACGCTGGACCTCCTTCCGCTCCCCGAGACCTTTAAACAATACAGCAAGTCCATCATCTTCGCGCGCATTCGGCCAGGCCGACATCGCATACACCATGAACCAGCGGCTCCAGATCATGGGCAGGATCAGCAACGCACCGTACACCCAGTGGCCCCGGGCAATAAAATCAGCGATCAGCGCAGCCTTCATCATCAGAAGCAACACGCAGGCGATCACGCCCATTGCCCCGACACGGCTGTCCTTCATAATCTCCAGCATCCGTTCACGGGTACGATAACTGAGCAAGCCATCCGCCGTATCCATCCATCCGTCAAGATGGAGCCCTCCGGTAAGCCATACCCATAACGTCAAGGTCAGGACGGCAGCCGGAAGGGCCGGAAGCACTGCACCGCTTAAGGCTCCCGCGAGCCAGACACACAGACCGATTGCAGCACCGACCAGCGGATAAAAGACAACACTTTCCCGCAGCAACGGCGGGACAAAATCGATTTGCATTTTGACAGGGAAACGGGACAAAAATTGAAAAGCGGCTGCCGCCGCATGTTTGCGCTGAGGAGCAGGCGTGCCATCCTTCATAAGCGGTACTCCTTGCTTTTTAGTTCAATCGCAATGCCTACGGTCACCAGAAACACTTCACCGCATATCGCCGCAATACGCTGATTCAGTACACCGGCCAAATCCCGATATTTCCTGCCAAGGGCATATTCCGGTACGATCCCATCTCCCACTTCATTTGTAACCAAAACAAGCAAACCGGGATAGGTTCGAATCGCTTCGACCAACGCGTCTAAATGTGCCTGTAACACCTGCTTCTCGTCATGCTCATGCGCTAACAAAACATTTGTCAGCCACAGCGTCAGGCAATCCACCAGAATGGTGGGTGCAGAAGTCCCTGTATGCCCTTCACCCATGCGGCTTATCAAAGCAGGTAGATGTATCGGCTCTTCCATCGTGTGCCACAGATACCCTGATGCCTCGCGCTGATGCTGATGCCTCGCGATACGCTCACGCATTTCATCATCGTACGCCTGAGCTGTCGCCACATACCACGCCTCCGAGGAACGCTGCATGCAGAGACGCTCGGCAAAGGAGCTTTTGCCACTGCGTGCGCCGCCTGTCACCAGTACACTCATCGTGAACTCTCTCCTTGCAGGGATGAATCAACCGACGCAGCGGAATCTGGAGCAGGGCTTGTTCCATCCGAGACACCCGCGCTTGCAAAGGTTGCCATCTCATTTAGAATGAGACAGGCTGCGTCAATCAGATGAAGACTGAGCACGCCGCCTGTGCCTTCACCCAGACGCATGTCCAGATCCAGCATCGCTTTCAGGTCCAGTTCACGCAGCAGCGCTCCATGTCCATTTTCGTGGGACGTATGAGAAGCGATCATATAGGCTGTGCTCAGAGGTGCAAGTTGTCTCGCCACCAGCGCTGCCGCGGTAGAGATGAACCCGTCTACAACGACAGGGCAACGATGAGCAGCTGCTGCGAGAATAACCCCTGTGAGTCCGGCAATCTCCAGTCCACCCACCTTGCACAGAACATCCAGTGCATCTTCCAGATTTGGTGCGTTTACGCTAAGCGCCCGGCTGACTACAGCAGCCTTGCGCTGCAAGCCTGCATCATCAATGCCGGTTCCTCGCCCCACGGCGGCAGCTGGTGCAACTCCGGTTAACGCGCTCATTACCGCAGCACTTGCAGTAGTGTTGCCAATTCCCATCTCCCCGGTGACAAACAGCTGTGTTCCCTTCGCCACCTCTGCCGCTACAACTTCGGCTCCTGCAAGGATAGCCCGAACTGCCTCATCCCGGGTCATCGCTGCCCCTCGGGCCATGTTGGCCGTGCCTTTGCGAATTTTACGGGAAAGCAGGTCCGGATGTTCAAGATCGGCATTCACACCGATATCCACACAGATCACACCAGCTCCGGCGTGACGGGCAAGCACATTCACTGCCGCACCTCCAGCGAGGAAATTCAGGACCATCTGCGGGGTCACTTCAGCAGGAAAAGCACTGATGCCCTCTTCCACTACACCGTGATCCGCGGCCATGACAATGACCGCCCTGTGATCAAAACGCGGACGTGCATTGCCAGTCATGCCTGCTAGGCGGATCACCAGCTCTTCCAATTTGCCCAGGCTTCCCGGTGGCTTCGTCAACGAATCCACATGCGCAGAGGTTTCTGCCGCCACTTCCTGGTCAGGAGCAGTAATCTTACTTGTTAAATGCTCCAACACCTGTTCATTATTCATACAACCAGCACTTCCTTCATCAAAATATGGGTTGCCCCGCTTCATTTAATCGATGTCCCGCCGCAGCAGCAGTTGAGGTATGGCATGGTCGGGATGAGAGACAATCGCGGGTTTGACGCGAAATATATCCTTGATATTCTCATCGTTGATCAACGTATGAGGTGTACCCTTTCCAACCGCCATGCCCTCACGCAGCGCCAGAATGTGATCGCAAAATAACGCGGCCAGATTCAGATCATGCAGCACAGCCACAATCGTAATGTTATTTCTCTGTCGCCATGCCGATAACAATTCCATGAATTGCAATTGATATTTAATATCCAGAAACGTGGTCGGCTCGTCCAGCAGCAGTAACCTCGGCTCCTGAGCCATAACTTTGGCTAGTGCGACCCGCTGCCGTTGCCCGCCGCTGAGTGCATCCAGCGGTCTGTCCGCCAGCTCTGTCAATCCAAGGTCTTCAAGCACCCTGTCCACTACAAGTGCCCCATCGCCCACTTCCCGCCCCAGCCAGTTCTGGTATGGATATCGCCCCATCTCCACCACGTCTCGCACGGGATAGGAGATGGCTGGTAAGCCATCCTGCTGCAATACAGCGATCATGCGCGATAGGTCCTTACGGCTGTAAGAGCCGATGTCTCGACCATCGATACGAATCTGACCTTCGTTTAACTGTTCCGTTCCGGCAATAAGCTGGATCAGGGTGGACTTGCCACTGCCGTTTGGTCCGACAACTCCCCACCAGTCACCTTCGCCAACATGCCAGTCTACATTGTGCAGTGCCTGATGATTGCCATATGACTTCCCTGCTCCCTTAATGGAGATAAGTGAAGTCGAGTTGGAACTGGTACTGGAATTCATGGCATCATCCCCTTCTGCAACTTTTTGTTCCGGTTCAGCAGGTAAGCAAAGAACGGCGCACCAACAAAGGCGGTGACAACACCGAGCGGAATTTCAGTTGGCGCCAGCAACGACCTTGCGATGGTATCTGCCCACACCATGAAGATCGCTCCACCAATGGCAGACAAAGGTACCAGCAGTCGGTAATCCGGTCCCACCAGCAGTCTTAACATATGCGGGATCACCAATCCAACGAATCCGATGACACCCGATACCGAGACAGCACCTGCGGTCAGCAGTGTGCCAACTGCCAGCACCGACAGCTTGAGCCTGTCCACTCCGATCCCGATATGTGCGGCTTGACGTTCTCCCAGTGCAAGTACATTCAACGAGCGTGCACGGCTCCAGAGAAAGACCAACCCTAACAAAAAATACGGGAAAAGGATGGCCGTATACGACCACCCACGCAGAGCCAGACTTCCCATCGTCCAGTATATAATTTCATTAATCGTCTGTTTCGACATGGTCGACAGGAAGGAAACAACTGCGCCCAGGAAACTTTGCATGACCACACCAGCCAGAATGAGGCTGTGTGTAGGTATTTTACGCCCTTCACGAGCCAGTGCCATAACAAACCACAACGTGATTACACCCGTCAAAAACGCCACCAGTGGCAACGTCCAGATTCCGATCAGTGCATACTGCAATCCGAAGAAAATCAGAAAGGCTGCACCCACCGAAGCACCGGATGATACGCCCAGGGTGAACGGGTCTGCCAGCGGGTTCCGAAGAACCCCCTGGAATCCCGTACCGGCAATCGCCAACGATGCGCCCACGAGCACGGCAAGCAGTACACGTGGGAATCTGACTTTCCAGATAATCTGTTCGGCTGCCTTATTCCAATCCGGTGTAATCCAATCGCCCACCCAGGGAATTTTGTGAATCAGGATGCCTGCAATATCCCGGATCGGCAACGCTACTGAACCAATGCCCGTGCAGATGAGCACGGTGAGCACCAGCAGCACCATGCCCGTCGTTCCGAACAGGATCAGCTTTTTACTCATTGGAACAAGTCAGGGTAGATCGCTTTGGCTACTTCTTTCAACCCTTGAGTTACACGTGGACCCGGACGACTCAGCAGGTTGGCATCCAGGCCAATAACCGCGTCATTTTTCACAGCGGTAATTTGATCCCAGCCGCTGCGCGCCTTGATGATCTGATCCAGTGTTTTGGAGTTTTCGTCAATTACATCGTTGGCATACAGGATCACATCCGGGTTGGAGGCAATCACGTTCTCTTCATTAATTTCATACCAGCCCTCTTTGTCCGAAGCAATATTGCTACCACCGGCTACAGTGATGAGTTCATCCATGAATTCGCCTTTACCCACAGTCCAGCCTGGGGAGAATTCAACGTATACTTTTTTCTTCTCTTCCGGTTTAACTGCCTTCACCGCTTCGGTTACATCCATCACGTCCTGTTTCATCTGGGTGATGATTTCTTGTGCTTTTTCCTGATGATCCGTGATTTTACCGAATGTTTCAATATTGTTCATCACATCATCGATGGATTTAGGGTCCGTTTTGAAAATGGTAATACCCAGTTCGCGCAGCTTCTTCACCGCATCTTCGCTCATCGAGATACCTGTGAACACGATGTCGGCTTCAGCGGCAATGATGGACTCTTCATTGGGCTTGGTGATACCGCCCATTTTAGCTTTGGTTGTTGCCGCTTCCGGATAATCGTCATAGTCGGATACACCAACGATCTGATCGTCCAATCCAAGGGCAAACAGGGATTCCGTCTCAGCTGGAGACACGGATACGATTTTGGCTGGTGCCTTTTCAAAGGTGAACGATTCACCCGTTGCATCCGTAACGGTAAGTGGATATTGTGTTTTGAGGTCCGTCTGCGCCTGGCCTTGGGACTGCTCCTGTGCCGGTTGCTGTGAAGTACCTGTGCCCTCGTTTGTTGTTGCATTGCCACATCCGGCCAAAGCCAGTGCGAGTGCCGCTGCACTTAGCAGGGACGCTACGTTTTTCCAATTCTTGAAATTCATTCTGTTATTCTCCCCTTCTCTATTTGTACTATTTTCTTGCATCGTGCTCAAACTCTTACTCCCCATGCCTTGGTGTTCCTGTGTAAGGTTTGAACTGCAATATTTACACGCTAACGGAGAGTGCAGAACCAATCTGAAGAAACGAAGTGTTCGCCTTTATCACCGGATTTTCCCTTTCAAAAAAGGGAATCAAAAAATCTGGGGATAACAGCGATCGGAAGATGGTACTGCAATCGGAGTGACCTCGTGTAAAATTGGTCTCGGTTCATCTTACATGAACAATAAAAAATCCCCAATCCATACGTCCAGGATCAGGGATGACGTCTCGCATATGGCGATCTGTACATGTTCAACCAAGGGTTGTCCATGCGCATAGAATAGCCCGAAACGCTGTCCTTTCCTCGAAGGAACACCGGTTTGTACGTCCAGGGCAGGTAACCTGACTTACAGGAATCATCCTGTTTTACAGTGGCGGGACCGTGCCGGATTTGCACCGGCTTCCCCATTTCACCCTTGTGTGTTCATGACTCATACTAATTTGCCATGAAAACAGCCTTCACACGCGGGACCCTTGGTCGCTGATATGGTAAACCATTGTCGTGTAATTTCTGCATGCTACATACTCGTTCAGGCTTCACACCTGCAGCGTATCTGTATCCATGCTGAAGTCACACTTCTGTTGTGATTATAGGGTATATTGTACATCCTTACAACCCGATCGGCGGAAAAGTCACTCTGCTGCCAAACCACTGATTCCCCTGTTGATCAAGCTGAACCTGAATCGCCTGTCCCGGGACAACATGTGTATCCCAGAACCCCAGCCCTGCAATCAGACGGGACAAGGCATACCGGATGACACCACCATGCGTAACCACAACCATGGTTGGCACTTGCCCCTCATCAACGTGCATCGAAGGACGATCCTCCAACAACATCTCTTGGAGGAAGGAATCCAACCGTCCGGTAAACTCCTGCCACGATTCCCCCCCGGGCGGAGTGACCTCCTGCGGCGCATCAATCCAGTTTCGGTATACAGGGTTATCCTTGAGCTGCTCATACGTCAGCCCTTCCCACTCTCCAAAATCATTCTCGCGCAGACGCGAGTCGAACTTCACCTGTCCGATGGCATCAGGAAGAATCTGTTCCAGCGTCTGCCGACAGCGAAGCAGATCACTGCAATAAACCTCGTTCCACAAAACACCGCTCAATTGTTCATGAAGCGGAGCCAATTCTTCTTTGGCATTTGGCAGCAGACCGATGTCGGTATGCCCTAGGTATCTTTTTTCCACATTCCACAACGTTGTCCCGTGACGGACCCACAGAATGTTTCGTTTCAGCGGCCCAGCCTGATTCGTATGTACTTCATTGCCTGCATTTATGACCATAACAGCGTCCCTCCTGCTAGCCACACCCCGAGCGTTATGAACACGCATAGTACCACAAAAGCCCCTGCCGACCAGAACATCAAACGTGACGTTTGCACAATATCCTCGGCTTCCATCGGCCGTGTGGCTTCACCCATGTAGGCACGAAACGAAGCAACTCCGTGATACACGTTATGTCCGCCAAGCCGGATGCCCAGTGCTCCAGCCACCGCAGATTCGGGAAAACCGCTATTCGGACTTGGATGTAGTCTTGCATCCCGTGCAACCATGCGTGCTGCTCCTTTGGCGTCCATCTTCATGACCCAGGCACCCACGATTAACAGAACCGCGGTCAGCCGGGCAGGTACCCAGTTTGCCACATCATCCAGACGGGCCGAGGCCCAGCCAAGATGTAGATACTTGTCATTTTTATATCCAACCATGGAATCCAGCGTGTTGACGGCGCGATAAGCCATAGCAAGCGGAGCGCCTCCAATGAGCGCATAGAATAACGGCGATACAATGGCATCCACGATATTTTCGGCAACCGTCTCTACCGTTCCCCGCACAACCTCGGGTTCATCCAGATGCGCCGTATCACGTCCAACAATCATGCCCAGTGAACGTCTGGCCGCCGGCCAATCCTGCTGCTTCAGATGACGATACACTTCCATACCTGCATCCTTCAGCCCTTTTGAAGCAATGGTTGTTGCAATGAGCACCACTTCAGCTGCCGCTGCAATGATAGGGTGGATCCGCCCAAGCATATATATGAGTCCCCAAGTGATGGCAAAAGAACCCCCCGCGATCACCATCGGGAACAACAGCCCGGCTCTCTTCAGCCCCGAATCTGTGCGCACACGTGAGCGAATGACTCGCTCCAACGCCGAGATGCCTTTACCCATGCCAATCACCGGATGGGGGATCCAGCGTGGATCTCCGATACATCGGTCCAACAGGTACGCCAGTATAATAATCCATGCTCCCGCCATGCCTGTCCAGAACGGCCAGGTCCATAGATGCTCCAGCTCAAAAGACATTTGTGCCTGACCCTCTCTTTCCATACAACCCGGCCCGAAGGCTTTCCGTCACCGTGTCGTATACCAATCTACCAATCGCTGCCCCTGCCGTAGTCGCTGTCCCGGCATAAGTGATCATCGGCTGAGGTTCCTCCACTGCCTGACGTACCGCCAACACAATGGCATCGGTTGTAGTACCGGTGGCGGGCAACCCGTTCTCCGAATCCAGAACATTCGCATCCGCCAGCGCGGCCGCTTTGGCTTCCACCGCCGTCTGTACTGCATTCACCATCGCCCCGCTGGTCATGCGTCCATTCAACCAGAGCATGATGTTAATTGTACCCGGGACATAGGATGGCATCGTTAGATTCCGTGCTGGAGGAGCAGAGCGCTCCCTGCTGGAAGACATCGTCTTATTTCCCGCCGTATCAAATACCGTTCTCTCCGACCCCGCTCGTGCGGCATTTGATACACCCGCAGTGGTGCAGCACAGAAGGCCAAATTCATCACTTGTATATTCCTGAATGGAGGTATGCTCCAGCCTTACGGCCGTCAATAATCCGGCACATTGATCGCGTGGCTCATGCCATTCATTCAGCGCTTGTTCGATATCACGCGGCGGATCATCACAGCGGTAATGCCTGTCCACATAGATGTTAAATATGCGATCCAGTTCAAGCATCCCGCCGCCATATACCGCACTCGACAGCGCTTGGGCAGACCTTGGGCTCTGAGCTTTGATATGTCGTTCATGTGCGGATATCTTCAGTCCCGGCCAGGAAGAGGAAGCATATTCATTCTCTTCTGTTTCTCCATTCGTAAAGTAGTTATAAAACGGGAGTGTCATTGCCGCTTCCCTCCCTGTTCCTCATCTTTCATCTGATCAACATTCGGATATCCCTTGGTTTCCAGCACGCTGCCCAGCACTTCGAGTAATGTAGCATTGGCATCTGCATCCTTGACCGCGAAACGTACATGCCCTTTGTCAAGCCCCGGATACATGGCACAGCTGCGAATCAGAATGCCCCTTCGGCCCAGCTCCTCTTGCATTGATGCCGCTGTCCAAGGGGCCGGCACACGTGCCAAAATAAAGTTCGCCTCTCCCGGTGTCACCGCACATCCGTACGCCTTCAGACCTTCGATGAGACGCCCCCGTTCCCGCGTGATCTGTGACATGGTCTCCTGTTCGTACCGTTCTCCACTGCGCAGACAGGCTTCCCCTGCCATGAGCGCCAGACCGTTGACACTCCAGGTCACCTGTTTCTTTGTCATCGCCTGAATGTATTCGGCACGGCCCAGAGCATATCCGAGACGCAAGCCCGGTATGGCATAAAACTTTGTCATCGAGCGAATGATGATCACATTAGGATAGTCATTCAGTTGTGCTGCCAGGGACTGACGCCGGTCTACCGGAATAAAATCCATAAAGGCCTCGTCAATGACAAGTACGGTTCCCGTTTCTTCCGCTTTGCGGGCAAGCCTTTGTAATACCTCAAGTGGATATTGTACACCGTTTGGATTGTTGGGCTGGCCGAGGAAGAGCAGGTCTACCTTTTCCATGAGCGGCTCGATGTCCTCGGGTTCCGCTCGCCACGCCAGTTCTTCTCTTCCCTCCGTATGCACAACCTCGGCACCGAATTGTCGTGCCAACGACCGGTACTCCGAAAATCCCGGTTCCACCGTACCCACCTTGCGCGGGGCAAGCCCCAGCAGAATGAGCGCCATGCTTTCGGCTGCGCCGTTGCCCACGGAAATCAGCTCCTGCATCACACCAAGACGCTCGCTCAGCAGTGCTTTGAATCCGCGATGCGCCGGATCGGGATACCGAATCACCGACTGCAATCCTTGCTGTATAGCCTCCAGCACCCCTCTGGGTGGACCGAGTGGATTAATGTTGGCACTGAAATCCAGAAAATCAGCGGCTTCCCTCCCAAATCGTGACGCAGCCGTCTCCACGTCCCCGCCATGTCCGAACACTTCGATATAACCGGTCATTCTTCCGTCATCCTTTCTGTATGTCCTTTTTATTATGGATGGCACGGGAGGTGTGGGTCAATCCTGTTTTCTTTGTGTCCCAACCATAATTCGTTTACAATAGAAGAGGAATTTCGGTTCCTTTTGATATACAAGGTTCACTACATAAGGGACTAGCAATCCCTCACATACATTAATGGAGGAATGACCATGCTGTTTGTAGACAACCAGGGCATTACAGATCCTTCTGTAAACCTTGCGATTGAGGAGTACATTCTGAAACATCTGCCGATGGAGGATGACAGCTATCTGCTGTTCTACATCAACCGTCCGTCGATCATCATCGGAAAACATCAAAATACGATTGAAGAAATTAATATCGAGTACGTTCAGGATAACGGTGTGCAGGTGGTTCGTCGTCTTTCGGGAGGCGGAGCGGTATATCACGATCTGGGCAACCTGAATTTCAGTTTTATTACAGCGGATGACGGTCAATCCTTCCATAACTTCCGCAAGTTTACCCAGCCAGTGGTTGAAGCTTTGCACGAGCTTGGTGTAAATGCCGAGTTGACCGGGCGTAATGATCTGCAAGTGGGCGAAAAGAAAATTTCGGGCAATGCCCAGTTCTCCACACGTGGGCGTATGTTCAGTCATGGCACATTGATGTTTGATCTGAATCTGGAGCATGTTCAGGCTTCCCTGAACGTCAATCCCGAAAAATTCAAATCTAAGAGCACCAAATCCGTGCGCAGCCGGGTCGCCAACATACGGGATCTGATTGACACCAACCTGACGATTGAGCAGTTCCGCGATGAGCTGTTACGTCACATTTTCAGAATGGAGCCACAAGACGTCCCGCAATACAAGCTGACTGACAAGGACTGGGACAAAATTAAGGAAATTTCCGCTGAGCGTTATAATAATTGGGACTGGAACTATGGCTTGTCTCCGGAAAGTAATGTGAAGCACACTCGCAAATTCCCTGTTGGCATCATCGATCTGCGCATGAACATCAAGGATGGACGCATCGAAGATATCAAAATCTTTGGCGACTTCTTCGGTGTAGGCGATGTGGCGGATATCGAAAATATGCTACGCGGCAAGAGGTATGAGGAAACCGAGGTGCGTACTGCACTTGAGGGCCTGGATGTAAAACATTACTTCGGCAACCTTGAGCTGGAAGACTTTATTGGCCTTGTTTTCCTGGAAGAGTAGGTATATAAGTTCAACCCAAGAATGTTTACACCTGCCACTCCGATGACAGAATAACCTTCCGATCGCTGTTATCCCCAGATTTTTTTGATTCCCTTCTTCAAAGGGAAAATCCGGGGATAGCTTATGCTTCCGATGTAGCTTTCTTTCAGAAAGCTTTCAGGCGAACGCTCCGCTTCTTCAGGTTTTTTCTGTCCTCTCCGTTATCGTGTAAAACGTTTAGTTGAACTGATATAGATTAAGTCGGGTATAGATACAAATAGATACAGATAAAAAAGGAGAGAAACACAGATGAGCTACAAATTGATTGCAATCGATATTGATGACACACTGATCAACGACAACAAAGAAGTAACCCCTGCTACACAGACAGCACTGGAACAAGCAGTTGCCCATGGTGTAACTGTAACGCTGGCGACTGGACGTGCTTATGCTTCCGCACAAGCGCTGGCTCGTCAAACCGGACTTAACGTTCCGATTATCACGTATCAAGGCGCATTGGTGAAAAACCTGCTGGACGAAAAAGTACTTTATGAGCGCTACGTTCCACAGGAAGCTTCCCGCAAATTGTATGATTACTGCCTGGAGAACAATCTCCACCTTCAAACATACATTGACGACAAGTTGTATGCCCGTGAGGAAAACGACAAGCTGCGTGATTATGCCAAATTAAACGGCACCCAATATTATATCGAATCTGATTTCATCAAAGTCATCGAACAAAAAACACCAAAGTTGCTTATTATCGATGAGCCAGACTACTTGGATAAGGTTGCCGTTGACTTGCGTGAATTGCTCGGACCTCAAGTCCATATCACAAAGTCCAAACCTTACTTCCTGGAGATCATGCACAACGAAGGAACTAAAGGCCACGCCCTGACCTTCCTGGCTGACCATTTCGGTCACCAGCTCAGCGAGTGTATTGCCATCGGCGACTCCTGGAACGACCATGAGATGCTCGAAGTTGCTGGTCTTGGTGTAGCGATGGGAAATGCCATCCCTGCCCTGAAAGAGCTGGCGGATTACATTACGGCAAGTAATAACGAAGACGGCGTGAAAGAAGTTATCGAGAAGTTTGTGCTGAACGCAGAGTAAATAAGATCAACGAACAGCCCAGTCGGCGAATTTCGCCGTACAGGGCTGTTTTTTTGATTTTAAAAATATGTTCATTATCCTATTTAGCGATTATATTAGGTATATTTCTCTGTTATTTTTTATGTTTTGAGAGCAACAATGCGCTGACTTTCACACACCACGATTTATTGTTTTACTTGCTCATGGCATGCTGGAAAGACTCCAGCAGTTTCTTGATTTGCCCATCAAATTCCAGTTGAAATGACGGAATGATCTCATCTATTCTTTGCTGAAACAGCTCCGGATCTTGGACACCAAGCTCTGCTCTTAACTCCATTTCTTCTTTGGAACCATTGTCGTTCAGGATCATGTTCAGGATTTCACCTTTAAAGTATTCACTTGGAGGAAGGATTAGAGCATTCATCAGGAACTGGGTAAAAAAGAGATGTTTATTATTTTCCTGACTCGCCTTTTTCATCGCCTGCTTAGTAAACAAGTTTATATACTTCTGAGCAAAAGTAACTCCTTTCATTCGGGAAGGCCCAACATGTTCGACCCCTTTCCAACGCAGATCGGCCACAGAACTAAGCCACCAGGCCGGTTCAATGGCCTGCTGCATACGGAGCAACACTTGGCGCTCAAACTGTGGCTCAGGATGCATTCGCTGCTCATCCAAGCATTTCCCTATGGTCTCGGCTTCAATTGCAGCAACCGTCATGCCTTGGCCATGGATCGGATCGAAGCTGCAAAATGCATCGCCAAGGACGAGTAATCCGGAGGGCCAATTCTCCATCAGTTCAAAATGTTGACGGACAGACTCGGAAATACGGTATCCCCGAGGCCCTTGAAAAGGCTCCAGCTGGTCTGCCAATGCTACGATTTCATCCGAAGCAAACAGATGTTTGATTTGCTCTTGAAACTCATCCGGATGGGTTGGAGGATATTCATCTCCTCCTGCGTTGAACAGTAATAGTCCAGCGATATCATTTTCAATGCGCCACAACATGCCTGCACGAATTCCTTGCACAGGATCGGACTCTGTTATCACCGTGCCCCAGTCATTTTGGATAGAGGATGGTATCTTATAATAGCGGGTGCTGTAACCAAGCGACACCTTCAGCACTTCCGGCTCAGGCACGGACAACCCGATCTTATCAAGCCATCTGATCAATTTGGAAGAACGCCCCGCGGCATCAATAACCATATCTGCTGCAAGCATTGCTTCCCGGTTATCCCGACCTCTTTCTTTGGTATACACGCCTGTAATCAAACGCTGATCTTCTGATACCATTAACCCAGTAACTTCCGTGCTCGTTAAGAAGCTTATATGATCTATGTTCTGGACTCGCTGACGCAATACCCATTCCAGCAGGGCTCTGCTGCTCGATGCAATTTTGAATGAGGAATCAGCATTCGCCTTATTGACTAATGTACCGTAGCGATTGGCAATCATAAACTTCTCTTCATGTGAAGGAATGGCACCAAGCGCGACCAATTCGTCATTGTATCCGGGAAAGTAATGTTCCAGAATGAGTCCGCCGCGCGGTAATACACGATGTGGATGAAAGGATTGAGGCACACCCTGCCGATTCGCCGGCTCAGAAGGCAATTCATCTCGCTCAATGATACATACCTCATCATAATGATCAGATAACATCCTTGCAGTGATTAACCCTGCAATACCTGCCCCAATTACCACAGCTTTTTTCATATCGGGCATCGCCACTTCATCCTCTCTAATCCATCATATTTTATCTACACTTGTAGCTCTATCAAGAAATTACTTATAATACCAATATACACTTGGAATCTAGTATCAAGTAAGAATCAATATCAGGATACTATATAGCTAAACTACAATAAGGAAATGATGTAGATGAAAATGGTTGGTAAAAAGGTGGATTTAAGAGTTACCCGAACTCATAAATTGTTAACAATGGCGCTTCTCGATCTGTTATGTGAGAAAGGTCAGCTATTCAGCAACATCACAATTAATGAATTATGTGACAAAGCTATGGTTCACCGAACAACGTTTTACAAACATTTCAAGGATAAATTTGCTCTGCTGTCCACCACCCTAACTTGGGTCCTTCGGGATTATTTACACATGAATGTAGAAGATCGGCTACAGCAGCCTTTGCAAAGCGTATCTAAAATTCTGTTCGGAAATGTACTGGAGACAATTGTGCAGAACCAGCAGAAAGATGAGGGGTTTAACAACTTTTTCATACATTATATCGGAGAGATATTCAGACGAGATTTTCTGGAATTGAAGAGAAGAGGTAAACAATTTTCACTTCCCATAGAACTGGTAGCCGAGTTTCACTCGGGGGTGATTCGTTTACTTGTGACGTGGTGGATACAACATTTTGAAGAAAATGTTACGGCAGAACAGATGGATGAATATTACTACCTACTGGTTAACGAGAACATCATGTTGGAATAACAAACAGCTCAACCTAAAATCAAGGGCTGATTTTGAGATTGAGCTGCATACTTTCAAACTTTACCTATTTTAAAACAGATTCGGAAGCCTGCACTGTCATCCTCGCACGCTTTCCTTTCTTCAACCAGCCGCTCACCTTCTCATTCATCGCCAGCAGACCTGAAACGACCAGCACCACTCCGATCCATGTCACCCAGCTGACATGCTCACCGTAGACAACAGCACCAAGCCCTACGGCAATGGGTGGTGAAATGTATAACCATGTTGCTGGGAACAACGGGTTGGTACGCGACATAATCCAATAGAACAGACTATGCCCCACCATGGAGCCGATGACAGTCAAATAGATCACCGACGAGACGGCAGGCACCCAGTCCAGAGCAGACATATTCCACGATTCCGTTCCGACCGAGAGCAGGGATAACAGCAGTCCCCCATACATCATCTGCACCGCATTAATCGCTACAGGACTAGCCTCCTTGAACTGATGAATGACCTTTTTGGAGTACAATGCACCTGCTGAATAACAGACCTCCCCCACTAGTACCGCGATACAACCCCACATGAACAGGGAACCTGCACCAAGCGATACACCTGGCAACACAACCAGTACCACACCGGTGAACCCGATCAGGCAGCCCACAATCATACGGGCAGATGTTTTTTGCCGTAACAGCGCCGTCTGCATCAACATAATCATCAGCGGCCCTGTCGCTGACAGAATGGCACCCACACCCGAGCTCACATGCTGTTCAGCCCAATATAATGTGGCAAATGTGCCGAAGGTCAGCCCCGCTCCCGTTAACAACATCTCCTTGCGGAACAGGAGCGACCAGCTCACTTTGCCCTTCATCCTCATCCATGCAAACATCAGCGCTCCCGCGATTAAAAATCGCAATCCGGCTGACAGAAAAGGCGGCATGCCTGCCTCTACTCCAATTTTAATAGCCAGAAATGTTGTACCGAAAATAAGACACATAACCGTAAATGCAATCCCCACCATGATAACCACTCCTTTATCTGTTCTCCATCATATCTCATGGTCTACAGAACAGAATGAACAAAACAGAACAGTTTTCTCCCATTAGCTGTTACAATAGAGTTCAAAAGGAGTGTGAGCCGGGTGGGCAGAACCATGATGATGACAGATAACAGCCTGAAATTATATGAGCAAGTAATCCATTATCTCGTTGTACGTATAGAAGCGGGAGAGTGGGCCGAACATGAAAAACTGCCATCTGTACGAAGCCTGTCCGAGCTACTCGGCGTACATCGTCTGACCGTATTCAAAGCCTATCAGGAGTTAAAGGAACGTGGGAGTGTTTATGTGAAGGACAAGTCTGGCTATTATGTCAGCCCAGCGACTCCATTCTCAGTAACGGATCAGGCGGATGATCCCGCCGTGTCTGCCTGGCTGCATTGGGATTCACTAGCACGGGTACAGTCCCTTGAAGCAGAATACCAGTTTTCCAAATCGTTAATCGATCCCTCTTTGCTGCCCAACCGTTATTGGGGTGAACTAATGCGTGATCTGCTGGATCAATATCCCCGTTTGCTCGGAACGTATTCCACGATTCAGGGAGATCTGGAATTGCGAAGTGCGCTGGCAAGCCATCTAACGAAAAAAGAACGCTTCTACCTCTCCGCAGACGAAGTACTCATTACTTCGGGGGCGCAGCAAGCGATTGATGTCATCTCGCGGACGCTGGTCAAACCCGGGGATCGGGTGTTAATGGAAAGGCCTACGTATGGACCGGCAATGGAGATTTTCCGCAAACAAGGTGCTCGTCTGATCTTTACGGATATTCACTCGGACGGGTATGATCTGGAGCAGATCGAACATCTGATGAAGAGTGAGAAGCCGCGCCTCTTTTATATGACACCGACCTTTCAGAATCCAACCGGCCTTAATGTTCCAGTAGAACAGCGTAAGCAGTTACCTGAACTTGCAGAACAGTATGGTTGTTTTCTGCTCGAAGACGACAGTACCTATGATATCTATTTTAAGGAGAAACCTCCTGCACCCATTTTCACTTACGATACTACTGGACACACTCTGTACATCCGCAGTTACAGCAAGTATGTTGCACCCGGGCTACGGATTGCAGCCATCATATGCCGTCAGCGTTTCATGCCAGGACTACAGGCTGTAAAATCACTGACAGATAACGGATCGCCCCTTCTGAACCAGAAGCTTTTTCTCCGTTATTTTCAGTCAGAACGCATGCATCAGCATCTATCCAAGCTACGGACCGCTATCCAGCTACGGATGGAAGTGATGGAACAATCTCTGCTGGAAACGGACTGGACGTGGACCCGGCCGGAGGGCGGACTCAACTTTTGGGTAGAGCTTCCTGAGGGTGTGGATACAGGGAGACTGCTCCACCGATGCATGGAACAATCCGTTGCCTTTGTACCCGGAACGGTATTTGATTCTTCGGATCATTCAGCCAGTCGCAAGCTGCGCCTGTCCTTCTCTTATGCACATGAGCAGCAGATTCGAGAAGGCATGAGCAGGCTCATTACGCTTGCGAAAGAAATGTAAGGTTTGGATTCCTTAGAACTGACGTCACTCCGAAGAATGTCAAGTGCAATTGTCCTCTCACCCTGCTATATCAAAAAAAGTCGCCTTGTGGCGACTTTACTTTTGGGGTTCTATACTCTTTACCCGCAACCCGCTCTGTGCTTAAAGGTCTTTTCTTGCAAACAAGCGAATGGTAATGAGATAGGACAGCAAAAACAAACCTATAATGCCTACGGATACCAATGCCATTGTCGTTGTGGTAATCATACCGTTCTCGTTGGCCATACTCATGAGGTACGCAACGGGTTGCGCCAGTATAATCATGCAGACCATGAATATCGCATTGATGATACCAGCACCTTTTTTGCTAAGTCCGTAGAAAAGAGGCATGTATATGGAAACTAATACAAGCACCATGCCTACGGCAATGACAATATCCCTAAGTGAATAATTCGGCTTGTTCAGTTCAGGATAATTCAGGTTCACAAGCTGGTGAATCCCAAACGACGCGAGTACCCCGAATAACGTATAGATTATAGCAGAAAGGTACTTGGCTTTTACAATCTGTTTGCGGCTAACTGGGAGTGTGACCAGGAAATTATGATTATGGTTCTTGATATCAATCATGGTTGCCAGCATGACCGAACCAAAGGCTGTGTAGATGCCTACAAAATACATTGACATTTCACTCTTAGGTATAAAGGCGAGACTAAATACCACCAGGTATAACCCAATCGTCCACAGTGAACTTTTTAGTACAATGAAATCTTTACGAAGCAAGTTAAGCATATTTGCGTCCTCCCTTCGCCGTAAAATAAATGAGGTCTTCTAACGTAGGTCTTTGTAAAAGAGCTAACCTGCCAAATAACTGTTCGGCCTCTGCCTTATGATCCGACAATGCTTCAAAACCAACGGCTGTCTCGCGTATTCCGATGAAATGTTTCCGAATGTCGGAATCAAGCAGACCCATATCCCCTTTTACAATCGTATACCTTTCCAGCACATCATCTTTTGCCTCGTTAAACACCAGTTTCCCTTGATGAATAAACGTAATGTAGTCTGCAATACGTTCCAGATCCGTCGTAATATGCGTTGAGAAAATAATAGACCTTGTTTCGTCCTGTATCATATCTGCAAGCAGATCAAGCAGTTCCCGCCTAAACACAGGATCAAGCCCGGATGTCGGTTCATCCATAATCAGCAGATCCGCTTCATGCGACAAAGCTACGGCGAGAGAATACTTAATCTTCATGCCTTTAGACAGATCCTGGATTTTCTTTTTGGGGGACAGTTCGAACTGATCCAAGTAGTCATTGAACGCTTTATTATCCCATTTGGTGTAAAAAGGAGCGATCATTTGTGTCATCTCCCGGATCGTTAGATGCTCATAATAAAAGCATTCATCTGACACAATGCCAAGGCGTTGCTTGATATCAACTTCCTGATTTGGCATCTCACTGCCCAATGTCTTGAGGCTCCCCTTATCGGGCTGGATCAGACCCGTGATCATTTTGATCAAAGTACTCTTTCCCGCCCCATTCGGACCAATAAGTCCAGTGATATATCCTTTTTTCACATCAAGAGATACATTATCTACTTTAAATAAGGGATACGTTTTGGTTACATTACGTAATTCGATAGCGTTCATTATGCTTATTCCTCCTCAACCAACAATGTAAGATGATGGATTACATCCTGTGAACTCATGCCCAGTTCTCTGCTCTCACGAATCACTTCGAGCATCTTCTCTTCCAATTGTTTCATCCGCCGCTCTCGAATAAAGTCCTGATTGGCTCCGGATACAAAGCTCCCTTTGCCTACAACTGAATCGATCAGTTTCTCCTTCTCCAGCTCTTCATAGACACGTTTAGTTGTAATAACACTGACTTGCAGATCCTTGGCGAGCTGCCGAATGGAGGGAAGACTATCTCCAGCAACCAATTCTCCGCTCAAGATGCTCTGTCTGATCTGAGTTAGAATCTGCATGTAGATCGGATCGCTCGAAGCATTCGATATTAAAATGTTAATCTTTCCTCACCTCATTGATGTTATGTAGTTTTCGGTAGGTATAGTGTATATATATAATATATACACTATACCTACCGATGGTCAATATTTATTTCACATTATTCTCATTCTGATTCGATCCATAGACACGGGCTAGCTAATCTGGACGACAAAAAGAGGACGTCAGTTTCCTGTTCGTCCTCTTGATTAATCAAGCCCGTAAGGTCACATGACCTTACGGGCTACTGTTATGAGCTGGATATGACCTTATCCACCAATCCATATTCGACTGCTTCCGCAGCAGTCAGGAAATAGTCTCGATCCGAGTCCTTCTCAATTCGCTCAATTGACTGTCCTGTATGGTCGGCTAACAGCTTGTTAAGGCGCTGACGATGCTGAATGATGCGGTTAGCATGAATCAGCATATCGGATGCCTGCCCTCGCGTACCGCCATGGGGCTGATGGATCATGATCTCACTGTTGGGCAGCGCCATACGTTTACCTTTTGTTCCACCTACCAGCAATATCGTGCCAAAGCTTGCCGCCATCCCTGTACAGATCGTGGAGATATCCGGCTTCACAAATTGCATCGTGTCATAGATGGAAAATCCTGCGGTCACCGACCCACCAGGGCTGTTGATGTACATCTGAATGTCCTTTTCCGGGTCCTCTGCAGTCAAAAACAATAACTGGGCCACGATGGCATTTGCCATCTGATCCTCAATTTCTCCAGACACCATAATGATCCGATCTTTGAGCAAACGTGAATAAATATCATAACTCCGCTCTCCGCGAGCTGTCTGTTCCACTACATAGGGTACTACATTCATGTGTGTCGCCTCCTCGGTTTAGGCAACCATGTTGACCGTGTATCCTCCTCCATACGACATCGAGTTCATGCCAGAAGTGGAGTACCCGTACATCATTGGCTGCGTGGATGGAGACGGCAAAGTCTGCTGCAAAATCGTCCCCGCCACAGCCATCGGATCATCGGTCCGGTTCAGGCACAGATCAATGATTCGGGCTGTATCCCCATTACGAAATGCCAGCAGATAGCTGCGCAGTTCCTCCCGATTGTCCTCCACTGCGCCTTCCTCATACTGCAATTCAGCGTCCGATTGTTCCAACCTGTGCCTCACTTCAGCTATGGCAGAGCGTGCACGACTTAACGCTGCTTTCACAGCACCTTCTGTCGTATCCAGCATTTCCGCAGTCTCTGCCGCCCTATAACCCATTAATTCACGTAATACATATATCACTCGCTGCCACGGTGGTAGCTTAATTACAAGAAGTTGTACGGCAGACTCCAATTCCTCGAATTGCCTTTCCTCCTCCATTTCGTGTAGGAGCGGCTTCAAGCTATCCAGTTTATAAGCCAATCTCTCCCGCTGACGTAAGATATCAATCCAGCTGTTGCGAGCAATACGAATCAGATAAGCTTCCCAGTTTATATCTTTATTCATCCCGGAAGTTCCAACCACTCTCGACGACAACACTTTGAGACAGGTCTCCTGAACCAGATCCTCCGTGTCTGGAACTGATTTCGTCAGAGATAGACAATACGCATACAACGAACCCATCAGATCGGGTAGCACGGTATGGACGCTTGGGTTCAATTGATTTTTTCTGTCGTTGCCATTAGATTCAATATCGAATTTATCTTGTTTACCATCATCATGTGGTCTGTTGATTCTGCAATCCACGGACTTCACAAAGGCCATCTTGGGGGCCCCCCTTTGCTGGTTCCTGATTGATTTTGACTTACACTATGTAAACGAAGAACCCCTTGTAAAGGATACGCTCTTCTGAATTTATTTTTATTACGCTAGTTAAGTTGAGTTACGCATTCGTTTCCAGCTTTAATGTTCCAAGCGGCACCTTCATCCCGGTAAGGGCAATCGTAATACCTTGATCCAGATTATAATTCTGCCGTACATCGACGTCATGAGACATATGTGTAAAATAAGTATGACCCGGCTTCAGTTCCCACAGCAGCTCCTGCGCCTCACGCATATCGTACACGGAACGTGTTGAAAATTCCGCAAGCTCATGCACAAAGCTTGTTCCAAGCACCAGCATATCCAGTCCGTGCAATGGCTCTTTCTCGGCATCCTTCAGGTCAATAGCGTCTGAACAATACGCCCAGCTATACCCACCCTGATCCAATCGATAGGCGTAAGAATACCCGTTATGTCCATGGCATACTTTCCAGGAATGTACCTTCCAGCCGCCTAGTTCAATATCATCATCCGTTTCCAGAAAGTCCATATGACGACCCAACCAAGGAAACTGTCCCTGAATGGTGGCAATCACTTCACGTGGTGCATACAAACGTCCCTTTACCCCCAACCAGCGGCATGCATCCGCCCATTCTGGCAATCCTCCAATATGGTCAAAATGAGCATGAGTGATGAGCAGCGTATGCACCATACGTAATCCCTGATCCTCCATCTGTGATCTCCAGTCTGGTCCGCAGTCAATCATGAACTGTTCACCCTCACCATCCCCACCACCGTCAATCAGAACAGAAGAGCGTTTCCGTTTATTCTCTCCCGTAAGCCTTGCCTCTGTACATATTTCGCATTCACAATACACACGTGGAACGCCCATCGCATCGCCAGTGCCCAGAAATGTTAGCTGATTCAATCCGCATTCCCCCTGAATTAATGATATGTAGATTGTAATCGTCAACCTCTGTTTTTGCAAAAAAAAAGACCATCCCGCTGCAGTTCTCCACTGCAATTCGGGACAGTCTGTGGTCTGACCGTTCACCGTCAGACCTTCATCTCCATGCTTCGCTCCATTCGGGAGCGTACGCTTCGTCAGCATGTGGTGCAACCGTATAAGCGGGTCATCCGCATGAAGATCAGGCCTTACCTTTTACACAGGCCACGACTGATTAATTCGAGTCACACCCACCTATCGCTGGAATTATACCAGTGCTCGCAGCTTCAATGTCAGTTCCCGACCCGCAGGTACATCCTTCGAATCTGTAATGACCCAGTTCGATGCAAGCCGCTTCGCCAGCACCTCTGCCTGCTCCGGTTTCAACTGTAATCCGGTGATGATTCCTTCACCCACTGTGAAGTCTTTCTCGGGCTGTACCTTGAAGGCTTTCTCCAACCAGATTCCGAGTCCACCACGCGTGTTAAAGGTAATCCGGTAGCCGTCTTTCACTGCTGCCTCCAGATTTTCACCATGCTCATCCGCATACGAGAAAAATTCGTTATATCGGTATTCCTCTTCAGACACGGCGTCAAAAGCGGAAACGTCTTTCGCTTGAATAGCTTTTAAAATTTCTTCCTCAGGCATCCCCTTACCGCGGGCCTGCTCCAGTCGAATTGCTGTACTTTGGGATAATTTGATCTCTGCACTCATCCAACTCACACCTTCCTGCTAGTACTATGTAACAATCATGATTCAGTATACCTCTATTATAACCTTTTGGCAGTAAAAAACCTTCATCTCTACTTCCATTGAAATGAAGGTTTAGTATCCACATGCTCGGTTACCTATTCGATTACATCAGCAATACTCATAATCCAGCGAGCACCTGATACCACACGCCGCGTTTGGAGTACAACGTACTGCGTACCTCGTCCCATCCACCCAGATAGTTGATATCAAATAATCCTTCAGGCGTTGGGAATGTGGACTCGGTCTGAGCAAATACATCCGGATCTACTGAACGAAAACCATGCTTGGCAAAAATACGCTGCGCTTCTGGTGTACGCAGATATGCGACAAAGGCTTCTGCCAGTTCGCGATTTCCATGTTTATCGGCATATTTATTCACCACAACTGCCGGGTTCTCAATCAGGATCGTATTTTTTGGAATGACGATGTCATAATCTACACCTTTGGCGATCCGGGCAAGCAATTCATTTTCATACGTGACGATGACATCACCCACACCATATTCGAATGCCGCCATCGAAGAACGCCCACTCTTGTCCAATGATTCAACGTTACGATGTACCTGTTCGAGAAAAGCCTTGGCTGCGGCAGGATCTTTCTTCCCCTCTTGCTCCTCCGACAGTTTCAATCCGGCACCGTAGATGGCATTAATGTCCCATTGTGCGCCCCCGGATGTCTTTGGATTAGGGTAGAGCACCTTCACTCCCGGCTTGGTTAAATCCTGAAAATCATGAATTCCGAGCGGGTTGCCTGCTCTTGTACCCAGAACAACAATCGAACGGGTGATCATGCCCTCATTAGGGGTCTGTTTCCAATCGGAGCTAACCAGATCGGCTTTGACCAGCTTCTCGATATCACTCTCCATCGCGAGCAAGGCCACATCAGCCTCGAATCCACCAACGATGGCTCTTGCCTGTGTACCCGAAGCTTCATAGGATTCCTGGAAGTTAATTGTCTGTCCAGTCTTCGCCTTCCACTCCTCCTGGAACTTGGGCAGCAATTCGCCTACAGCATCTTTCGCTACACTATAGGCACCAATCACCAGCGTATTGGATGAATCGTTACCAGCGGACTCGTTCTGTTCGCTTGACTCCTCCTGCTTGCTGCATCCAGCGGTCATGCAGACGAGCAGAAGCATGAGGGCAACATATAAGAGTATGGCTTTTTTCTTCCTCGTCTGCATGGGCAGCCCCCTTCTTTCACTTGATCTAAATCATCACCGGCATCGGATCTTCCTTCAGTCGGTTCTCAACCACCCAACTGTTTGAGTCATTGAACAGGTATGCACGGTGTACAAGGACGCGAATCTGTTGACCAATCTCCAATGTCGTTTTCTCCAGGGAACGATAGGTAATTAATTTGTGCCCCTGTACGTCCACCTCTACCATCCATTCACTGCCGCGGAAATGAAGATGTTTGACTGTACCTTTTTCCGTTGCAGACAACATGGTAAACTCGTTTTTCAAGCCGATCTCAATATACTCCGGTCGAATAAGCGCTTTGGTATGTTCACCCTCGACGGCATGTTCGAACCCTTTCAACTGGGAGGCATCCTCCACAACCGTAGACTCCCCGATAAATGTAGCCACAAACGGTGTCTGCGGGTTTTTGTAGATATCCCAAGGTGTGCCCTTCTGTTCCAGACGACCTTGGCTGATAATCATAATTTCGTCCGCCACTTCAATCGCTTCATCCTGGTCATGCGTTACAAAAATCGAAGTGATTCCTACTCGCTCGATTAGCTCACGCAACCATGAACGCAGTTCCTGACGAATCTTGGCATCAATGGCCGCGAACGGTTCGTCCAGCAATAATAGCTGGGGCTCCGGGGCGAGTGCTCTGGCAAAAGCAACACGCTGACGCTGCCCACCAGACAACTGATGTGGATAGCGCTGTTCGAAACCTTTTAACCCGGTCAGTTCAACAAGTTCCATAACCCGATCACGAATCTGGGCTTTTGGTGTCTTCTTAACCTTGAGTCCAAAGGCGATATTCTCAAATACCGTCATATGTTTGAACAAGGCATAGTTCTGGAATACAAATCCGATGCCCCGCTCCTGTGGAGGCAGATGGTTCACCACTTTTCCATGAAAGCGAATCTCTCCAGAACCCGGATTCTCCAGACCCGCAAGCATCCGTAGAATGGACGTTTTCCCGCCTCCGCTGGGTCCAAGCAGACCGATCAGATGGCCTTTGGCAATATCGAATGAGACATCTTTTACCGCATGAAAATCACCGAAATGTTTGTTCAGATCACGGACTTCTACATGCATATCAATGCACTTCCTTTCGCTTCTTGGCCCATTCCATCATAAGCAGCAGCCCGACGGAGAAGGTGACCAGCACCAATGCCACACCATTTGCGGCAGCCACATTAAAATTCTCAACATCCTGGTACACCAGGGTTGTTGCGGTCTGCGTTTTGTTCATAATATTACCGGATACCACCAGCACTGCACCGAATTCCCCAAGCGAGCGCGCAACCGTCAAGACTAGACCATACACTACCGCCCAGCGGATCGAAGGCCATGTCACACTCCAGAACGTTCTCCAGCCGTAAGCGCCAAGTGTAGATGCGGCCTCCTCTTGCTGGGAACCGAGTTCCTGCAGGACAGGCATAACCTCTCTGACCATCAGTGGAAAGGTAACAAATAACGTTGCGATCACCATACCCGGGAAGGCATAGACCACATTGAATCCAATCCCTTCAAAAAAAGCACCCATAATGCTGTTAGGTCCCAACATCAACACAATCATCAAACCGCCAATGACAGGAGATACGGCATAAGGCAGGTCTACAATGCTGTTTAGCAGCCCTTTTATCCGTTCACTCAGCCATCCGGCACGAACCAGATAAAGAGCCATCATGATGCCAAACAATGTATTTAACAGGGTGACCACCAGAACCACCAGTCCGGTCATCATCAAGGCATGTAACGCCTCAGGACGCATTAACCCTTTCAGGAATCCACCTGCCCCGTCTTCAAATGCGCCAATAAAAATGCGTCCAAGCGGGATGATCAGCAGTACAATAAATACCACAAACGTCAGTCCGATTAACAGTCGTCTCATCGTCTTCTCCCCCGCATCTGCACCAGATTGATCAGCCAGAGGATCAGGAAGGAGAGCGTCAGGAGCAACACGGATACCGCAGCGGCTCCCGTTGGATTATCACTTTCAATCTCCCCGTAGATAAATACGGAAGCAGTCAGTGTTCTGCCCGGAATGTTACCAGCCACCAGCACAACAGCCCCGAATTCAGCCAGTCCTCTAGAGAAAGCCAACATCCCCCCACTGATCATGCCAGGTGCCATGGAAGGCAAAATAACCTGCATGAACGTGCGAGCCTTGGATGCCCCCATCGTGTACGAGGCCTCTTCCTCGGAAGGATCGATTTCTTCCAGCAAAGGCTGCACTGCACGGATAACAAACGGAAACGTGACAAAGGTCATCGCGATAACAATGGCGGGCTGGTGAAATACAATCTCAAATCCCATGGATTCTGCCAGTTTCCCGATGGCACTGACCGGACCCAAAAGTAGCATAATCATCAAGCCGCCCACCGCTGTTGGCAGTGCAAACGGGAGATCAACCAGACTATTGAGAAACGATCGGCCCACAAAGCGATACCTTGTCAACACCCAGGCGATCATCGTGCCCAAAACCACATTAATCAGCGTGGCAATGACGGCCAGCCGAATGGTCAGCAGTACGGCTTTCCACGCGATGGGGTCCATAATGCTCTGAACAAAGTTGCTCCATCCTTCAGAGAAGGAATTGACGTACACACCGATGATTGGAAGTACAATAAGTACGATAAAATATAACAATACGGTACTGCGGAATCCCCAAGTCCATCCCTTATGACGAAGAACGGTATTCATTGCTGCGTTCCCTCCCAGCCTCCGGCTTTAGCTCCGGTCGGCAGTCTTCCTGGCTTTAATACGACATTTTTCCTAAGTTGGATGATATTACTTTAATATTATTCCCATTAGTCTACTTGGTTTTGCTTTTCTGATACTTTACCAGTTTGCAGTGCTAATCGTCAATGCTTTTATTGAATATAATTGGGCCTCATATGAGAACGATTAATAAAAATCGTACTGTACACTGCGCGGCCAGAACAACCTTCCGATCACTGTTATCCCGAGATTTCTTTCATCCCCTTTTTTAAGGGGAAATCCGGTGATAAAGGCGAAGCTTATGCTTCCGAAGCAGCTTTCCTACAGAAAGCTTTTAGCTTCCGCTTCTTCAGGTTATTTCTGACCTCTCCGTTATTGTGCGATTCACATATCCGTCTTCATATGTGGTTTGTTTGGTATGTAGTGGTTAAGGTACAATCGAGGGTAAGAAATGAGATCCTAAGGAGTGATTTAACATGTTATACAAGAAGAATATATCCACTTCCACACGAGATGAAATGAAGGATATCACATGGGACGTAAAGCAGGTTGTCCAGAGTAGCGGGGTGCAGAATGGGACGGTGCTCATCTACTGTCCACATACGACGGCAGGTATTGCCATCAACGAAAATGCTGACCCGGATGTGAAACACGATGTATTGTTACGCCTTGACGAAGTGTACCCTTGGGAGCATCCCGAGTATCGACATGCCGAAGGTAATACAGCCTCTCACCTCAAATCGATCACAACAGGGCCGTCACAGACGGTAATTATTCACGAAGGCAGGCTGCTGCTTGGCCGCTGGCAAGGCATTTACTTTTGCGAATTCGATGGACCACGTGAGCGGGAGTATTTTCTCAAAATCATGGAAGGTTAGTTGGGTCCAATAGGCCTGCCACCAACTCGTTCATTTTTTGCAAACACAAACAGGCGGTCCACCCTCATTCCGGGTCGGAGCCGCCTGACTTGGTCTGCTGCGTTTACTAACTTTCGCGAGACAACGTTATAAAGAATTAAAGTTATGACAAATCACCGCCCTGAAGTGTAGGGGTGCAACAACAGCGCCATTATTGGTCGCCAGGCTGCTGACCCAGATTGCGGCACAGCACTTTGACATGAGACAGCGCAGACGATTCAATCTCCACAAACGTTAAACGGTCCTGAATGTAATAAGAAATGAATCCGTGCATAGCCAAAAATAGCGTACGCGGTACCCTTTGAATATCCTCTTCCGTACAGTTCGCTTCATTCATATACTGTCTTATAATCGATGCAAACAATTCGAAGCAACGTCCCTGTTCGGTACGACAATAAGACAACAGTTCTTCGTCCCTGATCATAAACATAATTTCGTATTGGTATGGATTCTCCAGACCAAAGCGAATAAACTCCATCATAATGTGCTCTACCTTGCTCACATCATCACGAACCGGCCTGACCATGGCTTGCAGCAGCAAATGCCCTAGATGATTAAAATCTTCAACCACGATGGCATAGAACAGCTCTGCCTTTTCCTTAAAGTGATAATACAGCGACCCATGACTATAGCCCAGATGCTGGCCGATGCTTCGCATCGAAATGGCGCGGTATCCTTTGGTAATAAAAAGGTGCCTCGCCGCCTCCAGTATCCGCTCCCTCGACAACTCCTGTTCGACTGCTCTTCTAGCCATATATTTTATTCCCCTTCAATAAAATAAAGCCGCTGTCCCTCCGTGATCCGGGATTGCCCTTGCGTCAAATCCGTGATCCAGGCTATAAAAGCCTCGGTTTCACTATCCGGCGGAAGACAAGTCAACGTAACCTTATCGGTGAATCCAGTTTCACCTGTACGGACTTCCCGGCTTCTTAACTCATTTTCCACTTTACCCAGCCACGTATAATCCAGTTCAACAAACACTTCACGATGTAGCACGTTGGTAATGGCTTCTCCGGCTTCAATGGCTGCTACAGCTCCATCCGTATAAGCACGAATTAACCCGCCAGCTCCAAGCATAATTCCCCCGAAGTATCGCGTAACCACAATTGCCACATTTTTTAATTTCTGATTTTTGATCACTTCAAGAATGGGTTTCCCTGCTGTTCCGCTGGGTTCACCGTCATCGGATTGCTTCTGGATCTCGTCCCGCTCCCCAATCATGTATGCAGAGCAGTTATGAGTTGCATTCCAATGTTTTTTCTTGATCTCATCGATGAAGGCAACAGCCTCTTCTTCTGTCGTGACCGGCATAATATGACCGATAAATCGCGACTTCTTGATTACAATTTCCAGATTGCCCGGTCCTCGAACCGTGCGATAACGTTCAATCATCCTAAATCCAACTTTCTGATCTTTTCCTGAGTCCATTTTACAAGAAAGCAGTTCACCGCGCGAACGCGGACGAACTGCCCTGGTTATCTACATCCGAGAACCCTGCCTCTTACACGAACAGTGATTCCCGGTTAGATTTACATTACCTTATTCAACTATATGAGCAGGCCGATGAATTATTCTGAAAGTCTCGCTTCGAGCGCTGCTTTCTCTTCTTCAAAGCCTGGTTTGCCCAGCAATGCGAACATATTTTTCTTGTAAGCTTCCACGCCTGGTTGGTCAAATGGATTGACGCCCAGCAGGTAGCCACTGATACCGCATGCTTTTTCAAAGAAGTATACCAGATATCCGAAAGAATATGGAGTCATATCTGGAATGTTCACAATCAGGTTTGGTACTTGACCATCCGTATGTGCAAGCAGTGTTCCTTGGAACGCTTTTTTGTTAACAAAGTCCATAGTTTTTCCTTCAAGGAAGTTCAAACCATCCAGATCGTCCGGATCGGATTTGATTGAGATATGCTCAGCAACTTCAGTAACCTGGATAACAGTTTCGAAGATATTCCGGCTACCTTCCTGGATGAATTGACCCATGGAGTGCAAGTCTGTAGAGAAATCAACGGATGCAGGATAGATCCCTTTGTAGTCTTTACCTTCACTCTCTCCAAACAGTTGTTTCCACCACTCGGATACGAAGTGCAGAGATGGCTCATAGTTTACAAGGATCTCAGTGCCTTTGCCTTTGCGATACAATGCGTTACGAACAGCAGCATATTGATATGCTTCATTCTCAGCTACGTTCGGGTTGCTGTATTCTTTGGATGCGTCAGCCGCACCTTGCATCATTTCTTCGATGCTGATACCAGCTGCTGCGATTGGCAGCAAACCTACAGCTGTCAGAACGGAGTAACGTCCACCTACATCATCCGGGATAATGAAAGATTCGTATCCTTCTGCATTTGCCAGTTCTTTCAATGCACCGCGCGCTTTGTCTGTTGTAGCATAGATGCGTTTGCGAGCTTCTTCTTTACCATATTTCTCTTCCAGTGCTGCACGGAAGATACGGAAAGCAATTGCTGGCTCTGTTGTTGTACCGGATTTGGAGATGACGTTAACGGAGAAATCTTTACCTTCAACCAGATCCAGCAAATGAGTTACATATGTGGAACTGATATTGTTTCCTGCAAAATAGATTTCAGGCGTTTTGCGTTTGTCTTTTGGCAAATTGTTATAGAAAGAGTGAGTCAGCATTTCGATCGCTGCACGTGCACCCAGGTATGATCCACCGATACCGATAACGATGAGTACTTCGGAGTCGCTTTGGATTTTGGCAGCCGCTTTTTGAATGCGAGCAAACTCTTCTTTGTCATAAGCCGTTGGCAGATCAATCCAGCCCAGATAATCGGAGCCTGTTCCTGTTCCGTTGTGAAGCTGCTCGTGAGCCAGACGAATCGGTTCTGCGAAATAATCCACTTCGTGCTGATTTACAAATTGCAATGCCGTGCTATAGTCAAATGTCACTTTTTTTGCCATGATCTCAAAAACCTCCTGATTTCGATTATAGTGCGTGTTCAAACTTTGTAATCAAAAGCGGACTTTTTGAACAACCTCTTATATTATGTCCGTATTCCATTCTAAACAACTTGCCTTAAGGATACTTCAAATCCACGGGGCTGACAAGCTTGCAGCTCGAACTTTGTCGTTAGAATTCAAGAAGCAAAAAGGGTAAACCGAATCCGCGGGTTGCGGTTCTGCTTACCCTTCTTATGTTATTCCGCCGGGTACGAGCAGACGTAGTCAGTAACGCTGCGTATCTCCAGTTTAAATTTGGATTCGGCAGGCACGTGGAACGTAGCTTGACCTTGAATCTCTTGCCACTCTTCTTCTCCGGGAAGCAATACTTTCAGATCTCCAGACAGAATCTCCATAATTTCACGGGAATCCGTACCGAACTCATAACTGCCTGGAAGCATGATGCCCAGAGTCACTTTGCTGCCATCCCCCAAAATAACCGTTCTGCTGGTTACCTGACCATCATAATAAATGTTGGCCTCTTTCACTACACTGACTTGATCGAATTGTGACATGCGTACCCGCTCCCCTGAAGTTAATGAAAACAAAAGGCAAAACAGATCAGGGCGATAACGAATCACCGCCCATCTCTGCGGAAATAACTTACTGCCATGGATCAGGACAGCATGATGCTCTCCCAACCATAACAGCGCTTATGAAGCTATTACAGCAATGCTTTTACGCGGCTAACCACGTTATCCACTGTAAAGCCGTATTCTTGGATAACACGGTCGCCAGGCGCGGAAGCACCAAATGTGCTGATTCCGAGAATGTCACCTTGATCGCCAACATATTTCTCCCAGCCCATTGGATAAGCCATTTCGATTGCAAGACGAGCTTTAACATCCGGAAGAAGAACGGACTCTTTATAAGCTTTGTCTTGTTTCTCGAACAGATCCCAGCTTGGCATGCTGATTACGCGAACTTGGATGCCTTGTTCTGCAAGTGCTGCTTGAGCTTTAACAGCCAATTGCACTTCAGAACCTGTAGCGATAATTTGTGCTACCGCTTTGCCATCTTTTGCATCAGAGACAACATAAGCACCACGTTTCACGTTCTCACGGGAGCCTTCTACTGTTCCTTCCAGAATCGGTAGGTTTTGACGAGTGAGTACGAGTGCAACCGGGTTGCTCTTGTTCTCAAGCGCGTAAGCCCAAGCAGCCGAAGTTTCATTACCATCAGCCGGACGAATAACCGTCAGGTTAGGAATGATACGCAGGGATGCCAATTGCTCGATCGGTTCGTGCGTAGGACCGTCTTCACCAACAGCGATACTGTCGTGAGTCAGAACATACGTTACAGGCAATCCCATCAGGGCAGCCAGACGAACAGCTGGACGCAGGTAATCGGTAAATACGAAGAACGTACCTCCGAATACTTTCACACCGCTGTGCAGTGCCATACCGTTCATTGCTCCAGCCATACCGAATTCACGGATACCGAAGTAGATGTTACGGCCGGAGTAATCTTCAGGTGTGAAGTTCTCCAGGTTGTTCAAGTGAGTCATTGTGGAGCTTTCCAAGTCAGCAGATCCACCTGTCAGTTGTGGCACGTTGTGCGCCAGACCGTTCAGAGCGTTACCGGATGCTACACGAGTGGAAAGAGCTTTGTCTGTTGCTGCATATTTAGGAAGATCACGGTCCCAACCTTCTGGAAGGTCGCCGTTAATCGCTGTTTCGAATTGAGCTGCCAGCTCAGGGAAAGCTTTTTTGTACTCGGCAAATTTCTCATCCCAAGCTTTGTTAGCAGAGATACCACGATCTTTCACTTGTGCAAAGTGATCGCGAACTTCAGCTGGTACGTGGAAGTTTTCTTCGTAAACCCATTTGTAATACTCTTTAGTCAATTTGGCTTCGTCTGCACCCAGTGGAGATCCGTGAGTACCGCCGTGGCCGCCTTTACCTTGTTTGTTCGGGCTACCATAACCAATAACCGTTTTAACTTCGATCAGTGTAGGACGCAGTGTATCTGCTTGACCTTCCTGAATTGCTTTTTCGATTGCAGGCAGATCGTTACCATCTTCAACGCGCAGCACTTGCCAGCCATAAGCTTCAAAACGCTTCGCGATGCTTTCGGAAGAAGACAGATCCAATTTACCATCCAACGTGATGTCATTGGAGTCGAACAACATGATCAGTTTGCCCAGGTGCAAACGTCCAGCCAGGGAAGCTGATTCATGAGATACGCCTTCCATCAAGTCGCCATCACCACAGATTGCGTAAGTGTAGTGGTCAACTACGTTGAATTTGTCTTTATTGTATGTTGCGCCCAGTTGAGCTTCAGCCATCGCCATACCTACAGCCATTGCAATACCTTGACCCAGTGGGCCGGTTGTTGCATCAACACCTGCAGTATGTCCGAATTCCGGGTGACCCGGAGTTTTGCTTCCCCATTGACGGAACTGTTTCAGTTCTTCCATTGGAAGATCATATCCGCTCAGGTGCAGCAAGCTGTACAGCAACATGGAGCCATGTCCTGCAGACAGGACAAAACGGTCCCGGTTAACCCAAGTTGGGTGGTCCGGGTTATGAGTCATCGTTTTTGCAAAAAGTTGGTACCCCATTGGAGCGGAGCCCATCGGCATACCCGGATGTCCGGAATTTGCCTTCTCAATTGCATCAATCGCCAAAGTACGTACGGTAGTAATCGACAGGTTGTCGATTGTAGTGTTCTCGTCCTTTTGAATCGCTTCGTTCTTGTCAGTCATGGTTTGTCCTCCTCATGTCTTTAGATAAGTCGGGTGCGCAAGCGAATCCCTCTCATCATACAAGCAAACCGAATTTCACAATAAGTGAATCCGCTTGAGTGTTTCATTTTGACTTATTCACTTTTGTATTGTATCACTTGGCGTGAAGCTTTTCCATAACCTTCTTTTAGAAGTTCGTGAAAAATTGGTGGTTTGTGATGAATAATCCTTGGCCTATCAAGCAAAAATCGCACTGTACAAGGTACTAAATTCCAAAAACAGACTTAAGGAGCCTCGCAAATCCATCGCATGAAGTATAACCTTTAACCTGAAAACCATGCATTTTTTAGATATTCATCCTCAATTCACATATAATGTTCCTTAATATGGATTACAAAATTCGGGCTGTGGTTTACTTTTTTCAGATGTACACGCGTCAATCATAGGAGGTCTCGATCATGCCAGATCCTGCTGCTCACCCATCAACATCGGCAAAACACTCATTACCCTGGATATCCGGTATTTTAACGGGAATTCTCTCGGGAGTTGTCCTGGGATTTTTCCTCAAAATGATTCAGGCCATCACAGGTGAAAAAGTATATACTCTGCTGCTGAATATTGATTTTGTGCCTGGTCTTCCGCCAACCTTACCCGAATTCATTGAATTTTCTCTGCATCTAATCGTGTCCGTTGTCATCGGTATCTTCTATCTGTGGTGGGTAAGGCATTCAGGCCGCCCTATGATCAAAGGAATTTTACTTGGTGCGGTCTCGTCCTTGCTCTATATCCCACTCTCTCAAATGTCATCACGTGTGCCAGACCTATACGATGTGTCCGCCATCCTCTACTGGATTGTTGGACATCTGCTGTTTGGTATTGTGCTTGGCTTGTGCGGAAAGTATATCAACACAACAAAAAAAGCGACTCCCGCTTCGTAAACGAATTGGGGTCGCTTTATTGTTAGTCTATTACGTGGTTCCGAATCAACCTTGCACAGTATTAAAGCGTGAGCTTAAAATACAACGGTTTTATTTTCGTGAACAAGCACGCGGTCTTCGACATGCCATTTCACGGCACGTGCGAGCACAACACGCTCAATGGTACGTCCAATACGCTTCAGCTCGGTTACATCGTCCCCGTGGCTTACACGCTGCACATCCTGTTCAATAATCGGGCCGCCATCCAGTTCTTCCGTAACATAGTGCGCTGTCGCACCGATTATTTTGACACCGCGGTTGTACGCCTGCGCATACGGTTTACCACCCACGAAGGCTGGCAGGAACGAATGGTGAATATTAATGATTCGATTGCGGTAATGCTCAATGAACATCGGAGAGATAATCTGCATGTAACGAGCCAGAATAATCACATCCACATCGTTGCCGATGACGTCCAGTTGGCGCTGTTCCGCTTCTTTTTTCGTATCTGCTGTAACTGGGATATGATGATATGGAATGCCAAATGATTCTACATAGTCCTTCATGTCCAGATGGTTGCTGACCACAAGCGCAATATCTGCATCCAGGTCGCCTGCCTGCCATTGCCACAACAATTCAACCAGACAGTGATCTTCTTTGGATACAAAGATAGCCAGTTTCTTCTTGCGGCTAACCGCAGATAACGTCCATTCCATTTGGAAACGGCTTGCCACTTCTGCAAAATCGGCTTCCAGTTTCGGCAAATTGACCAACAATTGCGGAAGATCAAACTCAATTCGCATAAAGAACATGCCGCCAGCAGGGTCCATTGTATACTGGTCCGACTGAACAATGTTTGCACCATGCTGGTGTAGGAAATGAGATACGGCAGCTACAATTCCTGGACCATCAGGACAGGAAATAAGCATGCGCGCACGATCGGCGCGGTTTTTAGAATCAGGGCGTACTTGTTTAGCGTGGATCTCCATCGGGTTATTCTTCCTCCTTCAATTAAGCCATGACCTGCGGGATTAACCCGCAAGCCATGCAATCAAGCGATGATTCAGTTGTTCTTCATTCAAATGCGGGAATAGTGCAGCTTCAGTCACCATGTCATAGAGGCGTTCCAGTGGTTCGCGCGGATCTGCCTTTTTGGCTTTAGCATCATTTTTGAGCAACGTCCACACATCCAGAATATACGAACGAGACTCAATCTCTTTACCTTTGAAAAAGTGTTGCAACTGTTCTACTTCAGTCAGGAATTCCTGGCCAAATCGACCGGCAACATCCCCACGAAGCAGCGCAATCTCAACCTCATACATTGGACGCTGTGTCTTGGACTCTTTACCAATCCAAGGTGTCTCCAGAATAAATGGACGTCCTTGAAGCTTCTCATGGTTGACGATGCTGTTAATCGCTTCAAACCCGATCCAGCCAGAGCCAATTGGTGTATGACGGTCCTTGTGCGCACCCACAGCATTCTTACTATCATTAATATGCATTACGGCAATGCGGTCAAGTCCTACCGTACGATCGAATTGTTCCAGTACACCGTCAAAATCATTAACGATATCATATCCGGCATCATGAATGTGACATGTATCCATACACACAGTCAGGCGCTCGTTATATGTTACTTTCTCGATAATCTGAGCGATCTCTTCGAAACTGCGACCCATCTCCGTACCTTTGCCAGCCATGGTCTCCAGAGCGATGTTCACATCCGTGTCTTTCACACCCTCCAGCACTTCATTCAATCCTTCTGCGATCCGTCCGATCCCATAGTGGGCATCTTTGTCTGTAAATGCGCCGGGATGTAATACGATGTTCTTCACACCAATAGCATGTGTCCGACGAATCTCTTCCTGAAGGAAATCTACAGCCAGTCTAAACGTATTATCTTTGTATGAGCCAAGATTAACAATGTACGGTGCATGGACAACGATATCTTCCATTCCACCCTCTTGCATGGCAACCTTGCCTTCTTCAATATACATGGACTCAATTGGCTTGCGACGTGTATTCTGTGGTGCACCCGTATATATCATAAACGAACTGGAACCGTACGAGGACGCTTCCTTCGTTGCACTCAATAATCCCTTGTCCGAAAAGGACACGTGGGAGCCGATTTTCAGCATTATTGATCCCCCTTATTCTGAATTATCCCTTATTCTAACGCGATTATCGAAATAAATCTAGAAATGCGCTATAATTCGGGATAGAGCCTATTTTTGACAGCTAATATGTGGAACATGGGTAGACGGAATCCGTCTTTCCGTGAAAATCAATGAACCGAGGTGACTCCGCAATGATTTTCGACTCCTACGTGATAATACTGAACAGCTATTCCCCCAGCAATTGGTTTATGAATACGATCGCATTCTGGACTTTTTTATTGCTAGGCAGCATGTGTATCGGTGGATTTTTCATGATGCGCAAGTTTTTGAAAGTGCTACCAAAAGCAGACGGAAAGTCCAAACTGGATTGGCAGAATTATTGGGTTGAAGCCAGCCGTCACTTATGGACAGATGAAGCCAAAGCTTTTTTGGATCAACTAGTGGAGCCTGTGCCCGGGCCATTTCGTGACATCGCCAAACATTCCATTGCTGCAGAGATCGGTAAGATTGCAGTCGAAGACAATGCCACGGAAGTATCGAGAGATCATTGCATCAAAGGATACATTATTGCCACACCGAAGCGGGATAATAAGTTTTTGGTCAAATTTTTGGAGAAAAACAAAATCGATTATTCCCCTTATCAACATTTGATTAAATAAAATAAAAGATGAGTTAAGTGGCATATAGATTTGGTTAATTAGATACAGATATGCTCCGTCAGGTAAGTTTTTCCCAACAGGCATTGCTTACCGTACGGGGCTGTTTGTCGATCCAACGGTATGTATCAGCGCAGTGAAAATACAGAGAGGATGTTTGATATGAAAATTGCCATTTGTGGAGGTACCGGATTTGTAGGAGGAGCACTTGTAGATTACTGGTTGCAAGCCGGGCACCATGTGAAAGTTATTACACGAAAACTGCCTGACTTGCATAATCCAAGTAAAAATCTTACATATATATCGTGGGAACAAGTCGAAGAACAACCTCACTTGTTGGAAGGTATGGACGCTCTCGTTAACCTTGCCGGAGAAACGCTGAATCAACGATGGACAACCAAGGCGAAGCTGGAGATTGTTGAATCCAGAGTCACGACCGTAGCGCGGGTAGCCCGATTGGTAGAATCCCTGGAACAAAAGCCGGAAGTCGTCGTTCAGGCTTCTGCCATGGCCATCTATGGAACCTCTCCTAACGAAACCTTTGACGAGAGCAGTCCGCAAAAATCAATGAATTTCCCGTCCCGGGTCTCGGAACAATGGGAAGTTGCTGCAGATGCAATCAAAAATGTAAGACTCGTTAAAATCCGGGTAAGTCTGGTGCTTGGACATAAAAGAGGTGCTTTTCCATTGATGAAACTTCCTTATATGCTGGGTGTTGGTGGCAAGATCGGCAGTGGCAAGCAATGGACCAGCTGGATTCACATTATGGATATCGTAAGACTCATTGATTTTAGCATTCAAAATAAACAAGTGTCAGGTCCGGTCAATGCTTCCTCACCAAATCCTGTTACCAATGATGAATTCGGTCGTACGGTCGGTAAAGTGTATCATCGCCCTCACTGGTTCCCCGTACCCAGCTTCCTGATTAAAACCTTGGTTGGAGAACTATCCGTTGTCGTGCTTCAAGGGCAGAGAGTCATTCCGCAAAAAGCTCTCGACCACGGATTCCAGTTCACCTTCCCAACCTTAACCCAGGCACTGGAAGATCTGAAGCACCGCGGCTTATCTGACTGATTGAACTATGTCTTATCCAACCGACCGATAAGTGTAGACTGACTCCGCAAGTGTAAATGTATCTCCATCCGCCAATGGATACTCCTTATACGGAGCAAGAATATTGCCCTGAAGAATGGTTCCATTGACGGAACCCAGATCCTTAATCACATAGCCCGATTTGTTCCGGCTCAATTCCACATGAGCACGGGACACCCCGGTCGCTGTGTCCACCCACTGAACCATGTCTGCTGATCTTCCGATGACAAAAGATGCTCCTTGCACATCCATCCGTTCATGTTGGTCACTGCTTCCCGATCTTCGTTCAAGATAATAAGACGCCATCACCGGGCCTGCCCCTGTAACATTACTTCCACTCAGATTCTGCAAATTCACGGTTGCCTCTGCAACTGCATCCTGTCGAATTAGCTCTGAAGTTGAAGCTACCGTTTCCACATGGCGTTGAACGAACGGTGGTTCGGAGTGTTCAGATGCCATATGCAAATTTTGAAAACGGGAATGCTCGCTACCACCTTCTGAGGCAGATGCAACCGTTTGGTTTATGCTTTCCACTGGCCTTTCAGCTGCATTCCAGCGCCAACTCTCCTGAAATTGCTCCTCTTCATCATCCGTCTGCTTACCTTTGTTCTTACCTAAATTGAATGAAAAAGACCGCTTATTCTCTGAGGCATTATGAGGGCTTCCCTTACGCTTCCACGTCCATCCTGCTGCACCAAGCAAGCCAAGGCTGAGTACCATACACAGGATCATCTGCGTCTGTCCCGGTTGCTCCATGTAAATAAATCTCCATACCAATGCCATGGCAACCATACAGCCCAATATGATATAAGTTACTTTGGAAGATCCGGGCTTTTCCTCCACTTCCATATCAACATGCTCTAGCGAATCATACGAGTTACTTCCTTTCTTATCCATATCGTTTGAACTCTCTAATGGAACTTGCTCAGGTGAGCGCCTGCCTGGAAAGGTTCGAGATCTCACCGGAATGTCTTCAACCTCGAATTCACTTGTTTTCTGCGGCTGACGGAAATTTAGTTGCGGCCCCACAGGAGCATTTTGAACGGGAGCACCAAGTTGATATGGCCGAGAAGTACCAGTGGCTAGCCTGCTATCTCGCTCAGAAATCGACGAATGAAAATCACCTCTTGGATCATTGAGTGTTTCCGAAGTTCTGGACGAGAGAAATGCTGCGCCTCCTCCATTCTCTTGCTCGTCAGCGTATAATTCCAACAGAAGCTCTCGCAACTGTCTGATATCCCAGCGTTCGTTGTCACATAACTGCAGAACACGCTGAATACCTTCTCCCTGCAGTTCCTGTACATGTGCCATCAGCCTGATCACCAGCTCACGAAATTGCTGAGGCGTTGGATCAACTTCAACCGTATCCATGATTGGTACATATACCATCCCAAGCTCACCCTGTTCAAATGAACCGTTAATGAACAAGTACTCTTCCTGGATCAATAATTTACGGGGCTCCAACATATACTGTCGGCATTCCGTGAAGGCATCGGCTAGTTGGAACAACAAACCATACAGAACACGCAATTTGATTTTTCTTGACTTTAACATCTGGGACAACATCTTGTACCCTGATATGTCGTACTGCAAAGTTACATCTCGATCGACTTCCCGAATATGAACAGGAAGAAGTCGCGGAATCTGATTGGAGGACAACATCCCCATCTGTACACGGCTCAATTCCTCCATTCGTAACCCGTCTGCTTTCTCCAAAACCATGAACGCTCCGCCGTTACGAATAAAATCTCTCGTTAGTCCATACATGCCAATCCTCTCTTTCCATTGTTATTCTCAAATTTCTCGATTCCTTTTTTTAAGGGAAAAGTCCTGAGACAAGGACCGTGATAAATCCAGGTAACACCGCCAGCATAAACGGAAACTTCAATGTCTTCTCTTTGTTTACCAGCTTGAGCGAACCGAGCATAAAAAAACCTGCAAGACTACCTGCCATGCCTCGAATTCTCTTCGCTGAATCTTTACGGAATAGAAGTATCACTAGACCAATTGCGCCCGCGTACAAAACGGAGTAAATAATGACATGAATGCCAAAAGCAAGTCCCGTCCATGCGCCAATCCCACCAAACAATTTCACATCTCCTGCCCCTACGGCTCCAATCGCATACATCAGAAACAAAATGCCAAAACCTGCTGCAAATCCAGCGGCTGAAAACAAGAAACCATCCCAACCTCCCCATATGATATGGGCCAATACGCCAGCAACAGTCACGGGTAAAGTCAATCGATTTGGAATTTTCATTGAACGAATATCTGTAATAAAAGCTGCAATGACGTATATGCCACAGGCAATATAAAACCACTCCACCTCCATCATTCCCTTCCTTATTTTCTGGAGGCCACGGTAAACGTAGTCTCCGTCTTGGCACCGTCCCCTGTCTCGACAACAAAACTCCATGTTCCTTCTGTTGTCCGAGTACCAACAAACCAATTCCATTCAATAATTCCATTCTCATCTGCGGTGGCCCAGCCGATGTGCTTCGCAGAACTTTCACCTGACTTGTAAAATATCGTTAAGTTGGCTGTCGCTCCTGGTTCTACCTTCACCTTGATCGTTGCATTGTTGCCTATGTATGCCGGGTCAGGCTTCGACAATACCGTTGCTGAACCCGCAGTATCCCCGTCTCCTGCGCTGCCATCTGATCCTTCTCCGGTATCTCCAATCCATACCCGTTCTGCCGCAGCAGCCTGAATCCGAAGTGGTTTACTGAGAAAGGGGACTTTTATAGGCAATTCATAACTCAGTTCAAGTCGGAAGTATGGATTTGTTTTGTTTTTGAGATCTGGTATCGAAATACCATTCACATGAACACGTTCCATATTAAGCAGCGTTGGCTCGATAAAAGGTCGAAGCAGCGGTTTTACCGTGGGATCAAGTACGGTTTCCAAGACGGATGTTTTGATCTCCTGTAGTGGCTGTTCACCACTGGCCGCCGCTGAACGTACCCAATCACTTAAAGGCTCGGGTAGAGAAGAAGCATAACCTTCTGCCCATTCCGTCAGTGATAACTCTGGTATCTTCCAACCCCCTCCTGAACCTTCTCCGCCAGCAGAATCAGAAGGTGTGAATGCAAGGGAAACGGGATATATTTTCGTTGACAATTGCTTCACCGCTTCACCCGCCGTGCTCTGTAACGCTGTGGAGATTAGAGTCATTTGCACTATGAAGATGAGAAACATGATAAAGAATATAAAGACAGGTAACACCAGTGAAGCTTCCAGAACCATGCTACCCTGTTCCTTTTTTGGAGAACATATCTGCTTTTTGAGAGACTTCAAACGCTGCAATCTGATTATTCGTGTTAAACGAATCTGCTTTTGTGCGCTTTCTTTTTCATAATGTTGCTGCTTATCCATAATCCCTCCACCGAAACGATCCTGATCATTCAATAGGAATAATCCGCCTTCCGCTCAATGAAAAATCGTCCATCTTCAACTTGGTCCGCACTACCCATAACTGCACCTATGCTTCTAACCACCCCTGGTAAAAACCACAACTTGATGCTACTACGCATGTTACCCGAAGCATACGTCTGTTTCTCATCTGGATTCACACCGGTATTCAATCGAATTAGCGCCAGCATTCTGGACATTTTGCGTTCATTGTTGCTATGCATCAATAGGAACAATCGGAGATGGTCCCTGTACGTCAGTTTGACTTTGATATACTTGGACAATTTCACACTGCCCTCTTTTGCTAGTTTCACCATATCCGCGATGGCGTTTGTAATCCCATATAAGATTGCCGCCGATAAAACCAGAAGTGGATTCCCCAGCTTGCTGTGCTCAATTAACCCTTCTGCCGTCCGAATAGCCAGCCGCATACCAAATATCTCCGCATATGCCGCAGCGATGTTACCCGAAGGATTATGAAACCCGTAAACGATATACTCCAGTTCCTGATTCTCCAGTTTGAAAACATCACCAGCATCTCCACTACCTTCAGTCCAGGTAAATAACTGGCCAAAATCCATGGAGTTGAAATAGGCTAAAGCATATTCATTCTGAAACAATTCGTCGCCAAGACTGTCCATCAGACCGGACATTCCGCCAAACAAACTGTCCATCCCCTTCATGGCATCGCCACCAGAGTCATAGGGATCTCCAGCAATCTCTGCCTTTTTGGCTTCCTCACGACTAGCCTCGTTAAAAGAAATATTAGCGTTGTAATATTCCTCCAACTGTTTGAAAGCGTCCATGGACCCTGAACTTCCATTCTGAATCTGCGACAAGATTCGTTTGACTTCCTTCAATTTCCCTTTGGATTCTTTGTCATTCGCTTTGCGCTGGGCATCCGACCCACGACCACTCTCCAGCTGCTGTTTACTCTGTTGGATGAGATTGGCAGGACCGCTACGTACATAGGTGTCCATATATCGTTCCGTAACCTGACTTGCCTGTCTGACCGCCGGTTTAATCGGAACACCGCTCATGGCCGTGACACTGCGAAGCTGTGTATTCAATTCCATGTTGTCTCTTCTGACGTTAGAGAAGTCCGAATTCTGGGAAACAACCCGTGCCTTCAATTGATCAAATAGGCTATCTGCCCTCACAAGCTCCGAAGCAAGAGAACGTGTGCTTTTAGCTTCACTGCCTGATCCAGTAGATGCAGGACTCGTTCCAGGCAAACTCGAGTTGCCCACGTTGTCATAGCTCGCATTCTGCGAACGGTTCTCCCCCTCCGCGATCACACGTTTCATTTCCTCATTAACTTTGCGCGCTTCTTCGATTTTGGACTGTGCTTCCTCCAGCTTTGTTTGATGGGCCTGTAACGCGGGCTGTATGATCATGCTGATGCCTGTCACCACATTACCAACACCAGTCCGATAACGAGCCAGTTCCAATATGTATTGTTGCTCTCTGAATGGCAGTCCCTCATCCGCCTGTTTCTTGTTCAGATAATCTGCATAACGTGCCGCTGCCTCGGCAGCTGTCTCTGGTGTATCTTCCAGCATCTCTTCATAGATGGCCTGTGAAGGCGGGTCCATGATCAACTTTGGAAGATTCTTCAGTTTCTCCGCGGATTCTGTCTGATTGGCAATGGCTTCATCCAGTAATTCTTCACGTTTGTCATATAACTTCTGTAATTTTTTCAGCAAGTCTACCGTGTGCGCGGCTTCCTTCATCTCGTCTGATATCGGTTTGAACCGATTGATCACTTCAAGGGTAAAATCAACCGGAGCCCGATACTTCATATCCTCCTGAATCTGGCGATTAAATATATCGTATCTGCCCAGTTCACGCTCCATGCTCAGCGAAGTTGTATCCCACTGGATATCCAGAATGGGAAATCCATCTTTTACAGCTGAAGGCTTTACGCTATCATTCAACACTTTAGCCATAATTGCATCCCCACTGCTGTCCCCATACCCGAATAAACCATACTCCCGGAGTGATGTGTCATAGGCTGACATGACGGATCTCATTGCAGCATGTGTCATTCGTTCGGTCTGCACTTTGAATGCCGCTATACGAGCGTAATCAATAAATATAGCTACAAACATATAGACTCCAGCCAATATTAATATCAAAAAAAGGGTTACGGCCCCCGACTCACCGTCTTTTTTTCTAAACAGCTCCGCCCTCCTCCTTTTCTCACTTTTTGCTTTTGCCAAAATGCTGCACAACCAGTCCGGCTTCTGCCGCTGTACTGGTCGCCGCACCGCCTTTCCCTTTAAACTTGGCTGCATAATACCGGATTAAATCTACCGTTCGAATGAATTCAACCGGTTCAACCACTGCGGACGATCCTTGAGTGAGGACACGGTTACCTGAATCGAACAAAAAAGAAGGAAGAGGCAAAGATATTACTTGTTCCAGCTTGGTTGTTACTTTCCGCTGAATCAGAGAATTCTGATACTCAATCGTTCCTTTCATAGCTGAGGGCATATGTTGCACCGCTTGTGCTAATTTCTGTTCCGAGAGATTGCCACCTTCACCACCAGGTATAGAGACGCTAACCTGATTATCCGCTCCCGCCCAGCCAAACAGTGCTCCAAGCATACGATCATCCGTCAGTCTCCAGTACAGATTGTCATGTTCTCCAACACCATATTCACCCGTCATCGCCTGTTTGTGGCTGTTGTCCCAGCTATAGGCTGCACGTTCCGAAGCTGCATAAGCATGTTGATTCAAGAATGTCTTTTGATACATGTACATGGTGAAAAAAAGCAATAACACAAGAATAAACAGCACAACAGGGAAGATCAGGGAAGCTTCAACGGTGAAGCTCCCTTCTTCCTTTTTGAACTTGTTATTCGAAGAATTCATTACTTTTATTACTCACATTAGTTAACAGTCTCTCTACCAACGTCTTAATTTGGTTTTTAAAAATCAAAGCAATAATGATAATAACCCCGATAATCAGAATCAGTTCCAACGTGCCGAGTCCGTCCTCTTCTTTCCAAAATGCGCTTACCTTGTTTTTTAACACTTCCATCATCCCAATTCCTCCTACATATTCATCATCATAAAAGCAGGTGCCCCGATCATGACCACAATCGTAAAAAAGATCAGTACCATTGGAAACACCAGTTTGGAAGAAGCCTGTTCTCCCTTCGCCCGACTGACAGCCTTGCGTTTCTCCCACAACACATGTGACAGATCCCGCAGCGCCAATACAAAGTCACCTCCCCCACGTCGGAAATTCAGCAGCACTGTTGTCGTAAAAATCGTCACTTCCTGTACGCCGCAGCGACGGCTGAACTGTTCAAATGATTGTTGAAAAGAGTAACCATTATTCCAATCCCCCACCGTCTTTCTGAGTTCGTTGTACAACGGATGATTCCGTTCTCCCTGGCTTGTCACACAGTGAACGATGGCACGTTGCACGGTTTCCCCTGCGCCAACCAGCAGTACAATTCGGTTCAGTAGCTCAGGCAGTTCCATAAGAATATCCTGGTCTCTTCGCTGCACCTTTGTATTGAGGTCTTTGTAGAGCGCAAAAGGCAACGCTGCACCAAGCGCGAGCCCACCCACCATACCTCCGATGCCCATATCTCCAACGAGTGATAACAGGCAGCCCACCAGCAGCATGAGCCACGTGTAGGTCAACATCTCGGCGCAATACAGCATCGTTTTCTCTCCACTGTGCTGTATGCCGTACATTTTCAGAATGGCATGTTGCATTCGAAACATGAGCACTGGCAATCTGCGTCCAATCTCGAACTTGTCCAATATAAACAGGAAGGGACCATGCAATTTTTTCAGTCGTAATCCTTCCATATCCAGCTTGCGCAGATGCCGGTAGGTCTGCCCCCGGGTTCGATCCAGCACCAGCCATCCCGCTCCGAGCATCCCTGCGACTATAACGGGAAGCAGCATCGTTTCAGCTCCTTATACTTTGATATCCATAATGCGATTAATCCACAGATAACAGCAGGCGAGTACTACCAATGCTCCACTAGAGATGAGGTAACCCATCCCGCTATATAACGGCTCCATAAAGTCCTTGGCGGTCAGATTGAGGAATATCAGAAAAATAAATGGAGCGGCAAACATCACCTTTGATTCGAACTTTTTCTGCGATACCGCGACCATAATATCCTGCTGAATATCCAGCTTCTCACCAATCACCGCAGAGGTACGACGCACAACCTCAACCAGATCCCCGCCAGTCCGTTTGCACGTAATGAACACATCTGCAAAGTTCGTAATATCTTCAATCTGCGCCCGATCCGAAAAATCCTGTAGTGCCTCTTCAATTGGTTGTCCATACTCCATCCGTGTCCGCAATATCGTGAACTCACGAATCAGATCGGTATCCGCTTCCGGGTTCAACATCCGCAGATCCTCTACGGATTCCTTGAATCCATTTTCCACCGATTTTCCTGAGGCAAGTGCCGAAGATAATGCATATAATGCTTGCTTAAAATGTAAACTGAGTGTCATTCTTTTTCGTTCCAACAGCACTTTAGTCCAATGTTTTGGTACCCATATGCAACCCGCAGCTAGGATCGCTCCAGCCAACCAGTGATGGTAGAACAGAATTCCGATGCCAAAAAACAGCAGACCGCTAATCAGCATACAGACCATTCGTTGTCTCCGGGAAAGCGTATATACGGTGTAATCCGTCAACATCTGTCTGGCTTCACCCAACAGTAATCACCTTCCAATGGCTTTAATTCACGTTGTTATCTGATGAATCTAATTCAACACTATATTGTTCTATGTATTCATCCAGCCATTCCCCGAGCCCAGCCATCTGAATTTTATCCACCTGATTCAACTTTCCAACTTGCACTAACCCGCCAATAATTTTGCCTTCACGCTCTTCTTGTTCCTGGAAACGAAACAGTGGATTCAGCATAACCTCACCGTCCTGCATGCCAATCACTTCACTAATCTCTGTCACCCGCCGTGAACGATCTCGTAGCCGGGACAGATGTACAAAAATATCGATTGCTGAACTAATCTGCTGCCTTACAACCGCAATAGGAAGATCGGCACCGCTAAGCACCATCGTTTCGAGTCTGCTAATCATGTCCGAGATGGTATTCGCGTGCCCTGTAGACAAAGATCCATCATGGCCAGTGTTCATGGCCTGTAACATATCCAGCGCTTCTGCGCCCCTGACTTCCCCAATCACAATCCGGTTCGGACGCATCCGTAAGGAAGATTTGATCAGATCCCGAATAGATATCTGTCCCTTGCCTTCGGTGTTTGCATTCCGCGTTTCCAGTGATACCAGATTTGGTACCGTAACTATCTGTAGCTCAGCCGAATCCTCAATGGTAATAATCCGTTCATCGGCAGGGATAAACTGGGATAATGCATTCAGAAAGGTCGTTTTTCCCGATCCGGTCCCGCCTCCAATGAAGATGTTGTATTTGCTCCTTACCAACTGCTGCAATAATTCTGCCGCTTCTTCATGCAGGGCTCCCTTTTCAATCAGATCGGACATCTTCATCGGTTCACTGGGAAATTTACGAATCGTCATCGTGGGGCCTTTCAAGGCAATAGGAGGCAACACGATATTGACCCGCGAACCATCCTTTAAACGGGCATCTACGATTGGAGAAGACTCATTCACAATCCGGTTTACCCCGGACACAATCATCTGGATGATATCCTCGAGCCGTTCCCTTGACTCAAATTCAAGGGTGATCTGGCTGACTTCACCTTCCTGCTCCACAAAAATCTCCTTGTGACTATTGATCATAATTTCCGTAATATCGGGATGATCCACAAGTGGCTGCAAAATATCCAATCCACGAAAGGAGTCAAACAATCGCTGTACCAGCGTGTGACGCTCTCCTGAGGTCAGATCATCCAGCTTCGGGTCAGTAAGAACTTTGCGTTCTATTCCCTGCCACAGTTCATCATCTCCTGCGGAAGAGGTTAGATCGAGGCCAGCCCTGACTTCCCTTCGCATCATCTGAAACTGTTCTTCACGATCCAGTATTCTATTGGATGAATCCGTCATAACGCCCACCGATCCTGCTTCTGAATTCGTCCCGTCTGCTTCAATTCTTCTTCGCCATCTTGTACCAGCATGGCACATAATCTCTTCACTTCACGTTGGAAGATCGGAGAACTAAGCATGACTTCCTCCTGACTGAGTTGCTTCCAAGAAGGGATATAGGGTAACACTGCATCCAGATGCAGATCAGGGCGTGGAAGTGCATTGACGACATTGTCCCGATATTTGTTAACCACAAAGCGTGAACGATCCAACATACTTTCGTATAGATCTGGCTTCGTACGCTCAGCATGCTGTAACCATTGTCCCCATCGATGCATGGCAGATATATCATCCTCAACCAACCAGACAAATGCATCTGCTGCATCCAGCACCCCTTCACTGCGCCCATCCCAACCGGAATCCCCATCCAGAATCAACACGTCATACTGTCCACAATCCGTTAAATAACGAAGCAGATTCGACGTATCCTCACGAGTCATTTGCAACAGTTCTTTCCGATTTGATAATGGCCAGAACACATCGGATTTCAGCGCTTCATGCCGGACCACATATCCATCTACGCCCTTCGATTGTACCTGTAACTGCTTACCGGATTCCTTCCTGCCCACCTTCAGATCGTATAACAAGCGGGACAATCCCGTCTCCGCATCCGGGTGGCGCTGCCCACTTCTAGTTAGTCCCTTTTCCAGAAACGGGAGCGTGCTGTCCAGCGTCTCCAGATTAAGATAAAGAACAGCATATCCTGCAAGTCCCAATTGCTTCGCCATATGCAAGGCCACTGCCGTTTTGCCACTTCCACCAGAAGCGGATACTACACCGATGGAGAGAGTCTCTTGCCCTGGATGGTGAACCTTCTTACGGCGTGGCTGCCGGCAAGCATGCATCACAGCATCCAGCAAAGCAGGCAAGGGTTGATATTTCATCAGCCGCTTGGCCTCATCCACCTCCTCCATCCCTTCACTAAGCATTAGCCAAGGTACACCTGATACTTCTCCCCCGTTATTCAGCCAGTCATTCAGAAACTCCGGTTCCGCAATAACCAGATCCGGTAATTCTCGACCTTCTTGCTCTTTCATGTGATCCCTGAACGAATCCTCTTGGGAGAATGCCGTGAAACGCACATGAAGACCAGATGAATTTCCCTGTACATAATCAAGCCAAGCGCTAATGTAATCTCTATCCTTTGAAACCAGAGCAACCTTCAGTACAATCAATTTTTCCTTCCCTCCTTGTCAAAAAGCACAAAAAAGCACCGTCCAATAACCGCATGAATATGCAGTATATGGACGGTGCTTCCGTCACGTGCTATGAATGTATGGATAATATAGCATACAATTTCTGGGGGAGCAAGGGATTTATTCTAACCCTTTTTCCTTAAGAGTTGTACGGTGAATCGAACTCAATAATGTTACGGTCCGGATCAAGTACAAAAATCTGCGCGAATCCAGCTACACTGTCAGGTCTCGCTTCATACTCAATTCCCTGCTGCTCCAGCCAGGCTATAGTCTCTGAATAACTGGTGACCCAGATCGCAAAGTGACCGTCTGTAGTATCAATCCCAGCCTCACGTAACGTGTGACCCTCTGGGTGCTGAAGCAGATGAAGCTGCTGGCTGCCGATAGCGTACCATGTACCCGTGGAGCGGAAGGCTGGACGTTCAATCTCCTGCATGCCCAGTAACCCCGAGTAGAACTTCTTCGCGATTTCCAGATCACGTACAGCCAGACTAACATGGTGGATGTGTGCATATTCAATCATCTTTTATATCCCCCTCTCTACTTCAATATGACTATACTATAACACCTTGAACCCTGACCATAATCTCCGCTAAACAGAAAAACACCCCTGATTCTAATCCGGTAAACCTCTCGGCTCACACAGATCTAGTTCAGAGGTGCCCTGCAAACGGGCATACAAGGATGCTCGCTTACCGCTTTAAATCATCTTCAGCACATTTGGCATAACCAAATTATTTTGCGCTATCCAATGCTTCTTGTGGAATCTTGATCTCTTCCACTTGATCGTGGTTAGAAAATGTACTGTTCATCTTCATGTCCATCGTCATTTTCTGTCCATTCTGTTCCATCTCCATGACCATGTTTACATCCGTACCTGCAGGCAGATAGGTTTCCTTGTTAATCATATATTTCATCTTCATGCTTGTAATATTCATTTGTTCAAGCATCGCTTGGGTCTGGGCATTCGATCCGTTTTGCTCCATCACGGCTTTGGCCAGTTCCTTTACGTTATCACCGGATACATTAGCGTTAATGACATAATTGTCGCCATCTTCTGTAACTTCGGTGTCTTCCTCAATCTTTTTGAACTGATCCAATTCACCTTCTGGATTCATGCTTGCTTTCATCTGCTCCACCAATTCTTTGGTTTGAGCTTCAGGAATTTTAACCCATTGTTCTCCCACTTGTGAATAGATCGTATCTGAAGTGATGTATTGTTTTACATTCTGCGCTTCCTGCCCAGACATTTCCATTTTCATCTCTTGGTAGATCATCATTGGATCTTTGATGATATCCATTTTGAGCGATGTTTTAACCTGTTGATCCTGTGACTGTTCACCAGCATCCAGTTTCAGATTCTGATCAATGTTTGCTTCAGTTGTGAAGCTTTTCATTTCTTTGGTTGCTGCATTCGTTTTGGTAATCAACTCATCCAGGGTAGGGATCTTTGTTTCCTGCTCCGCAGGTGTATTACCCTCGTTAGATGTTTCATTGTTGGTCGCTGGCGGCGTTGCCGTGTTGTCTGTGTCGTTTCCGCATGCTGCCAAGCTTACTGCTAATAATGCCCCGATAATTAATGTAGTCCACTTCTTCAAGTTGTTTTCCTCCCAAAATAGATATGATCTGTAGTCATTACCCAATTATTTCCGCTATTAATCATCAAATTTGGATACAATGTGTCGCACGAGACTTTTTCACAGAAATCGATCTTTGATCTCCGGTGTAGGCAACATACACGCTTCATCCTTGCCAAACCAGCGATAACGGTTGCGAGCAACCCAGTTATAGACTGCATTACGAATAAATTTCGGTATCATGATGAACACATATAACAACGGATAAGGAAACTTTAGACCCTTAGCCAATCGCAGTGCGGCGGTTGAACGTGTATAGTATTTTCCATTTTCAATCAGCACAAAGGTGTCCATACTATCTGTCGACAAATTGCCTTTCTTCATCAATTCCTTGGCTACATCCGATTGAAGCGATGCAAAATGATATTTTCCTTCCGGGTCACGCTTGATAATCCATTTGGTTAAGCCCTGGCAGAAGTGACAGACACCATCCACCAGTACGATCGGATGTCCCTGATGCACATCTGTTTGATTTGCTGTCATATTGGCTGCCTCCTATTGTTGCGGTTAGAGTAACTTACCCAATCTGGGCCTTCTTGTTCACTAATTCTAAATTTATTTCTAGAGGTAGTTCAAAAAGACTGAACACCGCTCTTTTTGAACACGCATAAATGGGAAATATAAAGAAAAAGAGCGCAGGCATTGTGCCCACGCTCGTATCTGTCCGACAATTATTCCGTAACTGCCTTTTCCATCCATTGGTCATCGATCATCTGTTGATGCAGGTCACTTGCCCACTGGTCCATACATTTGCAAATGAAATCTTTGCGACATACTGGACAAGGGGTTTTCTGCAGACGGCTGATATTGGTCATCTTCCATTCCGGTGAACGGGTGTAGAATACACGGCATTTTGTACCGTCTACCAAATTCATTTTGAATTCATACAATCCGTCTTCCTTGTTACCATAAGCTAATTCTAAATCTGCAATACGCGGTCTATAAGACATGGATATCACCTGTTTAATTCAAATTTGGTTCATGCAATGACACTACTCAGTACTAAGTTATATTAAAGAAAATTCAGATCAATGTCAACTCGCGCATGTCTACCCGCCAAACAGAATATCCAGAATCGTCCCTACCTGTCCCTGTTTTTTCCCTTTCAAGACATCCGGATCAAATACTTCAACATACCCGCAGGAAGCACAAGCCACGAACAGGTAGTGATTATGCTGTATATCAAACATCTTACTCAGGCCTGCTCCTGACATGGAAACTTCCTTAATGTTACAATCCGTGCCCCTGCATTTTGTACACACAAATCGCCGCTCGATCATCTCTTCAATACTCATCTTCGTTCCCCCTTTATGGAATGTGTAGCATGAAGTGAGAGTGCAATTATGTAAAATAGTACGCGATCTGGCATCTAATCTCCTGCATCATGTCCTTATATGATAATCAACACAAAACCCTGCCGATTGCCAGCAGGGCTTTGTAGTCGAACATCAGGTATCTGGGATAACCTGCTCTATATGTTCCCTTTACTTACCAGGAGTCAAATCTTAAACTACGTTTAATACAACATCAATGTTGCCGCGTGTTGCTTTGGAATATGGACAGAAATCATGCGCCTTGCGGGCCAGTTCTTCTGCTTGACTGTGATCTACACCAGGCATGCTAACGTCCAGACGAACAGACAGCTGAAAACCGTCATCCGCAGGGTCTTTACCAATGGATACGTTACTTGTAACGACCACATCCTCCAATTTCACACCTGCTTTGCGTGCTACATTGGCAAGGGCACTTTCATAACATGCTCCATATCCAGCGGCAAAAAGTTGCTCAGGGTTAGTACCTTCACCACCGGAGCCACCAAGCTCTTTTGGCATTTTCAGATCATGCTTAAGCACGCCATCCGAAGAAGTCACCGAACCTGTACGTCCACCTTTAACTGTCGCTACTGCTGTATATAAAGCTTCCATTCAGAATCTCTCCCTTATCCATATAGTTTTTTACTGCCTTCCTTTCAATTTAAACTTCTGGCTCATTTTGAAACGCAATTTTGTATCTTTATCAGCTTTTACAACTTTATTATTTTCATGCATTTCAATGCCATGGCTGTATTTTCCCTAAGGTTGGGTAATATACGAAGGGGCATATTCAAGCTACAACCGAAATTTTGTGCTGATACATAAAAGTTGCACTAGACAAAAATAATTGAAGGAGTACAATGTAACAATAAACATAAAAATTTAGATATATCATGAGCGGTTTGTACCGCATCAATATCTCCAAATCAATAATTCAAAGTCAGGTGATTATCGTATGAGTAAAAAAAATCCGTTCAACGCTCCTTCAAGAGAATCATTATCTACTGCGGGCATGGCCCCTTCCCTTGGAGAAGCACATAGTTCCATGAAAGTTCCGCAGAATGCTGCATGGTGGAAGAAATTCCTCGCCTTTGTAGGCCCAGGATACCTCGTTGCCGTAGGTTACATGGACCCGGGGAACTGGGCAACAGATATCGCAGGCGGCTCGCAGTTCGGGTATACCTTGTTATCCGTTATCCTGTTATCGAACCTGATGGCCGTTGTCCTTCAGTCGCTGGCTGGCAAGCTCGGTATCGTCACTGGACGGGATCTGGCTCAAGCCTGTCGTGAACGATTCAGCATGCCTGTTGTTATGATGTTATGGATTCTGTGTGAGCTTGCCATTGCAGCTACCGATCTGGCTGAAGTCATTGGTTCTGCCATCGCATTAAAACTGTTATTTAACATCCCCATGTTATACGGCGTTATCATCACCGCAGTTGATGTACTCCTGATTCTTGTTCTGCAAAACAAAGGCTTCCGCGCTTTGGAAACTCTCGTCATTGTGCTGATGGCAACAATTGCCCTCTGCTTCGGGATTGATCTGTTTCTGGCAAAACCGGATATGGGCGGTGTTCTCCATGGTTTTGTACCAAATGTTGAGATCCTGCAAAACCCGGCTATGCTCTATATTGCCATTGGTATTATCGGAGCAACCGTGATGCCGCATAATCTGTACCTGCATTCTTCCATTGTGCAGACCCGTCAGATCGAACAGACACCACAGGGCAAAAAAGAAGCCATTCGGTACTCGACCATGGATTCTACGATTGCGCTGACACTGGCCCTGTTCATCAATGCAGCCATCCTGATTGTATCTGCCGCTGTATTTCACAGTGCTGGTATGACGCAGGTTGCTGAGATCGCTGATGCCTATCATCTGCTGACACCTCTATTGGGTACTACGGTCGCAAGTATCCTGTTCGGTGTGGCGCTGTTAGCATCAGGTCAGAACTCTACCCTTACAGGTACACTCGCTGGGCAGATCGTTATGGAAGGTTTCCTGAACATTCGAATTCCGGCTTGGCTACGCAGACTGGTCACACGTCTGATCGCCATCATCCCCGCGGTAATTGTGACAGCCATTGCAGGAGAACATGGCACAGAAGAACTACTCATTTTGAGCCAGGTCGTCCTGTCGCTTCAATTGCCGTTTGCTGTAATTCCCCTGGTGATGTTCACGAGTGATAAAAAAAGCATGGGTGCATTCGCCAACAAATTGTGGCTCAAAATCATCTCATGGGTCATTGCCGCGATTATCGTTGTGCTGAATGTATATCTGATCATTCAGACGATTCGGTTATTCTAATCTCATTTTAATTGGCTAAATACTAAAAAGGCTGATCAACTCCGGTATTTTATACCCAGTTGATCAGCCTTTATTGTTGCAATACAGCAACATGTTTCCTTTTATAGTAAAACTCAAACTCCAATAAACAACCATCTGCATCTAATCCTGATTTGGTATCAATAACGGCAAGAGTTGATCCAATGAATCAACAGTCCAATCCGCACGTTTGTCATCCGATAGTTCTGGCTGAAATCTTCCGTAACCCTGCATAATTCGAATCGTACGCATGCCCAGCTTCCGAGCAGGTATAATGTCGTTATCGATCCGATCGCCGATCATGACGGCTTCCTCCGGTTCACAACCGGCCTGCTTCAAGGCCACAGCGTATAACTCAGGGTCTGGCTTGGACACTCCTTCTTCAGCCGAACATGCCAGAACATCAACATACTTCCGCAAGCCGTAGCTCTCCAGTCTCTCTTCCGTTCCAGGACTCTGATTGGCAATAATGCCAATGCGATAATGCCGTGACAACTGCTGAAGAACGGAATCTGCTGAAGGAAAAGGACGTTCAAGATCTTTTTGAAACTTCAGCTTGTCCTGAATCTGTTTTTGATGTCCCTCGTCTTTAACAAATGTGCGAATTGCCACTCTCATAGGCCATTGCTCATATTTTCGGTAACAGTTCGCGAACAGTTCGCGTACCGTCTCAATCTTCACCGGATACCCCAAAACACAAGCTTCACGGACGAACTGTCCAATAATATCATCAACCGGCTCCCATTCATCCACCAGTGTATCTCCAACATCAAAAAACAACCATTTCAATCCACCTACATCCGGCACGCCAATTCCTCCTTGTAAGCATAAAAAAGAAGACTCACCATCCTGCATGAGTCTCCTCAAACTTCCGTTTATCGATGAATCAATTTCATAATACCTTGAGTGAATTCTGAAATTGATTCTAATACATTCAATTATAACAGGCACCTTACACCTGAGCAATCACAAGCTATGGCATTAACCATTGAGGAGAAAGCCAACTTCCCCATTGAGCGAATATACAATCCGGTCTGCGCCCATGCCCCGATAGATGCCCTTAGGATGACTCTGCTCCGTAATGACGCACAGGGATTTCGATGTCCATGAACGGCAGATCTGTAAATAACGACAGGTCAGATTCAGGCTGTTCTCGAAAATAAACACGTTGCCTACGCTGCCCTGCGGCAAAAACCATTTTTGAGCTGCAGCCGTGTTCATGCGAATGACATGTTCTACTCCGATTCTACGGAGTCTGCGCTCTTCCCCTGCACTGTTGGTTAGAACGGCAAACGGCATTTTTTTGTACATCAGTAATTTGATAAATTTGCGTCCTGCTTCATTTGGAGCAGTCACTAAGATCATCTCAGTATCCATCATTCGTTCCTCCCTTGGCGTGAAAAGACAACAAAAAAGAAGCGTGGGGGACCAAGGCCTCCCGAACGCTTCTTAAAGAATCCATGGCGAAAACGCCATGAACCAGCGTACGGCTTGTTGCCTCTCCCTTTAACGCTTACGAGGTTAGCTGACGGATTCGGGCGCGAGAGTCGCCCTATTTCCGGCTGTCACCGGAAAATTCACCCCATGAATGCCTACTGTCCTGGACAGCGCATTCCGTTGGTTCCCCCGTTTTCCACTCATGAATGAATGGAAACTCAGCGATTAAAACATCGTTCGTATATCTTAAGATAAGATCGAGCGATATTATCGTTTGTTTCGTTTTTCATATACAATTTAGTTTAAATTGAAATTACGTTATGAATCATACACCCGTGCCATGACGGTGTAAAGTCCTCACAGATCACCGAATCGGCAGATTTTTGCCAATACTCATCCATAATAACGCTTACAATAAGGTTATACTCTATCCATCTCTTCAAGGCTATCTAATTCTCACTCTGACGAAAATCCCTTCGCAATTCATTCACGTATTCCGCACAACTTGCCTGTTTTGATTCTTTTAACACCATATTAGTTTTGCAATATTTAATTGCAACCAATATAATAGAAGATATAAGAGTAAATAAATGGAGGCGATTTAGATGACAGTCTACGATTACAAAGTGAATACCCTTCGCGGTCAAGAAGTTGAAATGTCCGACTACCGTGACAAAGTGCTCCTGATCGTGAATACGGCAAGCTCATGCGGCCTTACCCCTCAATTCAAAGGTCTTCAAGAACTGCAAGACAAGTTTCAAGATGCTCCATTTGAAGTTCTTGGTTTCCCAAGTAACCAGTTTGCACAGGAAAAAGGATCTTCCGACGATATTGCCGAGTTCTGTCAGATGAATTATGGCGTGAGCTTCCCCATGTTTGAGAAAATTGATGTGAACGGATCAAGCGCTCACCCTCTTTTCCAACACCTTAGTACAGAAGCTCCTGGCCTGCTCGGCTCCAAAGCAATCAAATGGAATTTCACCAAATTCCTTGTGGATCAGAACGGACAGGTCATTAAACGTTATGCTCCCAAAACAACACCGGACAAGATTGAAGAAGATATCAAGAACTTGCTGCAAAAATAATACACAGGCCACCCGTAGCGGGAAGGTAGAGCAGTATTGCCCCGGTAATGGATGGCTTTTTTTTCTCAACTTTGATGTCATACTGTTCGAAAAAGACAAAAAAAGAAGCTTTCCAATAACGGAAAGCTTCTTTTTAATCGTTCATATGATGCGGTCGAGAGGACTCGAACCTCCACGGGCATACGCCCACTACCCCCTCAAGATAGCGTGTCTGCCATTCCACCACGACCGCATGTCGTAAATAATCGGCAACAGAATTGATTATACCGGGTTCAGAACTAAAAGTAAAGTATTTTTTAATACTTCTTTTTCAGCTAGGCATTTTCATCAAAAATCGCATAATCTCGTCATCTTTACCCATGAACTGCATATTATTAGATTTGATCCCCTCTTTTTCGGTAAGAGCCGATCTTGTTGATTCATTTATATATAGTCCTTCCTTATATATGGTCCTCCCTGCACTTCGCCACATAAATAACACAGTGAGTTATATAAAATAACACAAATATTGAATTTCAAATTTAATCCATTAAATTTCACGGATACTATTGACAAAAAGCGGACATTTATGGGATGATAACTATCATATAATTCGGATTTTTAAACAAAATGCAAACAAAAAGGGATATTAATGTCACTTAAAGTAACATTTAACGAACACAGGAGGCGAATGATTGTGAACCGTGGGAATAAGCTGCTCGATTATGTCAAACTGCTTGATTCCTCTATTCAGGTTGGAGGGTTCACCCATTCCTTCGGCATGGATATCCATATCAGGGAGGGTACCATTCGTAATGCTGAAGATCTCGAATCATTCATGCGTTGTCAGTTGCATCCCAGCATCGTTCGTCTTGAAGGTATGGCCATCAAAGGCATCTATACCGCAGCAGATCACAAGGATACATGGCGGATAGCTCTGATCGACAAGCTCGTCCATGTTCAGCGAACCCCTGGAGATCTCAGAGAACAAGCTGCCGCCATGGGTAAACGATTGATCAGACTTGCACGCGCTCTGCACCCCTGGATTGAATTCAGCCAGCTCGAACAGATCTTTGCCAAATACGATTCGGTTGGCTGCCTCTCCACTGTTCACGCCTGGATTAACCACCACCTCGACATCCCGGTCGAGGAGGCGGTCCTTGGTTACCTGCATTCAGCCATGAATGCCTGCATAACCGAAGCCTCCAAAGTCATTCCCCTGAACAACGATACAACCAAGGATCTGATGGTCCGCCTGGCCACAGATCTGGAGAATGAATGGAAGACCGTCAGCGCCTCGGCTGCGGATGGACTGGCACAGCCAACCTCGATGTCCATGAAATCGTTTTTCCCCAGTTTCCATATGCTTGGAGCTGGACTTCATGCCTACAGGGCCTAATCCTCTTCCTCCTCATACCTGCTCCCCTTTATTCAGACAAACTAAAAAACACGCGGCAACCTCCTTGCCGACGTGTTTTTTGTCATTTTATTTGTTTTATTTACGTATTTACGCCATTTATCATCACAAAATACACTTTTTTCCGTCTTTTTTAATTGTTAGATGACGAATTTACGTATATAATGAAACATACAGCTCGCATTTCTATATATTCTACATGAAGAAAGGGCGGCTGAATACTACATTCTAACCAGGGGTGAACCCTTTTGAACAAGAAAAAACCAGTTACTCCGTTCGGATGGGCCATCAAACGACGGCTAACCGAACTTCAAGTGGACCAGAAGACCTTTTGTGAACAGCATGGCATCCCACCCTATCGTTTATCCAATCTCATTCACGGCACACGCAAAGCAACCCGATTCAGGCACCTGGTCGCTGATATTTTGGATATTCCAGATGAACTGAGATAAGATTTCTGCCAAAGGAGGGTCTCATCCATGAGACATGTTACATCCGATCTGGAGAGGCTGTCGTTCCAGTCCATACGTCACCAGCTCATCATCGTTGATGACAATTGGATTATCCAAAGTTGTAACCGTGCCTGGCAACAGGGACTCGGTCAATGCTCACCAAACCCGGATATACACAGTAGTCATAGACATTACCTGAATCTGACGGAAGCCTGGGCAAAACGAGGCAAAAACGCTAACATGGCACTTGTCGCACAGAATTTGAAAGAACGCGGAATACCCTTTAATCGAAATCATACATATGACATCTGCGTGTATACTGTATACAACGAAAAGAGGTGGTTTCGTGTAGAACTCACCCCTCTAACTTATTCAAATTCAATTCTGGATACCGATCTCGCTTTAATTGCACACATGGATATTACCGAACAGAGAAAGACAGAACACCAATTGAAGAAGGCATTGTCTGAAGTGCGCACATTGCGCGGACTGCTGCCTATTTGCGCCGTCTGCAAACAAATCAAGGACGAAGAGGAACACTGGAACTCCGTTGAGAGTTATCTGGAGAAGCATACCCACGCCGAATTCACCCATGACATCTGTCCGGAATGCATCCGGCGGTTATATCCGAAATACTCGAATATCCTGGACAAGCGTTCCTGAAACCTCTCCACTCGCCACACTAACTACAACTACACGGAGAGATGATGTTCAAACTGCGACATATCCAGTTCTTGCGGTGTCCCATGCAGGGTTATGGTCCCTTTGTCCATGATATAGATGTAATCTGCGGCACTTCGTACAAAATCAATACTCTGCTCTACCAGCAGAACCGAAAGGTTCCCCTTTGCCTTGAGCTGCAAAATAACCTGCCGAATGTCCTCCACGATAGAAGGCTGAATGCCTTCTGTCGGCTCATCAAGGAGCAACAACCCCGGACGCGAAGCCAATGCCCGAGCGAATGCCAACTGTTGCTGCTGTCCACCACTCAGATCCCCGCCCTGCCGTCCATACATCGTAGCAAGCACTGGAAACATCGCCAGTACATCCTCTGGGAACGTTTTTACTCCCGGCGCACTTGTCTCCAGACCGAGCAATAAATTTTCTTTCACCGTAAGCTGCGGGAAAATTTCCCGCCCCTGCGGTACATAACCAATCCCTGCCCTTGCCCGCTTGGCTGTGTCCAAGGTGGATAACTCCTGATTTTGCCACTGAATACTACCCTTACGTGATTTGAGCAGCCCCATTAATGTTTTCATCAACGTTGTTTTCCCTACACCGTTACGACCCATCAGACACACCACCTGTCCGGGCTGTACATCCAGGTTCACACCACGAAGCACATTGCTTTCCCCGTAGCCGGATTCAATTCGTTGCAACGACAGCATGGTCATCCCTCCTTTTGCCCAGATACACTTCTGCCACTTTCGGGTCTGCCTGTACCTCCGCCATCGTACCTTCCTTCAGCAGTTTCCCTTCATGCATCACTGTTACCTTGGCTGCGAACTCTCGCACAAACTCCATATCGTGCTCCACCACCACAACCGAGCGCTCACGCGCAATCTCTTGCAGAAGTCGCCCGGTCTTGTGTGTTTCTTCATCCGTCATGCCTGCGGCTGGTTCGTCCAGCAACAACACCCGTGGCTCCTGCAGAAGCAACATGCCAATCTCTAGCCACTGCTTCTCCCCATGTGATAACGCTCCTGCACGAGCATCAACGCGGTCTTGCAGACCAATCTGGAGGGTAACATGCTCCATGGCAGCACTCATTTTCCCATATCGACGAATACCGATGGCTTGCAAAGGGGAACGGCGAGTCTCCGCCGCCAGCGTCAGATTCTCCTGCACCGTCAGACCTGCAAAGATCGATGGCGCCTGGAATTTTCGTCCCACACCTTTGCGAACAATCTGGTGCTCCTTCAGTCGTGTTAATTCTGTGCCATCCGCCATCTTCACCGAGCCGGACATAGGTTTTGTTTTGCCACATATCACATCCAGCATCGTTGTTTTCCCTGCACCATTGGGTCCGATTAGAAAATGCAGGTCATGTTCATGCAACTTCAGATTCATGCCTTTGACAGCAACGAACCCACCAAAGGCCACCGTAATATCCTCGGCTACCAATACCGCTGATTCCTCAGTAGACTTTAGGTTTTTCCCGAGTGACTTGGACATGCGCACTCTCTCCTCTCCGCTTCAGCAAGCGAACGACATGACGATATACACCTACAATACCGTTTGGCATGAACAAAACTACCGTTACAAAAAGCCCACCAATGACAAACAGCCACCCTTCAGGGTAAGCCTCACTTATGCCTGTTTTGGCTGCATTCAGCACCACCGCTCCGATGACCGCTCCAATAAGCGTACCGCGACCACCCAATGCAACCCACAGGACCATCTCAATGGAGGGTACAATCCCCATCATCGATGGCGAGATAATACCCACCTGAAGAACAAACAACATGCCCGCGATGCCTGCAAGCGCACCGGAAAAAGCAAAAGCCAGCGTTTTATATCCTGCCGGATCATATCCGAGGAATCGCACCCGATTCTCTCCATCACGCGCAGCTTCGAGCACTTGGCCGAACCGACTGTTCACCATTCGACGACAGAGCACATACGCGATCACCAGAACAGTAAGCGTTATATAGTAGAGAGCAATCGTCGTTCCAGCGGAATGAAGTGTAAAACCAAAGATCGAATTATATCCGGTGATGCCATTTGTCCCACCCGTCCATTCCTGTTTACCAACAAAGAGTGTTACCATAATAAGAACCAAAGCTTGAGTCAGGATGGTAAAATAAACACCGGTGATCCGGTTACGGAACGTAAACCACCCCAGGGCAAAGGCAAGCAATGCCGGAAGGGCTATCCCCAATAACAACGCCACCGGGAAAGAGCGAAACGGTTCCCAGAACCACGGTAGACCACTGAGACCACTCCATCCCATGAAGTCAGGAAGCGTTGCTCCACTAGCCTGAAGCTTCAGATACATCGCCATCGCGTATCCACCCAGACCAAAGAACACCCCATGCCCAAGACTCAGCACACCCCCATAACCCCAGATCAGATCGAGACCAATGGCCAGGATTGCCAACGCCAAAAACTTGGCTAACAGACTCAGACGAAACTCCGTGGAGATTAGTGGAGCAAGACACATCATGATCAGTACAACCGCCCAGATAATCCTCATTTTGAGACTGCCAGTCTTGAGTAAAGCGGACATGAACTAACCCCCTTTTTCACGTTAATCGAGACTCCGTGTACGCATCGCGACCAATCCGCGTGGTTTCCATTGCAGGAAAGCAACGATACATACAAACACAAGCACCTTGCCAATGGAGGCCGAGGTATAGGTTTCGAACAGCGTGTTGAACATACCAATCCCCAATGCTCCGCACACGGTTCCAACCAATTTCCCTACCCCACCCAGAACAACGACCATGAACGCATCCACAATATAATACGTACCAAGCGAAGGACCAATCGGACCAATGAGCGTTAATGCACAGCCAGCAATTCCGGCAATGCCCGAACCAATCGCAAAGGTCATGCCATCCACCCGCCGGGTCGAAATCCCAAGACACCCCGCCATGCTCCGATTCTGCATCACAGCCCTCATTCGTCTTCCGGAAGATGTTCGATAGATATAGAGATACATACACAGCAGCACAACCGCAACCAGCGCGATAATGAAAATTCGTTTATACGGAAATACAATACCATCCGAGATCGCCAATCCCCCATTGAGCCAAGCCGGACTGGATACTCCCACATTGGGCGCTCCGAATATCGTACGGGCCAGTTGTTGCAGCATCATGCCTACACCCCATGTCGCCAGCAGACTGTCCAGCGGCCTGCCATATAGATGCCGGATCAGCACCACTTCAAGCAACCAGCCAATCAGAGCCGCTACAATGAACGCAATCGGCAGAGCCACAACAAAGTAGGCACCAAACCACGCCGCTGGAGCATAGGACAAGAACAGATTTTGTGTTACATATGTTGCATATGCACCGATCATGATCAGTTCACCGTGAGCCATATTGATGACATTCATCAGCCCAAACGTTACTGCAAGCCCCAATGCAATCAACAACAGAATTGAACTGATACTCAGACCATTGAACATCTGCAGGATAAACATATCCATCGCTATCCCCTCCTCCATACCGTGACTCTCGATATTTCACATGAATTCAATTAGCGGCAGTAACATTTTTCACATCACAGTAACGCTTTACCGTGATACGGTAAGAGGATGTGTTGTCACACCCTCGTTTATGTTTCGGCTGCTTTGAAGCGAGTTGCCTGTTTTATTGCGAGGTTTCTATGTTATTTAGCGCTGAGGGAAGCTCCCCATTCATACGTTTTCAGATAAGGGTCCGGCTTGACAGGCTCACCAGAATTCCACAATTCCTTGAACTGCCCATCCTCCTGCACCTCACCGATCCGTACGGTTTTGTAGATATGCTGATTCTCTCCATCCACGGTTACCTTACCTTCCGGAGCATCAAACTCCAGACCCTTGGCAGCTGCCTTCACCTTCTCCACGTCGGTTGATCCTGCTTTTTCCACCGCCGCCTTCCAGAGATAAACCGCCACATATCCCGCTTCAATCGGATCAGCTGTCACTCGATCAGCACCGTATTTTTCTTTATACTTGGCAACAAATGTTGCATTCTCAGGTGTATCCGTTGTCTGATAATAATTCCACGAAGCCAGATGCCCCTTCAATACGTCTGCGCCAATACCACGGATTTCTTCCTCCGCCACACTTACCGAGAGGGTCGTCATCTGATCCGAGGAGATTCCGGCATCCTTCAATTGTTTGAAGAAGGCCACATTGCTATCTCCGTTCAGCGTATTGTATACAATATCCGGCTTCGCAGCCTTGATTTTGCTAATGATGGTACTGTAATCGGTATGGCCCAGCGGTGTGTATTCTTCACCCACTACTTCGCCGCCTTCTGCTGCGAGTTGTGCCTTAATGACCTGATTGGCCGTTTTTGGGAATACATAATCTGAACCGAGCAGATAAAACGTCTTGCCCCTGTTCTCCAGTAACCAGGTTACGGATGGAACGATCTGTTGATTGGTTGTTGCTCCTGTATAAAAAATATTTGGCGATGATTCCAATCCTTCATATTGTACCGGGTAAAACAACAGACCTTTGTTCTGTTCAAACACCGGGAGCATAGCCTTCCGACTCGCAGAGGTCCATCCGCCAAATACAGCAGCGACCTTATCCTGTTGCAGTAACTTCCCAGCCTTCTCCGCAAAAGTAGGCCAATCCGAAGCGCCATCCTCAATTACAGGTTCGATCTGTTTACCCAAAACTCCGCCCGCGGCGTTGATCTCTTCAATGGCAAGCATCTCCGCATCTTTAACAGATACTTCACTGATCGCCATCGTTCCGCTGAGAGAGTGAAGAATGCCAACTTTAATCGGTTCACCGGATGCAGCCGGCTCTCCTGTACCACCTGAACCCGAAGCTTCAGGCGGTGCAGTGCCCTCCACACATCCTGTCATCACAATGACCGCACCCAGCAAAATACTCCATAACTTGACCGACCTCTTCTTCAATAGCCTACACTCCCTTTTTTTAGTCTATTGACGAACATTAAGGTCATTTGCGTCCGAAATGTTCGTTGATCCAAATTATGGAGGGTTCCTCTCTTCATGTCAATATAGCTTACATAATTTTATTTCATGCCTACTCGTTTCATGCATACTGCTAATATGCCTTGAAGCTTATTGACAAAGGATTCACCCTGTGTGAGTATATTTAACATACAATATGATCCATGAACATATCAGACATTATAAGCGAAAGGTCGGATTGCCTTGCACTGGACTGAGCAGGAAAAGGAAAAACTCCTGATTACCGTGGCCGCTAACCTCTCCCGTGAACGAAGAGCACGTGGACTCAAGTTGAATGTTCCCGAAGCCATCGCCTTGTTGACCTCCGAACTGATGGAACGAGCACGGGATGGAATGAGTGTTGCCGAATTAATGAGATACGGAGGCACCATCCTGACACGTGAAGACTGTATGGATGGTGTTCCCGATATGATTCCTGAAGTACAGGTAGAAGCCACATTTCCTGACGGTACGAAACTGGTTACCGTACATGAACCCATCCGCTGAGAAAGGCAGGAGAAACCATGATTCCTGGTGAATACCGTTTGAAGCCAGATGACGACATCATCTGTCATCCGGATCGTTTAACCCTACGACTCATTGTCCTTAATCGCGGCGACCGCCCCATCCAGGTCGGCTCTCACGTTCACTTCTATGAAGTTAATGCAGCACTGGACTTTGATCGCACGTCAGCTTTTGGACATCGCCTGCACATTCCGGCAGGCACCGCAGTTCGCTTCGAACCCGGTGAAGAGAAACCTGTTGAACTCACGACCTTTGGCGGCAAACGCCAGATTCACGGGTTCAACGGATTAACCGAAGGCTCTGCGGATCAAGCCCCCGATCCAGTGAAACTGGAGGCATTCCTGAAGACGTTCTCCCCTCCCATACAAGATGGAGGTGAACCCTCATGAAACGAATGAGCCGTGAACAATACGCGTCCATGTTTGGACCAACAACCGGCGATGCCGTAAGACTTGCGGATACCGAACTATGGGCAGAGATTGAACATGATTATGCCGTATACGGAGATGAGAGCAAGTTCGGAGGTGGTAAGGTTATCCGCGACGGAATGGGCCAGTCCACCACTGCTCTGCGAAGTGACGGCACTCCTGATACTGTTATCACCAACGCTATCATTATCGATCATTGGGGCATTGTAAAAGCGGATATCGGCATTCGAGATGGTCACATCTGCGCCATTGGCAAATCCGGTAACCCGGATACAATGGATGGTGTTCATCCCGCACTGGTCATCGGTGCTTCCACCGAAATCATCGCCGGTGAAGGCATGATTGTAACAGCTGGCGGCATTGATACCCATATTCATTTCATCTGCCCACAGCAGATTCAGACTGCGTTATCCTCCGGGGTCACGACCATGATCGGCGGGGGAACAGGACCAGCAACAGGAACCAAAGCCACCACCTGCACACCAGGAGCCTGGCACATCCACCGGATGCTGGAGTCCGCAGAAGCTTTTCCCATGAACATCGGTTACCTTGGCAAAGGCAACAGTTCCAGTACCGCACCTTTAATTGAACAGATTGAAGCTGGGGTAATCGGCCTGAAGCTACATGAAGATTGGGGCACTACCCCGAGCGCTATCGACGCTTGTCTGACTGCCGCCGGGGAACATGATGTTCAAGTGGCTATCCATACCGATACATTGAACGAAACCGGATTTCTCGAAAACACCCTGGCTGCAATCAACGGCCGGACGATCCACACGTACCATACGGAAGGCGCTGGTGGCGGACACGCACCGGATATTATCCGGGCCGCTGGGGAGTCCTACGTTATCCCCTCATCAACCAACCCAACACGACCGTACACACGCAACACTGTAGAAGAGCATCTCGATATGTTGATGGTGTGTCATCACCTGGACCCTTCCATCCCGGAAGATGTCGCTTTTGCGGATTCGCGGATTCGTCCCGAAACAATCGCAGCCGAAGACATTTTGCATGATCTTGGCGTGTTCAGCATCATCAGTTCCGATTCTCAAGCCATGGGCCGAGTGGGCGAAGTCATTATCCGCACCTGGCAGACAGCCGACAAAATGAAAAAACAGCGCGGCAAACTTGAGCTCAACCCGAATTCTCCCTCCGATAACGATCGGATCAAGCGATATGTCGCCAAGTACACTATCAATCCAGCTATCGCTCACGGAATCGGTCATCTCGTCGGTTCGGTGGAAGTTGGCAAGCTGGCAGATCTAATCATATGGAAACCGGCTTACTTCGGTGTTAAACCCGAGATTGTCATTAAGGGTGGCATGATCACATTTGCCCAGATGGGTGATCCCAATGCGTCCATCCCGACACCTCAGCCGGTATTTGGCAGACCGATGTTCGGAGCCTATGGTAGCGCCATTGCCAGCGGATCGATCACCTTTGTCTCCCAAGCCGCAGCAGAAGCAGGGATCAAAGAGTCATTGGGCCTGAAAAAGCGGGTTGAACCCGTTAAAGGCTGTCGCTCAGTCAGCAAAAAAGACATGATTCATAACGACGTCACCCCTGTCATTGAAGTCGATCCTGAAACCTACGAGGTACGCGCCGACGGCGAGCTACTCACCTGTGAACCCGCAGACGAGTTGCCTATGGCACAGCGGTACTTTATGTTCTGATAGGAATACGGATTAGCTGATAAGGGGGCACTCATGATGAACAGTGGCACGAAGCTACTCCGTTATGTTCAGCTGCTGGATTCGGCCCTGCCCATCGGTGGTTTCTCCCATTCCTTCGGTCTGGAAGCTTACACGCATGATGGCACCGTGCAAAATACCGCGCAGCTTGAACAGTTTATTCGCAGCCAGCTTCACTCCAGTCTTGTACGACTAGATGGTCTTGCCATCAAAGGCGTCTATCAAGCGATAAAACAGCAAGATGCCGCTCTACTTGCCCTGTATGACAAACGCGTGCACGCCCAGCGCTCTCCACGGGAACTCAGGGAGAGCGGCCACAAGATGGGAAAGCGACTGCTCAAGCTCGCCCGTTCACTCTATCCATGGATGGACTTTTCCCTGATCGATGAGGCTATACGGGAATACGGCGCGTATTGCGGCATCACGACCATTCACGGTTATATCAACTATCAATTGGAGATTGAATTGGATGAAGCCGTTACCGGGCATCTGTATACCTCGGTGAACGCTTATGTGAACAGCGCACTTCGCCTGTTGCCCATCGGACAAACCGAAGCGCAGATGTTGATTCAGAAACTGCTTGATAATATCGAAGCGGAATGGGCTCTCATTCGAGACAATGACCCCGAAGATATGCACAGCTTCGGAATCGCCCAGGAAATCTACGCCATGCGGCATGAGACCTTACCCGCGCGGCTGTTTATGTCTTAACTACAACTTTTATCTAACTTAGGAGGAATTGTTATGTGTGGAGGAGCTAATCATACGCATCATCCGGAGTGGGAACGTAAGGCATTTGATCGGAGTCGTCCGATGCGAATTGGAATTGGTGGACCGGTAGGTTCAGGTAAAACAGCCCTTGTGGAGAAGCTATCCAAGGCACTGCGTACACGTTATAGTCTTGCTGTCATCACCAATGACATTTATACCAAGGAAGATGCCGAGATTTTGCTGCGTCAGAACGCACTGGCACCAGAGCGTATTATTGGCGTCGAGACAGGCGGATGCCCGCACACGGCTATTCGTGAGGATGCCTCCATGAATTTCGAAGCGGTTGACGAGTTGATCGAACGCTTCCCGGATCTGCAACTGATCTTCATCGAGAGCGGCGGCGACAATCTCTCCGCTGCATTCAGTCCGGAACTGGCTGATGTGTTCATCTACATTATCGACGTTGCTCAAGGAGAGAAACTCCCCCGCAAAGGCGGTCCCGGCATAACGCGTTCAGATCTGCTATTAATCAACAAAACCGACCTCGCCCCTTACGTTGGTGCAAGCCTGGAAGTTATGAAAAATGATACCGAACGGGTACGCGAAGGCCGCCCTTATGTCATGTCTAATCTAATGAGCGGTGAAGGTGTATCCGAGATTGTCCACTGGCTTGAACATCAATACATGGATGACGATGCTTCCGCTGCACATCTGCATTCACACAGCCATGAACATGGCACTCACTCGCATTAATTCATCTTCTGTCCCCACGGGAACAGAGATAACTAGGAATGAAAGTGCAGGTGCACCCGTCACACGCCGCAGCGAGCTTCGGGCCACCTTTGCCTTTCAAGGCGACCGGACTGTCATGACTGATCGTTATTACAGCGCACCACTCCGGTTTAGCCGATCCTTTCGACCTCCCGGAGGCGGAACCGAATTATGTGTGTACACGTCAGACGTCTCGCCCGGAGTCCTTAACGGGGATCATTATTATTCCGAGTGGGAATTAGGTGAAGGCACCCATGTCATGCTGAGTAGCACATCTGCTACCAGACTCCATCCTACACCTTCCATTCCCTCATCCGTTAATCATCACTTTCGGTTGGGAAAAGGGGCCACGCTGGAATACTTCCCTGAATGCGTCACTCCCTTCAAGGGAAGTTCTTCTTCGCTCACTGTAACCTTTGAGCTGGAAGAAAGGGCAATCCTGGCCTATGCAGATATCTGGTCTGCAGGACGGATTCATCGGGGAGAAGCGTTCCAATTCAAGCGTTACCGCAGCTTGACGGAGATATGGCAAGGTGAACAACTGGCTGTCTGGGATCAATTCGGACTCGAACCGGATACCGATGATCCCAAACACTCAGCGTCTCTCCTTCACTACACACATACCGCTGCGTTATGGATGATTGCCCCAGGTCTTGGTACTGCGGAGTTGGAGCAAGTCAGATCTGCGCTGCCACCAGATGGGCGAATGCTCGCAGGTGCAAGTTTGCTGGCAACCGGAGGCATCGGCGTTCGACTCCTTGGCATGGCAGCTTGGGAACTTCAGGAGCAGTGTCTTCAGATCTGGAACACACTCCGCCCTTATCTGCTGGGCAAAGAAACTCTTGTCTTTCGTAAATAAGGGCATCAATCATAGTTAACACCAAAAAACCTCTGAACTGTCTCCGAGTGTGTTCGGATTAGTCCAGAGGTTTTTGTACATTCAGTCTATGGATGCTGCTCATATCACTTACGCTTCGTTTTCCTCAGAATCGTTCTCTGATTTGTTCTCTGATTTGTTCTCAGGTTTATAGCGATAGTCGCCAGCATCCTTGCTTTCCTTGGATTTACGGTAACGGGTGAACTCAATATATTCGCTGATAAAAGACTGTTCCACAGTCGATAATTCACTTTCTTGGCAATTCAATTGCCGCAAAACGTCAAAAAAATAATCCTCCCGTTTTTCCCGAACCATCGCTTCCTTCGATGGATGTCCAATCATGAGCCAGTCGAGGCTCACATCAAAAAACGAAGCAATCTCAATTAATTTATTCGTACTCGGAATAGACTTGCCACGTTTCCAATCACCCAGATTGCCTGTGCTAATCTTCAGCTGTTGGCAGAAAGCCTTCTTGGTCATTCCTCGTTCGGCAATCAGGTGTTCAATTCGCTCATAGATCGACTGCATACAAGAACCGCCTTCCAACCGTAATAATCAACTCATCTGCTTGAATTATACCACATTATTCCTGAATGCTCAGCCTTTATATGCCTGGAACAGGATGAGGTATATCGTATAACACAAAGATAGACTCCCATGAATGATCATAGAAGTCTATCTTATGTTGTTGCTGTGATGCGGTCGAGAGGACTCGAACCTCCACGGGTATACACCCACTACCCCCTCAAGATAGCGTGTCTGCCATTCCACCACGACCGCATATTCAATTGTAAAAATGGTGAGCCATGAAGGGCTCGAACCTTCGACACCCTGATTAAAAGTCAGGTGCTCTACCAACTGAGCTAATGGCTCTTGCTGTAAACTTCACCGGATGTGCCATGCTTCATTCTTGTCTATAAGAGCAATGACTTTGAGGATTACTCATCGAAAATGTAGATCTCATGAGGTGGTGAAGTTATGACCCGTAGGGGATTCGAACCCCTGTTACCTCCGTGAAAGGGAGGTGTCTTAACCCCTTGACCAACGGGCCTTAATAACAAGTTGTCTTTCTTGGCGACAAGAATGAGTATACCACAGGACAATTTGAACTTGCAATACTTTTTTTAAAATTTATTTTTCAAGCCTTTTTGCCCATTGCATACTCTTCTTCAGAGCCCCGTTATTAGCCACCTCCCGTTCATGCCAATGTCATCCCCGTGCAGGAACAATGTAAACCATCCATCAAAACACTTATAAAAACTTACGTTCACTTATAATATTGCAAATCACATTAAGAATACTTATAATTAAAGTATCAGTATAAGTACGGTCATCCATACACTCGGAGGTGACATGTTTGTTTCAAGAAGAACGAATGCAGCTCATTGTTGAACATCTACGCAAACACAATCGCATCTCAGCCGATGATATTGTCGCCTTGTTTGATGTATCACGGGATACTGCACGCAGGGATCTGATTAAGCTTGAGGAACAGGATGCCATTATCCGAACACGTGGCGGTGCGATTCTCCCCCCTCCTCCGCAAGAATTCAGATCCTACAAAGACCGTTTACTCGATGTATCTGAGGAAAAGAGGGCCATCGGCAAACTCGCTGCGGCCATTGTAAGGCAAGGCGAGATCATTATTCTGGACTCTTCCACGACTGTGCAGGCCTGTGCCGAGAACTTAAACGGTAAATCCTGTACCGTCATTACTAATTCGATTCATTCCGCTGATCTTCTCTCCAATCACACTGCTGTCCAGATTCGTTTGCTCGGAGGCAAAGTAGATAAGGAACAACGTTATGTCTATGGTACCTCTGTTATTGAGACCCTCTCCCACTATTATGTAGATAAAGCCTTTATCGGAATTGGCGGTATCACCATGGATGGCTTCAGTGCTTCCGAAGAGGAAGGAAAAATTAAACACCAAATGATGAAAGCTGCCAAGAAAGTTGTTGTTCTTGCAGATCAATCCAAGTTTGATAGACGTTATGGTTATCGTTTTGCCGACTGGTCATTGGTGGATGTATTGATTACGGATCAATGGCCAACCAAAGAATGGCTTGTTTTTCTAGCCGAACAACAGGTTGAGATTCTCATTCCTGAACCTACAGATGATAAGGAGTTGTAAATATATGAAATTATTTGCCACAGATTTAGATGGAACTTTGTTGAACATAGATAGCCAGATTAGCCCGGAGAATGCCGCAGCCATCCAAAAGGCCCAGCAATCCGGTATGAAAGTTACCATTGCAACAGGACGTGTCTATTCCGATGTTGTGACCATCAGCCGCGAAGGCGGAATCAAAACCCCGATTATCGGCTCCAACGGAGCGACAATTCATGATGCAGACGGTGAACGTTTATTCCATCTTCCGCTCGAGCGTGACACAGCAGCTTCCGTCATGCAGTGGCTGGAAGATCATGATGTCTATTATGAGGCTTCAACGCAACAAGGCATCTATGCCCCGCGTAGCAGTCATGAGACCTTGCTCGCCGAGATGGAACGTGTTCTTGGTTCGAACCCTGGTGAGGACATTGCACGCATGATTCGCTCCATCAAGAAACACTATGACAAAAAAGACTACCACCGCGTAAACAGCCATCTCGAAATTCCGGCAGAAGCCTACATCTATAATATTATGGCCTTCTCCATGAATCCGGACAAAGTAAAGACAGGACGAGAATACTTCGCATCCCGATCCGATGTCGCAATGGTTGTTTCCTTTGAGCATAACTTCGAAATGCAGCACCCGGACGTATCCAAAGGTAATGCCCTCACCAAACTGGCGGCTCACCTGAACATCTCCATGGAAGATACAGTAGCGATCGGTGATAACTTCAACGATGTCTCCATGTTAAAAATGGCAGGACTCGGCATCGCCATGGGTAATGGCGAACCCGAAATCCAGGCATTAGCCAAAGCCATAACGCTGACCAATGTGGAGCACGGTGTTGCCCATGCCATCGAGTGCCTGCTTGAAGGCAAACCGGTATCCCGCCCAGAAACGATTGTCGGAGAAGGTCAGTAATTGGACCCATACTGAATTAAGTACTGAACCTGCGTGGTCACCTGTTGATCCATGCAGGTTCTCTTCATTTTAACTCCGCAGATCGAACGTGAGGCACGTCCTGTAACAAAATAATCAGTTGCTCGCCCCGGTATGAACCCGGTAGTTGCAATGTGAACTCAAGCACTGTCTCTTCCACGGAGTCTGTGCTTGTTTGCTGTTCTGTCTTAAATCCGATGACTGAGATCTTCTCCTGTCCCAGCAATGCCAAAACAGTCTTCAGGGCCTCTCCCTCATTTTGCAGATGGATGGTTAATGTCTCTGTTCGGGCGGATACCAGCCAGCGTGTGGGTCTATGCAGTAACATCTGTGCCACGACAATAAGCAGTGTCACGCCTCCACCCGTCCAATACAGACCTGAACCGACAGCAAGTCCCATGCCTGCCGTAGCCCATATGCCAGCTGCTGTGGTCAATCCCCTGACCGTGTGCCGCTGTGTGAAGATCATCCCTGCTCCAATGAACCCCACACCACTAACAACTTGTGCAGCGATCCTTGAAGGGTCCAGGGACAGATTGTCCCAGCCAGCCTGATCCTGGAATCCGTATTTCGATACAATCATCATCAGGGCAGCACCAACGGCGACCACAAAATGAGTACGGATTCCCGCTTCTTTCATTCGATTTTTGCGCTCATATCCGATTAGCACACCACATATTCCAGCTATGAGTACACGCATCAAATATTCCACTTCCATGCACATCACCTCTTTCATTATGTATATGCTTACATGAGTCTATCTTTACTATTACCCAATCTTTACATGACTAATAAAGAACTTCTACTCAGGTCAATTCTCTGCCCGGAAATTTTCCCCTTGTCTCTCTCCCAATCCATAATAATGTCTGAAATTATATATCAGCGGATGCCATTCCTCTGGATTAATCTTGTTCGGTCCAGATATTAGTCTTGTGTGCGCGTGCACCTTCAACGCTTTCACTTCCACAATCGCCATGAACGGTGTATGTTCGGGAATACGTATGTGTTGTACAGCCGCTTCAATCTGGAGCGGACATTCAACTATTTTATCTGGTGCTACCTGAACCGAGCATTCAGATGTCAGTCCAGCTACAGTGAATTTATCATGACAATATTCATAGCCCATCTTCCTTTTCTCCTCAGGAACCGGGGTGACTCCCGTATAACGACCCAATGCCTCAACCTGTTTCCACATGGTCGCATCCGGCAGATTAATTACACACTCCGGGTGTCGACTCAGATTTTCATAGGCTTTGCCGTGTGTCCCTAGACCGAGAACCAGACAATCCCCCAGTGCCCAAGACGAGGATAATGGTGACAGGTTGGTTGATCCATCCTCATTTAATGTGCTTAGCAGCACTACAGGCGTACCATAATATAAAATACTGGGATTAATCGTCTCATGTTGAATCACTTCTGGACTCGCGGACAACTGCTCTGTAGCAAAGTCCTGTTTCGTTATCTTTTTCATCCTGTACCTCTCCTGTTCCCATTCCAATGCTTTATAAGCTCAATCTGACCCATATGGGACGATACAACTCGATTGTAATACAGTAATAGTTCAGGTATGATCGAAGTATGAATGTATATCCGAATATTACTGTTATTGCGTCGTTAATCGCTGATCCAAGCCGCGCTATTTTTCTGTCATCCTTACTGGATGGCCGTGCGTTGCCCGCAGGAGAGCTTGCTCATATGGCAAGTGTCACTCCCCAGACGGCAAGCAGCCATCTAGCTAAACTCGTAGAGGGAGGATTACTCGAAGTTGAACAACAAGGGCGCCACCGATACTACCGTCTTGCAAACAAAGAAATTGCTAATCTGATTGAAACGATGGCCAGTATTGCTCCGCCTGTACAGATCCGCTCTCTCAAACAATCCGATCAGCTTCAACAACTTAGTCATGCACGGACCTGTTATGGTCATCTGGCCGGGAAACTGGGAATCTCGCTCTGTGAAGCCTTAGTACAGAACGGGTATCTTTCAGAGCCCGAAGAGGCACACAGCAAGGATTATCAAGTTACAGAGGAAGGAATACAGTGGTTCACTACGTTCGGAATTGAACTTCAGATGAAGCCGGGATCACGCCGTGCCATCGCTCGCAAATGTCTGGATTGGAGCGAACGCCGTCATCATCTATCAGGTATGCTTGGGGAACAACTCAGACATCGATTGTCGGAACTGGACTGGATTCGTCAAAAAACAGGAAGTCGCTCTGTCGAAGTAACGGAAGCAGGCAAGAAAGGTTTATACGAGATGTTGAGCATTTCACTTTAGGCTGAAGCGTATACGAGGGATAAGCAAAGATCAGTAAACGCAAAAAATCCCCTTCACACTGACCGTTAACCGGTCTAATGTGAAGAGGATTTTTTGTGCAATCAGAACGGAGAAAGAGGAGTACTCTCACTTCGTTCGAGACTGCGAAGTATTGCTAACGAAGCTTATGCTCCGACGAACCTTTAGGGTTCTCATCCCTTTGCAGAGAAGTTTAATTCAGAACGGAGAGAGAGGGATTCGAACCCTCGCACCGCTTACGCAGTCTAACCCCTTAGCAGAGGGTCCCCTTATAGCCACTTGGGTATCTCTCCAAGAAATGGCTCCCCGAACAGGGCTCGAACCTGTGACAACTCGATTAACAGTCGAGTGCTCTACCAACTGAGCTATCAGGGAAAATTAACTTGAATAAGATTAATCTACCATGATTAATAATCCAAGTCAACATCCCTTCCATCACTTTCTTTAATACATTGAACGAAACGCACATCAGATATTCTGAAGCCCCAGTTTTCCCGCACAACGACCACAACGGTAACGCTTCGGATCTATTTTCCGTTTGCGCAAATATTCCGTACCACAGCTCTTGCACACCAGCTTATAACGATATGGCAACGGCTTTCTGCCTTTGCCGTCAGGAAGCGATTGGCAGTAACGCGAGCCGCCTACCTTCTGCAACAAAGCCTTGAATTCCGGATCACGATGCTGATAGCCGCGCCCACGAATATGCAGATGATAGTGACACAGCTCATGCTTGATGATTTTCTCAACCTCATCTCGCCCGTAGGCTTCGAGTTGATGCGGATTGATCTCAATCCGGTGACTTTTGAGCATATAACGCCCACCCGTCGTGGTCAGGCGACTGTTAAACAACGCTTCATGGGTGAACGGCACTCCGAAATGATCCAGTGATACCTGTTCAATCCATTGTTGCAATTCCTCATTTTCCATCGGTGTCCTCTCCTTGCACCCCCTCGGAGCATTTGTTTTTCCGGCATAATACTTGAATTTTAACCGTTTCGTAGGCTACACTGTCAAGTAGAATGTATGAGGGGAGATTATTACTCGTTATGCCTACAATGCGCTATGTCATCCTGCAGCAGGAACAACAATTGCAGTTCGTGGAAATGCCGGCAGATTACGCCTATCAACTCAGTGCGCTCAACCTGCGCCTGCACAAGGAAATTGATAAACTCACTGCAGCAGACGTCCCTGTCCTGCCTTGGGCGATCGCCGAATGTGACAGCCTCGATCTCCTAAACGAAAATCTTACTATCATCGGTGGCCTTGATTATATCAATGCGCTTGAAGAATCTTTTGCAGTATTACGTGAAAGCCATTATCCATTGATTTCTCTGCTTACCGAAATCCGAGCTCTTCAGGCCCAATTGGAACAATGGTATGAAGAAGAGATGGAAGCTCTCTAATTCACCACAGTTATCATTTTATAATGATGAGAACGAAAAGCACATTTCCCTGAATTGGGATTTGTGCTTTTTTTTGAGTGAACAAGATTGATTTGCCGGAGGCCTCCACTTATCCCGCACAGTCCAGGCTATTGCCACATATGCTAACGTACAGATGAATTATGCAAGAGGAGGAGATACCCTTGCCTCAATGGCTTTGCAATCAACTGATGCGTGCATTTCACAAAAAGGACAGCCGGCAAATCAAGTTGCTGAACGAATGCTGGTTCTTTTATCGTAACAAACCAGCAAATGGCATACCACGCAGCGCGGAGAACGAACTTTAAGAGGTTGTTCATAAAAGTCTGCATTGGATTACGAAGGATGGCCCTTTGAACACGCACTTTAAGAAAATGCACATATTGCCCACCGTACTTACTAGAGGAATTAGAACGGATAACGGGACTATTACTGTCGACAACAAACAGCCTTCCTGGTTAGGGAAGGCTGTTCTCCAATCCTACTATTTAAGAAGACTGTTGCGCAGAAGCAGGCTTCTTCATCGTAAGGCCGACACGGCCTTTTTTGGTATCCACACTCATAACCCAGACCGTTACATTATCCCCGACAGACACAACGTCCATCGGATGTTTAACATACCCGTTGCTGAGCTGTGAAATATGGACAAGCCCATCACTCTTGATCCCAATATCAACAAAGGCACCAAAATCAATAACGTTCCGAACCGTACCTTGCAGCTCCATGCCTTCCACCAGATCCTCAATTTTCAATACATCTGTACGGAAGATTGGCAACGGCATTTCTTCACGCGGGTCACGCCCCGGACGCTGCAAGCTGTCCAGAATGTCACGCAATGTAGGCACACCTACGTCCAGTTTCACAGCCAATTGTTCTGGCTGTTGCTCTGACAGTAATACCGACAGTTCCTTGCTGCCCAGCTTGTCCAGTGCAACCTGAAGCTCCTTGAACAGCTGATCCACTACCTTGTAAGACTCAGGGTGAATAGGTGTACGGTCCAGCGGGTTCTCTCCCTCACCAATACGCATAAATCCTACGCACTGCTCATAGGTTTTGGCACCCAGACGTGGCACCTTCTGCAGCTGACGGCGGTTCGTAAACCGGCCATTTTCTTCACGGTACTTCACGATGTTTTTGGCAATCGTAGCGTTAACTCCGGCAACATATGACAGCAACGAAGGTGATGCTGTATTCACATCCACACCCACATGGTTAACTGCGGATTCCACGACAGCCTTCAGGCTTTCTTCGAGAATCTTCTGGGATACGTCATGCTGATATTGACCCACGCCAATGGCTTTTGGATCAATCTTAACCAACTCCGCCAGCGGGTCTTGTACCCGGCGAGCAATGGAAGCTGCACTGCGCTCCGCAACATCCAGATCAGGGAATTCTTCCTGGGCCAGCTTGGATGCAGAATATACACTCGCGCCTGCTTCGTTAACAATCAGATACACAAGACTTTCATCACCGTTCTCCTGAATGATCTCGGCAACAAATTGCTCTGTCTCACGTGATCCGGTACCATTACCAATGACGATCAGTCCGATATCATATTGCTTGATCATGCGATGGAATACTTCGGCAGCTTCACGTTTCTTGTTGTGTGGTGGCGTTGGGTAGGTCACAGCCACTTCCAGCAGTTTGCCCGTATCATCTACTACAGCCAGTTTACAACCGGTACGATAGGCCGGATCGACACCCAGTACACGTTTGCCATGAATCGGCGGTTGAAGCAACAGATTACGCAGATTGGCCGAGAATACCGATATGGCCTGATTTTCACCTTTTTCCGTGAGCTCTCCCCGAACTTCGCGCTCGATGGAAGGCGCAATCAGCCGCTTGTATGCATCTTCAATCACATCACGCAGGATATCCTGCACGGCAGAAGCACCACGAATGATCTGCCCTTCCATATGGCGATGGGCCGGTTCTGCCTGTACGTCCAAGCCGACTTTCAGAATACTCTCACGTTCACCGCGATTAATTGCGAGAATACGGTGTGGAGGCATTTTTTTGGCTAATTCGCGGTAATCATAATAATTCTCGTACACGGACTCCTCTTGAGCATCCTTCGCTTCTGAAGTCAGCATCCCGTGATCCAAGGTGTACCGACGAATCCAGGCACGAATGGCAGCATCGTCTGCGATATTCTCCGCGAGAATGTCTTTGGCTCCCTGAAGCGCCGACTCCGCATCTTCTACACCCAGTTCAGCATTGATATATTTCGTAGCTTCCTGGAGTACATCTCCTTGTTTCGGTTGACCCCAGATCCATACAGCAAGGGGCTCAAGACCTTTTTCCTTGGCCACACTGGCACGCGTTTTCCGCTTCTGACGGTAAGGTCGATACAAGTCTTCCACTTCCTGCAGCTTCACAGCTTGCGTAATGGATTGCTTCAGTTCTCCGGTCAGTTTGCCCTGTTCCTCTATAATACGGATGACTTCCAATTTGCGATCCTCAAGATTGCGCAGATAAACAATGCGTTCTTCAATCGATCGCAGCTGGTTCTCATCCAGCTCTCCAGTCATTTCTTTACGGTAGCGGGCGATAAATGGAATCGTATTGCCTTCGTCCAGAAGCTCCGACGTTGTGCGGACCTGCTTCAAGGACAGTGACAGTTCCTTGGCTACCTGTTTGATGATTCGTTCATGGCGTTCTGCCTTTATTGTTTCTTCATTGGGTTCCAGAACCGTTTCCTGTTCAGACAAAATAAATCCCTCTTTCCTTCCTGAATCGTTCGTTACAATCATTTCAGGGCAGCTTTGCTGCTGTAATTACAGTATAGTTGAACCATTTGTTTCTTCCACTCTACCCTATATTATCACAGAATCACGTCCAGATTTCCATCAATCCGCAAGCATACAAGTTCTGACAAAATGATGTCATCCTCCAGCCTTCCCCATTACGTCAAAAAAAGACCGAAAAACGTCATCACGACGCTCCCCGATCCTTCCTTTTTTTTAAAGCTTTAAATAAAATAGCAATCTAGACGCGCTCGAACCGAAACATCTCGCTCAGATAGTCTCCTGATGTGCTGCCTACCGAAATACCGCCATACATGAGGGCATCGCCGGTAAAGGTCTCCGATCCGCCTTTCAGACGATAATCCGCATTAGGGTCCAATCCTTTCAGCTTCAGGCGCTGAAGTGGCGCATTGGGCTCAGAGAGCACACGGAAGTAGAATACAACAGCTTCGCTTCCGTCCGGTGCAATAAACATCCACGCCGTCTCATTGCCTTCAAACGGACTGAGCAAACGACGGAATGTTCCATATTGAACCGTTCCACGAATCTCCTTGTACAGCTCAACCTGGGCTTTCACGATGTCGTTCTCTTCCTCCGTGAATTTTGTCAGGTCCAGCTCGTACCCGAAGTTGCCCGACATCGCAACATGTCCCCGAATCTCAAGAGAAGTTATCCGGTTGACCTGATGATTCGGTACCGCTGAGATATGCGATCCCATCGAACTTACCGGGTACACAAGACTCGTACCGTATTGAATCCGCAGGCGGGATATGGCATCCGTGTTATCACTTGTCCACGTCTGTGGCATGTAATACAGCATACCTGGATCGAAGCGGCCACCACCACCTGAACAACTCTCGAACAGAATGTTAGGGAACGCCGAAGTGATTCGTTCCATAACATCATACAGTCCGAGCATGTAACGATGCGCTGTCTCACGCTGTCTATCTGCCGGAAGCAATGCAGAACCCACTTCCGTCATATTGCGGTTCATGTCCCATTTCACATAAGTGATTGGTGCAGAACCAAGTACGTCTGTTAACATGCGCACAATCTCATCACGTACATCCTGACGAGAGAAGTCGAGTACCAGTTGCTGACGTCCTTCTGTGCGGCGACGATCAGGCACATGCAGACACCAGTCCGGATGCGCTCGGTACAGCTCACTGTCTGGTGAGATCATCTCAGGCTCAAACCACAATCCGAACTGCATATCCAGACCTGTTACGCGGTTAGCCAGATCATCCAATCCCTGTGGCAATTTGTTCTTATCTACAATCCAGTCGCCCAGCGAGGAGTTGTCACTGTCCCGATGTCCAAACCAGCCATCATCCAAGACAAACAGCTCAATACCCAGCTTCTGTCCGGCGCGAGCGATCTGCTCAATCTTGTCTGCATTGAATCCAAAGTAGGTTGCTTCCCAGTTATTGACCAGAACCGGACGTTCCGCATTACGGAACTTACCACGCGCAAGACGCTCCCGATACAATTCGTGGTAGGACTGTGACATGCCGTCCAAACCTGCAGCCGAGTAAACCATAACCGTCTCAGGTGTCTGGAACGTTTCTTGCGGCTCCAGCTTCCAGCTGAACTCGAACGGATTGATTCCGAGTGACACACGGGTGGTGTGGAACTGATCCACTTCAGCCTGTGCAGTGAAACTGCCACTATAGACGAGACTGAATCCATAAGCTTCACCTTGGTCTTCATCCGTGCCTGGTGTCATCAGTGCAATAAAAGGATTCTGCTGGTGACTGCTTGAACCGCGACGGCTCTCAATCCCTTGCAGGCCTGACGCAAGCGGTCTGCGAACAATATCACGTTCCCGTGTCCATGCACCTGACAACTGCAACAATTCATAATCCGCATGCGGGAAATCAACAGAAGAACTGAGCGCACGCACCACATTCACTGAGGTAGCGCTCTCATTAACGATACGCATCGAGCGTGTAATTGCATTAAATGCCGTAAAGGCTGTATAAGAAAGCTCGATTTTGATGCCTGCAACGCGGTCTTCCAACTCAATAACCAGCATCTCTGCTTCTTCATCGGATTCAACATACGTTGCTGGCAAACCAGTAAGCGCTGTCTTTCCCTTGACCAATCGATGGCCTGTATACGTAAACTCCGAAACCGTCGAGCCATTCTCAAGTTCCAATTGGATAGCCGGATTACGGAAATCACTTGTGCCATACACGGGTAGTTCCACTGCCAATGTATCAAATGAAATTGTACGGTCCTCTGGTACCGGGTTCGGACTGAAAGATGCTCGTTCTTTACGAACATGCAACCAGCTCAGATCGGTGTCGCGTAATTTTTTGCCATAATACAAATGCACCAAATATCCTGAAGGCAGTACCTGAAATACGTAACTGGCCTCGAGGGTCTGTAAATGAAATTGAAGTTTCTCCTGATTGATGTAAATGCTCATATGTCTCCTCCACCTCTATATATAGGTCTTTCGGGTAAACGGTTTCTCAGGATTCATTATAGCGAAAAGATCGCCAATGTTCTACGCTTTCATCAAGCTTTAATCAAAAGAGCGCATAACAGCCCGAAGGTTGTCATACGCTCTTTTGGTTACAGTCTGAATTCAGTGTGTTCCCTTACGGGAACATCCATTGCCAACGGACGGCAGTGCAGCGTACAAGACGCTGGTTGTTGCCTTAAAAATCGATTAAACCAAGGCTGATCTGTAAGGCTTCGTTGACCAATTTCATGGTCTCCTCGTCCAGATGGGTAATCTTGTCAGTCAGCCTCTGTTTATCAATCGTCCGTATTTGTTCGAGCAAAATAACCGAGTCCCGGTCAAAGCCGTGTGCCGCCGCATCAATTTCAACATGCGTTGGCAGCTTTGCCTTCTGGATTTGGGCGGTGATAGCCGCCACAATACAAGTTGGACTGAACCGGTTGCCGATATCATTCTGGATCACCAGAACCGGCCTGACTCCACCTTGCTCGGAACCGACAACGGGAGAAAGATCCGCAAAAAAAACGTCACCACGTTTTACGATCAATGTCTACACCCCGCTAACTAAGCGGTCCAGAGTGCTGTCCGCATCTTCCTCCGCATGAAAGGCTTCGGATGCCATGGTCAGATTAATTTTTGCCATCTCCATGTACCCTCGCTGCATCGTTTCACGGATGTAACGTTTCTTACGCTCCGTTAAATACAGCTTCATAGCCTGCCTAATCAATTCGCTGCGGTTGGAATTCTCCAGCGCTACGATGCCATCCACTTCCTGCAAAAGATAATCAGGTAAACTGATCATGATCCGCTTGGTGTTCTGCAAGTTGGCCACCTTTCTTCCACCCCCACAAACCTTTCGCCATTGTGAACCAGTATTACGTTTTTCCAGAACTTTTATACAAAGGAATATATATGCCCCGAGTATATCAAGTATGCTGTACTCCATTATAAACACGGGGAACAATATTCGTACAGACCAAACATCTCAATTCAGGAATTAAATCCTTACCGTCATACATAATTCGAGATGCTCCGACAGTTTTCCTTCTGTTCTGAAAAAAAGTTTATTGGGAATGACGTCCAGTTTACCTGTCAGGATGTCAAAAGTGGATTGATTCTGGCGACTACTGCTCCCCCGCGGGTATATACCCGCGGAATGCGGTGCGCCATCATGCAGATCACTTCATAAGCAATCGTACCGAGCTGAGATGCCACCTCGTCTGCGGTTATTACGCCACCAGACTGATGACCGATGAGGACAACCTCTTCGCCGACTTGAATTTCTTCCGCCTCTTCCGCGAAAGTTTGTAACGACACCATACACTGATCCATGCAGATTGTACCGACGACAGGGACGCGGCGTCCGCGTACAAGCACTTCTGCTTTACCTGTCAGCATTCTGGAGAATCCGTCTGCATATCCGATCGGCAGGGTCGCTATTCGTTCGTAACCTTGCGTAAAATAACGGGTTCCGTAACTGATCCCCCAATGGGGTGGCAGTGTTTTGACCAGAACCGCTTTTGTCTTCAGCGTCAATACCGGGGACAGCTTCACCACCTGATGATTCACCTCAGCCGAAGGATACAGTCCGTACAGGCTTATTCCCACACGTACCATGTCATAGGACAATTCCGGTGTATCAATGGCAGCGGCGCTGTTCGCCGTATGTATAATCGGGATGGAACATCCCTGATCCCTGAGCGCATGAACTACGCTTTGGAACCGTCTATACTGCTCCAGTGTATAGGTTTTGTCTTCTTCATCTGCTCTGGCAAAATGGGTAAACATACCTTCCAGCATCACCTGATTGAGCGAAGCTACTTCCTGAATGAAAGCCAATGCCTCATCGCCAGGCAACAGACCTAATCGGCCCATGCCGCTGTCGATTTTAATATGAACCTTCAGTTGGTTAGCGAATGTGCTCGCATCCAGATGTCGAATGGCGTCAAGCACTTCCCTGCTGAACAGTGTGACGGTCACATCATGTTGCCATGCAACAGCGATCCCTTCAGGCGGCGTATATCCCAGTACCAAGATTGGAATCGTAATCCCATGTTGTCGCAGTTCCAGAGCTTCGTCAAGAAAAGCCACACTTAAGTAATCCACACCCACTCGTTCCAGTTCCCTAGCCGTCTCCACCGCTCCGTGTCCATAGGCATTGGCCTTCACACAGGCGAGGAATTTCATGCCCTGAGGCAATGCCTCGCGGAAAGCTTCTACGTTAGTACACAAATGATCCAAATTGATCTCCGCTTGGGTCGGCCGATATTGTCCTTGCACGTTAAGTCACCTTCTCTAATCATCTTAATCCGGCTCACGTCAGACTCCATCGTAATGCTCCAGCATGTGACTGTCAAATGAACCGAAGTTTCGCATCCAAAAACAGATGTAAGGTGCGCCTTTTGAAGAACAAATGCGAACACAGAAGAAGACCGATAAGCGAGATTAGCAGGGCAAAATCCCACTTTTCACCCAAGCAAAATCTGCTTATATCGATTATTTACCCGGTTCCCTCTGCGTAGAAGCGCATTTTGCTTTATTGAGTGTATCGGGTAAGAAAAACAGCGCTAAATAAATACCTTTCTTACATCAAAGCAAAGCACCGGAGAACAGGTCTCCGATGCTTCTTAGCATTCCTTATGTTTATGCTACTATTCGTTCATTTGTTCAAAAATCATTTGCCTGACTCTTCCTGCATCGATGTTGCAATGCGTGCCATTTCGTTCTGAGGCAGGTCGGCACTGGTGATCCGATATTCTATGCCATCTGTCATCCATGTCAGAGTCTTCAATGCATCCCCGCTGATCATCCCCAGCGTGAATCCAAGATCCACTACACTGGATGGAGCAAGTGATACAGCTCGATCCTGTGGTCTGGCTTCGAATATCGTGTAATTATATGTTCCTTCATAACGAAGCATAACCGAATAGTCTCCCGCTTCTTCCAGAATCTGATCGTCCTTGAGCTGCACGCCTTCCGGCGCATAGGTCGGCTGAATCACGCCGAAGCTGTCTGCCCCTTCCGGTTCTGCAAGTGTCGGCTCTTCGCCTTCCTGACCTGTTGCAGCACCCTCTGTACCTTGCTGCTCTGTGTCACCACCTATACCCGACTGTCCATCAGTAACGGCTCCATCAGGTTCAGGCGCTGTCTGAGGATTGGCAGGTTCTTTACCGCCCTCATTACCTGTTTGCTCCGCAGGAGCCACACCAGAGTCTGTTCCCGTTTTGCCGCCTTCTTCTGTATTGGCTGTCATGTTACGTTGCATGTCAAAGGCGTCTTTCTCAAATGCAGCACCAAATTTGAAGGAATCAAACTTCACATCCACGACCACATTGGCATTGGAGTCGGATACCTCAACCTGTTTCGGTGCGTAATCACTTTTGTTCAGCCAGATCTTCTGTCTGACGAGTGCATGTGTATTATAATTGGCAGCTACATCAAATACATAGCTCTCCTTCTCATCCGCAAACTGACGGGTTGTATCCCCCGTAATGCTCCGAATCAATGTTTCATAGAGATATACCTGTCCTTGATTATCTGGCCAATTGCTCTGAAAACGGAAGCTTTTGTTCTGGCTCGGCGTCAAAACAAACACGCCTTCATCGTTACGCAGTACAATCTGTGTTACATCCTTTTTTGCATTCGTTAACGCAATACGATAATAGGAAGGCTTCTGATGCCATACCTCGACCTTGTACTGCTGCGGCGTATCTCCGGTATGCAGCGTCATCACGCCTGCCCCTTGGTAACTTTCCATCTCTCCTACGACTTCGTTCAGATCTTTGACCACAGCTGCCGCATCCTTCTTCCCGCAGGCGGCAAGCAAGACCGATAAGACCAATACCATGGCAAGCATCCATGATATTCGGCGCATGACATCATCCCCTTTAGCACATGTTTTCACTTCAGGATTGTGCTTGCAGCAGAACCCCTACTTGATTAGTACATGTTATGAGGGACTTGTTCGATATATGCGGACTAGTTTGACAAGCAATCGGTGAAGTCCGTTAATACGGCATTGCTACGCAAAATCAGTCTCAGGGAGGATGTTAAATTTATCCAGAAAAGGCATAGTGAATTGTAGGAGATTATTCGTTTTATTGAATATTAGGAGGAAAAGGTATGACGACAAAGCTTCGCACATCACTGGAAGGACTGGATGAATTCATCGACGAGCAGCTTCAATTATGGAATGGTGTCGGCACAGCGGTGGCGGTGGTCCATAAGGATGAAGTCGTCTGGCAAAAAGGCTACGGTTATCGTGACCTGGAGTCCAAACTTGAAGTTACCCCTAATACGTTGTTTGCCATCGGTTCAAGTACCAAAGCCTTTACCGCAGCAACTGCTGCTCTGCTTGTGGATCAGGGGATACTGGACTGGGATACCCCTGTGAAGTCGTATATGAAAGACTTCCAGATGTTTGATCCGGTCGCAACAGAACGTATAACTATTCGCGACATGCTGTGTCATCGTTCCGGTCTTCCAAGGCATGAGTTGGTATGGTACAACTCCCCACTTACAAGAGAAGAACTTGTTCGAACATTACAGTATCTGGAGCCAAATCAGGATTTCCGAAACAAATGGCAGTATCAGAACCTGATGTACATGACGGCAGGTTATCTGGTTGGACAGCTCAATGAAACTTCGTGGGAGCAGATGGTTCAGAAGACCCTATTTAATCCGCTGGGTATGAACTCAAGTCTGTTCTCTGTTGAAAAAATGCAACTTCAGCCTGACTATGCTTACCCTTATATGGATAAGGATGGTCAGAATACGAGAATACCTTTTCGAGCCATTGATGCCATAGGACCTGCTGGTTCCATTAACAGCAATCTAGCCGATATGATTGCATGGCTTCAATTCCAGCTACATCAAGGTCAATGGGAAGGAACGTCATTGATATCTAAAGAACAGATGAAGATTATGCATAGTCCTCAGATGCCTAGTGATTCGCCATTCATAAGCCAAGAACTGCCTATGAGTACATATGGTCTGGGTTGGATGATTGAGCCTTATCGTGGACATGCCATGATTCATCATGGTGGGGCTATTGATGGCTTTGCATCACAAGTTGCCTTTTTGCCAGAAGAGCAGATTGGAATCGTGGTTCTGAGCAATACCAACGGAAGTATAATTCCCTATACGGTTGCTTTTCATATCATGGACCAACTGCTTGGATTAGAGCCCGTCAATTGGAGTTCCAAATTGAGAAAATTAATGGGGAAAGAATCAACAGAAACAGAGGCTAATCCGGAGAATCCTCTGGAAGTGCCTATTCAAGCAGACACTGCCGTTGAGGAAAATATTGAAGAACCTCACATCATACCTTGTGATCGCCCTTACACCGCTTATGCGGGTATTTACACGCATCCTGGTTATGGCGAGATGTCGATTCAAGAGACCACGGACGGGTTGCAAGCAACCTTTAACGCCATTGAAATGCCCATGGAATACACCGGGAAAGATACGTTTTCCGTCGAATTTGTGTTATTCGGTCTGAAGATCACGTATACGTTTACCCTCAATGAATCTTCAGAAGTTGCTCAATCCATCTCCATTCCTTTGTTGCTTGAACCGGGTACAAAGCCTATTGAATTCATCAGGGTTTCGTAAATGATCTGAACCTATATAAATTGAACTAATGAATATATTTACACTGGTCACTCCGATGACAGAACAACCTTCTGATCGCTGTTATCCCCAGATTTTTTTGATTTCTTTTCATAAAGTGAAAATCCGGGGATAAAGGCGAACGCTCTGCTTCCTCAGGTTATTTCTGTCCTCTCCATTTTGTATAAATGTTTAGTTCAATTTATATAGAAAACGCCTGATTCATTTCCGTTGTGGCAGCTAATCCTACCACAACGGAATATACACCGGATAACTCGTATTCTCTTCAGCGGCCCCAGGGCTTCTTTTCACCCACAATCTGCGCAGATCAGGCAGACCATACCCCGCAAGACGATAATCTCTCAGCGAATCATGATGGGTGTGTTCTTCCTTGAAGCTGTATGTGGGCAGAAGCAATGCCTCCTGAATCAGTCGATCTTCTAGCCGAATCAATCTATTCAACCGCTCCGCAGGTTCCTGGATCATGACCACTCTTCCACATTCCTGTTCCAGTTCATGTCTCCAGTAATCATTCATCGCAATCAGGAATAACGTGTTCTGGAAGGTGTACATCGTCACGAGACTCAGCACGACATGATCATTGAAGATTTCTCCTGTATAGATCAGATCACAATCCCCAAACCCATCTTGATAGACTGCGTAGACCGGATCTCCCGGCATAATGTTGATATGTAGGCCAATCTGTTTACATCTCTCTGCAAACCAGACCATATCCGTCTCCATCTTCTCTCCTTCTTCCACCCACAGACTTAAACTCTGCCCTTGATAAGAGCTATGACGCAATAATGCTGAGGCCCGCGCCAGTGAGGTCTCCACGGAAAGGTCAGGTACAGGTGTGACCGAACCATCCGGTTGTTCCGATTGCTGTTTCCCTGGCTCCCCTTGATCTGAACCCACCTTTAAAGGTTGCTGTACTCGTCCTCGAATCAGACTATAAGCAGCCTGCGTGTTCGTGCTTCCGAGCGCTTGCGACAACTCCTGCGCATTCAATAGCTGTTGAACAGCCCGGCGAAAATTCAAATCATGCTGCGGCCCTTCCTTTTGCATATTAAACGTCATATACATGCCACCCTGCATCTCATGTTGCACGGCACGAGGCTCCGCATCCGGAAATATATTATGCTTGATGACGGACTCCACCCTCCCAGAATGGGGAAGTTGCCATATTTCAACGCGGTCAATATAGGCTCGGCCTCGGAAGTAGGAAGGGAATACTTCCAACACAAGCAGCTTGGAATCATGACGCGTCAACCGATAAGGTCCTGTTCCAATCGGATGGAGCGGATTCATCTCCACATCTCTCGGCAAGATCGATGCAGACATACTACTCATCAGATCCGGGAACATGAAGTTAGGCTTGTTTAACACAAAACGTACAGTCAATTCGTCCAACGTCTCTATGCGCCCAATAGATCCAAACAGAGGCCTGCACGGGTTACTCTTGTCAGAGATAATGCGATCAAAGGTAAACTTCACGTCCTCTGCATCCAGTATCCTTCCATGATGAAAAGGTATGCCTTTGTGCAGATAAAAGGTCCATTCCCTTCCGTCCTCATGACTCTCCCATGCTATAGCCAGACTCGGTTCACAGACCTGGTGTTCAGCATTATAACGAACCAAACGATCAAAAACCTCCGCAACAATAAAAACTTCTCCCCACATGGCCGTCTGCGTGGGATCCAATGTCTTAAAAGGGATATTCCGTGGAATCCGCAATGTATCCACTCGTCCTCTGTCCCCTCCATTCGAACGCAGACCAAATTGATGCTGCATTTGCTGCATCAGATGTTCTCTCATCGTAATTGGTAAGATGGCGGCCAGTTCATAGGCGTCCTCCATCCTGTTCCCATCCAGGAGATGGTCAAATCGTTCACGCGCCACTTCAAGCAACGGGACACAAAATACCAGCATCGATTTTTTGCCTCTTCCGCGCTGCGGGTTCCACCTGACCCATCCATTCTCCTTGAATTTGTTCATAATGAGGTTCATATTGCGCATGGTACAACATAATAGATCGGCAAGTTCACCTACTGTTGTATATACTTCTTGTTCATCATGCACATGTGGAAAGTTTAATCGCAGTTGAATGTAATGTTCTGATACGTCCATATATGCCCTACCTTCTGCTAAAATACGAAATCCATCCGGATGCTTCTACAGTTTTTCTTCAGGTTTTCCTCCATTATACTCAGTAACATCAACATGACCAGTGGGAAGGAAGAAAAACGACTTATGAAATACGCCGATTTGCACCCGAACATCAGAATACGTATCATTACTGATTTTTTCACCGATCTGACCCAGAAGTCCATCATTCCATTCATGGCGATCTATCTGAGTATTCAGATTGGCGCAGGTTTGGCGGGGTTATTGCTGACGGTCAATATTGTGGCTTCCATGATTGTGGGATTGTGGGCAGGATATTGGTCTGACCGGATTGGACGGAAGAAATTGATGGTGATTGCACAAATTCTGCAGGTAGTGGCTCTATTTTGCTTGGCCATCGCCAATTCGCCGTGGATGGATTCGATCATTGTCACTTGTCTCATGTTTCTGCTCAGCAGTCTCAGTTCAGGGATCACCGTGCCGATTGCTAATGCCATGATTGTCGACGTGAGCAGTGAACATGAACGTCATTATGTATATGGATTGCAATATTGGACAACAAACGTTGCTGTAACTTTTGGTGCACTGATGGGCGGGCTATTTTTCGAATCATTTCGTTTCCTATTGTTCAGTCTGGTATGCCTTGAAAGCCTAGCTACCCTGTTTATTTTGATCTTTATGATTCGTGAAACAATGGATAAACGCGCATTAGATTATGGTGAGGCTCCCATCCAGAAGAACATATTGAAAACGTACGGGGCGGTCTTTCAGGACAAACGTTTCATGATATTTTTCACGGCCACTGTACTTGCAGTCTCCCTGGAATTTCAGTTGGATAAATACATCGCTGTTCGTCTAAAAAATGAATTCACCGCCCAACTGTTCGGCTCAGATATCTCAGGTCTGCATATGTTCAGCCTGATCATGGTCATCAACACCGTAATGGTTGCCTTGGTTGCCATTCCATTCACCAGATGGATAGGTCGCTTCCAGTCCCGATCTATTATGACTGTTGGTATGCTCCTCTATACCGCAGGTTTCACCGTACTTGCTTTCAGCAACTGGGCCTGGTTACTCATCTCATCCGCTATATTGCTAACGATTGGAGAATTGATGTACGCCCCTGTTCGTCAGGTCATGCTCGCAGGCATGATTCCAGATTCGGACCGTGCTGCCTATATGGCTGCTGACGGGTTGAGTTACAACGCTGCTGCCCTTCTCGGCAGTCTCGGGTTAACCATTGGAGCCTTTCTGCCCTCCTATGCGATGGCTGGTCTGTATATCCTGATGGGGCTTGGAGCGCTCATCTTTTTCCGAATGTTACTTCGGAAGGCAGAGGAACAAAATCAACATCTGCCGTGTGCAGATGCATCTTGATTTCACTTTTCAGGCAATTTTTCCGACAAAAAAATCATCCAAGGGAGCCCAACTGGCTCTCTTTTTCATGTCCATGATCAACATTTAGAAGTAAATGATCTTTAACATTTTGTATATTATAGTTTACATTTAGTCAAATATCATGTACATTGGGTTCATGGAGGTGAGCAAGTGGAAGAATTACACAATCACGTTCGGGAGTTACGAGCCAGAGACCGGATATCCCAAGCAGAACTGGCCAAACTCATTGGTGCATCCCGTCAAACCATTGCCCTGATTGAGCGTGGAGATTACTCTCCGTCGGTCGTTCTGGCACTAAAAATAGCACATGTATTTCGTGAACCTGTCGAAAAAATATTTGAACTGAAAGGTGGAGATTAAAATGAAAAATTCATCATCCTCGTCCATTAAAAAGCGGTTGCGTCTTCCCTTGTATGCAGCCGGTGGCGCTGTAGTTGGTTTTCTCGGCGCTAGCGGAGTGAGTAAACTCCCTTCTGACTTGAACTGGACGCTGTCCGTGTATTATGACTATGATCTTTTATTCGCAATCCTGGCGGCTCTTGTGGTAGTTATGACGGTGTGGAACATCTTCAGTCTCTCCCGCACGCCATCTCTCCCTCCCATGGAAGATGATGCTTATGGAGATTCCGATTCACTCATCTCACCCGCAGAGCGCTCCCTCGGAAAAGCGATGATCCTCAGCGGATTCAGCGTTATTCTTACGTTTACCTGGGCAGCACTTGCCTTGTCCTTGTATGCATCCAACCGAACCATGCCGAATTCTCCAGAACTGTTCAACCTCTTGAATTTTGTTGCTTCGTGTATCTCTATTATCATCGTTGTGGTCGTGCAAACTCTGACTGTGAAGCGATACAACCGTTATTATCCTGAGCGCACTCTGGATCTGAACTCGCGCAACATGAAGAAGGATCATTTTGAGAAGCTGGATGAAGGCGAGAAATGGATTGTCTATCGCGCAGCCTATCGTTCTTTTCAGATGATGAATGTACTTCTTGGTGTTGGAATGGTCTCTATGGTTCTATATTCGATGCTCTTTACCTTTGCTCCATTCCCAATTGTGATGCTCTCTGTGATCTGGATTGCCAACATTGGAATCTATTATCGTGAAACCTATCGTGCGAGTAATCAGTAATACATGAGTAGGTAACTATTTTGTAAATATTTTCATAAAGGAGTGTTTGCATGCATTTATCCAAACGAAAGACCCGTTTCAGGTTCACCTCCCTAACAGGAGCTTTTATGGCTGCGGTTCTGTCTCTCAGTCTGTGGGTACCCGCAGTCCAGGCGGAGACCGCGACTCCAGTAGCTGCTGAACAAGGAAAGACGAAAGCGCTGACAACTGAATCGGCTACAGCTTTTCTGGATTCATTCTTCGATTCACCTGAGGCAAAACCCCATTATGTGGGAGCCTCCGTTGTTGTTGTGAAGGATGGCAAAGTTCTGGCGGAAAAAGGATATGGCTTCTCCGATGTGGAGAGTAAAACAGCGATTGATCCGAAAAATACGGCCTTCCGTGTAGCCTCTGTATCCAAAACATTCACGTCAGCTGCTGTAATGCAGCTAGTGGAGCAAGGCAAGGTTGATCTGCAAGCTGATTTTCAGACCTATGTGAAAGGGCTCGAATTCGATAATCCTTTTGACAAACCTGTAACTGTGGAGAACCTGCTCACACACACGACCGGATTCGAGATTCGTGATCCGCAGCAGGAAGACATCCATACTGATTTCGACAAGTACATAGCGATGGAGGATTACGTTAAGCAACACATGCCTCCTGTCGTTCGCGAGCCTGGTAGCGCCTATATGTACGATAATTTCTCGTTTTTGCTGCTTGGCATGATTGTTGAGAATGTAAGCGGCGAGCCCTTTGAATCCTACATGCAACAACATATCTTCAAACCGCTAGGAATGGATAATAGCAGTTTCATGCTGGACAAAAAGTTCCAAAAGCAGCTGGCCACGGGCTATGATGCGGCACACAATCCGCTTGATCTTTACACCATCTCTCCAACACCAATGCCTCAAGGTGGCATGTTGTCTACCGCTGAGGACATCGGGAAGTTCATGATTGCGTTCCTGAATGATGGCGTGAAGGACAACAAGCGAATTTTCAAGGAATCCACGGTAAAAAGTATGGAACAGTACCGTTCTTCCATTCATCCACTGTTACCAAACACGACGTATGGATTCGAAGCTGCATTTCAGCTTCCCGGAGCAGGAAGTAGTCCAAAAGTTATTACAAAAGGAGGCGACCTGACCGGATTCAGCTCTTATCTCTTCCTTATTCCCGAGCAAAATACAGGCGTTTTCCTGACGTATAATCAAAATGGAGCACTTCGTAACCTGTTCTACCCTGCATTCATCCAGAGCTTCTTCCCGGAATATGCAGAGCCTGTACAGTTCAAGGAATACACGCCGCAATCCGCAGCTGAGCTGCAACGCTTCACCGGATTGTACGCAGATCTTCGACTTAGCACGATTGTAAGTTCCTTGAAAGGTGGCGGGGATAAGCCAGGACAACTGAGCATTAACGATGTATTCCTGGGTCAACGCAACCTGATTCAGGTGGAAGATAATCTCTTCAAAGATGAATTGACTGGTCAATTCACAGCATTCAAAGAATATGCAGATGGAACCACATACATGAAAGAACCTTACCTCAACCCTATGGGTTATGAGAAAAAAGGTCAAAAGCCTATGGGCTTCCGGGATGTTCGTGAGAACAGTCCTTATGCCGAAGCCATCTATGCCATACAATCTCTTGGATATTATGAGAATGATGGCAACAAGTCTTTCCAACCAAAAACAGGTGTGACACGAGCTGAATTTATTGAGAACACCCTTAAACTGAGTGGATTGAAGCCCAGCAAAACTACGCCTCCTGCTGGCACCGACTGGGCAGATCATGCAGCAGCCGGATATATTCAACTCGGATATGAGTTGGGTATGATTACTGGCACGGACGAACAGCAATTTAAGCCGGATCAAGTGATTATCCGACAGGAAGCAATGGTCATGATGTGGAGAATTATGCAACTACAATATCCTAGCGAACTGTTCAATGATGTGAAACTTGCGGGGCACACAGATGCATGGGCTGTACCAGCCATTCAGATGATGGCGAAGCTTGGTATCCATGGACCCGAGGTGAAGGTAATGGAGGATGGTTCTGTTGATTTCCTTTCCCGCAAACCTCTGATTCGTCAGGAAGAGGCTGCGATCATGTATGCGCTGCTTACCCAACCAACAGATCAAATCGTCGCTGAACTGATGGCAGCTCAACAACCACAAGCAGAACCTGCCGAAGGAGCTGAGCCTGCAGATGAGACATCTGAAACTGCGCCGGTTCCTGTACCAGTAACGGTCCCTTCTGCAACATCAGCACAATAAAAATAAAATATCTTCATACCGATTAGATTGATCATGCTTATGATGCAAGAAAAAAACAGGCTTGTTCAGAAGGATACGATCCTTCTCGAACAAGCCTGTTTCGTTACTTTTCATAACTTATTATAGCGATCGGTTAATGAGTTATATCCGTCTCTATTCGATCAACGAAGATACATGGAGGTTCCCGTTGCGCTGATCAAACTTGGCTGCAGCGGTCTGAGCATGCTCCGCAAAGTAATCGGCCAGCTTGAGCAGGTCGCCCGGATCGCCTTCATACGGGAAGGATGCTGGCAGACGCAATCGGTATTCTGGAGATTCTTCCACCCAGCGGCGAAGCAACGATGCTGCTCTGGCATAAAACAACATTTTGGCGTAAGGATCTTCATGATCAGCAGCAAACACCAGTGTTTCCTCCAGCACATCAATGCCTTTTGCCGGGTTCGTACGTGTGAGATAATCCATCTGCTCCGCAAAACTCTGCACAAAATCGTTCTGGCCTTTAATCAGGCGATATCCCTTGGTCTGATGTTTATCTGCTTCCGCAGTCCGTCCCAACCGATATAACGGCATCAAAATTTCAGACAAAGTCAGATGCGGAATCTCTGCACAGCTCATACGCCCTTTCAGGATAGGCTGTGCCGCCTCCAACACCTTCTCATCGTCTTCTTTTAACAAGAAATATCGCATAATCTCATCCTGCTCACAGGCTTCGCAGTCACTCATAAAGTCACGATCCATCGTTCTGAATCGATCATAACTGCGTCCCGCTTCCTCCAGCTCCCCAAAATCCATAAAGATCCGGAACCGATAATACCAGTAGGAGCGTTCGCTGTAACCGTAGGACTTGAAACGCCGTCCGAAATCCTCCAACAGCTCCAGGATCTTCTCGCGTGATATTTCCGGAAAGTCGGGCATCTTGCCCAATATCCATTTGTACGACCACATTAACGTTTCTTCATCATATTCTTCGGGCTGTTGGTCGAACTTGCCCAGCTGCCAGGAAAAAGCAATCAGCGCTTTCATCGGATAACCACAGAATGTTGCTGTCTCCACAATCTCCGATCTTGCTTCATATGCCTCTTCCTCCATGCCGTTCACATCGGCAACTCTTGCCGCTTCCTCCAGCATACCAAGCTTCGCCGGACCATTGGGCAAACCATAGGCCTCGTCCATCAGTTCTTCAAAATCCATCTCTGTCTTCATCAGGCATCTCCCTTACGATCTGTATTGGCACGCAAACCCCAATCAATAAAACGAACAATGCCCTGATTTAACACTTCAAGCTCCTGCTTGCTCATGGCATAATGCCCCATCATCAGTGCATTGACGTATAACATTTCGATGGCAATCGGCGTCATCTGGTCATCCGGTGATGTCAGTACCCGCTGAATGATCGGATTACTCACGTTCAAATATAAGGTTGAGTACCCTGCTGAACTCATACTAGAAGACAATGAACCCAGAACAGACGAGAACAATTCCGTGCTCTCCTCGCTTGCTTTTTCAAGCGCACGCAGGGTTGAGGATTCCTGAGACAGTGTGAACAACACTGGCAGATCCGATGGCTTAAAACCTTTCACCTCAGCCCGACAGCGGAAGCGCTGTAAGGCAGAATCGGCCAGTCGCAATGCATCATAATACTGATTACGCTCAGCGGGTGGCACATCGGTGAAACTCATCGAGACCTGATCCGGCTGTAGCCGCTCCGTGTGTACGTTGTGCACGGTCATCGGCAGTGTCGCCATCAACTCGCTGTCATAGATGTAACCACCATTAATCACCAGCATCGATTGTGCGGATGCCACATGATGAATCTGACGGTACTCATCAACAGAGGACGTGAAATACAACGTCTCTCCTTCATCGATCAGCTCACCAAGTTCACGGTGCCCCCTCGTACTCTCAAAAGGCAGCCAGCGATGAATCATCGCGTAGAATGCTTGATCCTGCACAGCCAGTGCCTTCATGGACAGAGCATGCAGACGAATCAGCTTCTGTAGCCGTTCTGTCTGGCTCTCAGCCATGTCGGCCAGTCCCTTGCGAAGTGCGTCTCCGAGTTCGGAGCGAACTTCCTCCAGCTTTTCATTTTCATAAAAATGTTCTCGTGATGCCGTCGGTTGAAGCTCATCTGTCCAGATCAGGCATTTCACGAAGAAAGCCCACTCTGGCAAAATGTTCTCAGCCTTCTCCGAAATCAGCATTCGCTTCAGGTAAACCCGGTGAGAACGCTTGGCATTCAGATTAACCGCGTGTGGCAGTACAAAAGCAATACCTCCGGTACGGCCTGAAGCTGTCGTCAACGGAATGAAGTCTTGGAACTGCTCACCAAGCAGACGTTCACCAAATGCCAATACCTCTGATCTGCGTGAACGTGCGAGTGCAGGGTCCATCAGCCAGATCGGTGTCTCGCTATTCACCACATGTTGCACGCCGTCATGATACAGCGTGACCGGATACGGCAATAATGCTCCGTAATAGAACAGAGCTTCTTTCACATAATCCGGTTCAAAGTAGTGCGCCGCGTCCGGTGTGCAACGCAGATATACTTTGGTCCCCGGGGACAGCTGTGTGTCCAATTGTCGAATCGTATAGGTGCCATCCGGCTTGCCCCGCCACTCCATCGAAGGGCCGCCCTTCGCGGATTGCGTCAGCATGACAATTTCGTGACTCACCATGAAACAGGATAACAACCCAATCCCGAAACGCCCGATAAACGAAGTCTCTCCATCCAGCAGCGCTTGCTGCCCCCTCTTCGAGGATTGTCCAATCATCGCTAGGAATTCATGGATGTCAGCTTCGGTCAAGCCGATGCCGTTGTCCTCCACCATCATGGTCAATTGCTCACCTGTTCCCGTCAGTTCAACACGAACTTCACCCTGATACCCTGGCTCCGCCTCCGTTCGTGCGGTAATCGCATCCGTCGCATTCTGCATCAGTTCGCGCAAGAACACTTTAGGACTGCTATATAGATGGTTGGATAAAATCTGGATCATCCCGCTCAGGTTCACTTGAAAACGATATTCATTGGATGCTGTCATGACTCACTCACCTTCCTCTACGTCCAATACACAATATGTACCCATACGATGTATTCATATGGATGTGTTAGACGAATTCATTATGTAATCGTTAGAAACAGACGTTCCCCGTGACAGGCACGCCAAAACATCACGTCAAGCCGGCCCTGGATAACCAAGACCGGCGTTATATGCATATTTCAGGCATTCATGAGACGTAAGGCCTTATCTTCCATTACCACGTTATGAATAGCAATGAAACGGATGTTCTACCCTAAAATAAGGATACATGTTACAAGGCAGAGTGAAAACAAACCTGAGACCCGATTTCAGACAGCCTTCAGGGTAAATGTGCATCTTACATTCGGGACTATTGAAGGAGGAATAGATCTTTTTTGTCGTCCATTTGAACGATATCAGCCTACCACACGTATAATCTCCAAACTCAGATCGGACGGTGAATATACATGATCGAAGTACGCAACATATCCAAGCAATTCAAAGTGCATCAAGCACTGCATGATGTCAGTTTTACAGTTGAACAAGGCAGTGTCACCGGGTTGATTGGACCCAACGGTTCGGGCAAAACCACACTGATCCGTATCATGAATGGGGTCTTGGGCGCTTCCGGTGGACAGGTAACCATTAACGGATTGGACGCCGCTCGTGAGGCGGAGAAAGTACTGGCCATGTGTGGCACTCTTACCGAACAAAGTGGATTATATGAAAATATGAGCGGGCGTGACAATCTGACTTTCTTCGCAGATGTTTTTGGGCTGAAGCATGCCAAGAAACGAATCGACGAGCTTGTAACTCTGTTCGAGTTGCAGGATTATCAGCATCGAAAAGTCGGCACCTATAGCACAGGCATGAAGAAACGCTTGGGCCTTGCACGAGTACTCTTGCACCGTCCTTCCATCCTGTTTCTGGATGAGCCCACCAATGGCCTGGATCCGGATGGAATTCAGATGGTGCTACGCATTATCCGTCAGTTAAATAAGGAAGAAAAGATGACAATCCTGGTCTCATCACACGTGCTGTCCCAGCTGTCAGCCGTCTGTGATCATTATATTTTCATGGAAAAGGGGCGCATCGTTGAGGAAGGCACGGAACAGGAGATTGTTAGCCGGTACCTGTCCACTCCGAAGCTCGAAGTAGAAGCCGACATGCCCGAAGGATGGCACACGGCAACCGACTTTACGCCTGAAATAATCTCCGCACATCAAGCAGTATTTCAGCTTACATCGCGTGAAGATATTCCATTACTGCTAAGGCAATTAACGGAGCATGGTCAAGTCTATCAGGCCCGCATCACGGGCAGTGATCTGGAAAGTATCTATTTTGCCATAAGGGAGGCACACCACCATGAATAACCGCCAAGCCATACGTGCACTGGTACGTAAAGATATCCGGTCCGTCACAGCCAGCATTCAGCTCTGGTTGCCCATGTTGATCGTTCCACTGATTATTGGAATCATTATGCCCTCTGCACTCCTGTGGGCGGCCTCCAGAATGGAACTCCGTTCTGTGGGCAACATCAGCTTTCTGCTCGAATCATTGGATGCGTTAACCCATGGTGGACAGATTCCACAGCTTGCTTCCATGCCTACAGATAATCATCGTATTGTCTATTACTTGGCCATGTATATGTTCGCTCCCTTGTTTCTCATCATTCCGGTGATGGCCTCCAGTATTCTGACGGCCAATAGTTTCGCTGGTGAGAAGGAACGCAAGACGCTGGAAGGATTGTTGTTCACACCGATCAGTATGGACACTCTTTTTAAAGGTAAAGTGCTAGCTGCCCTGATCCCTTCCATTCTATTATCCTGGGTTACTTTCCTGATCTACGGAATCATTGCCAATATTCTGATGTACCCCATGTTTGGAACGTTGATGTTTCCCAATCTGAACTGGATCATACTTGTCGTGTGGGTTGTTCCCGCTTGCAGTCTTATGGTCATTTTATTAAACGTCCTGATCTCGGCCAAGGTCCGTGGGTTCCAGGAAGCCTATCAGCTCGGCGGATTAATTGTCCTTCCCCTCATCGCCTTAGTCGCTGGTCAAGCCAGTGGCATGCTGCTGATTGGTCCTTGGATGTTACTCATGATTGGAGCAGTGCTCCTGCTCATAAGTTTGGTTCTTCTTCGTCTGGTCGCGTCGTGGAATAGTCGTCAGCAACTGGCGGAAAGTCAGATTTGAATGATGTGGAGTGTAGCGACGAAATTCAACAATCTACACTGTCGCTCCGCTATGCAGATTGAGAAATAAATATACGCAGGTTATGATGTGGAGATATATGCTATGGGATGATTTTAGAGAGGAATGGAACAACGGTATGGAATCCAAACTACTTCAAAAATTAAAATATGCTTCACAATTAACGGCACAGGAGAAACATATTGTGGACTATATCCTGAGTAACCCCGAAGTTGTATTTGATTCTACAGCCCATGAACTGGCTCAGCAGACCTATACAAGCTCTTCCACCATTGTTCGCTTATGCAAAAAGCTGGGTACCAAGGGGTACCCAGACTTTCAGCTCAAGCTTGCTCTTGAATATCAACAGATGCCTTCCGCGTTGCAGACGCAGGATCCTACATTCCCAGAACAAGGCAACGTGCTGGCTGCCATCGACTCGGTTCCTTACCTGTACCAGCAGGCGCTGGAGGATACCCGCCGGATGTTAAATGCTCCTGTTTTGCTACGAATCGCGAACTGGGTCAAAGAATCCGTACGCATTGATGTCTATGGCAGTGATATGAATTATTATCTGGCGCAACAGGCTTGTGCCAAGTGGAATGAACTCGGCATATCTGCGATTGCTCATAATAGTCCGAACATGCATTACTTGAACACGATGAATCCCAACAGCCTGACGCTGTCTTTTGTTATATCGCACACAGGTGAGAACCAATCCATGATTGAAGCCGCCAAAGTGCTCAATAGCAAACAGATGAAAGTCATCGCGGTCACGGGCAACAACCATTCAACCCTTTCCAAACACTGTGATGAAACGTTACTCGCTTACGGATACAATGAACAATTAAGACTATCCAAAATGTCTTCGATGGTCTCGGTACTCTACATTTTCGACATGTTATACATGGGGAGCATTAGCGACACGTATTAACGATTAACGCTGATCCACTGCAAATACAATTCCGGCATCCTTGCGCGCACTCATGAGTACACTCATCACAGACTGGCTGTGTTCCAGCAGTTCGTAACACCGTTTGTGATCCCCACTTGCATGGATGTCCCTAAACGCTTCCCACTCATAGTACAGCCAATTGGATTGGCTCTGGGCATTATACGCCTCAGCAGGCTCATTCCCGATCTGAAGCTTGATCTCCCGGCAACCGTTTGCTCCTCCCACAACCTGAAGATAACCTTTCTCGCCCTGAATAAGCACAAAGTTCATGCTGTTTGTGTCTTTGGCACCTACACATTCCGCAATAAACTCCGGATATTGTAGAACCACAACTCCTGACGTATCAATGCCGTTTGCATGCTGGTTTGCGGTATACGATACGGTATTCGGACTGCCAAACAGATTCATGACCAGATGAAGATTATAAATATTGATATCCATCAGCGCGCCACCAGAGAATTGTGGATTAAATACGTTCGGCGTTTCCCCCGCAAGCAGATCATTGTATTTGCGCGAGTATTGACTGTAGTTACACTGGATGAGTTTGATCGGACCAAGCTTTGGCAGTTGCTCCTGTATGACTTTAATATTGGGCAGATGAATGTTGGAGATCGCTTCAAACAACAACAGATTCTTTTCTTTTGCAAGTGCAATCAGCGTTTCTGCTTCCTGAAGCGTGGACGTGAACGGTTTTTCGCAGACGACATGTTTGCCATGTTGAAGTGCCTGATAGGCCTGTTCGTAATGCATGCTGTTTGGCGAAGCAATATATACGAGATCTACATTTGTATCTGAAAATAGGGATTCCAGGTCCGTATAGATGGTATCGACCCCATACTTACCCGCAAGCTCCTGTGCTGTCTCTCTCTTCCGGGAGTACATCGCTGTACACGTAACATCATCCAGTTCATTAATCGCAGCTAAAATGGCATCCACAATGGACCCTGTACCAATCGTTGCTATATTCATCATATCGTCTCTCTCCTGTCGTTGGTTGTTTGTCAGTTGGCTCTCTTCGCCGCTTCGATTCCGTCATGTAAAATATCCAATACATATAAAACCTCTTCATCCTTGACCGGTTTATCACCGTTATGTCGAATGGCTTGAAACAGTTGATCATATAAAACGCCATAGTCTGTCGCTTCCGAAGGAACTTTCTCCGTATGTGATGTTCCCTCATCGTCCACATAACTAATCGTACCCCAGTTATTCTCCGGTTCAGCTTCAATGGATACCCTGGTTCGTCCATCTCCATTTTTCGTTTGATGCCCACTGCTATATTTAACAAAGCTCCCTCGATCCCCGTGTACAATGAATTTTGGATGTTCGATCTTCACAAGCAGACTGCACTTAATCGTGGCCTTCATTCGTCCATAACGAAAATCAATATCGATATAATCATCGGATTCACCCGGCGCGATCAAACTCCGAACATCATATTCAATTCGGTCAGCTACGCCATATATAGAGATTAACTGATCGATGGTATGTACGGCCAAACCATGCAGCAATCCAAATCCACTTCTCGCATACTGCGGGTGAAAATAATCATAGTGGGACTGGATTTCAACAATATTCCCCAGTTTGCCGCTCTCAATCACTTTTTTCAATGTCAGAAAGTCACCATCAAATCTGCGATTTTGATTTGCCATGGCGATGAGATTTTTACGATTGGCTAGTTCAAAAATATCTTTGGCTGCCGCAGAAGTGGAGGCAAATGGTTTCTCCACCAGTACATGTTTCCCGCGTTCCAATGCCAGCTTAGCGTACTCTACATGGCTATCCACATGGGTGGCGATAACAATCAATTCAATCTCATCATCTTGCAATATGTCTTCAATATTCGTCGAAAAAGTAATCTCGGGATAGAGTGATTCACGCTCTGTATCACCAACCCGATCTTCCTCTCGACGATATATCATCTTCACCCTGATGTTTTCTTTTTTGTCCAGATAAGGAAAATGATAATTCACCACTGCGTTCCCAAATCCGATGATCGCCACATTCATTAACATGATCGCTCACTCCTCTGCTCTGGTTGAGTGTAATGTTATCACGATCAAGTCAGGCGGAGAATGCTTTGGGACGGGATTGGCAGCATCATGCGCAATTCGATTTCAGGTTTGAATGACTATGAAATTCAATTTCATCCTCTTCTTTTTTTCATGTTTGAGAGCTAACATATCTTCCATAGTTTACCGATATAACATAAGGAATTAACGACATACATATAGAAGAACGAAGGGGACGATGAACGAATGAAAACAAGGTATACATACGTACAACGCACCATCTGTACATTGCTGTTATTTACACTCATTGCAGCAGTGACATTGGGAGGTGGAACCGCAGCCGAGGCAGCTTCACTTAACCAATCCACAGTGTATTATGAGTCCGACGGAGTTTTGTACAAAGTATCCGCGGATGGCAGCAATACAACAGAAGTATTAATTGATTTCCAAGGTGTGGACTTGCTCGCGGCAGGCTCTTATCTCTACTACACGCAGACTGCTTCTTCCACAACCTTGCTTCGGGTTCCGAATGACGGGTCCAGCGATGCGGCAGAGACATTTGCTGCAGATGTACTCAGCTATTACACGGATAACGGATTTATCTATTATCTGGATGCTACAGGTACCATTTATCGCGCGAATGGCAATAGTGACGCTTCATCTGTCACCAAGATTGCTGACAAGGCTGATACCGACTTCCCATTCCTCCTGGTAACCAAAGGGCGCGCCTACTATAATGCGTTAGTTAATGGAAACACGTGGATCGTGTCCAAAACGTCCAACGGTGCTGGAGCAGTGCAGCGGATTGCCGCAGGCGCAGTGGAAGGACGTTATTTTACGAATCAAGCCAAAAACGAACTGCAACTGATGGTAAATACAGACCCCTACGAGGATTTCTATTCCACCAATGCTGTTGTCATGTATAAGGTGAAATACAACACTGGCAAAGCAACTGCGGTAAATCCCAAAGCCAAACTGGATGTGAATGCTGTATATTCCGGTGGTTGGGGAAACAATCTTTACGTGTATAACAAGGGAATCGTTCTCGACAGCAATAAGGATTACAATTATGCCAAAGGCAAAGCGTTTGCGTTAACCACTTCAGCCAAAACACTTCAACTTCATAACAAAAGCGTTCGTGAAGTAAGTGCCTTAGGTACAGACAAGGTTGTCCTTATTGATGCAGACAAAAAGGCTTATGCCAAAACGGTCTCGGGCAACAAAGTGACCAAGTCTGCCAATCTGAACCTGAACAATGTAACGTATGTTGCGAATCAATTGACCAATGGTACATCTACGGCTGCATACATCTCGGGCAACAACGGACTCTATTCGGTTAATACAGCCCTCAAGGTAACGAAACTTACCGGGGACGAATGGGATGCATTCCATATCAGAGATGATGTTGCGGGCCTCTTCTACATCAATGCCAAAGATCAATATCGCTTGTATCACGTGCAAACGGGTGGAACAGGGAAAAAAGTAATGAGTGACGTTTTCCTCGACAATATTCTATTGGTGACACCGTACTAACATATAATATTGATTCAGGCGTATAGCCCATTCAACGGACTTGTCCATATCAAAAAGGATTACCTTGTAGCCATAACGGCTCTTGGTAGTCCTTTTTTGGTTGTCGAAAACTATTTTTAAAAAACATCTTCCATATGAGAATGATAATTGTTATCATTAAGAAAATAAGACAAAAGGATGGTCCGTATGACTGAACAGTTTCCCTTCATTGCTGAAACCTCATCTCTACCGCTCCTCTCCTCCATGTGCCGTGTGCGTCGTGGGGAGAATTTCCGTGTGCAAGGCAAGACGGTGTCACGGCCCATGCTCTGTCTTATTTTGCAAGGAGACGGTGTTCTGGTCCTGAATGATACAGCCTATGCGGCGCAAGCGGGCAGCTTGTTTGTGTTGAAGCCAGGAACAACCATCGAGGCCGCTGCACGCTCGAATGTGACCGAATGTATATTACTAAGCATGGATACGGTTTGTTTGCAGCAAGTGCGCGGTGAATGGAAAATGACCTCTTCACCTGCCTTCCCGTTGGATTGGGAGACAGGCAGGTTGCTGGTTCGTCATGAGCAGCAGGCTGTATTACGTTTGGAACAACTGTATGAAACCTATCGCGGTCTTCAACCGGATCACTTTATCAGCATACATAGCCAGCTGCATGAGCTGTTGCAATTTCTCTCAGAGAACAGGCTGGAAGCCAATCATGAGAAAGTGGACCCTGCCTTGGAACGCAGCATTATGTATATGCGACGTTACATGAGTGAAGGAATCAGCATGGATCAGCTTGCCAAGATTGCTGGACTCACCCCCAGCTCTTATTCACGCAGTTTCAAGAAGGCCAAAGGCATGTCACCGACCGATTACCTGAATCGTTTACGTATAAACGAAGCCAAAAAACAGCTGACAGAGGAATCCTGTGTCCTCAAAGACGTCGCGGTATCTGTCGGGTATGGTAATGAGTATTATTTTAGCCGCAAATTCAAACAAACCTTGGGGATTGCTCCCAGCGTATATATGAAAAGAGATCAACTTCGCGTAGCTACGGCATCCATTATGGGATTTCATGAGAACTTGGCCTCGCTTGGACTGCGCCCGGTAGCTGTGCTGGAAGGTGAAGGTGTGTTTGACCGAGAATCGGATGAATATGAACAAGAACGCCGATTAACCAGACAATTCGATCAACTTCGGCAGGCGAAGCCAGACTTGATCATCGGTGACTTTTACCACAAGCCCTATTACGATCGCCTGAAAAGTATTGCACCTACCATCATCTTGGAGTCCACTGATGACTGGAAAGAGAACCATATTCGCATAGCCGAACTGGTCGGACGTGAGAAACAAGCGTTGCTGAATTTCAAAGAACTTGAGTTTCGCAAGCTTGAAGCAAGCCTGAACCTGCAATCCTATTTCGGACAAAAACGGTTGGCTCTGATGGAGGTTACGAATCAGTTCATTCGCTTACAAGGAACTGGCGAGCATCCGTTAAATCACTTGTTGTATGCTGAATTGGGACTCCAGCCTCCTCAGCTTGTATCTCCCGAAAGTTTCAGAAATGAGTATGCAGCGGATAGTATCCCTGTGCTGGACACGGATTACCTGTTGATCCATCGTGCTTCGCTTCAGCCTGCCAGTGAAAAGGTGTTCCGACGCATGAAACAAACGGCATCGTGGAATCGATCCCCTGCTGTATTGTATGGTAACGTTCACGATATTTCGAACTGGCAACGGTTATGCTGGACCCCGGGTGGCCGGTTGCAGATTCTGAACGAACTGGAACAGATTACTCAGCAGTCTGTAGTCTTTCCTCAGGCAGGTCTGATCGGACATTAGATGTGAACATAGGTCGATACGATGGGCAAGATTATCTTTTACATCATGTTCCTTCATTAATAATTCAGTAAGATATTGCACAGGCCAAAGGGCCCTCTCCTATAACGGAAAGGGCCCTTTGCATGTAATTATGAATGTTCCTTGATCTCTTCCTTCGGAACAAGCTTGTATATCTCTTCATTTTCCATGGTATCAATCAACCGATCCAACCATTTGTAATATGCTTCCGCTTGCAAAACTTTGTGTTTGTCTTCCATCAGAATGTGGATAAGTTCAGCGTCTGCCTGCTCATCCAGACCTTCGACTAACCGATTCAGTTCTTCAATTGATTTGCGTAGAATCTGAAGGTTACTCTCCACGGCTTTTCTCCATTTAATCGCAAAATAATCCGTAAACGTCTGATGCCAGTCGTATTCCACTTCATATAGGTCTTTTCTGGAGCCCTTGCTCCACACTTTATTTACCATTTTCAAATCCAGCAGTGTTCGTACACCTGTACTCATACTCGTTTTGCTCATTTCCATTTCCCGTCCCATATCGTCAAGGGTCATTGGTTTGTCTGCAAAAAATAGCAATCCATATAAGTGTCCCGTCGACAGCGTAACGCCGTAAAGATCCATATTACGTCCAATGGCTTCAATGACGCGCTTACGAATCTTCAGCACGGTTGCCTGCTGTTCCTCTTGTAAATGGTCCAAGCCCATGCTTGCAACCTCCATTCTGAACATTCCACAGTCTTTGGCGAAATAATTGCAACACTTTAAAAGTCCTGCTTACATGGGAAAGCACTCGGCCGGACATCATATATGCCAGAGGGCTTTCATTCACCCAATGTATGAAAATGGGAACTTTACCAGGCTACAATTGCCTATGACTATCTTTTAACCAAAAAATTTAGCTTCAATTCAGCTCATTTTCTATTGTAGGAAAAGCAATGTCAAATGTAAAGCTGCCTTATTAGCCAGAATAAGGAGAATGACGGAGTATTTGGACGAAAAACTTTGTACAGTTTTTACTGTACAAACATTATGTACTGTTTATTCGGTTGATATACTGGTTAAGTATTGTTAGACTTAAAAACGTTACCCAGAAAGACGGGAAGCGAAGCAACAATTACCGGATTTCGTGGCTGGGCGCATAAGTGTATGGGCTTATGGATGCTGAAAGCCGTTCGAAGTGCACAACACATCAGAAGGGGTGAAAACATGACCATACTTGAAGTGAAAAACGTAAGTAAATTGTTTGGACCCCAAACCGAGCAAGGTCTGCAATTACTGGAGCAAGGTTGGGGTAAAGAAAAGTTGGCCAAAGAAAAACAGATAACGGTTGGTGTCAACCGGGTCAACATGGACATTAAGGAAGGCGAGATTTTCGTTATTATGGGACTGTCCGGGAGTGGTAAATCCACACTGGTTCGGATGTTCAATCGTCTGATTGAACCAACATCCGGAGAAATTCTGGTCCATGGTAAGGATCTACGCAAGATGAACAAAGAACAATTGCGCGAAGTGCGCCGGAAAACAATTAGCATGGTCTTCCAAAAGTTTGCGTTGTTCCCGCACCGTACCGTTCTTGATAATGTGGAGTATGGATTGGAAATACAAAAAGTAGATAAGGAAGTACGCCGGGAGAAGGCAAAAACCTCACTTGAGCTGGTTGGCCTTAAAGGCTGGGAAGACAAAATGCCAGATGAACTTAGTGGCGGGATGCAGCAACGTGTCGGCTTGGCGCGTGCACTTGCCAATGACCCGGAAGTACTACTGATGGATGAAGCCTTCAGTGCACTTGATCCATTGATTCGCCGTGATATGCAAGATGAGTTGATCGAGCTTCAGGATAAAATGAAAAAGACCATTATTTTCATTACCCATGACTTGGACGAAGCGCTGCGCATCGGCGATCGTATTGCCCTCATGAAAGACGGCGCAGTTGTGCAGATCGGTACACCGGAAGAAATCATGATTCAACCGGCCAACTCATATGTGGCCCGCTTCGTCGAAGACGTGGATCTGTCCAAGGTCCTCACTGCCGCTCACGTCATGCGTCGCCCTGAGACAATCACACTTGACCGAGGTCCTCGGGTAGCCCTCGAACTCATGCGCGAAAATGGTGTCTCTAATCTGTTTGTCATTGACCGTTCGAAGAAGCTGCTTGGTGTCATTACTGCAGAAGATGCAACCCGTGCAATGCGCGAAAATAAAGTATTAAATGACATTCTGATCACGGACGGGCCGACGGTGTCGCCTGAAACCCTGATTCATGAATTGTTCGAGATTGTAAGTTCAGCCCATGTGCCGCTCGCTGTTGTTGGTGAGAATGGCCGTCTGCAAGGTGTTATCGTCCGCGGTGCCCTGCTGGGTGCACTTAGCGGTGAAGTTGCAGTAAAGGAGGAACTTGAGAATGATTCCCAAAATACCACTAGCATCGTGGATTGAATCCATCGTTGACTGGATGAGCTCCTCGCTCTCCGGATTGTTTAATGTAATCTCTATTGTTATTCAGGCAGTAGTTGGATTCTTCTCCGGGCTGTTCATGCTGCCCCATCCACTCCTGTTCATTGCCATATTGGGTGTTCTTGCGTTCCTCGTAGGACGACTCCCACTGACACTATTTACGGTTATCGGGTTCTTGCTCGTAGATAACTTGGGATACTGGTCCCAATCGATGGACACACTCGGCCTGGTTATCACTTCAGGATTGGTTTCGATCCTGCTTGGTGTACCTGTCGGAATCTGGCTTGCATACAGTAAAACTGCGGCGCGTATCATTACACCGCTGCTTGACTTCATGCAGACGATGCCTGCATTTGTCTACTTGCTGCCTGCGGTTACATTCTTTAGTCTAGGTGTCGTTCCAGGTGTTATCGCGTCCGTTATATTTGCGATTCCGCCAACGATTCGTCTGACTCACTTGGGGATCAGACAGGTATCTAGTGAATTGGTTGAAGCAGCTGATGCATTCGGCTCAACTTCCATGCAAAAGTTGTTCAAAGTACAGCTTCCACTCGCTTTGCCTACCGTGATGTCCGGTATTAACCAGACCATCATGCTGTCACTGTCCATGGTTGTTATTGCATCCATGATTGGTGCACAAGGTATTGGTGCGGAAGTCTATCGTGCTGTAACACAGCTTCAAATCGGTAAAGGTTTCGAAGCCGGTCTGGCCGTTGTTGTACTCGCGATTGTACTGGACCGTTTTACACAAAATGTATTTATGCCAGGTCGCAAAAAGACCTCACGCATTACAGCCAAGCAAAAAGCATGGATCACTGCTGCGGCAACATTCCTTGTGCTTGTAGCTGGTTTCTCACAATACTTCGTTGGTGGCACAACTTCGGCTGGCGGCAACAACTCAGCTGCCAATGCTGTAGGTCAAGAAGTGAACTATCAGATTATTGGTATCGATCCAGGGGCTGGTATCATGAAGTCCGCTGCAAAAGCGATCGAAGACTATAAATTGACTGACTGGACTCTGATTGAAGGCTCTGGTGCAGCCATGACAGCCACGCTGGACAAAGCGATCAAAAATGAAGACCCAATCATTATTACAGGTTGGACTCCGCACTGGATGTTCAACAAATATGATCTTAAATATCTGGAAGATCCAGAAAAATCTTTCGGTGATGCTGAAGAAATTCATACCATCGCCCGCAAAGGTCTGAAAGAAGATCACCCTGTTGCGTTTGAATTCCTGTCCCGTTTCCAATGGACATCGGATGAAATGGGTGAAATGATGACTGCTATCCAGGATGGCACATCCGCAGAAGAAGCAGCTAAAGCTTATGCTGAGAAACATGCCGATCAGATTGCAGAGTGGACCAAAGGTCTGACTCCAGTGAACGGTGATGCATTCAAACTCAGCTATGTGGCTTGGGATTCCGAAATCGCAAGTACGAACTTGCTGAAATATGTGATGGAAAACGAATTGGGTTATAAAGTTAACGCTCTGCAAGTCGAAGCCGGACCAATGTGGACGGGTGTTGCCTCAGGCGACGTAGATGCCTCTCCAGCAGCTTGGCTGCCATTGACACACGCAGACTACTGGGAACGTTACAAAGACCAGGTGGACGATCTGGGGGCTAATATGACAGGTGTACGTACAGGCCTCGTGGTTCCTAAGTACATGACTGAAGTAAACTCGATTGCAGATCTGGAGACAGGTGCCGCTTCTTCCACTCCATCGGCAAGTGCTAATGTGGGCGAAGAGGTTAATCACCAGATTGTTGGTATTGACCCGGGTGCAGGTCTGATGAAGGCCACAGCAAACGCCATTAAACATTATGAATTGTCTAACTGGAATCTGATTGAAGGCTCCGGAGCAGCAATGACTGCATCGTTGGACAAAGCTTATAAAAATGAAGAACCCATCATCGTTACGGGTTGGACTCCACACTGGATGTTCAATCAGTATGATCTGAAGTATTTGGATGATCCCGACTTAATTTTCGGCGATGCAGAGGAAGTTCACACGGTTGGACGTAAGGGAATCAAGGAAGATCATCCCGTTGCCTATGAGTTCTTCTCTCGTTTTAATTGGACTGCAGATCAAATGAGTGAAATCATGGTAGACATTCAAAAGGGCGTTTCGCCTGAAGAAGCTGCCAAGACTTATGCGGAAAAACATCCGGACCAAATTGAAGAATGGACCAAGGGGTTAACCCCGGTTAAAGGTGACAATTTACGTCTCGGTTATGTTGCATGGGACTCTGAAATTGCGAGTACCAACCTGATGAAGTATGTGCTTGAGACGGATCTGGGTTACACAGTCAAAGCACTGCAAGTCGAAGCTGGTCCCATGTGGGCAGGCTTGGCAGCAGGTGATATCGATGCTTCTCCAGCCGTTTGGCTCCCGCTTACACATGGGGACTACTGGAAGACATATGGAGACCAGATTGAAGATATCGCTGTCAGCATGACAGGAGTTAAACAAGGTCTGGTTGTTCCAACGTACATGGATATCAACTCTGTTGAAGACTTAAAAGATAATTAAACCAGATTGAGATGGATAAACCTGAATTTGGTAAAAGACCACCGAAATTTTTCGGTGGTCTTTTTGAGTGTAACTTTTACTTGGGAATGTCTTCAAACATAATCAAAGCCTGAATGTACCTGAAGTGCCGTTAAAGTGGATTATCTCCCTTTTAATGAAAAGCTTCGCTCTGGATAGGATCAGGAGTCAGCTACTCACCCACGATTGGAGCAGAGCAAGTACAAGCGCTAACGAATCGGAGACGTCTTATTCAAGGATATAAAGTGATTCCAGAAATCTAAAGAACCTGAGACACGTTATATCAGATTAAAACAGTCGTTTGCAGTGTTTTTGTTAGAGATTCCAGTAAATAACGTGTCTGATGTTCCTTACTTTGTAAAAAGAAGAGCTGAAGGCGAAATAAGGCGTCCTGAGTTCCTTGGAAAATTTCTCCCTTTCCCCAGGGTATAAAGGCTTGAGCTTCAAGACATTTTAAAATGCTAATCTCCACACCCGAACTAACCTCGAAAATCTCAAGCATAAAGCTAAACGTACTAATCGTTACCTTCTACATTAAAAGCTGTAAAACTGAATTATGTACTCACACCCTGCAATTTTTTTCTCTTTTCCTACACTTTACCAATCAGCAACAATAGTACCCCAATGGTAATCATGACAACACCGAGAATACCATACACCACTCTTGCGCCCTGCCGTCCAATGGTCTTCACAAAAATTCCTGCTCTAAAGCTCTTCATAAACCAATCCCAATTGTTGATACCACCGAGTAAACTAAAAATCCCTGCCGCTATGGCAAATAGTGCGATTAAAACGGGTTGATCTTGCATTACGTCAACACTCCTTCAATATAATCCTGTCTACTATACCTTCACTTGGTGAAAATTAACAGGCATAAATTAGAAAAAAACAGCTTGCAGATGGGAGTCTGCAAGCTGTTCTAAACCGTCTGTATCATGCGTTTTATTGCTTTTGCAACTCGCTTGCTGACAATAGCAAGGTTACCACTTCAGCACGTGTTGCTTCAGCGAGGGGGTTAAACATATTTTTGCCTGTTCCCTTCACCAGTCCTGCCTCATATGCAGCAGCGATATATGGAACAGCCCACGCCGGTACTTTATCTGCATCCGCGAAACTCAATGCCGGATTGGATTGTACCGGAAGACCGAGTGCTCTGACGAGCATAACCGTCATCTCTACCCGCGATACTTTACCCGATGAACGGAACGTATCATCCGTGTACCCACTAATGATGCCTTGATCCACTGCCTGAGCAATAAAGGATTGTGCCCATGCAGGTATCCCAGCAGCATCCTTAAACGTCAATGACTTGTTGCTGGCTGGAAGTTCAAATGCTCTTCCCAACATCACAATGAATTCGGCGCGTGTGGCTGGTGCATTCGGACGGAAATTACCATCCTGATATCCGTTCACAATTCCCCGGGAAATGGCCTGTCCAATGGCAGCAGCTGCCCAGTGATTTCCGATGTCCTTCAGGTCAACAACCGGAGTAGTTGGATTAGGGCTTCCTCCATTACCCGGAACGGTTGGCGTAGTTGGATTTGTAGGAGTGGTTGGTGTGGTTGGAGTTACAGGCGGGGTAGGTGTTGTAGACCCTCCACCACTGTTACCACTGCCCGGATTACTTCCATTATTCCCGCCACCATTACCAGGATTGCTTCCATTTCCGTCCCCCGGAAGTGACGCTCCCTTCAAATCCATACTACGTCCTTCCGTCTTTTGATCGACTGCGCCTACACGGTCCAAATGTTCATGGAAGATTTCATAATCGACCAGATTCAATTCGTAGAATCGATTATCATCTTTCGCCGATCTCATAGCACGATAGAAGTCTCCACCATTAGCCATGAATGAATTGGTAGCAACGATATAATACCCGTTCGGATCGATATCCGAGTACGTACCATCTGCATTCTTAATCTGAACTTTGACCATACGTTGACCGACTTGGGTTACGGTGTTACTTGTGGCATCAATTTTTTCGCCTGGTTTCGTGGAATCGTAGTAGAACCGCATGCCTGCCACTTGCGGGAAGCGCCCTTCTCCCGTTTCCACACCGCTAACGCCATTTTCTAACGCGGCTGTGATTTCCTTGCCTGTCATTTTCAACGCAGACAGGTTATTACCGAATGGCATCACAGTCAGAAGAGTGCCCAGCGTAATATCACCTGTCTGGAATGAAGCTCGAATGCCGCCACCGTTCTGGATCGCGACGTATCCTTTGACATCGTTCTCCTGCACAATGGATTTCACTTTCTCCAACATACCGTCTGTCATCAGGTTTCCTAAATTGGTTTCCTGTTTCCGCACAGTGCCCCGTTCTCCATCCAGAAAGACATTCGTTTTACCAATAACGGTTTTCTTGAACTGTTCCAACTGAGGCGCATATTCTTTCAGCTTGTTTGCGGCTTCCACGTCATCAGCATAGATGAATTGGCCGTTAGCATCTTTGGCATCCAGACTCAGCAATTTGCCGTTCCACTTCTTCAATACACCGGCTTCATCAAACGTAACATCCAATTGACCAAGAGAAACATCATATTCCCCAGTTTGCACTACCAATGTTGGCTCATCTTGACTGCCCACAACAATCGGTTCCTTCAGAATGGTGTGTGAATGACCACCTACCACAATATCGATCCCTTCTACGGCTTCAGCCAATTTGAGATCCTCTGAGTAGCCAAGGTGAGTCAAAGCAATGATTTTATTGATACCTTCATTTTGCAGCATCTGTACAGTTGCTTGTGCACTTGCCTTATAATCGATAAACTTCAAGTCATCTCCCGGTGAAGAAAGAGATACCGTGTCCGGTGTCGTCAGTCCGAAAATACCGACTCGCTCACCATTCACTTCCGTAATAATCGCCGGATAGATTTCAGCTTTCTCACCCGGATCACCGATGCTATTGTTGTACAAACCGCTCAAACTCGCATCCTTTGAATAATCAATATTAGCACTCACAAACGGGAACTCTGCTTTTTCAATAAATGCTCTCAGTACGCTTGGACCTTTATCAAACTCATGGTTACCAAAAGTCATGGCATCATATCCGATCATGTTCATGAACTCCAGGTCAGCCAGACCATTAAACAGATTGAAGTACAATGTACCAGAGAATACATCCCCCGCATCCAGCACCAGGGTACTATCATTACGTGCTTCCTTAATTGCCGTTACTCGGCGCGGGATGTTATCCAGATGCGCATGCGTATCATTCGTGTGCAGTACGCGCAGGTTGAAGTCGCCTTCTTCCACTGGATCTCCAATACTCAATTGTGCAAGCAATGGATCATGGTCGCTCACTCGTCCATCTGCTGTCTCAAAATCGGCATTCACATGTACCACTTCGATGGCTGCCGTCTCAGTCAGATTTTTACTCACCAAAATGTGATCCAGTGTCTGGGAGTTTCCATCATAGATGTAGGAATACCGCTGATTTTCTGGCAGTTCGTTTACCAGATTGTCCAGTTCATTACCTTCAACAATGTTCAAAGTATTCGAGAATTGGAAATCATTAAAATCACCAAGAACAGCGACATTTACCTCATGGTCTTTGTTCAGTAACTCTTTCACAAACCCATTCACCAATGCAGCTTGCTTCGCACGTTGAACTTCACTGCTTCGAGTGGCAGGTTGTATACTTCCAAAAGGTTTCAGGTCTCCACCTTTCGAATTGAAGTGATTGGCAATCACCACTACACGTTCACCATTGAATTCGAATTCAGCAGCGAGCGGTTTGCGGGAGCTGGCGAACGCCTCGTCCCCTGGTGCAATACGACCCGGATTATTGGAGAGACTGCCGTCAGCTTTGACTGTGATCGCTGTCGTAGCATTTCCTTTTCCGATACCGTTAGCCAACGATACACGGTTCGGCTGATAAAGGAACCCTACACGAATATTGGCACCAGGTGCCCCGCCATCCTTGTTATTTTCCGGAGAAATCTCACTATATCGATATGTTGGTCCGTTGTTCGTTTTGATTGCATCAATTAGCGTCTGAAAACTCTCATTGGACGCTGTTGTGCCCGTGTCGGCATCGCCATCGTTATCCTGAACTTCCATGATGCCAATGATGTCTGGCGTGTTCAGATTATCCACGATGATTTTACCGATTTTATTGGCTCGTGTTGAATCTTTTTTGCTGAAGTTCTCCACATTAAACGTAGCAATGGTCAGTTTATCTGCCGCTTGTTCAATGGAAGTAGTCGCTTGTTTCGTTTCTCCCGGGATAACTGCTGGTAAATTCCCTTCAGGACTCACCTTGAAATTTCCACTAGAGTAGGTCATTACTCCGACTACATTACCATCCAACTTATCGCCTGTTTTTACTGCTTTGGAAGGTTTCTTGCTGATAAATAGACGCTGCGGATTGAGATCACTCTCATTCATATCTTTCTTGTTATCGGTCAGAATAACACCGCCGTTAGGTGTGCGAAGTGGATTATTCTCACCATTATCCACAACAACGGCCAGACCCGGTTGACTGGAGTAAGGACCTATAATTTCAGGCTTTTCCAGTTCAACACGCATGCCTTCCAAACTTTCAAAAAAGTCTATAGCATCCGTCTCGGGATTAAATTCTGCAAAAGAGTCTGAGTCAATGACGGTTGGAATTACACGTCCATTGACACCCAACTTCACAGGTGCAGGTAGATCTACCTTATTTATTACTTTTACAATGGCACTCGCCGTAATCTGCGTGGTGGTTAATTCGTTAACCGCCCCATATTCCGTAACTTTCCCAGATACCTTCACCTGATTGCCAACGATAACTCCATGACTTGGTTTATAAACCTGAATGGCTTCGGATGTCCGGTTATCATCGTCCATCTCGCCCGGAAGCTCTTGCATGTAAAAACTGCTTGTACTGACAGAGGTAACAATACCTTCAATATCCTTAACATCGTATCCGTTAAAAACAGAGGTATGTCCTGCGCCCTGAATATCATGGATACGCACGTTTTCTTTATCAGGAAGTACTTGATACGTAAAGGTGTACACTGCACTGGATTGTCCATTAAGAATGGCAACAGCCTTGATTACGATGTCTTGATCAATCAATATCGGACTACTATACACGGCGGAAGAAGAAGTAGGCTCTGTATTATCCGTCGTGTAATGTACAACTGCACTCTTGGCTGGAGAGGTTAATGTGACTTCATTGTTCCGGGGAATCCCGCCAGATGGAACACTTGCCATCACAGACAGGCTATTTTCTACAACATCTGCGGCTGTTCTAGGCAAAATCTCTAATCCGTAATTACTGTTGAATGTCAGAACACCCTGCACATATTCGTAGGTTTTGCCAACAGTTAGCGCGGTAGGAGAGTTTTTGGCATAAATCGTCATCTCAGCACCATGACTATCTGTAGCGTAAAACGTCGAACTACTGCCCCGTGTTACCTGAATATCTCTTACTTCGACAAACATTCCCTCATACTTTTCGCCCGGACCTTTGTTACTTTGGTCTGCTGGTCTGACAAAGTCTGTGGACACCATATTTTTGGGTCCGGGGAGTGTTACATTTTGCTCAGTTAACTTCATGTATCCTTCGGTAAAACCTGACTTATCCTTCTCGATCTGGACGAGTCCGCTGTAGTGGGTAATTGGACCATACACTTCAATGCGATCCCCCACATCAACCTGATTCTTCGCTCGGACTACAATGCCAGCTTCTTCGTCTTGAATATAATAATTCGTGAATTCTCCGGAGAGTTCACTGTACGTTACGACACCTGAAACGGCTACATTTGTATTTGGTGCAAGGACTCTCGCATCAGCAATGGATATGATTCCAGTCTCGTCTGCTTCCTGTACTTCTGAGTTATCCGTCTCAGCTGGTTCTTCACTTTCAGTTCCATCAAAATCACCATCTTCGTTAGTTGGTGACTCTGTCCCCTCCAGGTCTGACGATTCTTCAGTTGGGACAGTATTCGGTATGGAAGTCTCCTGATCACTTGTGTGCGGCTCTTCCGTTACTACACTTTCCTCATCAGCATATGCGGTGCTACTTAATCCACCTATTGGTGCCGCACCTGTAACGACAAGAACGAAAACCAGAAACCCTTGTGCCCAACGTTTCACTTGCTTGTTGTTCATTCGTCCTACCCCCATGTTTTCAACTTGGCAATCATTTGTTCAGCCAGCTTGTACATTAGTTCAAATATAAGATAACTGAATAACAGACTTGTGTAAACAATATTTCTTCGTTATGAAAGAAAATAGAACACTCATATCACATTTTCTAAACTAACCTCTATAATAATGAATAAATAGTACTAACTTTTAACTAAAAACACGTTATTAAGCCTATTAAAGTTATATAAATGTTAGATATACGGTTACTTAACGTCAATTAAATTGACATTTATACTGAATATATATACGAATTCGACATTTAGTAACAGTACTCATTTCTTTAAACCCACTAAAACCTGAGTCTTGAGACATGCATTTTCACATGATAAAACGATATGTACGGATCACTTTAGATCACCACATTAACTGAGTATAAAAGAGAACTATTAAGCGCAAAATCAGTATGAGTTAATAGAATGTTAAAAAAAAAAACCACAAGAACATCTCCAATTACTCTCAGAGACTTTCTTGTGGGATAATATAAAATATGAAAAATGATACTAATTTCACTTTTTCGAAATGTTACAGACGGTTTTCAATACACTTCTGTGTCTGGTGTCAAAGTAATATTACTTCCATAGGGTTCAATTAATCCTTGTTGCTCCAAGTATTGGTCAACGTATCGATCTGCATTCAGTGAAGTTGACCCGATCCAGTCTGAATATGCTTTTCCAAACATTTTATATAGTATGTCACTAGTATATTCATTACTTAATTCCCCAAAAACAGTATATAACTGTTTTACCGTATTCGTGTGTTTTTTCCCCTCTAAATCGGTCCATGTTACTTTTTTATTCAGATCTACCTTCCTTATATCCTTAGTATATATTTGTACATTTGACCCATTGATTTTGAAGTACACACGGATGCTTTTTTCGTAAGGATGACCCTTGAGAATGCTCCACCCTTTCATATCTCCAGTAGCTGGCACAGCATAAAGTTTCCCTTTTGTTGGAGTTGTTCCTGTTACACTGTTTTGTTTTTGAGGTAGTTCAATATTAATAGTCATTTTACCTTTACCAATGGATACTTGCATCTGCTTAGCTTTAGAGTTATAAGTCACAGTTCCATCCAGAGCATCTGAGAGAACAGAAGCAGGAAACAAAGTTACGCCATTATGAACAAGCAACGGGGACTTGAGAGTTAATGGCTCTCCATTTAACGTTGCTTTTGTTCCCGTTTTCGGGAGAGTTAGTTTGGTAGAACCAACTTTAATCTCGAAGGCGTCCTGTTGAGCAATGTAACTAACACTCCCTCCCAGTGCCTTAAATACCTCTTTCATCGGAACAAGAGTCACACCATTTTTTATGTATCCTCCATCAATTGCTTCATCCAAACTACCTGAAATAGTAACTGATCTTTCAACATTTTCGACTTTAACAGTAATTGTTGAAGAACCTACACCTATTACCTTTACCATCCCAGTGCTCAGCACTTGAAGTATATGAGGTTCACTGATCGTATAATCTGTTTTTGTAAGACCTGTATTTCTTCTGTAGTATGGATCGTTATCGCTATGTATTGAATTTTCGTCATCATACACAACAACTATATTAAGATTAATCTTACCACCGACCGAAACTGAAGTATTAGGGATGAGTTCAATATCTTTAACTTTAAGTTCCTCCGCATAAACACTTGAAACAAACAACAACATAAATGCCATCATTAGAACCGTTACTCTTTTCATTCACTTGTACTCCTTCTTATTTTTAATATTGTCCATTGCTTTTCATGAATCCATGTATTGGGATACCCCTTTCAGCTTCCTATTCTATTTTCGGAATCATTAACAAAAAATGTTAGTCTTTCTCTTTAGTAAAACAAAAAAATTGAATGCAGCTTAATCACTGCATTCAACATGGATATGAATTAAATTACTTCTTCACCGTGCTGTTATATTGCGCAATCTTGTCTGTAATTTGTTTGGCTGCTGCATCCAATGCTTCCTGTGGTGTACCTTGTCCATTCAGGACCGTTTCAATCGCTCCTTCGACAAGTTGTCTGGCTTCCGGGAATACACCCATTAATGCCCCGGATGTTGCTGTCGAATCTGCGGAAGCGTGCAATTGATCGACTGCTGTCTGGAATTGCGGGTACTTCGCCATATTATCCTTTAATACTTGCTCATTGTAGGCTGCTGTCGTAATAGGGAAGTATCCTGTCGCAACACTCCAGTTCGCTTGTACCTCTGGTGTAGCCAAGTACTTGATGAATTCCCACGCCGCTTGCTGTTGCGCTTCCGATTTGTTATTCATGATGTACAAGCTCGCTCCACCCACTACAACGCCGCCTTCTTTGGCATCCGCTGGACGAGGCAGGAAGCCTGTTCCCAGTTCAAACTTGCCACCTGAACCTTCTACGATTTTACGCAGGCCAGCTGTGGAATCAAGAGTCATACCGATTTGCTGAGCGGTAAATGCTGCTGTTGTATCGTCTGTGCTACGTCCCAGATTGGAGAGGGTCTTCTCATCAATCATCTTTTTCCACCACGTTAAAGTCTTTACTCCAGCTTCAGAGTTCAGCAAAGACTCTGTAGCTGCTTCATTTCGTCCGTTTCCATTGTTTACATAATCTGCATTCTGGTTTGCAAAGAACTGTTCCATAAACCAGCCGTAGATCGCCATGGATGCACCTGGCTTACCGTCTTTCGCCAATGCTTTTGCTGCTTGTTCAAACTCTTCATACGTCTTGGGCGGGTTCTCAGGGTCCAGACCTGCTGCTTTGAACATATCCTTGTTGTAGTACAGGATCGGGTTGGATGTGTTAAACGGCATGGCATTCAATTTGCCATCGATGGTGTAGTATCTTATGATGTTTGGCTCCAGTTGGGACAGGTCGAACTGATCCTTGTCGATGAACTGTTGTACTGGCGTAATCATGCCCGAATCGATCATGAACTTGCTACCGATCTCGTAGACCTGGATAATGTCTGGACCGCTGTCTGAGCCCATGGATGCTTTGAGTTTGTTCAAGCTCTCATCGTACTTCCCTTGATAGATGGGTTTCACCTGAATGTCGGGATGGCTAGCGTTAAAATCGGAAGCGAGTTGATTAATGGCTTTCTCCCCAGCGCCAGACATGGAATGCCACCACGTCAATTGTGTTGTTTCAGCTGCGGCCGCTTCTGCTTGTGCTCCACTTGCCGGGCTGCTTGTTTCAGCTTTTGTTCCGCAAGCGGAAATGACCAACATGAGTGCAGCCAGCATTAATGCGAATGTTCCTCTTTTTTTCAAACGAAATCGCTCTCCTTTTATATGGCTCGCGTACAATAAAATCTTGGGGATGACGCGGTGTGGCCGTTACGGTTACGAATCGTTCTTTTGATCGCTGTTATCCCCGGATTTTTTCATTCTCCCTTTCAAAGGGGAAAATCCGGGGATAAAGGCGAACGCTTTGCTTCTTCAGAATCGATTTCGTCCCCTCCACTACTACCGTCGTTCATTTCAACATTTTATTTGAAGCACGAGCCTCATTTTATTCGCTCCTGGTATCCAAGCCTTTGACCTTGTACGAAGATACAGGTTTAATTCAAAACCTCTAAATTAAAATCTTTAGATCAAAACCTTCAGAGCTTCCACTTCAATTTCAATTTAATAGTTGTAAAACTTGCTCTCCTTACCCCTTCAGCGCGCCTGCGGCCATTCCGCGGACAAGCTGTTTCAACCCGAAAATCAATAACAGTAAGGATGGTAGAATGACCATGGCTGTTCCGGCAAATACCAGATTCCACGCTGTGGATTCCTGGAACTCCAGCATCGAGATTCCGATCTGTGCGGTTCTCATTTCCGGTGTGTTTGTCACCAGTAGCGGCCAGAGATACGAATTGTACATGCTAAGGAATGAATAGATTGCCAGTGTTCCAAGTGCCGGACGGGACAAAGGCAAGACATGCGATATGAAATAGCGAATATGACCACAACCGTCGATCCTCGCCGCCTCGAACAATTCCTTGGGTAGTTGCATGAAGAACTGTCTTAGCAGGAATGTACCAAACGCCGTTGCCAGAAACGGCACGGTAAGCCCCTGGTAACTATCCAGCCAACCCCAGCTGCGAACTGTCAGGTAATTTGGGATCATCGTCACTTCCCATGGAATCATCATCGTTGCGACAAACATGCTGAAGATGACGTTTTTGCCTTTGAACTGCATTTTTGCAAAAGCATAGGCTGCCATACTCGCTGTAATCAATTGACCAAGCGTTGTCAGTCCTGCGACAAGAAAGGTATTGCCGATAAATCGGCCGATCGGAACAATATCAAATACTTCGCTAAAGTTGGACAGATCGATTGAATTTGGAATGATATGCGGCGGATAAGCACTCGCATCTTCCGGCGTCATGACGGCCATGAAAAAGGTGTACATCACCGGATACAGCACAAGCGCTGCACAGATCGTCAGTAATACATACAACAGCGTTTTGGTCCATGTCGCACTCATTGGTAATGCACTTTCCTTTCTACCCATTTGAACTGGATCAGGGTCAGCAACATAATCACCACGAACAGGATCAGTGCCTGTGCACTACCTGTACCAAAGCGGAAATTAACAAAGGCTTCCTGATAGATGGAATATACAAAAACATTTGTACTGTCCATCGGACCACCCCGGGTTAGAATGTTGATCTGACCGAACGATTGAAAAGCACCAATGATCGATACAACGGTGACAAAGAATAACGTTGGTGACAATAGCGGCATCGAAATTTTGCGAAACGTCAGCAATGGTCCTGCACCGTCAATCTTGGCGCTCTCGTAGATCTCATCCGGGATACCCGCTAGACCACTGGATAGAATAATGTAGTTGAATCCAAGATTCATCCAGATCGTCATGATGGAGATCGAGATCAATGCCCAATCCGGGCTGGTGAGCCAGGGAATTGGATCCATACCTACTTTGCCAAGCAGATAATTCAGCATGCCCAGGGTCGGGTGGAATAGAAACTTCCAGATCACCGCTGACGAACCAACGGATAACACCACAGGCAGAGAGAATACAAATTGGAACACACGCATTCCCTTGAACCGGTTGTGAGTCAGTGCAGCCAGAATCAGAGCAGCCAGCATACCCGTAGGCACTGTAAACAGGACAAATAGTAACGTCACTTTCATCCCTTGCATGAACAGTCCTGATTGGAACACAGCCTTGAAGTTATCCAGTCCTACATAAGCTGCAATCTGTCCCGTCGGATCTGTGGAATGCAGACTGAGGTACACGGACTTAAACATCGGGTAAAACAGAAACACTGCAAACAAAAGCAGCGATGGTGCCAGGAAACCATAGGCCAGCAGATTCTCCCGCATTCGCTGCACACGCAGCGAGGCTGTCCGGCGCGCACTCGTACCGGATACGCGCCGTTTGGCGGCGGGCAAGCTGATCCGGTTATCAAGCTCACTCATCGGATTTTCTTCCCCCTTGTTTCACGCATTCAGTGTGTGTGAAATGTTACATCCACTTCAGCACCACGTTATCTAGTGTAAGAGTCGAATGTCACAGCAAGATTCATTCTGAATCAACGTAACGTTAATCATGGACAAGGGACTTTACGCAAATGTGTATCTATTCGAAAGCGGTATCCATACCGGATTTCATGACAAAAAACCGCAGGAACTCCCCTGTTTGGAGATATCCCTGCGGTTTGATGTGTAAATGGAATATGAACGTTTGTCTATTAATAAAAGCGACTCATTTTACAATAATCTGTAAATCTTCCAAACAAGGTGAAGCGATTAACCGTTCGAGTTAACGATTAAGATGATATGGCACCGTGGTGACAATCACGTCTTTGTAATTGATCAGATAGGCTCGGATCATGAAGCTGGTCTGGTTGTGCAGTACATTTTGCCACCAATGCTTGGTGATGAATTGCGGAATCAATATGGTGATGTGATCGGTCTCAGCCGTTTTCCACTCTACTGTATCAATGAATTTCTTCAGCGGCCCCATAATGCTACGGTATCTCGATTTGATCACGACCAGACGAACACCTGGATTCCATTCTTCCCACTTCTGCTCCATCTTGCGTATGGCCTCATCATCGAAGCCAATGTACAGCGCGACCACATGATCCGACATCGTCTGGGCGTAACTGATCGTATTCATAACGACCCGGGTAATGCCCGCAACAGGAATGACTATCGTATTGCCTTTTTTGGCTGGCTTATCGACCTGAATATCAATCCGCAGCTCATCTGCAATGTTACAATAATGACGGTGAATACGCATGAACACATAAACAACGAGCGGCAAAAAGATAAAGATGACCCATGTCTGTGTGAACTTGGTGAAAATAAAGATCAGGGTAATCGATAATGTGGTCAGCATACCGACGGTATTGACCAGCAACTTCATCTGCCAGCCAGACGGCTTGACTTTGATCCAGCGAATCATCATACCGAGCTGTGACAGGGTAAATGGAATGAACACCCCTACCGCATAGAGCGGAATCAGGCTTTCCGTATTCCCTTTGAACCCGACCACCAGCAGCGCAGACATCACACTGAGGAAAATGATCCCGTTTGAGAAACCAAGGCGGTCTCCTCTGACCATAAATGCATGCGGCATGTATTTATCCTTTGCCATCATGAAGGATAACAGCGGAAAAGCCGAATAAGCTGTGTTGGCTGCGAGGAACAGGATCAGTGCCGTTACACCTTGGATGATAAAATACATCGTGCCCCTGCCAAACGTCGCTTCAGCAATCTGGGAAATGACCGTTGCTTTGGGATCAGGCTTCACTCCGTACCCATAAGCCAGTAAGGTGATACCGATGAACATGGCTCCCAATATACAACCCATGAGCAGTAATGTACCCGCGGCATTTTTCTCAGCAGGCTGCTTGAAGTTCGGGATTGCGTTACTTACCGCTTCCACGCCAGTCAAGGCCGAACAACCGGAGCTGAATGCTTTTAATAACAGAAACATACTCACATGGGATAGACTAGTTCCGAATTCTGGTGCAGCTGCTTCCATCCCCCCGGCAAGAAATTTGATTCCGCCCGAGATAATCAGAACCGCAATCGAAAAGATAAACAGATAAATGGGGATCGCCAGCACAGACGCTGACTCCGTCACTCCCCGCAAATTCATAATGGTTAGAAAAACAATCATAATCAGAGCAATCACAACACTGTAGTCATGTAGCATAGGAAAAGCCGACGTAATCGCATCCGTCCCTGCCGACGAACTTACCGCAACGGTCAAAATATAATCGACCAGCAGAGATCCTCCGGCAATCAGACTGGATGTTGTACCCAGATTATCCTTAGCTACGATATAAGCGCCGCCCCCTGTTGGATAAGCAAATATCGTCTGGCGATAGGAAAAAATTAAAATGACGAGTAATCCCAGCACGGCGATGGAAATCGGAACAGAGTACCACAGGGCGGCGAATCCGGCCGCAACGAGCACCAGCAAAATCTGTTCCGTACCGTAGGCAACGGACGATAGGGCATCCGAGGACAGGATGGCGAGTGCCTTCCATTTCCCCAATTTTTCTCCATCCAGTTCAGCCGATTTCATTGGCTTGCCTATTAAGATTCTCTTCATTTTGCCAAGCATGATCATAACTTCCTTCCGTCTCTCATCTGTGAAGCATTGTTATTATGCAAAATCGCAGAGCCGTTGACAATACGTCATTTCACCCGAATTTCGCCAGCGCGTGATAATGCATTCTACGATTCAATAATCGATAACAAAGCCATTCTTGTTCAGCAATTTGAACTTTTTTGAACCAAAATGACGATTGTTCGTCAAAAAAAAGGAAATGGCCTTTGGTTCATTGAACCAAAGACCATTTCCTTGATCTATGCGTTGACTATTTTATCTGCCCAGAATTCCGGGACGAGGGGTAACACCAAACGCTTGCGCCAGTGTGGTCAGCTGTTCATCCGTGATTCTCTGCCGGATCTCGTGACCGGCAACCAGCATATATACTTGGGCTGCCTTCTCGATGGTCTCAATCAGACCAAATGCCTCATCAATCGTTGTACCTGTTCCAAAGATGCCATGTTGCGGCCAGATGACCGCGTGGTATTCTTTCATTTTCTCAGCCGTTTCGCGGCCAATCTCGTTTGATCCAGGAATCATCCATGGAATAATACCGATCCCATCCGGGAATACAACCACACACTCCGTGCACATCTGCCACAGCGTCTTCGTGAATTTAGCTTCATCCAATTCGTGGATAAACGTCATAGCCAATACATGAGTGGCATGGTTGTGCATGACAACCCGGTGGTTCGGGTCCAATTTCAAACGTTCGATATGGCTCATGAAATGTGTAGGCAACTCACTCGTTGGCTTCGCCCCCGACTTCAATCCCCAGAGCACTTCCAGCTCCTGTCCATCCTGCGATACACGCAGCAACCCCAGATTACTCTCCGGATCAGCGAGTACATTTTTGAAATATTTGCCCGATGCGGTCACGATAAAATACTTGCCTGCCAGCTCCTGCACCGAAAATGCCGGTTTGATCTTGCGTATCACATGATGGATATCGATATATTGGGCTACTTCCTCTTCCTCCAGCAGATAGCTGACATTACCGCCATTACGCTCATCCCAGCCATTTTTCCACATATGTTGTGTAATCTCAGCCATCTCACGGACAAATGGAATATGGAAACCTGCAGCCTGCGTTGTTTCATTGGTAAGGGTCACGTTCATGATCAATCTCTCCTTATATTGAAAATCAAATGGCTTGCCTCGTACATAGTAAGTTCCTTATTTCACATTCATTATACCTTTGTTTATCTTTGATAGTCAATAACAAACACAGAAATATACTTTTGATTGTTTTTGTTTAGTTTTGTTTATTTGAAAATAAAACAAAAAAATACCCCGCCGGCGCCCGGCGGGGTCAGTCACACATCTATTTAACACGAGAAGGGGTTTACAAGACTTATCTTACCTCTGCTACCTTAATAGAAGCTGAAAGCGAAATAAAAAAAGCATGAAAACATATATTCCCTTCGGACAGAAGATTCAGTTCCTCCTTTTCATTCAGTACATATATCTCTCTGTCCAAACGCTTTCGTCAATTCTAACATATGCTATTCTAGCTTTTCTCAGGAAAAGACATTCATAAAAAAAAGGAGATGAACCTATGGCAGTCCTTTCTACAGGCCCGATCGAGAACAACCTCTCCGGTGGCAGCAGACCTACACAACAAGTCACTATCAAAATGGTCAACACCGATTCCATCAATACGTCCAATGTACTCATTGAAGGTTATTTCCTGAATGGAACGAGGACCTTATATGTGCTGCAATCCGTTAATCTGACCCCCGGGCAAGTCTTCTCTCAAACCTACTATGCCAACCTAGATGGATACGAATATGTATTCACAACAGGTGGAGGCGCAGCTGCATCAACTGAAATTTCAGTGTGGGGAAAAGACAGCACTGGGCAAATCGTCACCGCACATCGTATTGTTTCGAATGAACTAACTCTATAAAAAAAGGGGAGGAAATCAGATGGCCACAATCTCATCCGGGCCCATTGAGAACAATCTGGTATCCGGATCAAGACTCACCCAATCGGTTACTGTCAAGATTGATAACGAAGATCCAGTCAACGCCTCAACTGTTCTTATCGAAGGATATGTGCTAAACGGAACGCGGACCTTGTATGTACTGGAATCCATCTCGCTTGCGCCCAATGAAGTCTTCACCAAGAGTTATTATGCAGACTTGGATGGCTTCGAATTTATTTTCACTACCAGTGGCTTGGCGGAGAGCTTAACCGACGTTTCCATGTGGGGCAAAAATGCCACAGGACAATTGGTCGCTGCCCATCGACTGGTAACTTCTGAATTGCTGGGTGCCGAAGGTGGCACTCCCGACTTCGAGTGGGGACAGACGATCTACTGGGCTGACTCCAGCGCTCCAGGACCAGGTACCGGATCACCCTTTGATCCATTCAACTCCCTACAGGCTGCTATCGACGCAGCCACGAACAGCCCTCTTGCGGTTACTTTTGGCATGAGAGCCCGGTTGATTATTCTTATTGCCGGCAATTCATCCTTCAATGAAGACATTGTTATTCCTCCTGCAAGACATGTGCAAATTCTGGGAATTGGCCCTTGGCAACTCGGAAATTCGGATCTGGCCAACTTCGCTTCTTCCATTCCCCGGAATGTCACGATCCAGACAAGTCAGGCTGCAGAAGATGTCTATCTGGTTCAAGGACCTGCATTTGATGCTCGTCCTGTTACGGTTATAGGAACGTTTAATGACGGCACGTCCGTCAGTACGCATACCAACTACACGGACGGCGCCATTATAAGCGGTGACGTCACTTTTCAGAACGTGGCTGTGGGTGACCCGTTCACGACCATTGAATTTCAACTGCTCAATGCCAGAGTCGTAGGAAATATTGTACAATCGGGTCATATGGGTAATCTGAATGCATACCTGTATCACAGTCGCATCAACACCATGGTTCATAACGGTTTGAATATTCAAAGGATGGTAGATAGTACTTCAGACAGCACCATTAATGTAAGAGGATACTCACACATTACCAATTCCACGATCAGTGGCAATGTGACCGTCACACTCGCCTTAAGTGATGTCCCTCCAACAGGCATATTTAGTAGTCAGTTTGCTACGATCACCTGGACAGGACCTTTAACGCTGGATGCCGCCTCCAACTATTATTTTGTTAACAGCGGATCTATACTTGTGGGAACCAAAACCGTATTATTCAGTATCGCCTAACACGCAATCCCTGTCCTTCATTGGTCGGGGGTTTCTTATTTTCGCAGCACATATGATGGATGCATCTTTCCTGTTGGTTCATAACGTTCATCACCTGTATACTCAAATCCCAGCTTGATCAAGATGTGACGTGACACTTCATTATCCGGATGATGCCCGGCAAACAGTGCCTTCACATTCATTTTGTCAAAGGCATAACCAATTACCGCCCGCGCCGCTTCCTGGGCATACCCTTTGCCCCAGTGATCCCGGGTTAGATGGAATCCCAGTTCATACATATCCTCTTCTGAAGAATACGGACGCAGGCCACAACAGCCCACAAACACCTCGGACTCTTTCTCAAAAAGGGGCCAATATTGCACACCCGCTTCCTTCTGCCTTTGAATCTCCTGTGTTAATCTCGCTTCTACTTCATCCTCGCTCAGAAATCCCTTGCTGCTAATCCATTTGGCAACCTCATGATCGCCCCACAATGCAAACGCCAGCGCACGATCTCCTTCGTTCCAAGTCGCACATTCCAACCGTTCCGTTTCAAATAAGATTGTTCTATTCATCATCCACTAACCTCCTGTATGCCAACACCAATCTGCGTGCAGCTTATACCTTAAATTAATCGAATGACCGTCAGGATAAACAACATTTATAATCTGTGTACATGTTCATCCCTTGTAATAACACTTATAATTGCTTAGCCAATTTCTCAAATTGATTGATGTGAGGCTTGATCTCTTTCTCTACACTTTTTATAAAAGAGCTGAATTGCTTGGAAATATACTCTTCTCCAACACCAATATGTTTATATACTTTTCCCTTTTTATATGTAAATGAGAATATATAACCACTCTTCAAATCATTCCAAATGTCTCCGGCATACCCTAAGATTTCAAATCTCAATTTCGAATCTTTGTAAAGAAACGAATATGGCGGATCATATTCCCCATTTCGTACATCATAGCCTGCAATCCACTGATCTTTTGCAAATGTCCCTGTTTGGATTCGCGATTCCAGCATATATCCAGTCAAAGCTATTTCGTTAACATGAAGTTTACCTTTACCATCTTTCTTGTCATTCTTCCAGTTCCCATCATACTTGGACTCTGTAATACTGTCCTCTCCGCGTGTTATAACTTTATATACGCCGTGTCCCGAACGTTTTCCCTGTGCCCAGCTTCCTTTGTAGGTTTTGGTTTTCCCCCAGGTCATGGTTCCATTCCCGTGAGGTTTTCCATTTTTGGTCTCTCCATAATATGTAGCCCCATTGCCATACTCCAGAGTAGTCTTTTCATTCGCCGCCTGAGCAACATGTGGTGACAGGATTGCAGACAATCCTAAGGTTATCCCCAAAATACAGATGAACATCTTTCTAAACATCAAATCTCCCTTTCTCTCGCTGTATAAGAAATTCATTCTTATAACAACCTATTAATCAAATAATAAGACTCTAGTATAATATCACTTTCAATCCAGAAGGTTCCACATAAAAAAAAGAAAAACCCCTGCCGACAAGATGTCCGACAGAGGCCGTTCCAATTCAGTTCACACCAATTACAAATCTGCTACGGCGAATTGAATTGTTCCGGAAGCTGCGCCTCCAAGGTTAGCTAACAAGGCAAACACCAGAACTCCACCTGAAGAAATGGTAAGGCTGCTGTTTACAGGAACAACGTAAGTGACTACTGGTGCATTAACACGTGTGATCACGAGAGATACCGGAAAAGGTCCAAAGTTGTTCACTGTAGCGCTGGCATTTGTGCCTCCAGCCAAATTTTCGTAGTAGGACTTGCCTACTCCGGCAGGAAGGTTGTAATTTTGTATCGGTAAAAGGATGGCCATTGAAATCACCTCCTTTTTGCTTTGATACGGTATTCTATGCTTGAAATCTATTAAAGCAACGGTGAATTACCAGGGTCATAATGTCCAATTTTGATAGACTTCATAGATTGATAGACGAATGTACGCAAAAAAGCCCCACCGGACCATCCGGTGGAGCCAATTAAGCTTACTTTAGTTTAATTACGCATACAGCATGAAAAAGTTCAGTTCATGGCCCTGCTGCTTGAGATAGTTATACAGCTGCGAACGGTGATGGAATACATGCGTTACGGTTTCAATCTGCCATTGAACCTGCAAGTGACCATGTTCCATATAAAAAGCTTTTGTTGAACGATTCAAAAAGTCGTCTTCGCTCAATCCTTTGATATAAGCTTTGTAGGATTCGAAATTGCTCCATAATGTTGCTTCAAGCTTCTCGATATCCTCAATCCCCGACAGGCTATTCTCCACCAGCCCAACCTCAGCTTCACCTTTTTCCTGCATAATGGCAAGATCCGATGCCGTGATTTGGATAAAGTGATGCACTAGCTCCACCAATGAACGCATATTCTCCTGTGGACGATACGACCAATCCTCCGAACGGATCAAGCGAATTAACGAAGCCCCCGTCCGTACGCCTGTTTCCAATTCATTTAACAAGTGATCCCGAATCTGCAATGTTCCATTCATATATGATGTCTCCCTTATCTTTTATTCTCACGACTTCAGTATAACCGAAGGTGCTGCAGATCTATTGTACAAATCGGACAACATTCTGCCATGCTCCCTGGCTGCCGTCAACGGAGTCTCTCCATAAAACTTGCGAAATTGCCGAATTAGATGGGCTTGGTCAAAAAATCCATGATTCTGGGCAAGCATTGCCCAGTCTGCCGTGTTCCCTTGATGAATATCACTCAACACACGATGAAAACGAACCACCTCACTGAACCGTTTGGGACTGATTCCGACCCACTCCGAGAACTTTCGATGCAGCTGCCGCTCACTGATCACTTCACGCATCGCCAGCTCTTGGACACTCATACGTCCCCCATCGATAAAGATGCGGTGCAGCACGTTTTTCATCACATTGTTCTCCGATGTGCTTGCCTGCACGGGCAACGGACTCAAGTACGCATTCATAACCTCTACTCGCTCTGCAAAATGATTCGTTTCGGCCATCCGTTCCTGAAGCCCGTTCAGCTTCTCCGGCCAACATTCCTGAAGTGCAATTCGCTTATCCGTAAACCACTCCAGAGGCATGCCATGGAAGACATGCGCTCCACCCGGGAAGAACCGGACACCAAAGGTGTAGTCTCCAGCAGGGGAACCATCATCGGCTGGCTCAGGTACAGCGAATGGCTGTGTATAATTGCCACAGTAAGCATAGGAGTGCTTTGAACAGACCGGGTCGTATGTAATCAGCATGTCCGTGCAACCATCCGGTAATACCCGGGCAGGTACCGTCGTCATCGATCGCTCTGGACCTTCTCTCTTAGCAACATCCGCATGTGTGTTCGGAAGAGATCCTGATTCCCAATAACAGGCCACATAAGCCATCAGACCAGTAGCAGGTACTTTCTCAACATAATAACTGTTAGGGTACGTTCCATTCATCTGAATAGGCTTAAACAACGGGTGCAAACTGTGATCCACAATTCCATCCTCCGGTCACTAGAGTTGGTTACACATTATGTATTCATCTATCATACCACCAACCGCAGAAATGAAGAAAAAAAGTGCCCTACCGGAGGACAATCCGATAGGGCCAGTCACACATCTATTTAACACGAGAAGGGGTTTACAAGACTTATCTTACCTTCCCAACCTTAATGGAAACTGAAATTGGGATGAAAAGAACATCAATTTTTCTTATAGTGAGTGTTCAAAAAGACCGTTTTTGACAACCTCTTAAAGTGTCTTGATCAGTATGGACGCAATTAACACGGATGCTGTTGTGACCGTTGTGAATCCACCTACCAGCATTGGCGTTAAAATCTCATCGAGGATGGCTTTGCGTTCATTTTCATCACGTCCAACTGAACGGCTTACTTCCTCACAGATAATGTAGTCCCCCGGAAAACCGAATAGTGCAGTCAGTGCCACAGGCAGACCTTTAAGCGGGTCCCATTTGAACAGCTTGGAGCCAACAAATCCACCGATCAGCACCCCAATCACACCGATTGCGATAATGAACAACACTGGAATAATGGAACTAACCACCGCATCAAAAGTGATCGACTCCATACTTGTCATAACGACTACGATCAGACCTATCATGGCAATTCCCGATGTACTTGCTTTATCCAGAATACGAGATGGGAACAGTCCGATCAGATGTCCGAGAACCCCCAGCAACAGAGCCCAGATACTGTAGCTAAGTCCGGTTACATTACCTAGATAAATGGAGAGACTACCCATAATGAACAAGAGCAACAGCAGAATAGGTGCGGTCTGGAATCGCTGCGGAAGGAATGTTTTGGCATTCGCTTCTTTAATGTTCACATGGCCTTCCCCTGCAACCTTGTTCTCAAAAGCGCCCTGCTTCTGCAGTTTCAACGCATATCTGCGCAACATATTGGTTGCAATCGGCATCCCCACGAGGGAATGAATACCCAGAATAACAGCCGGAATTGTAATCAGATGACCCAGATTCATCTCCTGCAACTTCGTGGTTGTGATCAGATAAGAGATAATGCCACCAACAACCGGACTTGATCCGGCAACAGCCGTAGGATAACCATAGAACGGTGATACGATTAACAGGATAAGACCTGTCGCCGTGAGTGATGCGAACAATGAGATCAGTATTGCTTTATATTGGGAACGTATTAATTTCAGCGGTATTAATGTCCCCATGTGTACAATCAGCGGAGCCACCATGAGAGCCCCGAACGCCGTCAGAGCAGAGCTGGATACCACTCCTTTAGGAAATAACCCCGCCCAGTTCAGCAGCAAATATCCGATCAGAATAACAAGCAAGGAAGGAATTCGCGCTTTGGACCAGATCGAAACCAGTTCCCCTATAGCTAAAATAACAAGCAATACTGTGGCGATATATATCGGTTGACTAAACATGGTGGCTTCTCCCCATTCTCTATGTTGTCAGTGCAGTTCAGTACACGTAGAACCATCTTTCTTATTTCAAGCGCTCACCCGATAAATAGACCTGTTCGATATTCTCTATGTTTTCGAGCAGTCCAATATCCGTCAACGGATTCACATTCAATACCAGCAGATCAGCAGCTTTGCCAGGCTCAATCGTACCGATCTCCGCTTCCATCTGCATCGCTCTCGCCGCATCTCTTGTTGCGGCTACGATCGCTTCCATCGGCGTAAATCCAACATCTTCAACAAGCAATCGAAGTTCGAGTGCATTCCCCCCATGCTCAACAGGTGCACACGTGCAGAAGTCTGTCCCTACTGCAATGGTTACGCCTGCCTTACGCGCGATAATCATGTTCTCAATATGCTCCTGATATACACTTTTGGCTTTGCGGATACCAAATTCGGGAACACCGTATTTATGCCCTTCTTTGATGATCCGATGTACAATGGCCAGCGTTGGAACCAGAACCGCCTTTTGATCCAGCATCATGCCAATGCCTTCTTCATCAATGTAGATCCCGTGTTCAATGGTGCGTACGCCCGCTTCCAACGCATTTTTGATCCCCTGTGCACCTTGCGCATGTGCAGCCACATAAGACTGTACCGCTTCCGCTTCATACACGATCGCCTTCAGCTCATCCATGCGGAATTGCGACCAGCGAGGGTCATCTTTCTCCGAAAGTACCCCGCCTGTGGAACACACTTTAATGAAATCCGCCCCTTCACGGAACTGCGTGCGTGTTGCCTTAATGACTTCGGGAACGCCGTCACACACGGTGAAGATATTCAGTTCCGTTGGAATCATATGGATGTCTGCATGCCCACCCGTCTGAGAGAGCATATGACGGGAAGTTTTAATCCGCGGCCCCTTCACCACACCTTCCTTGATCAGATCGCGAATGTATACAGCAACATGGCTACCGACATCCCTGACGGTTGTGAATCCTGCGTTGATCAGCTTCGGCAGATCCTGGAGTGCTCTCCCCATCTGGAGTTCATTGGCTTCCAGCGCCACCGCAGCCATATTCAGATTTTTGGCCCCGTGTACATGGACATGGGCATCGATTAATCCTGGCATCACCGTTTTGCCTGTTACATCAACAAGATCGGCATATTCCGGAATTGGAACGGTTGCTTTTGCACCCGCAGCTATGAATTTCCCGTTCTCAACCAGGACCACACTATCGGAAACAGGCTCTCCACCTTGTCCATCAATCAACAATGCACCTACAAAAGCAGTAATTTGACTCATCTGTACTCCACCTCATTTTCAGACTTGGTTGTAAGTTCAACTAAAGAATATTTACACTGACCACTCCGATGACAGAATAACCTTCCGATCGCTGTTATCCCCAGATTTTTTTTGATTCCCTTCTCCAAAGGGAAAATCCGGAGATAGCCTATGCTTCCGAAGTAGCTTTCTTGCGAAAGCTTTTAGGCGAACGCTTTGCTTCTTCACGTTATTTCTGTCCTCTCCGTTCTCGTGTAAAAAGTTAAGTTGAACTTAAATATTACGTATATCTGTTCGATTTACAGCTCTACTGTTGTACTACGATGAAATTGTATCGTGTTAAAGTTAATGACATTATATAAGTTGCAAATGTATAATGTCATTGTTGATAGCAACAGCATTCTAATATTAATTATGGTGATATACACAATATAAAATATAAATCACACAGCATAGTGAAGATCATGTTATATATGTAAGCATTTTGCCATGTGAACACAAAAGGAGTACGTTTGCTATGATTCATGAAGCGGTTCGCTCATTTATGGCTCAAGTCTTTGGGTCTGTTCCGTACGGAATTTGGATCAAGGATGAATATGATTTCCAGTGGAATAACTGGCTACGTGAAGGAGAGCTACCTGAATATACAGATCAAGAACAGATTGAGTCATCCTGGAAGATTCTCAGGTACACGTTTGTTTTTTTGTCTAACATCAACATTCGTGTGGTTATCGATACCCAGAAACAACTTACCCTGCTACAGAGTGAACGTCTGGAGTCTTTGATTCGGGAAGGACTGCTGAAGCAACAGATTGAGAAGGAACGTGCACACAATGATCGATGGTTGACCGGACTGCGGGAGCTGACCTGTTCCCTGGAGCTGAACGATTTGTTACTCAAAATCATGGAGAATGCGCTCCATGTCATCCCCTCCCTTTCCTGCGGACTGTTCATGATGGTTGATCCGGACTCTGGCAAGATGATTCCTAGAGCCAAAGTCGGTTTTCAGGATAGCGTGTATCAATATCAGGGCGAGCTGGATGAGGGCATTACGGGAAAAGTATACGAGGAAGGCATTGGCCGAATGTATAGCACACCGGATGATGCCTTTAAAGATATGGGCAATGTTAGTCAGGAGAATGCGGATATCATTGTAAGTTCACTGCCTGACGGTATTATGGCAAAAGGACTTATCGCCGTTCCCGTGACAATGAATACTCACAAAATCGGTGTAATGCTGGTATACCAATTTGAACAAAACAGACGATTTGCCCCACATGATCTGAATGTGATGCAGGGATTTGCGGATCAGGCAGCCATTGCCATCTCCAACGCCACCATGTATTCAGAACTGCTGGAAACAAACCGATATCTCGTTAGCCGAAATGAAATTCATAATCAATTCACGGCACTTTCCATTGAACATGTGAGCCTCGGACATATCATTGAGACGGTTGGGTCGATGCTGAAACTTCCCACCTATTATGTGGACATGGCGAGAAATGACTGGTACCCGCTCATCCCGGAAAGTGTCTTGCTAAGTGAGCTCGATATCTATACCGCTCTGGACAGCCAGTTTAACCCCATCACCTTATCCGGTGGAACGGATCATAGCGATTATTACCTCTATCCCATTGTGAACGGATCTCTGGTGCTTGGCTGTTTTGCCATCCAAATAGATCATCCGTTAGGTCAGTTGGATCATGTGATTTTGGAACAAGGCGGAGCTATTGTGATGCTGGAGATGGTGAATACCTACTCACTCACCGAGATGTCCTATCGGAAAAACCATGATTTCTTCAGTGATCTCGTGCAATATAGAGAACCACAGCAGTTGGAGGCACGACTTTCCAGCTTTCAGTTGCCAGCCCATCAGTCCTTGTTCGTCGCTCAATTGCAGCTCTATGGGGAACATCCCGACATGAAAACAACTGAAAATTGGGTGCGCAAGTTGATCGGATTTATCGAAAAGGAGCTGGGCACCCGCGAACATCTATTGTTCAGTGCACATCACAAAATTACGATTTTGGCTGCGGCATCCGAGCCCAAGGTCAGACACTGGATCATCAGCAGGCTGGAAACGGCTGTGGAGAAATGGACCACCTCCAAGACTCCTGCCCTATCTATCGGCATCGGTGGACTGTATCAAGGGCTTGAGTATGTGTCCAAAAGCAATGACGAGGCTACACGCTCGTTGTCCTTTCTGCTGAAACAAAACAAAGCGGGCCTGATGCTCTACGAAGAAATCGGGATCAATCGCTTGTTTCTTAACCAGGAATCTTCCGATATCGAGAACTACATTAACGAAATTCTGTCCCCTCTTCAACAGCAAAAATCAGGAGAGCTTGAACTCACACTCAAAACCTACATTGCCGCGAATCGATCTGTGCAAGCCACAGCCGAACGTCTGCATATCCATACCAATACGTTGTACCTGCGCCTGCGCAAAATAGAGGAGATTCTAGGTGTTGATCTGAACGATTCCGAGGGTTGGATGAAGGTGTATCTGGCATGTCATTTAAGCGAAGTATACTCTGTTGCTCCTACCGCGAGTGGAGCACTAAAATTGTAACTCCATCAATTCAGTCCGTGCAGTTTGCGAAAACGCTCTGGACTCATGCCTGTATGCCTTTTGAACATCGCACAGAAATAACTGGCGTTCTCGTAACCCACCCGATCAGCCACTTCATATATTCGAAGCTCTCTCTCACTGAACATGAGTTGTTTGCTCCGATTGATCCGTTCTTGGTTCACGTAAAATACAGGTCTGGTTTGGAGTGCCCTCTGAAACAGCCTGCACAAATATTGGGGAGATACCACAGCCACATCGGCCAGTTCCTTCAGCGACAGTGAACGATCCAGATGCTCAGCGATATAACGCAGCACAGGCTTCAAGCGCTCCAGTTCATCATTATAATTGGCGGATGCGATGAGCAGTGGCTTCAGATCCAGCAGCAGGGCATATAATTGTTTGGAGCATTCCACATCGTAATCTGCGTAATCCGTATCACCGCCATTCTCTCCTCTAACCAGAAGTTGTTCCAGCCCACGCAGCAGCGTGGCTGTCCTGAGTCTGCATACGCGTGAACCGGTTATCCCCGCATAAGATAATAACTGGCTAGCCTCTCTCCCCTGAAACGAGACCCACGCCAGCTCCCAGCGGTCACTAATGGGCATATATCGATGCGGAACATCGGGATACAGAAAGAAAACGTCACCCGGTCCGACGATATATTCTTCCTCTTGTATAATCAGTCTCCCCTGACCATGAATAATCTGGTGGATCTGATAATCCGGGAATCCCTCTGGACGCTCAGTTTCATATTGGTGTTCCCAGTAACCAACCGTGGTCATATAGATCGGCAGGCGAGCAGCTTCTTCTGTTTTACCAAAAAAAATCCGGGTATCCATCCAGTACACCACTTTCTCCATCGTTAGTTTCATATTGTGATATATATGGGCAATATTCTTTATTCTCTAAGTCATCATTCAATTCTATAATGACAATATTATAACATTTCAGAAGGAGTTGCTGTTATGCGAAAGAAACTGGTACACACCCCTCCGGCAAATGGATACCCGGAATGGAACAATAATCCCGAGACTTTTCAAGTAAACCGTCTACCCGCACATGCTTCTATGGTAGCGTTTCCATCTATAACAGAAGCATTGTCCAGTGAATCCAACGCATCGCCATGGTACGAATCACTGAATGGTCAGTGGAAGTTTGCCTTTGCGGAGACACCAGAGCAACGGATTACATCCTTTTATGAGAACAACTATGATGCCAGTGACTGGGACGAGATCGCCGTTCCTTCCAACTGGCAACTACAAGGGTACGATTATCCCCACTATACAAATATGACGTATCCGTGGGTCGAGCGTGAGCCTGAATTGAAGCCACCATTTGCACCAACAACTTATAATCCGGTGGGTTCGTACATCCGCACGTTTACTGTTCCTGCAGACTGGAAAGACCGGCCTGTCCTGCTTCATTTTGAGGGCGTTGAATCTGCCTTTTATGTATGGGTGAACGGGGAGCTGGTCGGTTATAGCGAAGATACGTTCACGCCCGCAGAATTTGATATCACTTCGTATCTAACGGATGGTGAGAACAAGCTCGCTGTGGAGGTATATCGCTGGTGTGATGCGAGCTGGCTGGAGAATCAGGATTTCTGGCGGTTAAGCGGCATCTTCCGTGGTGTATACCTGCATTCACCTTCACCGGTTCAGATCGCCGATTTCTTTGTTCGTACTGAACTGGATGACGCGTATCAGGATGCGGAGCTACTGCTGGATTTGAAATTATTTAATCATAATGCCGCGCAGACCCCTGCCGGATTGTCCGTTCAGGCGCAGCTCTATGATGCACAACAGCAGACAGTGCTGAAGCAACCACTTACTGCGGCCGTTACGTTCCAGGGCGAGGATGAACTTTCATTCCAGTTGTCAGCAGAGGTTATGAAGCCGCTACTATGGAGCGCTGAGTCCCCTAACCTGTATACACTTGTGCTGTCCATTCAGGACGAATCAGGCGAAACACTGGAAGCGGTCCGTAGCCGGATCGGATTCCGCAAGTTTGAACTGAAGGACGGCCTGATGCAAATCAATGGCAAACGCATTGTGTTCAAAGGCGTGAATCGTCATGAATTTTCCCCCGATAAGGGTCGAGCCATTGGGCGGGAAGACATGATCCGTGACATCGAGTTGATGAAGTCCTATAACGTTAACGCGGTGCGTACATCCCATTATCCGAATCAGTCACTCTGGTACGAACTGTGTGATGAATATGGCCTTTATGTCATTGACGAAACGAATCTGGAAACTCACGGCACCTGGGATTATGGGCAAAAGGAAATGAATGAGAACAATATTCCCGCGAGCAAACCGGAATGGCGTAATAACGTAATAGATCGCTGTAACTCGATGTTCCAGCGGGACAAAAACCATGTGTCCGTTATTATCTGGTCTCTGGGTAATGAATCCTTCGGCGGCGATAACTTCATTGCCATGTACGATTATCTGAAGCAGGTCGATCCAACACGACTCGTTCATTATGAAGGTACCTACCATTATCGCCCTTCCGATTCGGCAAGCGATATTGAATCAACGATGTATATCAGCCCACAAGATGTGGAGCAATACGCGCGCATGAAGGGACCTAAGAAGCCTTACATCATCTGTGAATACAGCCATGCCATGGGTAATTCTTGTGGAGGTCTGCATCTGTATTGGGAGTTGTTCGATAAATATGATGTGTTGCAGGGTGCATTCATCTGGGACTGGGTTGATCAGTCCATTCGTACCACTACGGCAGACGGTGTAGAATATTTTGCTTATGGTGGCGATTTCGGTGAATCTCCTCATGATGGCAATTTCTGCGGGAACGGATTGATTCTGGCGGATAAGACGGTTACACCGAAGCTGGAAGAAGTGAAGAAATGTTATCAGAACGTTCGTATGGAAACCGTTGATGTCAAAGACGGCCTGCTGCGCATCAAAAACCAGTTCCTGTTCACGGATCTGGGCGAATATTCGCTCGTATGGACAGTAACTCACGATGGCAAATCTGTAGAGAACGGTACGTTGGATATCGCGGTACCTCCTGGCGAATCGGTTGAAGTCCGAATCCCTTATACGCCATCTTCCGATCTGTTCCAGGAAGCGGTGCTGACTGTATCTCTGGTTACCAAAGTGGCAACCAAATGGGCAGGAATAGGTCATGAGATTGCCTGGGATCAGTTCGTGGTATCTCCGAGATTGCGTCCAATCCAATCGATACGTCAAGGACAAGACAATGCGCCGCAGGTACAGGATCTGCAAGATGTATTGAAAGTGGCTACAGGCCAAGTCACGTTGAGCTTCAATCCAGCCACTGGCGCGTTAACATCCTATCAGATTAACAATCAGGAGCAATTGCTCGCACCTGTCCGGCCGAATTTTTGGAGAGCCATGACAGACAATGATATGGGGAACCGCCTGAATGAGCGTTCTGCCTTCTGGAGAGATGCTCACGCTACCAGCAGATTAATTCGCTTTGAACACCATGCAGACGAACAAGGTTTTCTTGTAACGACCGATTATACGTGGGATCAACATCCGGGATGTACGCTGTCCATCACATACCGAATTGATGCGGATGGTGTATTGGAAATCAGTCAAACCCTTATTCCAGGCGTAGGCTTACCTGATCTACCGGAATTTGGTATGCTGCTACAACTGAATAACCGCTTGGATACAATCTCTTGGTACGGCAGAGGCCCGCATGACAACTACGCAGACCGTCTGACCAGTGCACGTCTCGGTTATTACACAGGTGCGGTTCGAGATCAATTTGTTCCATATCTGAAGCCACAAGAGTGTGGTAACAAAACGGATGTACGCTTTGCTGAAGTTACGTCAGCGGATGGTCAGCTTGGCCTTCATGTTGAAGCCACCATACCCTTTGAAATTAATGCGTTGCCGTGGACACCGGAGGAACTGGAAGCAAACGACCATGTGTACAAATTACCTCAGAGCACACAGACTATCGCACGCATCAATTACAAACAAATGGGTGTTGGCGGAGATGACAGCTGGGGCGCACGTACCCATCCTGAATACACTTTGCCAGCCAACCGCGCGTATCACTTCACCTTTACGGTAAAACCTGTATAACATCAAGCAAGTACTGCTGGCAGCATGCCGGCAGTGCTTTTTTTTGTTGGGGCAGTGAATAGTGGGAGTTTGAACTTTGTCATGGGAACATTATAATGAATGAGGTGCAAGAAAGATTTGTACCAGCTATTACTCTATTACGAGGTGAGAATTTGCAATATCTGTTTACCACTCTCTTCATTTTTGGATTTATCGCTTTTTTGGGATTTGTTGTTGGGATGATCTTGTCTATTCGCAAAGGTAATAGGTTGCCAATCAGATTTATTTTTCTAACAACGTACTGTTTTGCGATTGCTTCAATAGGTTTGTATGGGATGCTGAATTTATCTTCGAACTCTACTCAGTCTGAAATAGATCAGACCCCTTCATCCCAGATTAAACTTTCTGGCCTCTACATGACTACCGAAGAATTTAAAAACAAGTTTAATGGCGCCGTAGGCAAATACCGACTGAATGGTTTGAGTATTACCCGCTTGAATATACAAGACTCTTCCGAGCAGGGCACTGACACTTTCGAGTATGTATTCAATGACGAGTTGCGTTTGGTTGGTTCAGTGAATACAGATGAGAGCATACAGGAAGTCAGGTTGTCCGCAACTGGTGATACGCGTAAACCAACAGGTGGAATTTTCTTGACTGCTATCGCCACACTCATTCTCACAACCAATAGTGAGTACACGTATAACGATGCACAAGATGCCATCCAGGATATCGGTCTATTGGATCGTGATGTGAATCAGTCTGATTTTGATGGAGCGACTATTCGCAACGGATTGGAATATCGCTTCAGCGTACAGGATTCTGATCACTCTACTTTTGAAATAACTGTTGCGAAATAAGATACGATTGTGCAAAAAGGCCGCTCCATGAAGGAACGGCCTTTCGTGTAAAATGTACTATTGAAATGATTCAGTAATTGCCACCAAACCAATGATGAACACCTCCCGCATGTGAGAGTTACTCAAAAGTTACATTCTCGCTTTGATTGTTCCAACTCATTTTAAAGGTAATCGGGTCTTTCGTTTTCTCCGCCTCAGTAGCCGTTCCCGACATACTGAACGGTACCCCTTGCTCCTCAAGCGCCTTCCCCTGTTGTTTTATATTATTGCCGGTAAGGTCAAACACAAAATCCTTTATGCGCTTTTCATCACCTATATAAGTAATACTATAGCTCCCTGTTGATCTCTGTAGAGAAACATCCCAGTTATCGCTCTTTCCGTGTAACCTATCATCCGCACCACAAGCTGACAAAATAGATACAATTAATATAGTACAAAGAATCAATGGCAATTTAAATAATTTCATAAAATCCCTCCTTTTAGGAATATACCCAAAAATGTGAGTTGTGATATTTGCTAATCATTCCTGATATCTAATCTATATAAGTTGAACTAAAGTTATTTACACAGACACTACGATGACAGAATAACCTTCCAATCGCTGTTATCCCCAGATTTTTTTGATTCCTTTTCCGAAGGGGAAAATCCGGGGATAAAGGCGAACGCTTTGCTTTTTCAGGTTTTTTCTGTCCTCTCCGTTATCGTGTAAATGATTAGTTCAATTTATATAGTTTAATGCGTCTTACCTTTGTATCACATGATTAACGATTTTCTGAGCATCATATTTAACCCATCCCAACAGTCCTGAACCCCGTGATGTTTGCCAAGGTAGCCCTACAAAGTACAGTCCAGCAACCGGTGATACGCCTCTCTCGTGTATAATTACACCTTGGGCATCAAAAACAGTATTGATATCGATCCAACTATCATTTCGCTTAAACCCAGTCGCCCAGATAATATTGTCTATTTGTGTCTCACTACCATCCTCATATAGGATGCGGTCATCTATTGCATCAATGGCACGTGGGCGCAGGTTAACTTTTCCCTGGGTCATCAATTCCTTTAACTCATAGCCATATACGTACTCAGGCTGATTTCTCAACCATTTTCCAACCATACGATCTGCACTTGCACGTAATATTCCGAGCTTTTCAAAATACCAGAATATACTTCGTTTCATAATATGCAAAGGCCTAAAGGTTATATTTCGAGCTATGGATATGTATACGATTTGTTGTTCATCTGATGTTAACTCTGCAGCAATTTGGGCACCTGAATTTCCTCCGCCTACAACTACTGTTGTTCCAGGAAGCAATTGAGAGATTTTTTTATATTCTGATGAGTGAAACTGAATCACATGCTCGGATAATGCTTTCGCAAAATGAGGAACATTCTTGGTCTGGAAAGGTCCCGTCGCAACGATAATATTGCGCGCTTCAATCATTCCATCATTGGTTTCAGCATAGTACACCTCATCTTGCTTCGAGAGACGGGAGATTACACAGTTTAACTTTATAGGAAGCTGCATTTGCTTGGCGTAACCTTCAAAATAATCTGCAATTTCGTCTTTGCTTGGCAGACCATTTTCATTTCCACTAAGCGGCATTCCCGGTAACCCATCATACATTCGTGGGGTAAAAAGACGCAATGAATCGTACCGTTTACGCCAAGATTCCCCGACAAGTGAGGCAGCGTCAACGATTAAAAAGGTTAACCCTGACTGCTGAAGATAGTAACCTGTTGCCAAGCCTGCTTGCCCAGCACCGATAACCAATACATCGTACATATGTATCATCCCCAATATCGTTTTATGAATTAATATATGAGCACTTGTTCATATGTTCATTTTACTTAACAACTTTCTGTTTAGCAATAGAAGATGAACACATCCGTCCTTTTTTTGAAAAATCAACATTAAAAAAGACTCCCTTACGGGAGCCTTTACTCATTTAAGCGTAGGATACATGTAACGTAACTTTGATCCTAAGTATGATATGTTCTTTTGTTCGTTCGTTAGTTATTACCTGGTGTATCTATCGATGTCATCGATCGCAGACTCGTGCTCTCTTCTATGATGATCCTCATGCTGACGAACGTCATTCTTTAACTTTGCTAAGAATCCCCATCCCATAAAGGCAAGGATAAGTACGGTAATCAGTGCATAAGCAAAGTTATATAGATTCATAAAAAAGTTGATAAATATTGCAGCGAGCATCAAGCCCAGAATCAATAATGTCCACTTTGTACCCTTTCTCAAATCATTTCCTCCTCAAGTCGTTACTTATAAGCTCTCTATGTATCACTGTACATACGAAACCATAGGAACGAGGTTTCAATCTCAGGGCTTCAAATCTACATTTAGAGCGAATTACCGAATCTTTAATTAACATCAGTTCCAAGAGAAAGATCCAATATGCCCGACATCCCTTGCGCAGAAGAGGTACTTACATAATACGAACCCGTCGACAATGCTTTGTCACTATAATATGTATGCTCTTTCCCATCTGCTGGAACACTGCCAGACTTTATCGCGGTTCCACTAGTAGATCCTTCATTGATCGTGAACGTGAAGTGTTTCGAACCCGTGTTTTTAAAACTCACTTTCACATAACTAAATCCTGCCCGAATATCAAACCGATGCGTATTTGTAGTACCTGCGAAATTCTCATTATTAATTACTGTGAATGTAGTTAATGGAGTATCACTAGCATCATTTACTTTTACAAATTTTCGTTCGGAATTAGAAGTGAAATTATAAATAAAGATAATAACAGCAATAGAAACCAAAACTGCCACTATCATTTTTCTAATATGTTTCATGATATATGACCTCCATATCTCTTGATACTAACTTTCATCATACAACTGCTCCCCCACATTGTGACTTTGATTATAAAATACTCAATAACACAAAAACCACTCCTTAATAATTACTAAGAAGTGGTTTTTGTATTATTTATAATTTGTAACAGTGACTGCTTCACAAATTCTTGTCACATCGTAACGAGAATTCACTCTGCCAGGCACATGATGCTTTAAAGGTTTTTACACCTTTATTACATCATGCCGCCCATTCCACCCATACCGCCCATATCAGGCATTCCGCCGCCAGCACCTGCTGGTTCTGGTTTGTCAGCGATAACTGCTTCAGTAGTCAGGAACATTGCTGCTACGGAAGCCGCGTTTTGCAATGCATAACGAGTTACTTTCGCAGGGTCAACGATACCAGCTTCGATCATGTTAACCCACTCGCCAGTTGCAGCGTTGAAGCCGATTCCTGTTTGTTCTTTTTTCAGACGTTCCACGATTACGGAACCTTCTTCGCCAGCGTTAGCTGCGATTGTACGGATTGGTGCTTCCAGAGCACGCAGGACGATGTTTACGCCTGTTTGCTCGTCACCGGACAGAGCTACAGCCGCAACCGCGCTATATACGTTCATGAGCGCTGTACCACCACCGGATACGATACCTTCTTCAACCGCAGCGCGAGTTGCGTTCAGGGCATCTTCGATGCGAAGTTTGCGTTCTTTCAATTCTGTTTCAGTAGCCGCACCAACTTTGATTACTGCTACACCGCCGGACAATTTAGCCAGACGCTCCTGCAGTTTCTCTTTGTCGAACTCGGAAGTTGTTTCTTCCAGTTGTGTACGGATTTGGCTAACACGTGCATCGATATCGGATTTGTTACCAGCACCGTCAACGATGATTGTGTTTTCTTTAGTTACGCGGATTTGACGAGCTGTACCCAGTTGTTCCACAACAGCGGATTTCAGGTCCAGACCCAGTTCTTCCGTGATCAATTGGCCACCAGTGAGGGCAGCGATGTCTTGCAGCATTGCTTTACGACGGTCACCGAATCCTGGAGCTTTAACAGCTACAGCATTGAATGTACCACGCAATTTGTTCACAACCAGCATAGCCAGTGCTTCGCCTTCGATATCTTCAGCGATCAATACCAGCGGTTTGCCTTGTTGAACGATTTTCTCAAGCAATGGCAAGATGTCTTGCGTGCTGGAGATTTTTTTGTCTGTGATCAAGATGTACGGATTGTCCAAAACAGCTTCCATTTTGTCCGTATCAGTGATCATGTAAGGAGAGATGTATCCACGGTCGAATTGCATACCTTCAACCACTTCAAGCTCTGTAGCGAATCCTTTGGATTCTTCTACAGTGATAACGCCATCTTTACCCACTTTTTCCATAGCTTCAGCGATCAGTTCGCCTACTTCTTCGTCAGCTGCAGAGATTGCTGCAACTTGTGCGATGGATTGTTTGGAATCAATTGGTTTGGAGATGGATTGCAATTCAGCAACCGCAGCTTTAACCGCTTTGTCGATCCCTTTACGGATACCGATTGGGCTAGCGCCTGCAGTTACATTTTTCAGACCTTCTGTGATCAGCGCTTGCGCCAATACAGTTGCTGTTGTAGTACCGTCACCGGCAACATCGTTGGTTTTCGTTGCTACTTCTTTAACCAGTTGTGCACCCATGTTCTCGAATGCATCTTCCAGTTCGATTTCTTTAGCAATGGTTACACCATCGTTAGTGATGAGCGGGCTTCCGAATTTCTTCTCCAGAACCACGTTGCGGCCTTTAGGACCGAGTGTTACTTTTACTGCATTAGCCAATGCGTCCACACCACGAAGCATGGAGCGACGAGCGTCTTCACTGAATTTAATGTCTTTAGCCATGTTAAGAAAACCTCCCTAGTTTTTGTTGGAAAATGGTCGTGCTATATGGTTCGGTTATCCGATTAAATTTGAATTAGTCGAGAATCGCGTGAATATCGCTCTCTTTCATAATCAAATATTCTTTACCTTCGAATTTGATTTCTGTACCGGCATATTTGGAGAAAATAACGCGATCTCCTTCTTTCACTTCCAGAGCTACACGTACGCCGTCTTTCAATACTCCTGCACCAACTGCAATGATTCTACCCTCTTGCGGTTTTTCTTTGGCGGAGTCCGGGAGTACGATCCCGAAAGAAGTTGTTTGTTCTTGCTCCAGTGGTTCTACCAATACGCGTTCACCTAAAGGTCTGATCATGAAAAATAGCCTCCTTTTGAAATTATATAACGTTACATTGTAGGTTGTAGCCATATGTATTAGCACTCGACAGTGTTCAGTGCTAACAACCAACTTTATGATACTCAACTTGAAGCATGATTTCAAGTCCTTTTGACGAATTCCTGCGAGAATTTACGTTGAATTTACACAAACATAGCCAAATTACACCCGCTGTGCCTGGTTCTATGTTGCAATTCACTAATCTTATTCTACGAAATTGTTTGACCCTTCTGCAACGTTAACAGACAGTCCCTTCCCCATTGTATCCATTGTTGAACATAATATGCCTGCTTGTCCTGTCGTGTTGTCGGCAGTCTACAGAAATAGCCCGGATAAGAACATACCGTCTTTTCCGGGCACATTACAGCTTGTCCTCATTCAGCCCGCATGTTTCTTATCCTCGGCACGAACGTAGCGGGATTCGATCTCTTCATCGGCTGCAAGCTGCTTGCGATATACGATTGCGGATAATAACACACTGATCTCATATAACAGCAGTAAGGGAATCATCACCAGCAGATCGGAAATAAAGTCTGGTGGTGTAATAACCACTGCAATGAAGATCAGAACAAAGTAAGAGACTCTGCGCATCTTGCGAAGGCGAATTGGATTCAGAATCCGCAGTCCTGTCAGAAACATAATAAGTAAAGGAAGTTCAAATAACAGGGATACAGGCAGCACAATGCCAAACAGGAAGCTGAAATACTGCTTCATCCCGTAGGTCTCCACAAGCCCCATCTTCTCCGTTATCGCTGTTGTGAAGGCAAGTGCCATCGGAAAAATAACATAATACGAGAAAGCCATACCTGTCAGAAATAAAAGAAACACATAGGGCACATACTTCAGCGTTGCTTTTCGTTCGCGCGGCTTTAGCCCTGGACTAACAAACTTCCAGATCTGATACACCGTAAACGGCAGCGTAATAATAAGTGAGAACAACCCTGCAATCTTCATATAGATGCCAATCCCGTCCCAGAACGAGAAGGCATGTAATACAAAACCTTTTGCCGACTCTGCCTTGGTCAGATATTGGTATACCGGGTCCGCCACAAAAAATCCTGCAATCAGTCCCAGCACAAAAATGCTTAGTACATAAATCAGCCGCTTCCGCAGCTCGCTCAGATGTTCCGTAATCGACATTTCTTCCATTTGCTGCGTCATGCCTGCCCCCCATTATTGCCAGCTTAAAATACAAAACCCTTCCGGCAGGAAGGGATTTCTCTTTCATTGCCGTCAAGATTATTCCGGCAGGCGTTTATCAGCAGGCTTGTCTGCAGGTGTGCTCTCAGCCGCCAGCGGTTTCGCCTTCTCCTGCTCTTTGCGATTGGACGAGTCATCCTCAGAGATAATCTCGCGAGCGCCCTCTTTGAATTCACGGAAGGTACGCCCAACTGCACGTCCCAGTTCCGGAAGTTTGTTGGGTCCAAACAACAACAATGCAATCACGGCCAGCAAAATAAAGCCCGTTGGTCCAATGGAACTAAACATTGATATTCCTCCTCGTCTCAAGCTTCGAAGATGCGCATACTCGGCCAGATGTTCATAGATGTCTCTGCTGCGTTCTTAATTTAAGCCCATCATACCATAGATGTAACCACTTACATAACCCGCAAAATTCACAAATAAGAGATGTCACTAGAACAATCTAACAACAGTCATGGCTAATCGGATATCTTGCCCCAGAGTCCATGCTCGATTATTGCTTGAACTGACCCGTAACCATCAGCAGCGCTTCCGGAAGCTGATCCATAATGGCAGCCAGATGTTCATGCACACCCTTTGGTGTACCTGGCAAATTGACGATTAGCGTGCGCCCACGAATGCCACATACCCCACGGAACAGCATTGCAGAACGGTTTTTGCTCATTACACTGTACCGCATGGCCTCTGCCATCCCGGGAACTTCCCGCTCAATTACGCGCCGGGTCGCTTCCGGAGTAATATCACGAATGGCCAGCTCCGTGCCACCGGTAGTCAGCACCAGATCGGCGTGAAAATAATCCGTCATCTCAATCAAAGCCGCAATAATCTCATCGGGTTCATCCGGAACGATACGGTACTCCACGATTTGACCACCCAGCTCTTCTTCCACCAGCTCCCGAATGACTTGTGCACTCGTATCCTCACGTTCCCCGCGGGCTCCTTTGTCACTGGCTGTCAGGATTGCTGTTCTCCACACCATAAAGATCACCCTTCTCCTCTATGAAAATAAATATTGCCTATCGGCTGTAATCACCGTTTTTGCCACCACTCTTGGAATTCAGCATGGTTGGACCGATAATCATATCTTTTTGCATGGCCTTGCACATGTCATAGACCGTCAGTGCTGCAGCTGAGGCAGCCGTGAGCGCCTCCATCTCAACACCCGTTTTGCCTTCGGTTTTGACAGTAACTTCAATGTGTAATTCATCCACTCCGTTATCATGAAAACGAATATCCACACCCGTCAGTGCCAGTGGATGGCACATCGGAATCCAGTCCGACGTTTTCTTCGCGCCTTGAATCCCGGCAATCTGAGCCACAGCCAGAACATCACCTTTGCCGATTCGGCCCTCCCGAATCGCTTCCAGTGTATCTGGATTCATCGTCACTTTGGTTACGGCCACAGCCGTACGTACGGTAATTTCCTTACCTGAAATATCAACCATCCGGGCCCGCCCCTGTTCATTAAAATGGGTCAGTTTGCCACCCGAAGCCTGGCCGTTGTTCACTTCTGAACTCAATCACATCACAACCCTTTATTCGATATGTAATATACCTTCGGTTGTTATCAACAGATCAATCCGCAGATCGAGCAGGTCCATCGGGATCTCCTCTTGTAACTGACCCGGCAATACCATCGCAGCCATCAACGGTTTCTTGCCCGTCATCACACAGGTTGCTGCAAGCATCTCGGCAAAACGATCATAATAACCGCCACCATAACCAATACGCCCGCCATGGAGATCATAACCAAGCCCCGGTACCAATATGAGATCGATATCCGGCCAATCATCAGGCGTCAGGACTTCACAGGAATCCTTGGGTTCCGGTATCCCCCATATGCCTGGCTCCAGATCTTGTTCTCCAGTCACTCGCCGTAGCTCCATTCGAGGTGGATTCGCCAACACTTTTGGTGCAAACATCACATCTCCATGATTCCAGCCCTCTTGAAACAGAAAAGCTGTGGACGCTTCGCTTCCATAGGACAAATAACTGAATATGACGAGTGGTCTGTTCACAACCTTGCTCTTGGCCTGTCTAAGGCGCTCCAGCTCCCGCTTCACTCCAGCGTTAATCTTAGTCATCGCCTGCTGATGCATGCTTGCATCCATCAGATCACGGCTCTGTCTCAGTCTGGATCGAAGCTGACTTTTCAGTTCCGCATGATCCTGCATATCCTTGAATAACCTCCTGTTGATAGGGAAGGTAGAAAAAAGCTCTCATTAAAAACAATTTATATGTTATGACCAGTTGTCATCTTGTTGAAATGGTTAAAATGATTCATTTTCTGCAAAATCCTCATGTAATAACATGCCTTCTTTCAGTTTATCATTGATTGATCAAAAAGACTACATGCCCCATGCGTTCCCAATCGGTGCAATTGCTCTGTATTTCATGTAAACTGGGATATAGTTGTCATATCAAGAACTGGACCTATGGAGGAACTTAATTTTATGCTGCTGCAAGTATCCGGAATTATCAAACGTTTTGGTGTCGATCCAATCCTGGACGGCGTGAACTTACAAATATTAGAACGCGAGCGCATCGGCCTCGTTGGTGTAAACGGTGCAGGGAAATCCACTTTGCTCAAAATTGTAGCCGGTGAAATGTCCTATGACGGAGGACAGATTTTCAAGTCCAAAGAAACGACGCTCGGTTACCTGGCTCAGAACAGCGGGCTACAATCCGACCGTAACATCTGGGAAGAAATGATGAACGTCTTCGCTCACCTGACACAGGCTGAAGCTGATTTGCGTCAGATGGAACGCGATATTGCCGACCCTGCCCAGATGGAAGACGAGAAAAAGTATGCTGACCTACTGGAACGTTATGCGAAACGCTCCGACTGGTTCAAGGACCATGGCGGTTATGAGATGGAAACCCGCATTCGCAGCGTACTGCACGGAATGGGATTCGGCGAATTTTCGCCAGACACCCCCATTGCTACTCTGAGCGGCGGGCAGAAGACACGCCTTGCCCTTGCTCGTATTTTGCTTCAGGCACCCGATCTGCTCATGCTGGACGAACCTACCAACTATCTCGATATCGCCACCCTTACTTGGTTGGAAGATTATCTGAGAGGTTATTCAGGCGCACTGCTCGTGGTATCCCATGACCGGTACTTCCTTGATCGACTCGTAACAACCATCGTTGAGATCGAACGTCACCGCTCCAAAAAATATACGGGAAATTACAGCCGTTATATGGAGCTCAAAGCTGCCGAATATGAAACTCAGATGAAGCAATATGAGAAACAGCAAGGCGAAATCTCCAAGATGGAAGATTTTGTCCAGAAAAACATTGTACGTGCTTCGACGACCAAACGGGCGCAAAGCCGGCGCAAAGCCCTCGACAAAATGGAGCGGCTTGATAAACCGATGGGAGATTTGAAAAAAGCCCATTTTTCCTTCGAAACCGCCGTTATGTCAGGCAAGGAAGTGCTTCGAGTAGATCAGCTGTCTGTCGCTTATGACGAGGCTTCTCCATTGTTCCGCAACGTATCCTTCGATCTGCGACGCGGGGAAACGGTTGCTCTGATTGGACCAAACGGTATTGGTAAATCCACCATGCTGAAGTGTCTTACGGGAAGTTTACGTCCGGTAAGCGGGGAGATCCAATGGGGAACAAAAGTGCAGATTGGCTATTATGATCAGGAACAGACTGGGCTCAATCCGTCCAACACGGTTCTGGAAGAACTGTGGAGTGCCTATCCCGGGATGGAAGAAGCACGCATTCGGACCGTACTGGGGAACTTTTTGTTCAGCGGTGACGATGTGCTCAAGAAAATTTCCTCCCTCAGCGGCGGTGAGAAGGCACGTGTCTCTCTCTCCAAGTTGATGCTGAAGGAAGCCAACATGCTCATTCTGGATGAGCCTACGAACCATCTCGACCTGTTTGCCAAAGAAGTGCTGGAAGCGGCATTAATGGATTATGAAGGCACCCTGCTGTTCATCTCCCATGACCGGTACTTCCTCAACAAAATGGCTGAACGCATTGTTGAACTTCATCCAGGCGGCACAGAGCAATATCTCGGTAATTACGATGATTATGTGGAGAAAAAACAGGAGCTTGAGGACATCGCACGTGAAGCTGCTGAGGCACGTCAGGCTTCGTCCAAGAACTCGTCCAAATCCGATCTGAACACAGCCACAACCGAAAAATCCGGAGCGGCTTCATTCGAAGCGGAAAAACAGGCGAAGCGTGAAGAGCGCAACCGACAACGCAAGCAGGAAGCTCTGGAACAACAGATTGCGGAGTTGGAAACGAAGATCACCGAACTTGAGGCACAGATGGCTCTGCCTGAAATCTATCAGGATTATATGAAGCTGCAAGAACTCCAGCAACAATCGGAGGAACACAAAGCAGAACTCACCAAAGCCTACGAGGACTGGGAAGAACTAGCTATGGAATAGTACGAATAGTACAGACTCAGACCATGGCTTGATCGCGTCATACAATTATAGTAGTACCACCGGCTGATTCCTTATTGGGATCAGCTTTTTGTTTGTTGAGGATGCGTATTGAAGCTATGCACCCTATCTTCTTTATGTTCCTTGAGATTGAACTCTAACATACGGAGGTTGGGAGAGCTGTTTTGGCTTTTGTCAAATTTACTCGAATGAAGAAAAATATTTTTATCCCCCTGTTCCTCAGACTTATCCACAAGAAAGCAAGATAGCAAGCACATTAATAAGCTTAATTATACAGCGGTAGAATAGCCTTTTGCACACAAAAACCATATTTATCCACCAAGTTATCCACTTTATCCACAACTTTGTGGATAGTAAGGAGTCATTCTATCCCCTAAACCCTTTTCGTTTCGAAAACTATGCTGGTTTGGCTTTGGGATAGTTACCCACAAATTACACTGGATATGTGGATAACTATAATAACACCTTGACAAATGCATCATTCCACTCCTCAATGTACCTCCATAATAAGACAAAAGCAGACCTTTGTCGTTCAAGGCCTGCCCGTCATTTATTTACTATATGCCATGCATATTTACAACGAATTGCAATTGCTACTATTGCCGCTGTAGATGCGATCTGGCAAAAGATGTTTTACGCATGTGCTTCTTGTTCATGATGTTCGGAAGACTCGGCCTTCAGCCCAGCAGCATTACAAGCCGCTACATAAGCCAAACCGGCAGCCATGACGATATCATTATGTGTTGCTGTTCCCCGGAACTCACGTCCTGCACGTTCCACGGTAACTACAGCTTCTGCACTTGCACCCTCTCCACCACTCAAGGCATGCATCTCCATATCTACAAATGCAATATCATCCGAAATGCTCTGACCAATCGCACGGATGGTTGCATCCACGGGTCCACCGCCAACAGCGGAGTAAGATTGTTCTCCAGCGCTTGTGCGAATGCGAACGGCGGCCATTCGATCCGTCATACTGCCCGCTGTCACCTGCAATTCAACCAGTTCATAGTCCTGTGCAGGAATATTCATAGTCTGGCTAACCATCTGTAATAACTGGTCGTCACTGACCACTTTTTGCTGGTCTGCGGTTTCTTTGAACACCTCATACAATTGCTCCATCTGTTGCTCATCCGGCTCAAAACCGTATTTGCGAACCCGATCCTTCAGGGCGTGACGACCGGAGTGTTTGCCCAGAATAATCATGCTGCGTGGGATACCCAGCGCTTCCGGGTCCATAATCTCATAGGTGCTCCGATTCTTCAGCAGACCATCCTGATGGATGCCAGATTCATGCTGGAATGCATTACGTCCCACCACTGGTTTGTTGTACGCAATCGGGAAGTGCATCGCACGGCTAATCTGACGTGAAGTCTCATACAGCTGATTCAGCTTAATGTTCGTCGTTGCACCAATTGCGTCTCCCCGAGTCTCCAGCGCCATAATCAGCTCTTCCAGTGCACAGTTCCCCGTCCGTTCTCCGATACCATTGATGGTCACTTCAATCTGGGTAGCTCCATTGGCAATCGCAGCCAAACTATTGGCTACGGCCAGGCCCAGATCATTATGACAGTGGGCACTATAGCGAACCTGATCGCCGCCCCTTGCACCCTCACGCACCCGGCGGAACATCTCACCATACTCATGTGGCAGGGCATATCCGACCGTATCCGGCAGATTGATAATGCTCGCTCCAGCTTCAATGGCGACTTCAACCATTTCAATCAAATCGTCCATCTTGGTACGGGCAGCATCCATGGCTGTGAACTCTACGATGTCCGTGAACTGGCGTGCATAAGATACCATCTCACGAGCGGTAGCCACCACTTCACTGCGCGGACGGCGCAGTTGATGCTCAATATGAATATCCGAGGAAGAGATAAACAGGTGAATTCGGCGCCGTGCTGCATCCGCTGTTGCTTGCACAGCTGCATCAATATCACCTTTGACCGCCCGCGCGAATCCGCAGATTTCCACGTTCTGCAACTGTCTCGAAATCGCCTGAACCGCCGCGAACTCACCTGGACTGGAGATCGGGAATCCAGGCTCAATGACGTCGATACCCAGAGAAGCCAATTGGTGTGCCAGTTCAATCTTTTGCTCGGGTTGCAGACTTGCTCCTGGTGCCTGTTCTCCATCACGCAGCGTTGTATCAAAAATTTCAATCATGCGTTTGTTATTAGTTGTTGTCATATCCATCAACCTCCATCAAATTTTTATAAATATTTTCGTTATGATCCACGTGCCACAGAACACCCACTGATCGCCGTCCCTGTTGTTATATGTTTTGTTTGTAAACGCGTATGTTGTTTGTAGCTTAGTCCTTGGTGATCAGTAATACCTGTTGAATGTTTCGTGCCTATACTTGTTGTTCAATGTTCATTACTGGTTCGTTGTATATCCTGCTTACCCTCATGACAGAGTGTACGTCGACTTACACCCTGATCCTCTGACTTTTCAATCTCCATATGGTTCTTCCCATGCCCACCCTGCTGCCGGCAGCAAACACAAATAACCCGCCATCTCATATAAGAGACGGCGGGTTATTATCCCCTCCGCGGTACCACTCTCGCTTGATGGGCCAGGCTTGCGCCGGACTCCATCCACCTCGTCGTCTCCGAAATCCACTGGATGTACGTACACGCACGACACCACTGGAATTCGGAGAAACACCCTATAACGGGGGTTAACCGTTGCTGTGTAACACATGTTGTTGTCCATCAGGACAACTGGGCGATTGATATCGTCCCCACGCTTCCACAACTCCGTTCCCGGGCGAGATTCGAAGGATTCCAGCCACTGCGTCGCACCACCCCGCAGCTCTCTGAGCGCTTTCTCGTTCTACTGCTCCCGTTCATCACATTTATAATATGACCTAACTTCATTCAGCCTTATTTTGAAAATCAAAAAAGCCTGCCACCTCATGCAATAATGCAAGAGACGACAGGCTGTTCACCTTCGCGGTACCACTCTTGTTGACTTCATTCCTGTTCATTCAAGACAACCCCTGAATGCTTTCGCATAATCGGATCACTTGAAGCAGCCTGAAAGCCCCCTCAGTTATCGTCAGTTGATCCTTGTAATAACGGTCCTACCAACAACGGCCCATTCACGGAGGCAACCCGTAACCATGTACTTTGGGCCATGATCGGCCTTCGGATTCTCCCAGGGAGTCACCGTGTTCCATCGTTCCGCTTCCAGGTGAGTTTCAGGTTTCCTTCGACTGCGTTGCACCATACCGCAGCTCTCTATAACCGGGAATGACCTTACTATTCCTGTTCATCGCGTTTATCAGTTCAGGAATCTGAATTCCTGTTTAAATTTGTAACTAAATATACATTCTTTACATCCCTGCTGTCAACTCTTAATCTCAAACTGCCTGTTTATATAAACTATAAGTGCGTGTTCAAAAAGATCGGTTTTCAGTACCGAGAAGATGGGATGAAGCTAGAAATGGAGTAGCGGAGCGTAGTCAAAACTACGTGAGCAACGGACATTTCGGCTGAATCCCATCTTCGATGCTGATGATGCCGCTAGGCATCATTCGTAATCAAAAGCGGGCTTTTTGAACAACCTCTATAAGGACTGAACGGACCATTCCTCCAGAGAAAGTCCCGGATCTGCCTTCGCATCAAATTCAGCAATTTCTCCCCGCTGCCATTTCAGATACGCAGCTGCTCCTATCATGGCCGCATTATCCGTACAATATTCCATTGGCGGGATTAACAGTTCAAGCCCTTCCTTCGTGCATCGCTCCTGTAATGCCGAGCGTAACCCCCGGTTAGCTGCAACACCACCGCATAATAACAGTTGACGTGAACCATATTCACGAACTGCTCTAACGGCTTTCTCCACCAGTACTTCAACAACAGCTTCCTGGAAACCACGTGCAACCGCAGACGGCTCCAAGGTTTCTCCGCGCATTTTGGCCTGGTTGAGCACATTCAGTACAGCAGACTTCAGACCACTGAGACTGAAATCGTACGAACCTGCTTCCAGCCATACCCGTGGTAATGGCACTACATCCTCCGCTTCAGACGCCATCCGGTCCACATGCGGGCCTCCCGGATAAGGACAACCCAGTGCACGTGCTACTTTGTCATACGCTTCGCCTACGGCATCATCACGTGTACGACCAATCAGTTTGAACTTACCCTCGGATTCCATATGCACGAGTTCTGTATGTCCACCAGATACGACCAGTGCCATCGCTGGATATTGCAGTTCATGAGTAAGTCGGTTGGCATAGATATGCCCGGCAATATGATGTGTGCCAATGAGCGGTTTGCCCAGTGCCATCGCCATCGTTTTGGCCGCAACGATACCCACCAGCAGTGCTCCGACCAGCCCAGGCCCCTGTGTTACGGCAATTGCACTTAGATCACGTGGACGAATGCCGGACTGTTCGATCGCCTGTTCCAGCATCAACGTAATGACTTCAACGTGTTTGCGTGAAGCCACTTCAGGTACAACACCACCAAATGCCTTATGCGTCTCGATCTGACTTGAGATCAGATTGGACAGCACTTCCCGTCCATCTTTGACTACTGCTACCGATGTTTCATCACAGCTTGTCTCCACCGCCAAAATATAGGATGGTGCAGAATTTATTTTTTCATTGAGTTCGTTCATGAATCCAGTACGCTTCCTTCCTCTTCGCCGCTCCGGCCTGCGGACGGCAAGTTCGCCCACATAATCATCGCATCTTCCCCATTATCGGAGTAATACCCTTTACGAAGACCCGCCGATTCAAACCCTTTTTTCTGATATAAACGCTGTGCAATGCTGTTCGAGACTCTGACCTCCAGCGTCATTCGTTCCATCCCGAGATAAGCCGCTGTGCTCATTAATTCATCCAGTAACTTTTCGCCAAGCTTGCGTCCACGATACGCGCCTCTGACTGCAATATTGGTAATATGGGCTTCATCCATGATTGTCCACATACCTGCATAGCCGATGGCTTTTCCTTCTAATTCCATCACCATATATTTAGCAAAATGATTGTGTGTCAATTCATTTTGAAATGCTTCTTCCGTCCAGGGCAGGGTAAAGGCCTCATGTTCAATCTCCATCACATCGGGAATATCCGCGAGTGTCATGAACCTGAACTGAAGCGTTGCTTCCTGCTTATTATTCGCCACATTGTCCATCTGCTTCCCCTCCCCCTTTAGCCTTTGCGCAGCAGATTGGCTTCCGCTTCAGACAGCTGGGTGTAGTTCGGCACCAGCGCATGCACGTCATCACGCTGACCTGCAAGCAGCGCGGCGGCGCCAAGGCGCCCAACCCAGCGGCCTTCCAGTTCATAAGGTACGAGCTGGAGCGCCGTTCCTGCGGGGCAGCGAAGCTCCGCCGCTGCCGCAGCATGAGGGCCCGTCTCGCCGACGATCCAGACGGCTACGGGCCGCTCTTCCGGCGCCGCCTCCGCCATGCGGGCGGCGAGGGCTTCCAGCCATCCGTCCATCTTGCGGATGGCATCAGGCGCCAGACGCCGGGGCGCATCGCTCCCGGCGGAGGCAAACAGCGCGGTGCACGCTTGACCGCGCCGTGCATCCACAAGCGGAACGATCCAGTGGACAGGGGCAGCACCTGTGCTGCCCTGGTCCGCGGATGGCGTTCCGCCAGCCCCTGCTGCGGCATCTTCTGCCGCAGCTTCCGCCTTGGTGGCAAGGCCGCTGTGCCAGCCGCCCCAGGCGATGGCCTGAAGGCTGGACACCCCGGCTACGGGGATGTCCCACGCCCAGGCCAGTGTCTTCGCCGCGGTCACCGCAATGCGGATGCCCGTGTACGAGCCTGGGCCAACGCCAACGGCAATGCCGTCAAGTTGCCCAGGCTGTGTGTTGCTGGCGGCCAGCAGCTGCTCCATCACCGGTACGACGTGTACCGAATGGTTACGCTCAGCCCGTTCATTGCGTTCTTCCAGAAGCGCATGATCTTCCATCATCGCAGCTGCCATCACTGCGGTGGATGTATCCAACGCCAAAAACCGCTGACGCGGCTCTTTTTGTAAATCTTCCATCATCATTTGACTCCATTCTGTCTGAACTGTCGGCATATGGCTGCATAAGTCTCGCCGTACCCATCCAGTGTAATCGTTCGATCCTCCAGGCCCGTTGTTTCAATCTGCACATGCAAGTGCTCTTGCGGCAGCAATTCGGGAATTATACTCGACCACTCCACCAGACTGACTCCGGCTCCATAGAAATATTCATCAAGTCCAAGCTCATCCGCTTCTTCCAGCGATATGCGATATACATCCATGTGATATAAAGGCAGACGCCCTTCGTACTCCTTGATTAGCGTGAATGTGGGACTGCTTACCACATCACGTACACCCAAATGCCAGGCAAATTTCTGTGAAAATGCCGTTTTTCCCGCCCCCAGATCACCATCCAAAGCAATCACCATGCCGGCGTTTGCCTGTCTGGCGAGTGCGGAAGCGAGTGCTTCTGTATCTGCAATGCCATGGGATTGATACACCCACTGCTCGTGCGTCTGATTCAATATTCGCCCCACCTTTGGCGGTCCAGCCGCCTGAGTTCACTTTGAACCTTATTATATCGGTCCCTTTCTTCCCCCGCAACATCCAAGGAGGCGAGCGGAAATATAACGTGCATTATTAGACATGTTTCAAAACTCGCTTCCTTCGAAGTTTCAGACACCTATTAGGAAAAACCAAAAAACCGGCACCTCCCGGTACCGGCCGTGTTATACATATATTTCAGCTTTTATTCATTCTCGAATGCCTCAATAACTAAATGCATCTTGTATCTACTCCTCCAAACGATCCACACGAACCGTCTGGGTATTTCCCGGCCTGCTGCCAACCTGAACGGTTGCCATGCCATTGGCTTCATCCACATTCTCGATCCAGACTGGATCTCCCTCCAGCGTAACGGCAATGGTATCCTTCGAATCATAGATCGCTTTGGCGCGCTTTGCATCCATCATCTTATTCATACTCCCCTTCCGGATCATCATGTGACTCTCGAACCATGCTATCTGTTGTACTTTCACCAATATAACCGTTATCTTCCGTAACCTGTCCCCCGCCTAACCCTTCATTCACCATCCGATCAATGTCGAGCATGAACGACTCACGATCAAGGGGCAATTCTTCCGAAGTGACCGCTTCCCAGTTTACAGCTGTAGCAGGTGTATAGAATTCTTCAGCACTTTCGGCTTCAGCAAGAGGGTACGGAGAAAATGCATGCTTGTGTGCTTCTTCCTCATCACGTCTATTCTTCAATATTGCACCTCCCGGCATATGTGCTGCGAGAATAACTACCTAATCCCATGCTCGTCTTCCTGTCGGAATCCAAACATGTTTCTGTTATCATCCCCGAGTCTCGCCGAACCATACGAATTCGTTCGTCTACAAGACGATTATCCCTCGCGCCAGATGCCCATACTATTAAATATAAAGGTACCTCAATGAAAGGAGCCGATCTATGCATACCGTCTGGAAAGGTGCAATCAGTTTTGGCCTTGTGCATGTCCCTGTCAAAATGTTCTCGGCTACCGAAGACAAAGACATCTCCATGCGCTATATCCATAAAGTCTGCGGCAGCCCGCTCGCTTATGTTCGTCAATGTCCATCCTGTGAAGTGGACGTGAAGTGGGAAGAGATCACCAAAGGTTATGAATATGAAAAAGGAAAGTTTGTACTCTTCGAGAAAGATGAATTGGAAGCGTTAAATGATTCCACCAGCAAAACCATTACCATACTGGATTTTGTCGACTTGACTGAGATTGATCCGATCTATTTCCAGAAAACATATTACCTATCGCCCGATCAGGCTGGTGGAAATGCCTACCAGCTCTTGATGAACGCCATGCGGGATACCGGCAAAATTGGCATCGCCAAAATCTCCATTCGCTCGAAAAGCAGTCTGGCTGCAATACGTGTGCTGGAAGATTGCCTCTCCATGGAGACGATTTTCTATCCGGACGAGATTCGTCCTGTCTCCCAGGTGCCCAACTTGCCGGAAGTGCAGAACGTGAATGAAAAGGAACTCACGATGGCAAAGTTGCTGATTGATCAATTGTCCACACCTTTTGAACCCGGTAAATACACCGATGACTATCGCAGCAAACTGCTGGATCTTATCCAGCACAAAGTGGCAGGTGAAGAAATCAAAATTGCTCCAGCCAAACCTGAAGCCAATGTGATGGATTTGATGGCTGCCTTGCAGGCAAGTATCGAGGCCGTGAAGCCTATTCCGGCTGACCCTGGGACAACAACGGCCAAGCCTAAGAAACGTGCACCGCGAAAAACGCCTGCTCAAGCGGTTGCCGGAGGAGAATCCGATACACCTGCTGCACCAGCCAAAAGAAAAAAGGCGACACCCAAACCAAAAGTTTGAATGTCGCTAAGGCAAGACCGATTCCGTTATATGCGTGTGTAATGCGTTCAACTCAAGTCCGGCTTTACAGTCGGATTTTTTTGTTTTACAGAACTATTGAAGCAGTTCTTGTCAATAAAACTCCAGTTATAATTGCAAAATACAATTGACGAAAGCTGATTTATATTTTATATTAACTTATGAAAAGTAACTTATTTATGAATATACAGTCACCCTGTAATTCTACTTCAACAGTATGCAATTAAATAATCCGTTTTCAACGCATATACACAATTAAACGAGCACCCATATTATCTATTATCAGGAGGAAACAATCATGAATACAACATATCAAATCCCTGCCACAACCCATCTGGGTGAAGTGAGTCTGCGAATTATGAACCTAGACCGTTCAATTAAGTTCTATACCGAAGTGGTTGGATTAAAATTACTGAAGCGTAGTGGCAAAGTGGCCACGTTGACAGCCGACGGAAAACAGTCCCTGCTGCGATTGGAAGAGCTCACGGATGGAATTACCCTGCCGGAACGCTCACACGCTGGCTTGTATCATTTCGCCATCCTGCTGCCTGACCGTAAGTCCCTGGGTCTTGCTCTTCGTAATCTGGCTGCATCCGGTATCGATATCGGCCAAGGCGATCACTTAGTCAGCGAAGCCTTCTATATCTCCGATCCCGATCAGAACGGGATTGAGATCTATGCGGACCGTGCACGTGATACCTGGAAACGGGATAGCGACAATAACTACGTGATGGCAAGTGATCCTGTTGATGTGGAAAGCCTGTTTGCCATCTCGGAGAATGAACCTTGGCAGGGTCTGCCTACTGGCACCGTTATTGGTCATGTACATTTCCACGTCCGCAGCCTGGAAGAAGCTCGCAACTATTACACTGGCATACTCGGTTTTGATATCGTGGGTAACTTCGCCAACATGTCAGCACTATTTGTATCCGCAGGTGGCTATCATCATCATCTGGGACTTAATATCTGGGCGGGAGTGAACGCACCTGTTAATCCAGATAACGCTACAGGAATTGACTACTTCACCATTGTGTACGCCACACAGGAACAATTGGATCAGGCACTTGAGCAATTGCGTCAATCCGGTGCAGTCGTTACCCAAGTGGAGGGTACCTGGTTTACGGTAGACCCACAAAATATTCGTATACGTCTGACAACTGCGAACTGATTTTGTTTAGGCGTTACAATATGTTTGCTTAACCTCATTTTAATAAGCCCGGGTAACTGATTTCTCTACATCACAGAGAGATCAGTTACCCGGGCTTTTTGAGTTGGCTTTTATAAAACTGGCACAATTGGTGCATTCTAACCAATACATAGACAAGATATGTTAAGGAGATACCTCATGATCGAAAAGGGACGTTTGACAGTTAGACAGCTCGCTTCACTCATGTTCCTGTGCACAATTGGGGAGCAGATTCTGGTCTTCCCTTCCATGATCACATCCTACGCTCATCAGGATGCCTGGTTATCAGCCTTATTGGGAGTCGTAGGGGGCTTGGGAATACTCTTCATTATGCTAGTTGCCTACAAACTGCATCCCCGGTTAAATCTGATTCAAAATGCTCTTCGAACACTGGGACCCTGGATCGGAACCTTGTTTGGCTCTTTTTATCTCTTTTATTTCCTGATCAGTACCTCAACGTTCATTAGGGAGATTGGCGATTTTATGTCTACTCAGATCTTGCCGGAATCTCCATTACTGATTCTGCATTTGGTTTTTATGTATGCGCTTGTCTGGGGGCTTCTGTCGGGTCTGGAGAGCATTGGTAAAACTGCTGAGGTCTTTCTTCCTCTGATCGTGTTGTTTCTGCTTATTCTGACGGTGTGTCTAATCCCCCATGTACGTTTGGCCAACATCCAACCTGTGCTGGCACAAGGGTTTCTTGATCCATTCAAAGGTTTTGTTGCTGTACTCACCTATCCCTACTGTGAGCTATGCATCTTCATGATGTTTTTTCCCTACACTAAAAATGAACCCCATCTGAAGAAGGACATCCTGTTAGCAGGGATGATTGGCGGATTGTTACTCACACTGACGCTAAGTATGTGTCTGCTCGTCATGGGACCATGGATGACCCAGCATCACTGGTTCGCTTCATTCAACCTTTCACAGAAGATCAATATCGGAAACTTTATGCAACGCATCGAAGCTTTCATAGCATCGGTCTGGATTATTGCAGTTTTCTTCAAAGCCGCTCTGTTCTTCTACGGTTTTGTCCTGGGCCTCGCTCATCTGTTTCGCTTGTCCAGTCACCGTTCTCTGATCCTGCCGGGTGCCATGCTTATTCTCGCCATGTCTATTCTAATCTCTCCAAACGAGAACTTTTATCTCAAGGTCGTTATTCCCTATTGGATTGATTGGGATCTGACCTGTGGCATAGCACTTCCGTTACTGCTCATTCTGGTGCATCATATGAAATCCCGTTTTCAAAAAATATAACTAAATTCCAAATTAACCTGCGCTAATTGGTTGATACGAGAGAGGAGTTCCCCATGTTCAAACCGTTGATTCCGTTCGAACCTATCTCCAGAGATACTTTGCCCACCGGACCGCAATGGATTGCCCAGGTCAAGTGGGATGGAGTCCGCATGCTTGCCTATGAGGACGGGCATGAGTTGCGCCTGGTGAATCGCAGATTACATGATCGAACCGCACAGTATCCCGAGCTGGTAACACCACGCAATCTATGTTCAGGCTCCTCTTATATCTTAGATGGAGAAGTTATTGCGCTGGACCCAGACACCGGAAAACCTTCGTTTTATCACGTTCTGCGGCGGGATCGGATGAGCAGACCCGAAGGTATCGCCCAAGCCATACATCAGATTCCGGTCACATATATGGTATTTGATATCCTGTTCTATGAGGGGAAATGGGTGACGGATCAGCCTTTGGCAGATCGACAGCGCCTGTTGCACGAGGTCCTTAACAACGCTCCCCATGTTCAGGAGGTCACCAATACACTTGATGCCTCTTCCCTGCTTACGGTCATGAGACAACATCAGATGGAAGGCATCGTCTGCAAGGATCTCACCAGCAGTTATGGCATACAGGGCAAGGATCAGCGCTGGCAGAAGGTCAAAATCATGCATGATGTATATGCGATGATCGGGGGAGTCACGTACCGGAGCGGTATTGTGAATGCCGTCGCGGTCGGTGTATATGATGGGCCTGATTTTGTCTATATTGGTCATGTCGGGACTGGCAAATTGAACTCCAATACGTGGCGGGAACTCACACATCAAGTCGAGCCTCTGATCAGGCAGGACAGACCGTTCCATAATGTACCCGAGCGCAGTGCAGAGACCACCTGGGTGGAACCGCGAATAGGAGTCAAAGTGCAATATATGGAGCTGACTCATCATAACACTCTACGCCATCCCAGTATCCAGACCTTCGCGGATGTAACCCGCGAGGATTGCCTGGCGAACCAGCTTCTTCCATGATGAAGAGTTCGCTTCACTCGTGTTTCGGCCCATGTTTCAATAATTCATTAAGCACATAGGAGGTGTTCCACATGGCCCCCAAGATCCAGGGAACCATCATAATAGAAGGCACAGAGCTGACGGTCACCAACCCGGACAAGCTCTTATGGCCGGAAGTGGGTGTTACCAAAGCCATCTATCTGCAAAAGCTGGCCGCTCTGGCTCCTTATCTGCTCACGTATACGAGCAATCGACTTCTCACCACGATAAGGTATCCCCACGGCGCTGGAGGAACATTTTTCTATCAAAAGAATGCCCCTGAGCCTGTACCAGATTATGTGCGCACTGAAGTTCACGACGGCATCCGATATGTGGTCATGAATGGACTTCCCGAATTGTTATGGCTTGGTAATCTGGCTGCACTTGAATTTCATCCTTCTCTGCATACTGTGGGAAGCCATCTGCCCAGTGAATGGATGATTGATCTGGACCCTTCTCAGGAACATGAACCGCGGATCATGCAAGCTGCACTCATCGTTGGCGAAACCCTGACTTCCCTTGGTCTGAGGTCCATTCCCAAAACTTCGGGCGCAACAGGAGTTCAGATCATCGTTCCCATTGTGCAAGGTGTAACCTTTGATGAATTGAGAGAGGTTGGTTATTTTGTCGGCAAATATGTCACTCAGAAGCACCCGGATCTGTTCACACTGGAACGACTTAAAAAGGACCGTGGAGACCGCATTTATTTTGACTATCTCCAGCATTATGGAGGCAAGACCCTTGCCGCTCCCTATACACCACGTGCCAAATCCGGCGCCACTGTCTCTACACCCCTTACCTGGGATGAGGTTAGAAGCAACGTCTCCATCCAGGATTACCATCTGATGAACATTATTGAACGCTTGAACCAAACCGGTGATTTAATCGCAGCTGTTGAACCCCAACCGGTAGAGCTCATTCTCAAACATTTGAAGAAAAAATAGCCGACTCCCTCATCACAAGGGTGTCGGCTATTATCATTCATGTATATATCAATCGCTAATGGATACCTTTTTTCTTGAAACGTCCGCCCTTCACGTCATGAATGTTACCGATAGCCACAAAGGCTTGCGGGTCCCAATCTTCAACGATGGTCTTCAGCTTCGCTTCTTCCAAACGGGTAATCACGACAAAAATGATCTTTTTCTCGTCCCCGCTGAATCCGCCCTCTCCATCCAGGAAAGTTACACCACGACCAAGACGGTCTGTCAGGGCTGAACCGATATCACGATATTTCTCACTAATGATCCATACCGATTTGGACTGGTCAAGTCCTTCATTCACAATATCAATCATCTTCATCGCAATATAATATGCAATCATGGAATACAGGGCATTCGGCCAGCCGAATACAAATCCTGCACCTGCGAAAATAAACACGTTAATGAACAATACGATCTGTCCTACAGACAAAGGTGACTTCTCACTAAGCAAGATCGCCACAATCTCCGTACCATCCAGTGAACCGCCAGACCGAATGACAAGTCCAACACCCACACCCAGGATCAATCCGCCAAATACAGCTCCGAGCAAAGGCTCCCCTGGTGTTAATGCAGGTACATGGTGCAATAATGATGTCCCGATGGACATGACCACGATCCCCAGCAGCGTGGATAACGCAAATGTTTTACCAATCTGCTTGTAACCCAGAATCAGGAAAGGCAAGTTAAGCAAGGTCAGGAACACTCCGAGTGGCAGATGTGTAAGTTCTGACACCATAATTGAAATCCCCGTAATCCCACCATCAATAACACCATTCGGTACGAGAAACACTTCAAGCGATACAGCCATTAGTGCAGCACCGATCAGAATCATCACAATACGTTGCAGCAACTTTAATGTAAACACCGAGCTTTTGACCCCGCGGTCAGCTTGCTTGGCTGTTAGTTCTTTCACCGTTACATTGGACATGGTATCCCCCCCGTTAAATCAGTGTGTGAATCCATTTTATAAATCATTTAAATACTCAGGGTGAATCTACATATGGAGAACAGCAAACTGCGTTCTATATGTACCCTGGCTATACAGCGCAAGCATCTAAAGGCGATATAAAATGGATTCAAAATGTTATTCATCCCGGTTTGCACTTTCAAAAGAGAGCAAAAGGGAGCCTGTTTTCCCGCAGACTCCCCTCCTTCGCCAAGACATGATTTATATATCTATTATATCATAAAAGATCAAATTTGCGCAAAATACTTAGCAAAAAGAAGATAAATTCACAAAAAGTGAACTTATCTTCAGAAATCTGCCCTAAATCGGCTAAAGAAGCGGTGAAAGCATCCGAGAAAGCATTTCTGCGCCTTTTTGCCGTCGTGAACGCTTCTGAAATACCTCCCCATCGATCTGACTGCATTCCCCGAGATCACGTTCAAAATCAGTGATCAAACGACGAATCGGAGAGGACTCGAACAGGACAGCCGTTAACTCAAAATTGCAAAAAAAACTGCGCATATCCATATTGGCCGTGCCTACCGTTGCAAGCAACTCATCCACAATCATCACTTTGGCATGTACAAAACCTTTGCGATATTGGAAGAACTCAACACCTGCTCGCAGAAGTTCCTCTACATATGAAAGGGATGCCAAATGAACAAGCTTTGAATCGGATTGATATGGAATGATAATTTTCACATCAACGCCACTGACAGCAGCTGTTTTGAGTGCCTCATACAGGGCAGGATCAGGGATAAAATAAGGTGTGGTAATGTATATCCGTTCACAAGCTACCGAAATGGCCCCAAAACACATTTCCTGAATGGCATCCCAGTCCTGATCCGGCCCACTGGCCAGAATCTGAATTCGTTCTTCCCCGCTACAGATATGGGGTGGAAATAATTCCGCAAGTTGGGGTTCGGTAATTCGCTCACCGGAAGCCAATTTCCAGTCGTTCAGGAATGTACTTTGCAGGAAATATACGGCATCTCCCTCGATCTGCACATGTGTATCCCGCCAGAAACCCACCTCTGGATATTGTCCAAGGTAATCATCGCCTACATTAATGCCACCCACGAAACCAACCTGTCCATCCACAACAACAATTTTACGGTGATTCCGGTAGTTGACTCTTCGGTCAATCGTTGCAATCAGTGGCGGTAGAAAATAATGAAACTCCACACCTGCATCTTGCAGTTTGCGGATAAAACTCCAGCTCATCTTGTGACTGCCGAGACCGTCACAAATAAACCGAACCTTCACGCCCTCCTGAGCCTTGCGAATCATGACATCCTGAAACTTGGTGCTGATGACATCATCACGGAAAATGTAAAATTCCACATGCAGATGGTGCTTTGCTTTTTCCATTTCCCTCAGCATTGCCGCAAACGCCTCTTCACCATTTGTGAGCACCGTACTGTGGTTACAACCTGTAATCGGGCTCTCCGACAGATGGGATAACAGGTTAAACAATCGATGCTGGTGGCTGAAACGATCGCCAGGCATCTGTTCGACATCTCCAATGATGTGGGCTTGTTCCCAGATCGTTTCCTTCATTTCACGGAAGATGCGCGATCCACCCTTGCGGAGTTTTTTTCGTTTGTTATAGTCCTGCGCCACGAAATAGTACACCACAAAACCGATCAAAGGCACGCAGAACAAAATAAACAGCCAAGCCACAGCTTTAGCCGGATTACGAAATTCCAGTAAAAGAATTGTGGCTGCCTGGAAAATAAATACGAGTAATATAATGACCAGCCAGAACATTCGGCTTCCTCCTCAAGTGGCAAGCTTCATGGCCTTGCCTTTCTCTCACCTACACATCTTTGACGATTATGTATACAGCTAATCATAGATACCCAATGTACCCCCTATTCGTAACGTTTGCTTAGATAAAACTTTACATAAGCAGACGGAATACTTGATTCTGGAAATTCAAATTTGCACTTCGTTCATTGTATATTCTGACTGTGTTACCTTCTACATATCAGTTTAATGATGGAGCAGATTCGCATTGTGACGCCAATCTGCTCATTTCACCTTCCAGACTCTTCCTCATTTCTTTGTCTGGAGGTGGTCTTCTTACGTAAAATTAGATATAATAATCGTTAAAAACTTATTACCTAAAGGAGAAGAGCAGTGAATGGAAAGTGAGAGGTATGCGTTAAATTTAGTATTGGTTGCTTTTTTGATAGGACTTTCGGCGTTTTTTGTCGCAGTGGAATTCGCTCTGGTACGGGTTCGTCCGAGCCGGATCGATCAAATGATTGCAGAAGGAAACAAGCGTGCGCTGGCTGTTAAACAAGCCGTTGCCAATCTGGACGGATATTTGTCTGCCTGCCAGCTTGGAATCACGATCACATCTCTGGGACTGGGCTGGCTGGGTGAACCAACGGTAGAGAAGATTCTCCACCCTGTGTTTGAAAGCTTGCAAATTCCTGAGGCGGTTTCTTCATTCTTATCATTTGTAATCGCGTTTGCTTCCATCACGTATCTGCATGTTGTGGTTGGTGAACTCGCTCCAAAAACGATTGCAATCCGGAAAGCCGAGACTGTTGCACTGCTGACGTCTACACCTATCATCTGGTTTAACCGAATTATGTATCCTTTTATCTGGCTGTTAAACGGCTCAGCGAACCAACTGGTGAAACTGTTCGGAATCAAACCTGCTTCTGAACATGAAGATGCACACTCCGAAGAAGAGTTGCAGATCATCATTAATGAAAGCTTTGAAAGTGGTAAAATCAACCAAGCCGAGTTCGGTTACGTAAGCCGGATCTTTGCTTTTGATGAGATGTTAGCCAAAGAAATCATGGTACCCCGGACCGATATGGTCTGCCTTTATGTGAATAGAACAAACGAGGAAAACCTGGAGATCATTCGTGAAGAACAATATACACGTTTTCCAGTAGTGAATGAGAGTAAAGACGATATCATCGGTATCATTAATACGAAACAATTCTTCCTGGAACTTTACGGAAACGATGAACCTGTTGATCTATCCTCCCTGATTCAGCCTGTATCGGCTGTTCACGAAACAACTCCTGTGAAGGACTTGCTCAAGAAAATGCAGAAGGATGGCGTACATATCGCCGTACTTGTCGACGAATATGGAGGAACTTCCGGAATTGTAACCATCGAGGATGTGCTTGAGCAGATTGTTGGTGAGATTCGCGACGAGTTCGACGCAGACGAAGTGGAAGATATTCAAGTCATCAATGAGAACTATGTCATTATGGATGGCAAGGTTTCCTTATCAAAGGTGAACGACATGTTTATGTCCAGCCTGGATGCAGATGAGTGGGACACCATTGGTGGATGGCTCTACAGCCATCGTCCCGAGATGAACGAACAGGAAGAATATGAGTTCGAGAATCTAATCTTTGTTTTGCTGGAAAAAGACAAAAATCGGTTCTACAAAGTGGCCGTTGTTCCCAAGGAACCACTGACCATGTCTGATTATACTGATGAAGACGAGAAAGAGTCCAATTGGTCTAAATAAAGCAAATTTATAAATAAAAAGAGGAGCACTTGCCTATTTGGGTAAGTACTCCTCTTCTTATTATATCTCGCCCTATCCGTCACTTCTCCAAGTTATCATTCAACCCAAGAATGGAACTCCCATTTTTAGTTTGATTTTAATACCCACTTCGCAATATCATTGATAATGGCTTTGGAGACATTAGATGGCTCAACGTACTCTTGACCGATCGAAAGTCCATCATAGCTGGATAAAAGATGATTTACCTTTGGATAGCTATTGTACGTTACATTGGAATGACCTTGAAGAGACGATTTCCAGGTTTGGAATTGATTCATAGACACTTGCACATCGTTTTCGCCTTGTATAACAAGCATAGGTGTATTTTGTGTTTTAGCCAGTTCCGCAGGCACATAATCTCTCTGCTCAAACCACCAATACGCAGGTTGAAGTGGAAATGCCTCAGGAAGATGATCTACAGAATATTTTGGATCTTTAACTATCGCAGCCACATTTTTATAAAAATCAGCTTGCCCTTGAATGACATCCGTGTCTAAACCAAGCTGCTTCATCCGCTCTACCAATTCGTCCTGCTGCTCGGTAAGCACATCCACAAAGCTACTACTTGGTGCAGCAAGTAAAATACTTCCTGCAATATCATGTTGTTTATCCTCAGCAATGATTAACGGCATTGCAAACCCGCCTTGACTATGTCCAGCTACAAAAATCGCTGTAGAATCAATATGTGTATTCTTTTTAAGCAATTCCACTGCATCGTTTACTTGATCTACGCTCTCTTGTTTTAATGTGAATTTAGGCTGTGAAGCCACCTTATAGGTATGCTCATACGTGACCTTATCGTATCTTAATACAGCAACTCCTTGTGAAGCTAAACCTACCGCAAGATCGCGAAACGGCTTTGCACCACCAATGGCAACATCTTGATTGCTAGGCCCAGATCCGTGTACCAGAATGACAACCGGGAAAGGTCCCTCTCCCTTGGGCAAAGTTAATGTCCCTGGCAAAGCTAAATCACCCTGACCAACCGTAATGTCTTGTTCTGTATAGGTAGATGGGTCGTCGTAGCTTGGTTTTTGATACACATCTGGCGTAGCGGCGGCAATATGCAAATCATCCACAAGTCCGTTAAGATTCATTCTGACCGTAATATTTAAAGGAGTTAGCTCTGTTTTGAACGTATAGGTAACATTGCGATGCACTGTATTATTTTCTACATGCTTAGCTATGGCTTCACTTGTAATTTTGCCATTTTGTCCTTCTAAAGCTCCCCACAGCTGACTCAACAACGTGGGTGACAACACTCCACTCACAGAGGTATGAACATACTTGGCAGCCTCCTTGCCATCGCCCTCACTAATAAGGGAAATGAATATATCCTCAGGTGCTGCCTTCAGCGTCTCGGAAAGAAATGCCCCATCCATATAGGTAGTTCCTTTCGTTAACTGAACAGGATTGTCTAAGGATATGGCTTGCCCATTCACCATCGCCTGTTTCTCTCCTACCTTAACTACAATCGTAAGCTCACTTTTTCGTATTGTGATTTCTCCTGTCTTTTGTTGCCAAGATACCTCAGCCCCATTCTTTTCTGCAATCTCACGAATAGGAACAAGATTTTCACTACCAGCGGATTTTTTAGCAGCTTCTGAGATGGATGTTACCGGAAGGATGAGACCTACGAAAGTAAGAGAAAGTAATAGCTTTTTCCAATTGTTCATTGTAATAACTCCTCCTAATTAATTTCATCTATCATATGCATAGCATTATGAGCATTTATTGGCTCAGGACTATGCTTATAACAACAATAGCAATGATGAATAACAACAGGACCCAAGATAGTGGACGAGCGAAGTTAATTGTCCAGCCTATTCCATAACGCTTTTCTATGGTTAAAGAAGGATCATTGGCATTGAAGTAAATAAACCCAAGCTTCCAATGATCATCGTCATTCACAGGCTGCTCCTTAGATCGTTCGTGGTCCTCTTGTTGATTACGAATTTTGCCACCGCCTTGTCTGCCTGTGAGAGACAGCCATACAACACCTAACACGATCACCACAGGAGTGATGAAGCTAATAGCTGTTAACAAGACCAGATTAGGGACGAACATATTGATCTGAATAAAGGCAAATAAGATGGTAAGAAGTAATCCTGTTACAAGCGTAAATAGGGACCATTTACGGCGGAATTGAATATTTTCAGTAGCAAATTGGCCCGGATTAGACGTAGTAAGCTGTTGTTTGCTTGATTTAATACTCCAGTTAACCAACATCATAAGTGCAATGATTCCTAACTGTACAAGATTAATAGCCAGTACCGAGAGGTAAGTTTTAGGCACACTGGAAGTGACATGGCCTTGAAGATCATATTTTATTGGAATGACGTTAGGTAGTGCCTTATAATTCAGGATCGAAATGATCGCAATGGCAACAATAATAGCAATGTGAATGAGAAACCAATAGTTGGAATAGGTGAGTTTATTTTGGCGGAAGGTGGTATCGATTTTCACTCTTTGAGGTGCTTCTACAGTTGTAAGTGTTCCTTTTATCTTTTTCATCTTGAAATGAAATAAGATGTGTAGCGCTGTCCAGTACACAATAAATATCATTGTGCTAACACCGGTAATCATTGCGGTAGCATCTTCATTAGCAGATCGGAGAAAATACAGACAGACAAGTATAATCATCCCGTTTCCGATCAGACTTACTGTAGCAAACGTACTTCTTAGCTTACGTAAGATGGGTGTGTAGTAATTATATTGACTTACCGTAACCCCAAAGCTAATGGTTTCCCTTGTCAGATATGGTGTAAAAGATAGAAGTAAGGCTAATGGAGCAAAGATTAAAATGATAGGTAATATACTAAATAGCTGCATACATAACACACTCCCTTGATTCCATTATTCTTTGTTGTGACCCATCTTCACATCATCATACATTTGGTCTAACACTGCAGATAATTCTTCTTTAGTCATTCCACGACAGATCGCTTCCGCAATAATCGGTCTTAATTCTCTTTGCTGCTTTTTCAAAAAATCATCCGTTAAACCAGGCATTCCATCAGGGTTCACTACAACTCCCTTTTGTCTATGAACCAGAATGTATCCATCTTGCTTGAGTAGTGTATAAGCCTTGTTGACGGTGTGAAGGTTAACACCGATATCTGCGGCCAAATTTCGAACCGAAGGTAACGCCTCACCTAGCTGTAACTCACCACTAGCAATACCTTCAATAATTTGATAAACAAGTTGCGAATAGATGGGAAGTTCGGATTGCATATCCAGTTGAATAATCAAGGGTTCACCTTCTTTTGTTGTCTGTTATATATCAAGTATAACAGGTATAACATGAGTGAGCAATATGTATGAAAAAAAGCCGCATACCAATGGCGAAGGCAAACTTACCTGCCCCTTCACCATTGATATGCGGCTTATCCTGTTGAGCTTATCGATGTGACAGCGTTGTATTTCAAATTCCATTTAAGTTTCAGTCTTATCTTCGACAATCCGATAATGGATTTTGCGAACTATAATTTTCAAAATCATATATAGGGGAATCACGATGATCATACCCAAGATATTTCCCAGGTCAGCACCCACGAGCAAAAGGATAACGGTAGTCAGTGGATGAATATCGAGCTGCTTGCCATAGACGTAAGGTGAGATCAGGTTATCCTGAATTTGCTGTGCGATTACAATGATGACCAGTGACCAGATCGCCATCGAAGGTGATTCGATAAACGCAACAATGACAACCGGAATAGCTGCCAGCAAAGCACCCACATAAGGGATGAAATTCAGAATAATGGATACAACAGTCAGCAGCAATGCGTAAGGCAAACCTAAAATGAGAAAACCGATGTACATCAGAATCCCCAAGGCTACATTAACAATAACCCGGCCAACAATATAGTTGCTTAATGCTTCATCGATCTCATGGACGGTTTCTTCCCCATCCTTCCGATAATGTCTTGGCAACAATAAGGTCAGATTCGTTCCAAACTTGCTACCTTCCTTGAGCATGTAGTACAACATAATCGGGAACGTTGCCAGAATAATAACCAGATTGGATACCACGGAGAATAACCCGGAGACATAATTGGTTACCTGAGTGATCCCTTGGCTCAGAACATCGGATAATCGTGAGAATAGATTGGAATCATCAGGCAGGTATCTGGATACAACATTACTCTTTTCAAGTGCATTCAACTGATCGCTGAGTGAAGTAACCAACGCTGGAGCATTCTCCACGAAATTCATCAATTGTTCACGCAGGGAAGGCCATACAAGCACACTAAAACCTGCAAGTATTAGTGCAATTACGACATAAATAATCAGAACTGATAATGCACGTTTGATCTTATGCCTTTCCATATAATCGACAAGCGGGCGCAACAGATAATAGAAGAAACCAGCAATCAGCAGCGGAATGATGATGATGTGAATCAGTGAGGTCAGGGGGCTGAAAATAAAGTTCACTTTTTCCCCCAGATACACGATGAGAAGCAGCAGAATAATCGCTGTGCATATGCGATAGAACTTGTTATTTATCAAGAAACGTGATCCCTCCATGCGCTGCTCTGCCAAAGTGACTGCGGCGTTATATGTATATCTAGTCATTTACTTATGATACTAAGTACCCTTAAATGACAGTCATGCCACAGGCGATGCTGAATATACACTTATTTTCTTTCCAAAACAAACATTGGAGCAAAAAAAAGAAGCAGGCGTTAGCCTGCCACATCTCTTTTGCTGAATACAACCCAGGAAATCACCATGAAAATAACGTAATACACCGCCAGAACTGCAATGGAGAAACCCAGTGTCATTCCTGCACTCGGACCACCCATTAGCGCAAAATCCGCCCCGGAGGTCATGTATTTGCTAAGATCCATGTTGTTGAATAGAACATACTTGGCCCACTCATAACGGACCGGATTGAATATCAGTGAGAAGATACTCTGTGAGAACATAATGAACAGGGATAATCCAATCGCAAGTGCACCTGAACGAAATACAGAGGACACCATAAAGGCAATCGCAAGCGTAATGAACAGATCAACGTACAAATATCCCCATAACGTCAGAGCATTCGTAGCCGGACTACTGCTTCCTCCCGGAGCATCATGCGAGAAAAGGATATAAGACGTTAGCATGGCCATCGCGATGATCAGCAGTGTACTGACAATACTGAAGCCAACGACGGTCAGATATTTGGAAGCAAGAACTTTGCTTCGTGACCATGGACGGATCAGCAACAGCTTAATGGTTCCCCAGGTAAATTCGCCCGCAACCGATTCCGCTGCAATCACGACACAGAAGATCGTGTTCAGGAAAAACGTAATCTGGATGGTCGTTACAGCCGCTTCCCAGTACAAAACTTCATTGGACCCCATGCCTTCTCGCAGTAACACTGGCATTAATAGCGAGATCAGCGCCAGAATCGATAACATGATCCAGGTACGGGGACGACGGAAAATTTTCATATTCTCGTTCAATATCAGATTACCAAAACTACCCAATGCCTCCACCCCCAGTGACTTGCAAAAATTGTTCTTCCAGGGTGTGAGTCACGTTACGAATACCGTATACCTGAAACCCTTCGCTAACTAGCTTGGCATTGATATCCGGAATCTGCTCACGAGACACTCGCACCACCAGGACATTGCCCTGTACGATAGCACCCTGAATCAGATCCGCAGCGCGGTCAGCATCATTCAGCTCAAAAGCAACTTCGATTAATGCATCCGAACCGGCTTCAGCCCGAAGGTTTCTTACATCAATCAACTTGCCGTTCTGGATGATGGCTACGGTATCACACATCAGCTCCATCTCCGACAATAAATGACTGGATACAAAGACCGTAATGCCTTCCTCTTGGGTGAGCTGACGCAAATAATCTCTCAGTTCCCGTATACCCTGTGGGTCCAAACCATTGGTCGGCTCATCCAGTACAAGCAGCTTCGGTTTATGTAATATCGCTTGCGCGACCCCCAGACGCTGGCGCATGCCAAGTGAATAGGTTTTGACCTTATCGTGAATACGGGCTGTGAGCCCCACACGCTCAATTGTTTCCGCAATACGTTCCTTCGTAACTCCCGGCGACATGCGGGCAAAGTGAACGAGATTTTGGTACCCGGTCAGAAACTTGTACATTTCCGGATTTTCCACAATAGCTCCTACCTGGGCTACCGCCTGCTCAAATTCATTTTTCACACTGTGTCCCGAGATGAAAATATCACCTTTACTGATGGACATCAGTCCAACCATCATTCGAATCGTCGTTGTTTTTCCCGCGCCATTAGGTCCTAAAAAACCAAAAACCTGCCCCGGAGAAATATCCAGAGTCAGGTCGCTGACCAATGATCGGGAGGATATGATCTTGCTGACGCCCTGAATCCGGACGACCGGCTCCTGCTGCATTCAATCCCCTCCTTCATGGACGAGCACATCATTCATGCCCGTTTCTCATATGCACATAGTGTATCATAATCTTTAGTATATTGTCCCGCAAACTGGGATTTCCCCTGACGTTTCGCTTCAACTACACACGCTTCACAGCATCCAAGCGGCATTTCACTCCGGTAGAATCCGGTGCGAAATACGTGATTGCCTCCATTGCCCTCTTCCTTCATTTCGACAGAGCTTCTAGTGACCGACACAATCATCCCACAACTGACACAGTAAAAGCGGCCCGTTTCGATCAATGATATTCCTTCCCCTCACAAGGAGCTTAGAAGTCCTTGTTATTTGTCGTTAGACGCTGAAAATTGATACATTTTGTATCTATCTCGTAATTTACTTGACACCGGGACTAATGTCAAGGCTTTAAAGCTATAAAAACAAGCAAAACACAAAAAAAGCTCCAAAAATGCGACAAAAGTCTCGCATTTATGGAGCCTTATGTTAGGTAAATGATACAATTCGGTTCAATGTATGGGTTAATACTATTTCCTGATCAGTCACTATTGTCGACCTGAGAGGTATCCTCATTTTTCTGATTTGGATAATACCAGAGTAAGGTCCACTCATCGCCATCCTCTACCAGATAACAGGTCTGCACAATATCGAATTGGCCAAAGGTACCTGTGTACTTCTGGGTGACCCGGATTCTGTAGGCTTCAGAAAATGGCTTAACGCCATCAATCACGGTTACATCGAACTCGCGCTCTGGTTTCTCCATCTCCAGCTCAAACGTTTCCACGCCAAAATGCTGCATAAATATATGTGCTCTGTTCTGTACGTAAGCACTCTTGGGAAACCGCTCTTTCATCAGGGGATGAAAGAGTTCCCACGAACTGCCGAAGTCACCTGTCTGCTCATATTTGTAAAACTCTTCGGCAACAGCAGCAGCTTCATCCGATGTATCTGCCTGAAACAAATACGGAATGGTTCTGGCAATCAACCACAGCAATAATACAATGATCGCGATGAAGCCGATCTTTTTGAGCAAAGCATTCCGGTTCCTTCTTCGCAGCATGTCCAGTCCTCCTTGTCCTACTCCATACTTATGATGGATAGCAGACAAGTAGAAGTTGCGATACATCTAATTTCCTGGGAAATCACTCGCTGTGAATGGAAGTACGCTTTCCTTTTCTGATCCTTCGGATCATGGACTGAAGTGCTGCATATATGGCAATCCCACAGCAGCCGCCGAGCAAGTCTACTCCAACATCACGTATCGAGCTTGTCCGATCCGGGCTGAACTGCTGAATATACTCATCAATGGAGGCTATAACAAACACCACAGCCAGAGCAGAAACGATACTGGTCACAAGGGAGGTTCTTCTGTACCGCAGCCCGCCGTACACAAGCACGGCGAGCACAGCGTATACAAATAAGTGCGCACTCTTGCGAAAGATGAACTCTGCAAAATCATACGGCCGCTGCTTCAGCGAATACTCATACTCCCCGTAAGTGAATTGCACATCAGGAAGTGTAAAACCGATGTGCAATTTTTGAGACCATTTATGAAGCCAAGGCTGAATGTCTTGCTGTTGAGAGGATTGCGTGGACATGGACCAGATGACCAGAATCCAGATCACAATCAACAGCAGAGCAATGAGAAATCCGTATGTTCTTCGTACATGCTTTTGTCTCGTGCGCCCGGAGCCCTCCTCCATCATTTTGATCTTCACCACTTTCATATCTCTATCGTTATTCTATTGATCCAACATACATGCCTCTGCCATTTGTACCTACATATACCTGACCATAGATTTGACGGTCTGCCGCCATAATTTGCGGTTCATTGCCCAGCCCGATTCCATTACCTAAAGGACCTATATTGTTCCAGGTTACCCCCATATCATCGGAACGGAAGAATCCATGCACGTTATTTACGGTGCCATATACATAGACAGCCGGAACCAATCTGCCGGGCTGAGCTTTACCAAAGGCAAATAATTTGGAATTCTGCACACCCTGGATCTTGGAAAATGTATTTCCCGAGTTCGTTGATGCATATAATCCATCGGTTCCCAGACTCACCCATACATTATTCGCCACGCCAGGTGCAGCCTCGACTTTAATGAAGCTTGTATTGATATCCGTATTAATCGGAAGGCGAACCGTATTCGCTTTGGACCAGTTGGCACCTGCATCCGTAGACCGATACAGATAACCAGCAGCATACATATAAAATTTATATCCATTGATGCGATCCGCAGCCAGTGGATGATTATAGGCAAAGACCATATTCCCCCCGATGGCCTGAAAAGGGGCACCATTCATATTTTGCCATGTTGCACCACGATTCGTGCTTCTGACCGGATTACCGGTCTGGGGGTAATAAACAATTACATTTGGATTAATAGCTGAATAGGCGACCCTCCCCAGTTTGGAGCCAGCCGGAACATTCATTGGAGTTACTGTAACTCCGTTATTGGAAGAGACAAATAAACGTGTGGTGGTACCATACCAGTCACTGCTTCCCAGAAATATCATGTAATTCGGATTTGCCTCGTGATAGTCAATACTCACAATTTCTCGCATACCTGAGAGCGGGATTTTATTAAGAGGAACATCGGTTACATTTTCATGTCTAAATCCGACTTGATCCGTTAAACCACTGAAGAATGAAACACCCTGAGGTGGTGTGGATGCCGTGAGTGCGACGACTTCTTCATGACCATCGGTAATGGCTTCCCAAGTACTCGCTGTATTGCCAGTCAATCCATTGGTACCATTGATATTTTCCGTCTTGTACACGCCAAACCAGTCTGTAGCGTATACGGTGCCCGGATTATGCGGATCAAACTTGATACTGGATGTCGCTGAGAAAAACATGTTGGGTGTCCACCAGGACGGTTTGGATACCAGCGTTTTGCTCACTGTTGTCCAACTCTGTCCGCCATTAACGGAACGATACAGTGGCAGATTATCCCCGCCTGTTCGAACGGCTGCCAGGATGTGATTATCATTATTGGGATCAATCGTGATTCCATAATAAGATGAGTAACTGGAGCTGGGTGTTATATTTGTCCACTGCACACCATTGAACTTGTAGACGCCCTGATTATCCGTTGTCACATACAACGTCCCGTTCTTCGCCACAGTCATACGTGCAGGATATTCGGGACTTCTCCCGGTAAGTTGCCAAGTGGTCTGCCCATTGCTTCTTGGTGCTTTGCTATACACACCAATGCCGCGAACCCCCGCATACACAACTTGACCTTGCTTTGTCACGGGATTCAATCCATAAGCTACACTCCGAATTCCCTCACCGGATAGCCCGCTAGGTACATCCCATACCTTGCTCCACGTGGCTGCACCATCACTGGAGGTGTACAATCCATCATATCGTGTACCCACGTGCAGGTAATTGGAGTTCGTGGGATTAACCGCGATGCTCTCTCCCATGGCTCGATGGATATTTCCATTTGATTCATTCCGAAGATTAAGTCCGGTTCGAGTCCAGGTCTCTCCCCGATCTGTGGATTTCAGAATATCACTCGGCCCCACGTTACCGTACTTCCCAGCAGCGATATACACGACATTAGGGTTTTGCTGATCCAGCGCAATTCCATCCACGCCGTACAGATTGCTGTCCTCATCTCCAAAATGATCCAGTAGTGGAACCCAATCTCCTGAAGCTGTATCCAACCGATATACTCCTCCAACGTCAGTTCGAGCGTAAACCAGATCAGGCTCAGTCGGATGAATAACCACCCCTGTAACGTACCCCCCACCACCAATAGGTATATTATTCCATTGATAGTTTTGAGCTGATTGAACATAATTTGTACTTGCCGGTATCATGAGCATATACATTAGTAGCACAATCAGGGACAATTTCATTAGCCTGGAGATACGCATCTGGTTCACCGCCCTATCCGATCATTTTGAATGTTCTTCAATCATCTGATGTATCCTGTCTCGTTCCGATTGTTCCACGATATAGTAATACACTCCGTCTATTTTCTTGCCCGTGCCTTTAATCTCAACGGATTCAATATGATCCAGTACCGAACGATAATTGGAGAACATCTGCTTCATCTCATCAAAGGTAACGTCGGTTCTGACGTGAGCACTGACTTCGTCCAGCAACGTCTCCAGTTGCAACACGTTGGATACCTGAACCGTATTCTTCAGCACTTGTTTGATGATCTCCCGCTGGCGGTCATTCCGCCCGAGATCTCCCTTCGGATCATCATAACGCATCCGCGAAAATCCCAAAGCAGCTTCACCATCCAGATGAATATTCCCTTGCTCGAACCGGTAACCCTCATAGTCAAATGCAAACGGGTTATTCACATCCACTCCACCCACCATGTCGATGACTTGTGCAAAGCCCTCCATATTCACTTTCATGTAGTAATGTATGGGAACGTTGAGCAATTGTTCCACGGTCTGCACAGACATGTTAACGCCCCCAAAAGCATAGGCATGGTTGATCTTATCCTCCGTGCCGTGACCAACAATATTCGTTCTGGTATCTCGGGGAATGTTAAACATAAGTGCGGATTTTTTCGCAGGATTAACACTTAATACAATCATGGTGTCGGAGCGCCCCCGATCATTGGAACGTTCATCCACACCCAGAATCAAAGCATTAAAAGGTTCTTCATTCTCCATGTCCACAGGGAAATCTCCCCCACCCCGCTGGTCGACAATAGATACCTGCTTGATGGGTTCCCGGGGTTCATACATTTGATCCGCCGCTGATTTAACATGCGAATACAGATACACAGAATATCCAATCATGACAACTGCAACAAGGGAAATGGCACCTAATGTTATTTTGATCCCGCGTCTCATGTTATGGCCTCCGTTAGATGACTGCTGTTTTTCTACCATCGATATTGGTTAGACCTGGACGACCCACGGAGTAGTATTGAAAGGACGTATCTTTAATCTGATCTTCTCCGTAGATGTTTCTTCCATCAATCAGGATGGGTTGATTCATATGCGCTGCCAAATCAGTCAGATTAACCTCCATGAACTCTTTCCATTCCGTCAGAACACAGAGTGCATCAGCACCTTCCGCCGCTTTCATGGCACGCTCTTCCCACGTAATGGATGGGGAATCCACCTCTTTGCGGAAGTTCTCGGTAGCGATGGGGTCATATGCCCGAATCACCGCTCCCTGCTCAAGCAAACGTTGAATGATCTCAATCGCCGGAGCATCACGAACGTCATCGGTATCTGGTTTGAAAGCGAGCCCCCAGATGGCAATCTCCTTCCCTTCGAGTGAGCCTAGTGCATCTTCCAGTTTACGAATGATGTTGAAGCGTTGATCTTTGTTCACTTCCACCACGGACTTCAGCAGTTTGAAGTCATAATCCACATTACCTGCAATTTGAATCAGAGCTTGTGTATCCTTAGGGAAACAGGAACCTCCGTAACCAATGCCTGCCTTGAGAAAGGAGGCACCGATTCGTCTGTCATAGCCCATGCCTTCGGCAACGCGGCTGACATCTGCTCCTACTTTTTCACAGATGTTAGAGATTTCGTTGATAAATGAGATCTTGGTTGCGAGGAAAGCGTTGGATGCATATTTAATCATTTCGGCCGAGCGAATATCCGTAACAATAATCTGATCGGTTAATGGCTGATGCAGCTCTTTCAACGTGGCGACTGCCCGCTCACTATGTGTCCCAATGACTATCCGGTCAGGATAGAGCGTATCCTGGACAGCGGTACCTTCTCGCAGGAACTCCGGTACCGATGCCATGTCGAATGGATGATTCGTCAGACTGCTGATCCATTCCTGAATACGATCGTTGGTTCCGACAGGAACAGTGCTTTTAGTCATTATTATTTTATAATTATCCATATAAGAACCTATTTCTCGCGCGACAAGTTCAATAAAGCTCAGATTTGCTTCGCCATTAGGCAGGGATGGCGTACCCACCGCGATAATGATGATATCCGAACGACTGATAGCATCCTGAATGTTGGTGGTGAATGAAAGCCTTCCTGCTTTCATATTGGCATTCATGATATCCTTCAGACCCGGTTCATAGATCGGAACATGACCGTCCATTAACATATTCACTTTTTCCACATTGTTGTCGACACAGATCACGTTATTTCCCAGTTCCGAAAAACATACGCCCGATACCAAACCCACATACCCTGTGCCAATCACCGTAATATTCATTCCATAATCTCCCCCATGTCCTAATGTGTTGGTTACGCGTGCTTCACATATGTCTGAACAATGTCCTGCCATTCGGTAGACACTCTAACGATATCTTCCTCAATCAGCTGACTGCCGATCTGTACCTCAATGATCTCCAGTTCCGTAACGGCTCTGACGGAATGAAGCATACTCCGGTCAATGATCACCGTATCTCCTTGCCCGATCATTCGGCTCTGCCCATTCAGAATCAATTCTCCAGTTCCCGATACAACCGTCCATACCTCATTGCGAAGCAAATGGTATTGATAACTCAGGTTTTTCCCGGCACTGATGCAGATGCGTTTGGTGAGAACCTCGCCGCCAGCTTCGTTTCTTGTGTAATCCAGAACCCGGTAGCAACCCCACCTACGCTCCTCATACATGGGGCGTTGATCCTCGTTCTTCAAGATTTCCTTGATCCGTGGGCTTGCTTCTTTGTCACTGACGAGAATGCCATCCGGACTCACGGCGACCACCACATCCGACAAGCCCAATATGGCAACCGGAATGTTCAATTCATTGACCAGATGAGTATTCAGGGAATCTCCCGTAATCCACCCTTTTCCTACAACCGAGCTTCCCATCTCTTCCGTGAGTGTGTTCCACGTGCCTAGATCTTTCCAGAAACCGTTATACGGAATAGCGATAATCTGATTGGCTCTCTCGACAACCTGGTAATCAAAACTGATCTTGTTCAATCTTCCGTATTGCTTCAGCATTTCGTCATACTGGATCGGCAGTTCCATCTCAATGAGCAGATTAATCAAATAACCCAGCTTAAAAGCAAAAACCCCGCAATTCCATAATGCGGCCTGCTCAATCATGAGGACCGCATCGGATTCGCAGGGTTTCTCCTGGAACTTCGCTACATTCACGTATTCATTGTTATTTTCACTGGAAGATTGGGATTGCGGAATGATGTATCCGTACTTCTCTGACGGGTGCGTCGGCACAACTCCCATCAAGGCCAGATCAGCACCAGACTTATCAAGCATCTCCGGTAAGGTTGCCAGCACTTCGAAAAATTCTTTTTCAACAAAGGGATCTACAGGCAACACCGCAATCGTCTCATTCAGACTCACACTCTCTACGGAATACAGATAGGAGGCTGCCAGCGCAATCGCAGGAAACGTATCTCTGCGCTCAGGCTCCACAACCAGTCTCACATCGTCTCCCAGCTGAGAAGTCAGAATCTCCACCTGTGGCAAACTGGTCGCAATAAGTGCCTCTGATGCAAGTCCGGCATGATTCAGCTGTCTCCATACCCGCTGTACCATGGATTCCGGATTTCCCTCTGGCCCATGAAGAACTTTAAGAAATTGCTTGGATCTGGAATCGTTGGATAACGGCCAGAGACGCTTGCCAGAACCACCGGATAACAGAATACTTCTCATAGGGCCGCACCATCCGACAGCACAACCGTACTTGCTCCCTTGCCGGTCTCGGTTGGCTTGTTATATGTGCTGGTCTGATTGGATTCCAGTCTGCCTGCCGGATTGCTCTTGGTCCAAGCTGCATAATAATTCGAGTTCTTGCCGTATGAATTATCTAGCAGGATGTTCGGTTGATCCAGGAGACAGGCCAGAATATGTCCATGCAGACGGGATGTCGTGATGGTTTGGTATTGATTGAATTCCTTAATGGCCGTATGTACCATCCGATCAGAGTATTTGTACCACAACCAGCGGGCAAAAGAGCTGCCTTTCCCTGACTTTAACCGGGATGTAATCATGCGAATGATCTTCCGGTCTACCCGGTTGTACAATGTCTCCCAGTCTTTAAACGTGGCCTTAGGTCCACTGACGGATTCGTAATGCACCTGATTCTGAGTTTTCTCAATGTCTTTCCGGAAGAAATACAACATCTCTGCGGTAGGCTTGCTCTTGGACTTCAAAGGCCACAACTGATGCGCCATATCCGGAGATAGATACACATTGGTTTGTTGAAATTCTTTACTGGCTATCTCATAAGATAAGGTATCCCGGACAAAAAAGTGTACATCCTTATGACGATTGAATACTTGGGCTGTCTTTTTCAATTCAATATCACTCTTATAAAACATCGTCTGAGGCAGAATGACAATCCGGTGATTTGGATGCTGGGCAATCATTCGTTCTCTCAATTTCTGATGGGCAGGGTACAGATCACCAAAGTTACCTCCCCCGTGCAACACAATCGTGATACCTTCCGGAACCTTGAGGGACAAAGGGCAATCCAGAATGCTGTATCTGGCACGTACATGAATATCATTGTCCCGGAAGAAAGCCTCAGTACCTTTCATAATCAACAAGTCGCCACCATTGCTATGCACCGGGTAATCCAAATAATAGATTTCGGTACGCGGTGGAATGACCTTCAAAATCTGACGTAAATGTCCCTTCAACTCTTCCATTGGATGAATATTGTTAGTGCCCAGCATCTCCATCTCCTCCTTGGGTGACTCTTCTTCTTTTTTTATTTAACCGTTCATAGAGAAACGTCAGATCTTCCTTGTCATAGAACATGGCGGCAAACTTCACCTTAAATACAATCTTCATCGCAGCCACAGTAACCACCATTCGTACAATGGACCCGATCAATAAAGCAATCGCAATTCCGTTGAGCCCCCACAGCGGGGTGAATACAAAGAACAAAGCCACCGTCACCGAGAGTGCAATGAGCTGTCTGATCATCACAAGTCCAGGCCGACCAAGTGCATTAAATGCGGATGCCAGAATCCAGGAGCCACCACCAATAATGCATTCCACAGCCAAAATATAAAATGCTACGCTCGCTTCCAAAAATTCGGAGCCAAACAGAAGACCCATCAGGTAGTTCCCCACAAACATGGTGGGTATTACAATGATCATCATGACCATGAGCGAGATGCGGAAGGCTCTGCCAACTGTTCGAATAATCTGCTCTTGGGGCAATCCAGTCACTTTTGGAAAAACAACATTGCTAATCGCCGTCTGAACCGCATTGTAGATTCGGGATAACGCAAATACGACGGAATACAGTCCAAAATCACGCGGGGTGAGCAAAGCCAAAATAATGATTTTATCAAACTGGGTATACAGCGTTCCTAACAATTCAACACCATACACCCTGCTGCCATAACCAAAAAGTTTCTTGGCCGAACTCTGATCCACCCGATCCTTGAACCATCTCAGTCTCAATTCATTACGGTTGGCATAGATAGCCCACGCCACCACTGAGAAGCTGGTTACAAAATAGATCGCAGCCGCGAGCTGAATGCTCAGCATGCCCAGGCCCCATAACACAAAAAGCCCGCCTACATTAAACAGGGGGATCATTAACCGGATACCATTATATACAGCGAATTTCTCCCGACTCTGCGAGAGAGCTGATATGAGATTGATGACAATAAGTACAGGAACGGTAGCAATCGTATACCATCTGGATATCTGCACGACCTCCGGCGGAAAGCTGGAGAGCCAGAAAGGCAATCCAAACCAGGCAACAATGCCAATGATAATGCACACCGGAACTTGAAAAAGAAAGCTTAACCGAACATACTGTGCACTCTTCTCGGTTGCGCTCTGTTTGATGTTATAAATGATAGAAGTTGGTAGTCCAAATCCGACCAATCCGGTTAAGAGCGCTGGCCAGAACAGGATGGCCGAGAATGCACCCTTTCCCTCTACGCCGAACATGCGTGACGTCAAAATGGAAGACAACATCGTCAGTGTCATGACCAGCAGATTGGTTCCACTTGTCTGAAATATGGCACTCATTAAGCCGTTTCCTCTGAATACTTTGCGAAGTGCAACTTGCGCCATAGCGATCCTCATCCCTTACTGTTTTGACGAAGCGACCCAACAATCATGCCGTTTCGGTAACATACTTTGGCAAGCTGACGTGTGAACCGATCTGCATTATAAATGTAGATCAGTGAGGTTGTGATCCCCTGTGCAAGCTTGATGCCATGTTTGGCCGTACGCACAACACCACGATCCTGATCACGAATGGCATCACTCACACCTTGCCAATAGATTCGGCGCAGAAACCAGTTCTTTGTCGTTCGCTCTTTGGCTACTTTATGTTGTACCGCGCCATACGGCGTGTAATATACCTTGAACTTTGTCCGTATTCTTGCAATCAACTCACTCTCTTCACTGGAGAGGAGGTTGTTCCCCACTCTTCCAAGATCTTCACGGAAGGGAGCCAGTTGATCAAAGACAGATAAACGAAAAGCCACATTTGCACCAAATGGAATATAAGGACTTTTCATTTCAGTGACTTCATCTGCAAAATCCAGAATGGTGAATAGCGACCTGTTCTCCGGTGGAATCCACATTGGCTCAGGTACTTCCCAGATCGGATCAATCTTGCCACCGACACAACCGATATTTTCATTCATCTCAAACACACTAACGATCTGGTGAATCCAGTCCCTGCAAGCAAAGGCATCATCGTCAAGGAAAAGGATATACTCGCCACGTGCCTCGTGAATGGCCCGGTTACGGGCTACAGACAAGCCTTGCTTTTCTTCCAACACATACCGGATCGAATGGTTCTCATGCTGCAAGATGGTTTGAAGCACGACTTCCCGTGTATTGTCTTTTGAATTGTTATCAATGAGTATGATCTCATAGTCGCTGCTTGCGTAATTCTGTTGTATTGCACTTCGTATGGCCTCTACCGCATCCTGTGCACGGTTATACGTACAGATCGCGACGGTTACCTTCATCATTTCATCCCCATATTTTTCAATTAGGTCCACCCGTTCATCTGCACTAACTGGAGTACAGGGTAAGTGTCCTTTGGGCAATCACTGGCCAATCCAGCCGCTCCAACGCTTTGACAAAACCACTGCCTTCCTGAAACTCCGATTGTTTTAACCGGATCATATTCATCGCTTTAAGCAATCCATCCGGATGGGAAGGTTCGTAGAGGACCGCACAATCTTCGGGCAGGTATTCCTCCAACAAGCCAATCCGTGGTGCCACCACCGGTTTACAGAAGGTCAATGCCAGAATCGCACTGCCTGAAGTGGCAATTTGCTTGTATGGAAGAATGATCGAATCGACTGCATCAAAATAATCCGAATATTCATCATCTTCGATGAAATGAAAATGAGTATGAATATGTCCACTCTTGAGAAATTCATCTCCAAGGTCATAATCCTTTACCTTTTTACCGGCAATCAACAGATGGGCTTGTTCGGAATCCAGATCCTTGAATGCCTCCAGCAAATCATCCACGCCCTTGTACGGCGACACCTGACCGAAGAACGCATACACATAACTATCCTCCGGGATGCCAAACCGGGAGCGGATATTCACCCCTTTTCCCTGATACACTCCCTTGTAATGTCCATGTGGTATAACCTCGATCCGGCTGGAATCAATCCCAAACGTCGAACAGATTTCCGAGATCAAGGGTTTACCCATGACAATCAGCTTGGAGCAATTTTGGACCAGTATTTTTCTCATCCAATAATCGAATCGCGTCTTGCCGCTGTTGTGTGGCCAGATGTTGTGCACCGTCCAGAACAATTTGGCCCCGCGCAAGCGTGCAAAACAAATCATCAATACATATAGAATCGATTTGATCACTGTTGTCAGCACGGAAGAACCCCTGTAATAGAAGCTAGGCCAATGAAAATGCAGCACATCATTTTTTTTCAGTTTGATTAGATCTCTTTTGGTAAACTGTTTCACTTCCCATCCCTTGTTCTCAATGGAATCGGATAACAGCTCATTGAATTTATTGTTCTCAATCATCTTGGGCAGCATATACACCGTCGGATTTTCCATCCAGGCACCTCTTACTTTAGTTTCATTCGCACAGGTTCCTCTGTATACGTTCCAACTGCGCGCCTTGCATGAAATCTCATTAGAAATCCTTGCATCATAATTTTGGTATTACGCTTGAGCAGCACCCAATCTTTCCACCAAGGGTACAGCGACAGTGCTTTTTTCAAATAAACGTTATTGCGAACTGTATTTCTCGACCATTCGAGCATTCGATAATGGTGTAACTGACGGCGCTTCTGTTCCTTGGACATGTCATTGTAGTATTTCAAAATAATCTTGCGTTGGCCCTTGTACTTGGCCGTTGTAGAGGTTGAAATTCGTGGACCACTATGGATGTTAATATCCACCAGCGGTTCTTTCACATTCACGGCGATGTAGCCTCGTTTCAATATACGCAGATAAAAATCATAATCCTGAGCGGATGTCAGATTTTCATCAAATCGAACTTCACGGGCCAGTGAGGTAAGTACCATGATTTTGGACGTTTCCCCGATCCAGTTGAATGTAAGCAGATCCTCATACCGAATAACATCGCGAGGTTCCACCGACAATTTCCGTTTGACCACCTGATGCTGCTCATTCGTGTATGCGAGATACTTGCTGCAAAAGGTGAATGATTCCTGTGTACGCTCCAGCACCTCCGCCTGGGTTTTTATTTTGTCAGGCATCCATTCATCATCATCATCCAGGAAGGCAATGTACTTGCCATTGGCTTGGGATATCCCTACATTCCGTGCATGGTTGGCTCCTTTGGGATATGGAACCCGGATGTACCGAATCCGTGAATCTTCCCGGGTCCAAGCCTGACAGATCTCTGGCGTCTGATCTTCTGAACCATCATCCACAATGAAAATCTCCAGATACGGATGTGTTTGCTCACGTACACTTCTCAACGCATTTTTCAATAAATCGGCCCGGTTATGGGTCGTAATGATGCAAGATACCAAGGGGTTCATTTCATCACCTTTTCCTGTTCACTAGGATACCTTCACTTGAAGTGCATCATATATTCCTGATAATCTGCCCACGAGAAGATTCATATCGAACTTATCCGATATAATCTCTCTGTTATGTGAACCCATTCTTGCTCTAACCTCTTCATCCGTGATGAGATATTCCAGCGCTGATGTCAGCCCGTGCACATCTCCCGGCTCGATTAACAGCCCATTATGACCGGATGTAATCACTTCGGGGATGCCTCCGACGGTGGTCGATATAATGGGCAAGCCACAATTCATTGCTTCAAGTATGGCCATAGGTAATCCCTCATGATAAGAAGGCAGGACCAGTAGATCCGCTTCCCGCATCAGCTTTTCCTTTTGCTCTCCGTTAATCCAGCCGAGTACATTGACACGATCCTCTATTCCATACTGCTGCACGATTGCTTTGACTTCTTCGACTTCGCCATCCCCTGCCAGATTAAAGGTAGCTGTAACGCCCAGCGCCTTCAATTGCTGAATGGACTGAAGCAGATCGTAGACTCCTTTTCGCTCACCCAGTCTGCCCATGAAGAGAACATTAACGGCTGTTTGTTGTTCTCTTACAAACGGTTCTTTGACAAAGACCCCGTTATAAAGAACCTCAATGGCTGTCTCCGGCACAATCGTAGCAAAGTATTCTTTCCACGTCTGGGACAAGACAATCAACTTGTCTGCCTGATTCAGAATGTAGTGACAATACTTGCGCTGCAGAGCAAATTGATTGTAGAAATCATCAAAGCTGGCCGCATGAATATGCAGAATAACTGACTTTCGAAACAACTTTCGTGCGGTTAGCAGAAATAGAGACTTCCGATAAAAGCTCCCGTTGTTTGCCATATGAATATGCACGATATCCGGCTTGAACGTGTACAACTTCATCCAGAATTGCATGAATCCCCGTATAAAAATAAGCAGCCGTGAGAACACGCTGCCCGTGATATACGTTTCGACCCGCTGCATGGCATACATTTCCGAGATGGAGGAATCCTCAATGTTTTTGATGACACTCACAATTCCACCCATATCCTTCAAGGATGATCCAACAACCAATACTTTTGGTTTCATGATAGACTCCTTTTTTTCATGGTTAATCTTCATACCTCTTACAGACTATTCACGTAATTTTTAATGGATGAGATCAGATCAGACTGTTTTCTCACATAAGGCTGGAACTTCAGCTCTTCTATGCAAGGAACCAACTTTTGCAATTCAGCCCGACTCTCCGCGACGGCCACATAGCCGTTATCCTGAAAAACTTTGGAGATCTCAAGCTGATGGTCATCCACATGTTCGCCCCATTCTTTCCGGCGTGGAATGACAATAACGGGCTTGCCACGTTCAAGACAATTTGTAATGGAGCCAACACCCGCATGAGAAATAATGCATCTGCTGCGCTCCACATATTCATTCATCTCTTCCTGGGTAAGGAAGGGAATCACAGTGAAATTCCGCGGCTGATACTCGGTATATCCGGATTGGGCAACAACCTCTTCTTCAATAATTCCTGCCTCAATCGCCTCATCAATAAGCTCAAACATCCGATTGAAGGGAAAACGCTGGGTTCCAACGATAGCAAATATCAAAATAAAGCCCCCCTGTACTTCGCATTGGGATAGCTATCCTGCAACGTTTCCCATTGAATGAAGAACTCATCCGAGATTTTGTACATCAATCTTCCGGTAGCGCTGGAGGAATAGATCTTGGCATAACTTTCGATATAAATCAGCTTGGCACCGAAGATTTTACCAATGAGGCAAAAAGGGTATGTGGCTCCCGCCCCTGTTGTAATGATCACCTTTGGACGCTCACGCAGATATAGAAAGAACGATTTGATAATATTAGCCACAAAGATTAGCAAGAACATCGCATTTTTACGCTCTTGCTGCATTAAGAAGTATACTTTGCCCTGAGACGATTCTACTTTTCTGCTTTTATTCTTCTCGGTAATCAGGAAATAATCATGTTCTTCAACCGCAGGAATAATTTTGGTTAATTCATCAAAATGACCGCCTGTAGAACTGATCAAACAGACCTTCATGTTCTAATCTCCTTTGAAAAGGATACGTCCTTGGCTCGCTGTATCTGTATATCCACTTCTGCTTCAGCCCCTGACTTGGAATGAACTCCTTTTCCCGTAGCATATAACGCGTTCAGGAAGATACAGAATGGAGCAATCAGATGAACCGTGGACAGGGTATTGTCAAAAAAGGAATAGGTCAGGAAACCGATAATCATACCGGCAAAATACAACCGGATCATGCCGCCCAATCGGAAGTAAACAGCCCGAAACACCAGCAGCAGCGATAGAAATAACAGGATGGCTCCAACTAACCCGCCATCGTAATAAAAACGAATGTATTCATTATGCGGAACGACGAAGCCAGAAAAAATACTTCCATCATTCGCTACGAGAGTTGAGCCGAGTCCACGTCCAAATATCGGATACTCATTTGCTTTGCCAATAAAATAATTCCAGGCTACATCCCTTCCCGACAAGCCTTTGCTCTCTGACCTCATCTCATAATTGTCCCACTGTGCAATCACCATATAGGCCACAGCGACAACAAACAGAATGAGAGGAATAATCGCACTGACTCTGCCTTTGATGAAGGCTTTTAGTTGATCAAAAAGATAGACCAGAATAATCGGAATAAGCGCAATAAGCGGCCCCCTTGTTCCCGTCTGGACCAGAATGACCAGATGTGTCAAGGTAAGCATGTAATACAGAACAACCTGATGCCCTTGCTTGATCTGAATCAGACAGACGCAGATCGAGATAAAACACAACATGGCCAGATGCGCGGCGATGTTAGCACCCTGTAACCGGGTTACTCCCGACATCTCCAGGTTAGTAATGGACAATATGCCGGCGAGTTGCAGAATATAACCACCAGCCAGACTGAACAGCGGCAACCATGCGAGTACACGTATAATTCGTTGACTGATCTCTCTTGAAAAATGGGGCATCAGCAACAAAAAAGGAACAATGACTCCCAGAAAGGCCTTGAATGGATCGAGCGGACTAACCTTACTGGGCAGATCAGATAGAAAATAACTCTCCACAAATAAAAAACCAATCGCCAGTGCAGGATATATCAACTCTTTGCGAATACCAAAGCGTAGAAAAAGAGAGACGACAAAACCCAGAATCGCCAGCTTGTAGAAGGACAGTGAATCCAGTCCTGCCAGATGAATGCTAAATATTTTATCAATGGACAATGAAAAACTTACGATGAGAATCATAAAAATCCAGCTGGGCTGTTTAATATAAACGCCCAGCAGAATCACAGCTATGAGTGCAACAACCGAGACTAGCGGAAGATAGATTGCTGCGAAGACAATTACCAGCGAAAAAAGAATGATATTAAACGACTTCATATTTAATGCAGCAAGTATACCGGTCTTTTGCATATCTGCTATGCCACCTCAAAGCCAGAATCGTGTTTCAAAACGCATCCTTCGAACCTACCAGCACCTTGAACGTTCTGAAGATAATTTTGATATCCACCATCATGCTGCGCTCACGGGCATACGTCAGATCCAGCTCCACCATTTCCTCAAAACCAACACTATTTCGTCCGCTGACTTGCCATAATCCCGTACATCCCGGGATCATCTGAAGACGTTGTCTGTCATAGGAAGTGTAGTTCTTCACTTCTCTGGGCAGAGCCGGTCTGGGTCCAACGAGACTCATCTCTCCTCTGAACACGTTCCACAACTGAGGCAGCTCATCCAGACTGGTTTTCCGAATGAACTTGCCAATCCGGGTAATGCGGGGATCATTTTTCATTTTGAACATATTCCCGTTCACTTCATTCTGATCAATCAGCTGTTCCAGCAGATCTTCTGCATTCGCAACCATCGACCTGAATTTGTACATATGAAACTCTTTCCCATTCTGTCCTACTCGTACCTGACGAAAAAAAACAGACCCCTGCGGGGCCTCGATTTTGATCAGTAATCCGATGACTGCAAACAAGGGGCACAAAATGATCAAACCTATGAAAGAACCCAGCAAATCGAGCATTCTTTTCATAAATAGATACACTTTATCCGCATTTTGTCCTGACATCGTTGATGCATTGTACCCCAGACTTGGGTCCATAACAATCTCCGCTTCCTTCGTTTGGGGAGATGGACTCATTCAAACTCCCCCCCGGCTACATGTTCTACCGACTCTTTTTCCAGAATCTGTTGCAGAGCTTGCAGCATTGGAATTCTAAGTTCCTGTTTTTGCAGAGCGAAGTCGATGGTTGTCAAAATGAATCCCAGCTTCTCGCCCACGTCATAACGTACTCCCTCGAAATCGTAAGCATACACTCCTTGTGTCTCATTTAAGCGCTGAATCGCATCTGTTAATTGAATCTCTCCCCCTTGACCAATCTCTTGTTGCTCCAGATGTTCGAAAATCTCTGGACTCAGTACGTATCTCCCCATAATCGCCAGGTTGGAAGGCGCTGTGCCTTGGGCAGGTTTCTCTACGAATCTGAGAACCTCTGTCAAACGGCCATCCGATTGAAGCGGGTCCACAATGCCGTATCTGTCTGTTTGTTCAGCAAGTACGGTTTGTACGCCAACAATGGAATGTTGAACCTGATCATATTGATCAATCAATTGTTTGGTGCATGGAACTTCCGATACGACGATGTCATCTCCGAGCAACACGGCAAAAGGTTCGTCACCGATAAAGTTACGTGCACACCAGACAGCATGACCAAGTCCTTTGGCCTCTTTTTGTCTTATGTAATGGATATCCACGTTAGAGGATTTGCGAACCTCTTCAAGCAGGCCCAGCTTCCCTTTTTCCAGCAAGTTATGTTCCAATTCAAAAGCGTTGTCGAAATGATCTTCAATTGCCCGTTTCCCTTTACCCGTTACGATGATGATGTCTTCGATTCCAGAGGCAATGGCTTCCTCAACGATATACTGTATGGTTGGTTTGTCCACAATAGGGAGCATTTCTTTGGGCATCGCTTTTGTGGCTGGCAAAAATCGTGTACCTAGTCCAGCTGCAGGAATGATTGCTTTTCTCACTTTTTTCATAAATACCACCCTATCCTCTTTTTTTTTAGTTTGATAAAAGTTGAACTAGGGCATCTAACCCGTCCTCACGTCATACCTTCGACGATTAACGTCTAAGGTTCATTGAACCCACAGCATGACCGAGTGCCTACAGTGATAAAGGTGCAGTAGACATTACCTGTTTACTTGGGAGCATTGGATGGAAGGTTTACTTCTCTCCGTAGCCCACCGGAACTGCAGCGTTTTTGATATTGTTCAGGATTGCGCCCAGAATTCGTGCATTCACATGCTCCAGAGCAGCCTTGGTCTTCTTCACCAATTCCTTCTTGACCTTGCCCGAGTTCACGACCAGCAGCACACCATCACACAGCGAACTCACAATGAGTGCATCCGTTACCGCAAGCACCGGCGGTGTATCAAACATGATGACATCATATTGATCCTCTAACTTCTCAATCAGCCTTTTCATCCGGTTGGAACCAATCATCTCGGAAGGGTTCGGCGGAATTGGGCCAGAAGTGAATAATTGGAGATTGTCGATGTAACTCTCTCTAAGCACGTCTTCCACACTGTACTGATTAGACAGCACACTACTCAGACCGATATGATTCGGTACAGAAAACACCTGATGCAAGGAAGGATTACGCAGATCCGCATCGATCAGCAGTACTTTTTTGCCTTCCTGGGCATAGGTTACCGCCAGGTTGCTAATCGTTGTGGTCTTGCCTTCGCCGGATTCAGCGGAAGCCACCATGATTTTTTTGATATGACTGTCGATTGAGGAGAACTGGATGTTCGTCCGTAATTTACGGTATCCCTCCGAGATCTGAGATTTGGAGTTAAAATAGGTCACCAGACTGTTATTTTCATTGGTTAGCCGCGACATATTTGCCATCCCCCACTTTCTGTTGAGATACGTAATTTTTCGTATTTTTCAGATCGTCTTTTTTCATTTTGGATATCACGGTAAGCACAGGCAGGCCCAGCTCTTTTTCAAGTTCAGTTTCGGATTTGAATGTGTCATCCAGATAATCCATCAGGAATACAAGTGCAATGGCGAGCACAAGACCTGCGAACAGACTGACAATGATGCTTAATGTGGTTTTCATATTGATTGGAGATGCGTTACTATCCACTTTTGCTTCACTGAGGATAGCCACATTATCGATTTTCATGATTAGGGGGATTTGAGATTGGAACACGTTGGAGATGGCATTGACCGTTTTTGCGGCTTTTTCGTAGGTAGTTCCTTGTACAGTTATGCTCATCACTTGGGATTCGCTGGCTGTAGAGACGGAGGTGCTATTCATGAGCTGTGCAGAGGTTAAGCCTAGGTCCGGATACGTGGTAGCGACTTTATCCATAATGGCGGAAGATTTAATAATTTCTCTGTATGAGTTAATGAGTTTGATATTGGTTTGAATCATGCTGAAGTCCATCATCGCTTGGCCTTGAACGTTAGAGGTCTGGTTCACGATCAGTTTGGAACTTGCCTCATAGATGGGCTGAGTGAAGAAAATGCTTTTGACCCCTGCACCCACACCGGCTATCAAAGCAATTGCAACAATCAACCACAGTTTCTTTTGTAAGAGTCGAAAATATCCTTTCAGTTCCACTTTCATTCCTCCTATACGTTGTGATCTATCCTATGTAACTACCAGATGGACAGTAGCCATTTGCGAGGTTTCCAGCGTTCTGTGACCAGACACGAATTCGATAGAATGTGCGACGCATTCTCTGCCAGCCTCTTAACGGCTTCAGCTCCAAATCGACGCTCGATGGCCCGCTCTCCTTCACTTATGGCAAATGTCCTTTTGCACGTATCATGTGCATCTGATGAAATGAAATGAAACCCGTTTTCTTTGCAAAAATGAAAACACCACTGCCGAACTTTCCGTCCGAAAAGCCCAGTGAAAGATTGAGCTGTGAGCTGACATAGAACGCCTTGACTCAAGTAATCAGCCAACAACCTTGGCTTCTTCAAAATGACGCGATTACGTTCCGGATGAGCAATAATAGGGGTAATTCCCGCTATTCGTAATTCATGCAGTATCCTGGGGAACTGTGAGGGAATATGACCAAAGGGTAGTTCCAGCAACATGTAACGACTTCCGGCGAGTGTGCAGCACTTTCCTGCATATAAGTCTCCAATCAGGTTGTCATGCACCCTGATCTCCTGTCCGGGACGGATCTCCAGGCGAATGTTACGTTTGCGAAGTTCTGCATGGAGCAGGTTCACGGCCTGATTGACCACCATCGGTTCATTGTTGTATTGCCCGTTCAGGTGATGCGGAGTAGCAATAATGGAGGTAATTCCTGAGGCTGCCGCCTTCTCAGCCATCGCAACGGACTGCTCCATTCGAACAGGACCATCATCTAGGCCGGATAATATGTGGCAGTGCATTTCAACCATATCCAAACTTCCTGAAATAGTATGAGCCCCCTCGCCCCTTTATTCATTGCGCAAATGCTTTTGGTGTTAAAGAACTAATGCATAACGCTATGAAATATAGTAAAATGGCGTTAAGTACATGTTTTGTTCAGAAAATGTTAAGAATCGACTTGGAATTATATGGTGAAATCAATGTAATGATAGGGTTCTTGCAGAGCCTTTTGTTCTGTTGCCTTTTCATACTGAAAACGGGAAACCGTGGGAAACTGAACTTCAGTAAGCATTGTGTTTAACTGTCCAGTTATATATAGTTTCTGTTCGTGCTGAATATGCAAGTTTGAATGATACATTGTGAGCTCTCCGAAGGGCTGTTTCCATTGCAACCTTGCGTGAAGTCGTACACATACATGATGATCTTCAACATCCAAACCAATGAGCATTTCTGATGATACCGGCAAGTTCAGGTCGCTCAGGAAGGTGATTGCTTGAGTGTCCATTCCAAGTAACAGAACAGGGCGTCTTTTGCGGTCTACCATTTTCCCGTGAAACTCCTGAATGTACATATGGACATTTAATTTCATATCAGCCCATTCCTGAATTATTGAATACATGGTTTCATTCCTTTAGAATGGATTAGCCTACATGGACTGCCTCCACTTCCTTCTCACAGGTATATGGTCCAGGCAACCAGGAGATACTTAAAATATTCCAAATGATACATTTTGTAACTCCATACGTCCAATTTACGATACAATACGTATCATGTCAAGCGGTATTTGGACATGGTTCTTTTGATTTACGACAATTTGAGATGTCCTTAGACAGACCTATTTACAAATGGAAATGGGTTAAAGGAAACACATGAGGAGTTACTCTTTTGCAGGAAAGCTGCCCTGATCAAACACTTGGCTCAGGATTGTTTCAATATATATTTGATGTCGTTCAGGGGGAAATAGCTTATGAGCTACGGAAATCGCATTGCGGAATTACGGGAACAGCGGGGACTTACTCAAGAAGAACTTGCGAGCTCCATTCATATTACAAGAGCTGCTCTCTCCCACTACGAGAAGAATCGACGTAAACCGGATTTCGAAGTGTTAACGAGACTTGCTGACATCTTTGATGTGTCTATTGATTATCTTATAGGACGTACAAAGCAAAGTGATGTCGTGATGGATGAAGACGTACGTGATTTCGTGGATACCTTGGAGTTATCGGACAAAGAAGTGTTAGAACGCTTCGATCTGATGATTGATGGGAAGTCTTTAACAGAAGAAGAGGCACGTCGTTTTATTGCATTTGTCCGAATGGAACGCAGCATGGACTAAACCCGAAAAGAGGACCCAGTTCCCGAGAGATAACCTCTCTGGCTTCTGGGCTTTTTTTGTGTCTTAATTCTTTTTCATTCCATGCTTGTCTATTGTGTCAAGGACGCTTGTTGTTGACGGAGGATACGAAATGGTTCCAACGCTCCGGGTCGATTCCGCATTGCAGTAACACCTTCATGATGTCCATCTGGGTTGCTTCGACTTGTTTACCTGTCGGCCTACGATCGTCCCTGTTTGGATGCTTCATATTCATTCCGCTAACCTCTCTTATCTTTATACTTTCCCTGCCCTCCAAAACTAGCCTTATTATACTTGAGAAAGTTCCTCGATGTTGTCGTCTCATGGCGATAACGTTTTTTGATGGGGTTCTAATTTTGTCGAAAGCAAAATAGGAGCAATATGATGCCGGAATGGCAACCATATTGCTCCTATTATTCTTAATACAACCTGTTCATGCAACTCCACCTTGGAACAAGGAAGTTATTAACCTCCAGCACGTGCAAGTTCACGCATATTCGCTTCAAACGCTGCAAGCAGCGCTGCTTCTCCCGTCAAACCTGTTGCCTGAATCCGTTCGATCTGTTCTGTCATACGTTTGAAGTCCTTCGGAATAACCCGAACGAACTGATTCAGCGCATCTTGCCAGTTATCCAGAACGCGCTGACCGACAGCACTTCCTGTGTTGGCAACATGACGTTGAATCATGCCTCGCAGATCTGCACTTTCGGCCACATCTTCGATACGTTCCAAAAGAACCATTTCCAGATTACAACGTTTCAGGAATGTGCCTTCCGGATCATACACATAAGCAATACCTCCGGACATCCCTGCTGCAAAGTTACGACCTGTATCGCCCAGTACAACGACACGTCCACCTGTCATATACTCACAACCATGGTCGCCTACACCTTCAACGACTACTTTGGCGCCCGAGTTACGTACAGCAAATCGCTCACCCGCAATACCACGGATATACGCTTCACCGCTTGTTGCTCCGTAGAGAGCCGTGTTACCGATAATGATGTTATCTTCCGCCTCAAACGTTGCTTTCGGAGAAGGCATCACGATCAGTTTACCTCCGGACAATCCTTTACCTACGTAGTCATTGGAATCACCTTCAACGGTCAAGGTCATACCTTTAGGTATAAAGGCCCCAAAGCTTTGTCCGGCAGAGCCGACAAATTTGAATTTAACCGTATCTTCCGGCAATCCTGCGAGTCCATATTTGCGTGTGATCTCACTACCCAAAATGGTACCTACTGCACGGTTAACGTTTGTAATTGGAAGCACCGCTTCAACCGGTTGCCCGGATTCAATAGCAGACTGTGCCAGTGGCAGCAATTGTTGCATATCCAGCGTTTCTTCCAATTGGTGATTCTGATGCTGTGTGCGGTAACGTGCAGAGCCTTCCGGCATTTCAGGCACGTGCAGCAATACAGACAGATCCACACCTTTTTTCTTCCAGTGATCTACGGCTTCTACCGTTTCGAGGCAATCTGTACGTCCGACCATCTCCTGAATAGTACGGAAACCAAGATCAGCCATGATCTCACGCACATCTTCAGCAACAAATCGCATGAAGTTAACCACATGAGCTGGATCACCCATATAATTTTTACGCAATTCCGGATTCTGTGTCGCTACACCAACCGGACAGGTATCCATCTGACAGACACGCATCATGATACAGCCAAGTGCAACGAGCGGTGCTGTAGAGAATCCATACTCTTCTGCTCCAAGCAAGGCAGCAATCGCCAAGTCACGGCCGTTAAGCATTTTGCCGTCTGTTTCGAGGACAACACGATCACGCAGATTGTTCAGCATCAACGTTTGATGTGTCTCTGCAAGACCTAGTTCCCAAGGCATACCTGCGTGGCGAATCGAACCTTGCGGTGATGCACCTGTACCACCGTCATAACCGCTGACAAGGATAATATCGGCACGGCCTTTGGCTACACCAGCTGCGATGGTACCCACGCCCACTTCCGATACCAGCTTCACGTTAATCTCAGCACGCGGATTGGCATTTTTCAAGTCATAGATCAGCTCTGCCAGATCCTCGATCGAGTAGATATCATGATGCGGTGGTGGCGAGATCAGACCTACACCCGGTGTAGATCCACGAACTTCAGCAACCCAAGGATACACTTTACGTCCTGGCAGCTGTCCGCCTTCACCTGGTTTAGCTCCCTGAGCCATTTTAATCTGAATCTCGTCGGCATTAACCAAGTAGTTGGATGTAACACCAAAACGTCCGGATGCTACCTGTTTAATCGCACTACGACGGGAATCCCCGTTGCTATCTTTAATGAAGCGAGCCGGGTCTTCTCCACCTTCACCGGTATTGGATTTACCTCCAACACGGTTCATAGCGATGGCAAGATCTTCATGCGCTTCTTTACTGATCGAACCGAAGGACATTGCACCTGTTTTGAAACGACGCATGATATCTTCTACGGATTCAACTTCTTCGAGTGGAATGGAAGCTCCAACCGGTTTCAGCTTCAACATGGAGCGAATGGTCAACAATTGATCATTCTCACCTTGCACGAGCTTGGAATATTTTTTATACAGCTTGTAATCCCCAGTGCGTACTGCATGTTGCAGGGTATGAATGGTTTGCGGATTGAACAGATGCTCTTCTCCGTCGTTACGCCATTGATAATCCCCACCGGAATCCAATACTTTATCGTTACCGTCTTTTTCCGTAAAGGCACGGTTATGATGTGTCAACGCTTCGGCTGCCACTTCTTCCAACCCAATTCCACCGATACGGGAAGGTGTCCAGGTAAAGTAACGGTCAACGAAATCTGATTTCAGACCTACCGCTTCGAATATTTGAGCTCCCCGATACGATTGAATCGTAGAAATCCCCATTTTGGACAACACTTTAGTAACGCCTTTGGTAGCTGCTTTAATGTAGTTTTTCACTGCTTTCTCATGCGAGATACCACGCAGCAATCCTTGCTGAATCATGTCATCCAGCGTTTCAAAGGCCAGATAAGGGTTCACCGCACTTACACCGTAACCCAACAGCAACGCGTAGTGGTGAATATCACGCGGTTCTGCCGATTCAAGCATAATGCTGACTTTGGTTCTGGTTCCCTGGCGAATCAGATGGTGATGCAGACCTGCTACAGCAAGCAATGCAGGAATAGCAGCATTCTCTGCATCCACACCGCGGTCAGACAGGATCAGAATGTTATGACCTTTGTCGATGACACGATCTGCAGCTTCGAAGAGCAAATCCATCGCTTTGCGAAGTCCTTCTGCTCCTTCCGCAGCGGTGAAGAAGATTGGAATCGTCATGGAGCGGAAGCCTGGGCGACGCACATGGCGAATCTTCGCAAAGTCTTCATTGGACAATACCGGTGTATCCAGACGGATCTGGCGACAACTCTCCGGTTCAGGGTTCAGCAAGTTGCGCTCAGGACCAATGGTTGTTGCCGTAGACGTTACAATCTCTTCACGGATTGCATCGATTGGCGGGTTGGTTACCTGGGCGAACATCTGTTTAAAGTAGTTGTACAGACGCTGCGGACGATCGGACAGCACAGCCAGCGGTGCATCATAACCCATCGAACCCGTAGCTTCCATACCTGTTGTTGCCATCGGCTCCAGGATTTTACGTAGTTCTTCAAATGTATAACCATATGCCAGTTGAAGCTGGGTCACGTTATCATGTTTTGGATCAGGAAGTTCCGGTGCTTCGGGCAACTCGCTCAGATCCATCAAATGCTCATCAAGCCAATCCTGATACGGATTCTCGGCTGCAATGATTGCTTTTACTTCCTCATCCGCGATGATGCGGCCTTCTTGTGTATCCACAAGCAACATCCGACCTGGACGCAGACGATCTTTGTACAGGATCTCTTCCGGCGCAATATCAAGTACCCCAACTTCGGAGGACAGGATAATACGGTCATCCTTGGTTACATAATAACGAGCTGGACGCAATCCATTACGGTCAAGTGTTGCACCAATTTGCAAACCATCTGTAAAGGCCATTGCTGCTGGTCCATCCCAAGGCTCCATCATTGTGCTGTGATACTCATAAAATGCCTTTTTGGCAGGGTCCATTCCCTCATCCGTGCTCCAAGGTTCAGGAACCATCATCATGGCCACGTGTGGCAGAGAACGGCCGCTCAGATACAGGAACTCCAGTGTGTTATCAAACATGGCTGTATCCGAACCGTCCGGATTGATGACTGGTTTCACTTTCGCGATGTCGTTACCAAACAACTCGCTCTCAAACAAGGACTGTCTAGCATGCATCCAGTTCACGTTACCACGCATCGTGTTGATCTCACCGTTGTGGATCATGAAGCGATACGGGTGGGCACGTTCCCAGCTTGGGAAGGTGTTGGTACTGAAACGGGAATGCACAAGTCCAATGGCCGATTCCACGAGTTCTTCCTGCAGATCCAGATAGAACCCGCCAACTTGTTCAGTTGTCAGCATGCCTTTATATACAATTTTGCGACAAGACATGCTCGGAAGGTAGAACGAACCACCTTCTGCTTCATCTGCCGAATAACGAATAGCCAGCTCAGCACGTCTGCGAATAACATACAGCTTACGCTCGAATCCAAGCTCATCCTTCACATCTGCGGATCTTCCAATGAACACCTGACGTACATAAGGTTTCGCTGCAAGTGCAGAACGGCCAAGCATTTCATCAAAAGTAGGAACATCCCGGAAACCCAGGAACGTTTGACCTTCTTCTTCAATAATCTTCTTAAGGCTCTCTTCATGCGCACTGCGAATGGCAGGGTCCTGGGAAAGGAACAACATCCCTACGCCATAGAATCCCTGTTCAGGCAATGCAAAACCAAGGCGTTTCGCTTCCTCTGCAAAAAAGCGATGTGGAATCTGAATCAGGATACCTGCTCCGTCACCGGAATTCGGCTCACTTCCCTGTCCTCCACGGTGCTCCATGTTACTGAGCATGGTCAGTGCCTGACTAACGATATCGTGTGAAGGTACTCCTTTGATGTTGGCAACAAAACCCATTCCGCATGCGTCTTTTTCGAACTGCGGGTCATACAGACCCTGTTTTGGAGGTAATCCGATGTGTCTCATGGAACGCAACCTTTCTATAATGAAGTATTTCGGAAAGATCAAGAACATAGGCAACAGGCAACAATGAAACGGGAGGAGCTGGCCTTTCGCTTGCGATAGAGCCTGCTAGATAGAAGAGGTGACAGCATGAGACTGTCAAAAATAATGCCTGCTATTGGGCAAAAGCCATTGAATGAGATGAGCTGATCCGGACGATCCGGCAAACAGCATGTATAAATCAACACGCAGCCGCTGGCACGGCTACTGAAATGGAGCGACGTTTTTTTGATATAGTTCTATTATTTTAACACCGACCTAACATCAGCGCAATTTAAACTTTTTAATACCTCTGATAAGAAATGTTTTGCAGTACAGCATTACAGTAGTGACGTTTAAATTCATCTCTTTTTCGAATAATTATACACTTTTTAAGCCAGAGTACAACTGAATTAAATTGCTGACAGAAGAAAATCGTTCCATGTGCAGCCTAGGTTTATCCATAATTCCACCAAATTTTCACCGCTTAAGCCAGCGAAACTTTACTTCTCTATGCATTTGTATACAAAATAGCCTGCAACCCCTTTTTGGGGTCACAGGCTATTTGCACTATTTGACTACTATATTGCATAATTTCACTACAAGAAAATAAAGTTTTTTTTCAAAAATATGACCCTGCTGAAGATCAGGTTCGACTTATGCCGTCACAACTTGACCAGAATCAGCCTGTTCGACTTCTTTTTTCGGACGTCTGCCATTCCAGAGGAAGTAAGCAAGCGTCAGCAAAATGGATACACCTGCATAGATGCTAAGAATACCTGCCTGATGCCACATCACATCCAGATTACCACTCGATACCACGGCTTTGAAGCCCATAATGCTGTGTGTCATTGGCAACCAAGGGCTAAATGCCTGAAGCCATGATGGAATCAGTTCTACCGGGAAGGTCCCTGCACTAGCCGCAAGCTGGAAGACCAGCAGCAGAATGACAACATAACGTCCAGGCAGATCCAGCCAGGTTACAAGTGCCTGAACGATCAACATGAAGGTCAGCCCCGTAATAATGGTAAACAGGTAGAACAGCCCTACGCTGTGCGTCTCCAGTCCAAGACCATATAACATGAAACTTGCCACGATAACCGATTGGAAAATACTCACGGAGCCAAATACCAGTGTCCGGCTGACAAAACGATTCCAGCCTGTTGCACCAGGTACGGACGTTTCCCGCATTTTCAATACAATCGTGGAAATCAACGATCCCACAAATAGACCGATCGACAGGAAGAACGGTGTCAATCCTGTACCATAATTGCTCACGTTCTCTGCTGTGTTCTCCGAGGAGTTTACAGGTTCAGCGAACATGTTCACTACATCATCCGTTTTCTTAACTTCGGATGTTTTCTGTGCGGCATCATTCAGCTTGGTTTCCAATTCACTCGAGCCATCTTTTAGCTCAGTAAGGCCGTCAGCCAGTTTGCCCGCGCCATCACCCAATTGCTTGGAACCATCGGTTAGTGAATTAACGCCGCCACTTAGTTTACCTACACCCGTTTGCAAAGCTGTTGTTCCTGAGCCCAGCTGCTTGGCACCATCTGCAAGCAATGTACCGCCACTTGCAGCATCACCCAATTTGCCGCTGAACTGCTTCAGGCCATCGGATAGCTTAGCGCCTCCTTGACTGAGCTGCCCTGCACCAGCCAGCAATTGCTTCTGACCATCCACCAGTTGGTTCGCACCAGCCAGAAGTTGCTCCTGACCTCCATGAAGCTCGGCTGCACCCGCAGCCAGTTGCTGGTTACCCTGATGCAGCTGATCTGCACCTTGTGCCAGCTTCTGCTCGCTCTCATGCAATTGTGCACTGCCGCCAGCAACAGCCTCACTTGCCACAAGCAGCTTCTGTACATCCGCATTTTCAGCCAGTTCGGGGTTCGATGCAGCAAGCTGTTTCAATCCGGCGGCTACGCCCTGTGCACCATCAGCAACCTTGGAACTGCCATCTACAGCCGATTGCAGGCCTGTTGCCAGTGTACCGCTGCCCTGAACTGCACTTTGCAGACCATCCGCCAGCTTCGCACTGCCCTGTTCTGAAGATTTCAGGCCAGCCTGCAACTTACTTGTGCCATCCAGTGAAGACTGGAGTCCGGTTTCCAACTTGGCGCTACCATCCTTCAACTGATCTGCTCCGCTCTGAAGCTGGCTCGAAGCAGCTGCCTGAAGCTGTTGCAGACCGGATACAAGATTTGATGTTCCACTTTCAAGTTTGGTTGCCCCTGTGTGCAGCGCGTTAACACCATCACTTAATGGAGAAAGTCCTTCCTGAAGTTCAAGCGTTCCGGATGCAAGCTTCGCCAGGTTATCCTTGAGCTTAACAGCACCATCATCCAGTTTGCCTGCGCCGGTATTCAGTTCACCCGCCCCATCGCCTGCTTCAGCCAAGCCATCCGATACTTCGGAGAACTTGTCGAGCAATGTCTCTGCATAGGATTCCGTTACTTTGGCTGAGACTTTTGCTTTCAGGTCCTTAATAGCGGTCTTACCGATCTGTGCACCAACAAAACTGTAATTGCCATTCGGTTCATAGATCAGATCAGCCGGCTCCGGCTTGTCATCCAGCAATGTTGTTGCTTGGGATGAGAAGTTCTCCGGAATCGTAATTTGCATATAATATTTGTCATTACTCATGCCTTCTTTAGCTTGACTCGCACTGACAAAATCCCATTTAAAATCGGCATTTTTCTTCAGCTCATCCACCAGATCACTACCTACATGGAGGGATTTGCCCTCCAGCTCAGCGCCTTTGTCAAGATTGACAACGGCAACCGGCATCTCATCCACATGACCATACGGGTCCCAATAGGCCGCCAGATAGATGCCACTATACAGGATCGGTATAAACATAATTGCAATAACAGGGATCAACACCTTCGGGTTTCTCACGGCCGATCCCACATCCTTGAAAAACACGGATAAAGATTTCATGTCATTTTCTCCCCTTAATCTCTCTGCTCCATGAGCAGGAATAACCATAATGAAATACAATGTCGCATTCCAGAAAACATACTGAAACACGAAGTGACCACTTTCCTCAAACGGTCACTTTAGGACAAAAAAACAACCTGTCTTCCGACAAGCCTCCCTGCTTGATACGCGTGAAAATCCTTATATTATAGTAGATTAAATTTGGATTACGTTACAGCAGCAATTCCTTCCATTAAGAAAAGGCGAAAGTAAGTCTTAATTTCCTCTTTGCTCAGCGGTTGATGTTGTTTGCTCCAGTCTGAGGTGAGTGCAATATACAGGCGAATCATCATAAATGCGACGACTTGCGGATCACAATCTCGAATCTCTCCATTGTCTTTTGCTTTCTCAAGCTCCTTAGCCAGAAAGTCGGAGATTACTTTCTCCACCTTGTCCAATCCTTCCTTGGCCTGCAGCGTTCCAAAGTCCTTCAGCTCTTGAGATAACTTAACGAGCAAATCGTGATCACGACGAAACTCTAACAAGGCATCCAGTACCCGAAACAGATTATCGAAAAATGCACTTTCCTGATGTACTTCACGATGCGCGATGTTCTTCATTTCCTGAATCACTTCTACCAGGATCTGATCAAACAATTGTTCCTTATTGGTGAAAAACGTATAGATCGTTCCTTTGCCAACGTTCGCAATCTTGGCGACCTGATCCATCGTCGTTGCTTTGTATCCAAACATGGCAAACGACTGGGCTGCTGCATGAATAACCTGCTGTCTCCTGTCAATCGGAGCCATCTAATCCCTCCTTTAATCACATTCATTGTTCAATCGCTCTACATAAATGACCAAAAATACAATTCAGTCATTCGGTCAAAAACTACAATACCACCTTCGAAAACAGATTGCAACCCTAACATTTTAAAAATTGTGTTAATATTTTTTAACCTAAATGCAGTGGAAACTCCTTCTGTCGTCGTCTATAGTGTAAGATGACTCAGATAATACGTGTATATAATGAAGTTTAAGTTGTCTCATTGTATGATATATGGTGTAAATATTCATAGAAGAAACATGATTTTGTGCTTCAATGTATATTCATGTAGTAACGCATTCCATAGCTAGAATAAACAATGAATATCTTCATTTTGAATTAAAACTTATGAATAAAGGTGAACTCATGCGAAAACCAAGAGTGCTCTTATTATCGGAAGGTTTCGGTACCGGTCACACTCAGGCCGCTCATGCGCTGGCACATGGCATCAAAAAAGTCAGTCCACATGTTCACAGTCGTGTCATTGAACTAGGCAAATTTTTGAACCCAACGGTAGCTCCATTAATTTTCTCTGCATATCGAAAGACACTATCGGTTCAACCCAAACTGGTCAGCCTGTTGTACCGCACACAGTACAATAAATCATTAAATGGTTTTACCAAGCTGGCGTTGCACCGAATTTTCTATACACAGACGGCACAGGTCGTATCCCAACTGAAACCCGACGCGGTGATCTGTACCCATCCTTTTCCGAATGCTGTCATCTCCCGGCTCAAACGCCAGGGTCTGAATATCCCGCTCTATACGGTCGTGACGGATTATGACGTGCACGGAACATGGATTAATCCGGAAGTGAACAAATATCTGGTCTCTACCCCTCAGGTCAAAGCATTGCTTGAAATCCGGGGTGTAGATCCCTCCCATATTCAGATCACGGGAATCCCTGTGCATCCAGACTTCTGGGAAGCTGGAGATAAAGTGAAGCTACGGGAAGAGATGGGGCTTCAGAACATGCCTACAGCGCTACTTATGGGTGGTGGATGGGGACTTTCGTTTGATGAGGATCATATGAAAGCTCTCACGTCTTGGGCAGATCGTGTTCAATTGGTCTTCTGTCTAGGAAGCAATGAAAAAATGATCGCAAAAATGAAGGAAATGCCTTGCTTCCAGCACCCGAATATTCGTATTCTGGGATATACACGGGAAGTAAGCAAACTGATGGATATATCCGATGTGCTGATTACAAAGCCAGGTGGCATGACATGCACTGAAGCGTTGGCCAAGGGTCTACCGATGTTGTTCATTCCTCCGATTGCAGGTCAAGAGGAAGAGAACTGTGAATACTTTGTACAAGCCGGATACGGCCACGTCATTCACTCTGCCGACGTGATCACCAATCGTTTCAGACAACTAGTGGAGCAGGCATCTACTCAAACTGAAAGCCCGCTGAACGTAGCGCATCATTCAGGTAACCATTCGGTGTATGATCCGAAGTGCTGTGCTCAAGCTGTTCATGACTTATTGTTTCCGACGACAGCCGAAGTCACAACAACCTCCTTGGAGCGCTTCACAGCCGGAATTACTGCCACGTCCTTGTCAGGTACCAGAATACCATTCTGACGCCTCTACGGACCTATAGAACAGCTCTCACGAGGTGTTATAGGGGACAAGACAATTGCTCACCATATACAAAGAAGGTTCCCTTCCGAATTTTTGGAAGGGAACCTTCTTTTATTTTCACTAATTCCACCGTATGATTTGGCAGAAAAAAGGGTAATTTAGAGTATAACGATATTTTATAATAACGAAATAAAACTACGATTCAGGCTTTTTCAAGGGCCGTGTGAAGCACACACAGTTAACTACCCTGCCTGTTTGCAGAATTTACGGGTCGATTACTTGTAAAAAGTATGATGACCGATCGTTTTTACTTTTTTCTGCGAGCGAGCAACTGTCAGATCGTCAGCAAGCGTCAATGATAAGAAATAATACGTATCATCGGCAACTTCCTTCTTCCCATTCAACGCAGCATTCACTGCTTTGATGCTGTCCTCGTTGGGAACCACACGTTTCATACGTCCGTTCGCTACAGGACTAAACTGGGATTTCTGATAGATGACCTTGTAAATGGTATCGGGAAAATTGGCTGACCGCAGCCGGTTTAAGACAACATTGGCAACTGCCACTTTGCCTTCGTACGGTTCACCTTCCGCTTCTGCCATGACGATTTTTTGCAGCAGATGCAGTTCTTTATCGGACACACTGTATGACCAGGTTGCAAGTTTCGAGTCTTCCTGGTTCAGAAGTTTGGTCCGCGTAAAGTATAGTTTTTGGGGGGGAGTTGTTACAGCAGCGACTTCTTTGGCACGTTTCACTTTGGCCAATTTCAGTGCAGCTTCTTTTTTGGCTTTGGCCGCAGCTACCGCTCTAGCTTTGTTCTTGGCCTTGGCTTCTTGCAGTTCCTGCTCTTCTTGAGCAGTCGTAAGCCAGTTCTTCGCTGGCAGAGATTCAGTCCACGCTACGGTTTGGGCAGACAGATTAGAGGACAGACTTGTCCCATCTTCCATCATGCGCCTCTCTTCTTGCGTAGATGTTTGGTTATTTTGCACAGAAGCCGTAAGTTCGGTCATCTGTTTACTATCACTAGCTTCATTCCACTTCCCCGTCGCCTGAACGACATTTACCCCCACTATACATACAAGCAGCACTGATAACATCGGTGCTACCCAACGATTTTTGCTTATAATGTTCATTCGAAGATTCCTCCTGTCGAAACAATTCCCTTAACTAAGTAACCCAAAAAAAAGAATTTGAATAACGATGGCTAATATTACATAGGGATAAACGTTATGTCAATGTGATTTTATGGCATAAAAATGATTATCAGGAAAAAGTGAACGTATCCACGACCTCATACATTGGCGATTGTCCCAGCCTTGTCACATAAAGTACAATGTCCTCCACCATCCATGAATTAACACCTGTGGAATGTTCCGGAAGCACTCCAGATATCCCTTTATTTTCATTACCTGGAAGCTGTCCCAGATATTTTCTGGCAATGGTAATGTGGGGAGCATAAGGTCTTAATTCAGCTTCATACCCCAGGGGCGAAGTCGCCTGCACGATTTGTTTTTGCAATGAAAACAAGTGCTCTATCTCTCCGCTAACACCTCTCCAAAGCACCTTAGGTGCTTCTTCAAGTCCAAATGTGCCCCAGTCGGAAAGCTGAAGTTCAAACGGCTGTAATCCGCTTGTTGCTGAGCGCAATGCTTTTCGCAGGTGCCCGATGTCACTAACTAATGTATCCCCCAGAAATTGCAAGGTAATATGATAATCTCTATGATCTGTCCATTTACGAAAATCTAGCTTGTTCTGTACAAGCCTTGCATCCATCTGAAGAGACTGCTGAACAGCAACAGGAAGACGAATTGCTACAAACAATCTTTCCCGTCGGGATGAATGATCCTGATGTGATTGGTTATTCATTGCATACACCTCTCTAAAGTTCGCTCTATTATTTCATAACTATACATATCGTTTCAAGTTGGGTAAGTATAGAGTGACACAAATATAACCATTTGCAAATAAGGCTAGATTCCTGCATTTCCCACCTTAATGCACATCCAACACCAAATCTGATACACTTTAATCATCAAACTCATCAAACTATTTATCTCAGGAGGACCACACATTATGGGTAAAATTGTATGTTTTCCATCTCTATCCGAAGAACAGCAACAACGCATTCAGAATGCTGCACCAGAATACACCCTGAAATTCGGGAAAGCCAAGGAATTGGACCCCGCTGAGTTGAAAGAAGCTGAGATTATTCTCGGCTGGTCCCCACTCGTCACAGAACATGCATTGAAACAGGACGGCCTGTTGAAGTGGGTTCAGGTCTGGTCTGCTGGTGTGGACAATCTCCCCTTCGCAGATTTGCAACAAAAGAACGTTCAGGTCACCAGTGCAAATGGAGTTCACGCGATTCCAATCACCGAAATTATTCTGGGCATGATGTTATCCCACAGTCGCTGGCTGAGACAAGCTATGCTGCATCAACAGCAGGCCGAATGGAAAGCTCCTGCCAAACCACTGCCGGAACTGCATGGCAAAACAGCGGTCATCGTTGGTGTAGGTGAGATTGGCACGGAAACAGCCCGTATTCTCAAAGCCCTCGGCATGCGTACGATCGGAGTTCGCCGCTCAGGTAAGGATGTCCCCAATGTGGACCAAATGTACGACATGACCGGTTTACATGAAGCCTTGAGCCAGGGCGATTATGTAATTAACATTCTACCGTTAACCGATGAAACCAAACATATATATGATCAAACTGCATTTGAGCAGTTCCGATCCGGTGCCTGCTTCGTCAATGTGGGCCGTGGCCCCAGTGTGAAAACGGAAGCGTTGCTGAATGCACTCCAAAACGGCAAAGTTGCCTTCGCCGCACTGGACGTGTTCGAAGAAGAACCTCTTCCGGCAGACCACCCGCTATGGGGCATGGATAACGTGTTAATTACGCCTCATATCGCCGGAAGTACAGAGCAATACGCGGATCGAGCAGTCGATATTTTCGTCAAAAATCTGGAAGCTTACGTCGCTGGCGATACCCTTCCGTTGAACCTTGTGGATTATAGTCATAAATATTAACACAAACACCCGTTCCCATGCAATATTGTGCAAATCAGATCAACGATACCAATGGAACTAAAGAATATTTCTGTCCTCTACGTTCTCGTGTAAATCATTAGTTCAATTGAAATGTACACAGTAAAAAAACTCTACCTCTGGAAATTTCCTCAGAGGTAGAGTTTTTGTTTTTATGCTTACATACACAGCCAAATATGACGTATAAACGTGCCTTTGTGTACTGTTCGGTACTCTTTTACAGTCCATCCCGCTTCCAACAAGTGCTCTTCTACCCACTCTGTGGAAACAATCACTGCCCGTTTTGCCAATCTGCGCAAACTCTCCAGCATGGCTCGTTGCTCAGCATCCGGAAGTACAGAGCAGAGATTATAAGGCATGTCCAGAATTGCTGCATCATACAGATCTTGCAGTTCATTCATATCCCCCAGTGTGATTCGATCCGAATCATATCCATAATGGGGCAGATTGATTCGCGCACCTCGGACAGCCAGAGGATTGAGATCGTTACCTTTTGCATCAATTCCCATGGATAAAGCCTCAATCACAACCGTTCCCATACCACAGCATGGATCAAGCAAGCGATGGTTTTCTACTCTCGGAACAGCAATGTTAACCAGCGCTCTCGCGAGCGTGATGCCAAATCCAGTTGAGTAATTTTGCGGCTTCTGCCGGTGAATCTGCCATGATCGATCCGCTTCTGTCCACTGGCCCAAGATCCATTTTTCTCCTGTTCGGATTAGGCCGAAAGTCACCTTAGGTTGTTTCATCTGTGCCTTGCCTTTAATACACATACCAACTTCTTTTTCCAGTTGGCGAGACTGTGCATAATCAGGGGGTTGATCCCCTTCTTTCAGACAAATCACCTTAAATGTCTCTTCTGGCAACAGATGAATATCTCTGGCAAGAGGAAGCAGATCGGTCACACTGCCCCCTTCGCCGATCACGTCCAGTCTGCCATGGATAAAAGGACTGCGTCCAGGTGGAATACATCGTTCAGACCAAACATACGACCCCATATCCATACGGATCTCCGAACTCGGTTCAAGCAGCGTATTCAGCTCCATCATGCATAATTCTTGCTCGTTCTCGTGGCAAGCAAAGGTGTAGAGGTGTTTCCCAGAAGTAGCGTACATACCAAGTATTTCATCAGGCAAAATCCCCCTCTCCTTCCTTCATTAATCATGTTTCTTCTATATAAATAGTAAGCTCATTGAAGACATATCAAATACGACTCTTACGTTTGCTTCAGGTAGTCATTGTATACAATGTTAGGCTCCTAGACAACTATCCATTCCCTTGCACGTATCTATTTGGACAGAAAAAAAAAGTAAGGTGTTCCCATGTTGAGGAACGCCTTACTTTATTTTGAGATTATAACTTTGGAAATCCAATCATTCTTGCCAGTAAACGTTATAGGCCAACAGCTCATATATCATACTGATTTCTCACCATTAGCCGCCAGCGTGATTCCAGCTTCTTCTATTATAAGAACAAGGTTATATTTTTAATTTTTCAATGGATGTAAGCAAATCTTCCGATAATTCTTTCAGACTTTGAATGTTGCCGCTAATCGTTTCCATGGAACTTACTTGCTCTTCCGCCGATGCAGAAACTTCTTCCACACTCGCTGCCGATTGTTCCGAAACAGCGGAAATCTGCTGACTGAAATCATTCATTCGTCCGCTTGCTTCCTGCATGCCTGCGAGACCATCTGTCATAGTGCCGATGACACCAACCATGCCTTCCACCGATTCATTAATTGTACGGAAGAGTTGACCTGAAGTAAGCACATGTTCCTGACCCAGTTCGGTCTCCTGAACGTTCGTACGTAATTCCGCAACCACCCCTTGTGACTCCTGCTGAATATCCTCGGTAATCGCCGTGATCTCTTCAACCGAAGTCTGCACAGCCTCAGATAACTTCCTCACTTCTGATGCCACTACGGCGAATCCGCGTCCACTCTCTCCCGCACGCGCTGCCTCAATGGAGGCATTTAATGCCAGCAGATTGGTTTGGCGTGCAATGTCATGAATGACTTGAACCAGCTTGGAAATATCTTCATTTTTACGATTCAACCGTTCCATTTTGTCCATGGAAGCCGAGACCGAGCCGGAAATCTGTTGCATCTGCTGCACCGACTGTTCCATCACCTTGCGACCATTCAACCCTTGTTCCAGTACACGATCCGACATGACGCGCAGCTGGCTGCCTTGTTCCGTATGACTCTGAATGTGATCATTCAACACTTCAACCGTACGGGCTGATTCCACGGCTGTCTCTGCCTGGCTCTCTGCGGCCTTGGCTGACTCTTCCATTGTCACAGCAATCTGTCGACTACCAATCTTAACCTCTTCTGAGGATATTGCCAGTTCCCCACTTTGTAGATTAACAGCTTCCGCAATTCGTCTGACGCTCAGAACCATGGAAGTCAGGTTACCTTTCATGTCATTCACCGCTTTGGCCAGAACACCAACTTCATCCTCATGTTTGGTATGTATGTCCTGAACATTCAATTGGCCTTCTGCAATCAGTTTCACCGCACTAATGACACGTAGCAGTGGTTTCACGACCTGTGAACGAATAATCGGAATGCTGATCGCTGTAATGGCAATCATGACAAGAACACCGATAATGATGATTAATCTACCATCCTGTACCGATCTGATCGTTTGGGCCGCCGCAAGATTCGACTGTTCCTGATTGTATTCCACGAGATAATCAAGATCGACTTGCATGGTGTCAAAGGAATCAGCACCTTTATCAGCTACTTCCTTCGCCAGCTGTGTCTGACCCTCATCACTCAGCTTGATCGATTGCGTATTAATCTTGAGATACGCTTCCCATTTGTTCTTGAACGCATTCCAGTGTTCGAGCTCTTCCGCAGACTTCTCCTGCTGATCATAGATTTTAATCGCCTGCGTCGTTTCACGAATATACTTGGTACGCTCTTCTGACAAAAATGCCTTGTCTGTTTCATCCGCGTCAAAGTGACGATAACTTAGTGACAGAACATGTTCTGTGGTATAATTTAACCGGTTAATTTGCTGGATTGATGGCATCCAATTGTTCGTAATTTCATTAGTGTTGGTTTCAATTGAATTCATCCGGGTGACAATCGTGACACTCAAAATAATTAAACAGAGGATTAACAAGTAGAACGCGATGCTGATACGCAGACCGATACTCTTGATCTTGAATCTGCTGAACATATGATTTCCCCCTTGACCTCTTCGGTCATCCCGAATTCAGGTGCTTATGTCATTGTTTTCCCCTTCTTTTGACCTCTTGTCAAAAGAACTTCTCTATATTATATCGATAGGAAAATAGACGTAACGTATTATAACATTATTTTGTCATTTAGATGCTTGGTTTTGTAAAAAATTGTTGAATCTTGACAAAGTCCAAACCGAAGAGCTGCAGCATACGGTAAAGTCCCGATCTGCAGCTCTTCGGTTTGTTCGGATTTCAACGGCTAACATCATAAAATGATCAGCCTAGTTCAGTATTGCCGTCTTATGCTCAGCCAGCAATCGATATGAATCCAACCTGCGCTTATAATCTGGTCCTGCCGTAACCAGAAGCAACCTCTCCGTATCCAGCCTGCGACTCACCTGTTGCAATCGCGCCCATACCTGCTCAGCTGTACCTGCATAGTGCCGCACCGATTCATTTTGATCACTAACGGCTTCATCATTCGTGTTAGAGACCGCGATACCACTTGAATTCGACTCGGTTGAACGTTCTTTTCCATCTAGCTTGCGCCTCTCCGCCATGTCACGACTCCAGGCCATAGCATCCGTCTCTGACTCGGCACACAATACGCTGACTGCCACCATAACCTCAGGTTCCTTCATCGTTGCACTAGGCATAAATCCTTCTCGGTATCGCCTTACAGCCTCTGTACCATCGGCATCACTCATGAATTGACCAAAGACATATCCCATGCCAAACCGTGCCGCAAACTCTGCACTCTTCACGTTAGTTCCCAACATCCAGAGTGATAACGGGAGCTCGGGAATCGGACGAGCTGTCACGGAATGATCCTCGTACATATAGCGGTCTTCGAGCAGTTCTGTGAGTGCTGCGAGTGATTCAGGCAGCTTGGACACATGCTGCAAGTAATTGCCACTGAGTGCCATCGTGGCATGAGGTCCACCGCCCGGAGCACGTCCGAGCCCAAGCTCAATGCGCCCCGGATAGAGCGCAGCCAGCAGGCGGAACGACTCCGCAACCTTGAGCGGGCTATAATGCGGCAACAAGACCGCACCAGAGCCAAGTTGGATTGTTGTTGTCCTTGCTCCGATGTGCGATAACAGTACTTCGGGAGAGGCCGATGCCAGTTCAGCCATATCATGATGCTCTGACGTCCAGTATCGGGCGTATCCCCAAGCCTCGGCATGTTGCGCAAGTGTCACCGATTGTTGAAGCGCCTGTTCCGCTGTGGCATCGTTTAACCTTGGAACAAGGTCAAGTACGCCCAGACTGAACGTCTCACTCATTCGCTTAGCCACGCGTCTCATCTCCCTTTATATCGGTTTATTTTAATCCAAATCGTAGATCGAACCCACCTTCAGACCGTAGAGTTCATTATATATTTTCTCGGCAAATGCATCCGTCATTCCTGCGATATAATCGATCACCATGTGTTCCCAAGTCCAGATCGGCTGGGCTTTGGCTTGATCCTTCTCATACCGCTGCAGCCAGTCGGATGGAATAATGGATTTGGACGTTTCCGGATCGAGGAATGCATCCCATAATCGCTTAATCATCCACTCACTGCGCTTCTGTAGACGCTGTACACGTAGATCACGAATCATGGTTACCCAGGCAAAACTCTTGAGCACACTCACCGTACGCAGCATATCGAGGTCTTCAGCCCCTTCACGGACAAAAGTTACCTTCTTCCAGTCACCGTCATCAATAACGCCCAGGCTGCCTACAAAAAAGCTCACCCAATAGGCTTTCACCTCACGACGGGTACGCGAGTAATCATGTTCGCAGAACGGCATCTTTTCATTCCAGATGCGCAGGAACGAAGCGAGGACCTCTTCTACCTTTTGCCCAATCGCTTCTCGGGTCCATCCGTTCCAGAACAGATCCTCCAGCGTTGTAATTTTATCCACAATCAGTCGATTCACATGCGGATCTTGCAGGAAATGCTCATGTACTTCAATTTTGCCTGCTTTGATGCCATCCTCCAGGTCATGTGAGGAGTACGCAATATCGTCGCAAAGGTCCATCAACTGTGCTTCCAGCGTCTTCTTGCCTGCCGGCACGTTCCAGCGATCACGGATCTCCCGAATATATTGCCACTCATGATGATACATGCCTTTTTTGCTCTCTGTCCCAGGGTACGGATACTTGTTGATTCCTAGTAATACCGCATCAGACAGATTCAGTCCGTCGATATCTTCACGTTTCTCCAAGTGCATAATGAGACGGAAGTTGTGCGCATTGCCTTCAAAATGCTCGTATTTCCGTTTTAACTCAGCACGTACTTCAGACTCGACCTTGGGAACTTTGGCGTTGCGGCTTTTTTTCATGATTTTCTTAGCCTCGGTGTTGATGAGGTCATCCAGAATACCATCCAATACTTCTTCACCTTTATGTCCAAACGGCGGGTGACCGAAGTCATGTGCAATTGCAGCGCACTCCACCACTTCTGAATCAATAATAAGGCCGGGGTTGTCCGCGCGGTCCCAGTCTACCTCGGGAAAACGGCGAATCAGACTTCGGGCAGCCTCTCGTGCAATCTGTGCCACCTCTAGGGAATGGGTCAAGCGAGTACGATAATAATCACCCGTTCCTGCGCCAAACACCTGCGATTTGCCCTGTAACCGACGGAAGGTCGGTGAATGAATGAGTCTCGAATAGTCCCGTTCATACGCTGCACGAGATCCATCCAATTTGGTTAATTCAGGATATTGTCTATGTTCTCTCAGATCGTTCCATTGCATGGGGATCACTCCTAGCCGACTGTCTCTATTTTGAGTGATTATACACAACATCTGTGGTTTCGAAAAGTAAAACCTGTCTGTGATTGTCATCTCTTCTTACATCAACTTGTAATGAACAGTCATCTTCTCTTATTATACCCTGCCAGACTATCATCCGTGCATCTAAATGATAATGATTCATATTGAACTCATTATTCACATATGCTCGCTCCATAGCATAACAACCATAAGTATTTACTGTGCCACCAGGTGGCCGTTCCGGTTACGGATCGTTCTTCTGATCGCTGTTGTCTCCAGGTTTTCTGAATTCCCTTTATTAAGGGAAAAACCCGGAGATAAAGGCGAACGCTTCGCTTCTTCAGAATCGATTCCGTCCCCTTCACTACTTTTGCTGTCCTTTAAATACAAAAATCGTATTCACCAGTTATCTCGCTAAAATCGAGTGAAAATCAAGTTCAATTTAGAAAATATCATCTTTTGTTTCAATGATAGTATGCCTCCCCTGCACCCTCCCCGTTATGGGTAAAAAACAAAAACCGACAGGACGGAAATGCCCTGTCGGATGAATATGGTGGATGCAGTGTTTCGATTTAGCTACTAAACTTAATGTTCACGCAGTCTACTCTTGGAGCTACATGAACTTTTGCATCAAGGATATTATCGCACCCTTGTACGAAGGATTTTCACACCATAACCTTACAGATATCGTTGGTGAATTCTACTGGATCTTGAATTGGCAATCCTTCGATTAACAATGCTTGGTGGTACAGGAGGCTAGTGTAGAGGTTCAGCTTTTCCTGATCCTGTGCGAAAGCGTCTTTCAACGATTTGAATACATCGTGATTCACGTTGATTTCCAGCACTTTGTCGGCTTGTACGTTTTCGCTATTCGGCATAGCTTTCAGGATTTTCTCCATCTCAATCGTCAGCTCACCTTCAGTGGACAAACATACCGGGTGGCTTCTGAGGCGTTTGGAAGCTTTAACCGCTTTGACTTTACCCGCCAATTGAGCTTGCATTGCTTCAAACAACTCTTTGTTGTCGTTGTCCTGAGCGTCCGTTTCTTCTTTGTCCGCGCTATCTTCGATACCCAGGTCACCACTGGAGATGGATTTGAATTCTTTCTCCTTGTAGTTCGTGATCATCTTGATTGCAAACTCGTCGATGTCATCGGTAAAGTACAATACTTCGTACCCTTTTTCAAGAACACCCTCGATCTGCGGCAGCTTCTCAATACGGCTAATGGACTCACCAGATGCATAGTAGATGTACTTCTGATCTTCCGGCATTCTGGAGACGTATTCGTCCAGGCTCACGAGTTTGCTCTCTTTGGAAGACGTGAACAACAGCAGATCCTGCAAAGTATCCTTGTTCACACCATAGTCGCTGTAAACGCCATATTTCAATTGACGGCCAAACGATTGATAGAACTTCTCATAGTTCTCACGCTCGTCCTTCAGCAGGCTTTGCAGTTGGCTCTTGATTTTGTTCTTAATGTTCTTCGCAATCAGGCTAAGCTGACGGTCATGTTGCAACATCTCACGAGAGATGTTCAGGGACAGATCTTCGGAATCCACCATACCTTTAACAAATCCAAAGTAATCTGGCAACAGATCCCCGCATTTATCCATGATCAATACACCGTTGGAGTATAGTTCAAGGCCTTTTTCATACTCTTTGGTATAGTAGTCAAACGGCGTGTTCTCCGGGATAAACAGGATTGCATTATATACCACAGCGCCATCTGCGCTGATATGCAGGTGTTTGAGCGGTTTGTCAAAACCGTAGCGTTTTTCCATATAGAAGTTATTGTAGTCTTCTTCGGTCAGTTCGCTTTTATTTTTACGCCAGATCGGCACCATGCTGTTCACGGTTTGTTCTTCTTGGTATTCCTCGAACTCGTTCTCCGTGCCCTCTTTCGGACGTTGACCCGTTACATCCATCTTGATCGGGTAGCGAATGAAGTCGGAGTATTTCTTGATGATGGATCTCAGGCGGTACTCTTCCAAAAATTCGTCATATGAATCTTCTTCAGTATTTTCTTTGATCGTCAGGACGATCTCTGTACCTACGGAATCTTTCTCAGCTGGTGTGATCGTGTAACCATCCGCGCCTTCGGACTCCCATTTCCAAGCCTCGTCGCTGCCCAGCGTTTTACTCGTTACGGTCAGCTTGTCCGCCACCATAAATGCCGAGTAGAAACCAACCCCGAATTGTCCGATGATGTTGTGGCCGTCTTTTGCTTCATTTTCCTTCTTGAACGCCAGGGAACCACTCTTCGCGATAACCCCCAGGTTGTTCTCCAGCTCTTCCTGCGTCATCCCGATTCCGGTATCTGTCAGTGTGAGCGTGCGGTTTTCTTTGTCAATCGTGAGCTTGATGAAGTAGTCCTCTTTGTTGAAAACGAGCGAATCGTCCGTAAGTGCTCTGTAATAAATTTTATCAATGGCGTCACTGGAGTTGGAGATCAATTCTCTCAAAAAGATTTCTCTTTGGGTGTAAATGGAGTTGATCATCATATCCAGCAAACGTTTGGATTCTGCCTGGAATTCTTTTTTAGCCATGAGTGGTTGGACTCCTTTCAAATTGGGATATCGAATGATTTGATTGAAAATAGAAAGTAACTGAGATAATCCTGCGGCCATTAGTAGACTCAAAAACCTTTGATCGCTCTAGTCCACAGATATTGTGCTTCACTTCTAACTGGCTCACTGTAAAAATAAGTGCACGACGTTCTGCAATGTAGCCGTTCCGGTTACGAATCGTTTTTCGGATCGCTGTTATCCCCGTATTTCTTTGATTTCCTTTTTAAAAGGGAGAAATCCGGTGATAAAGGCGAACACTCTGCTTCCTCCAAATCGATTTCGTCCCCTGAACTACTTTTGCATTTGATCAGCGACTGATTTTTTAGGATAGAGAATATCAATGAAGTGATATTTCTTAGACGTGGAATGCAGCTTCAAGTCTGTTGCATACCTTGGCTTCGCATGTTCTACTCAGGTTCAATATCTATTTTCAAAAACAGAATCATTCCATATGTAAGCTTATAGTAAAAACATCATCTGTTAGCACTCTGATGATCGGAGTGCTAAACCCTTCCTTTTATATAACATATGGGAAAATTGGGTGTCAATACGTAGGCGGTTATTTTAACTAAAAGATCGAATAACTCTTTAACATTTGCACATCACCAATCATTTTAACGTAATTTCGCAGGTAAAACAAAAGCCGCCTCGAACCAAAGTTCGAACCGGCATGGTCAAAGATTGTGATGTGTCTGTTGCTGTAGTAGATAGCGTTAAAACATATCCATCTAATGTACCTTGGAGTATCCTCGGCCTTACTGTGTTGAGACTGACGTATATTGTATGGGTATTTTGGTAGGTATGTTGGTATTGTGGTTGCTTGAATGTCTTGAGCAGTATGACAGTCACGCGCTAACGAATCTCAGAGGCGTTAATTGGCCTTTGGGGAGGTTTTCGTAAGCTAACGAATCGTAGACACACTATTTCTTGCCTTTAGCCAACTATACGAGCCTTTCCACAGGTTTTTCGCAAAATTGCGTGTTTGAGGTTCGTTAGACTGGGAAATTGGCTGAAAATCGTAAAATAAGGTTCCCCAGGTTCGTTAGAGTTGAAGCAGACGTTGGGGTTACAGCTACAAATAGGATTGCGATAAAAATTAGCGCTTACGGTTTGTGTTAATGTTAGCTTTGGCACGCATGCAGCGTTACAGAAAAAGTTAGGGTTTCAATCAAAGTCGCAGTTTGAGCGTGGGTTACAAGTTATGGTTACGGTTACGGTTACGGTTACGGTTACGGTTACGGTTACGGTTACGGTTACGGTTACGGTTACGGTTATGGTTAGGGTTAGGGTTAGAGTTTGAATTTGAAAATTTTACTTTTTCACCATTTTCGGATCAAGGGTGTCGCGCAGGCCGTCGCCCATTAGGTTGAAGCCGAGAACGGTCAACATAATGGAAACGCCGGGGAAGATCAGTGTCCACGGTGCTTTTTGTATAAACTGACGGGAGTCCGACAGCATTTTACCCCATTCCGGGTCGGGTGGCTGTGCACCCATGCCTAGAAATCCGAGTGCAGCAGCTTCGATGATCGCCGTTCCAATTCCCAATGTACCTTGCACGATCAGCGGAGTAAGGCTATTGGGCAAAATGTGGCGAAACAAGATTCGCCCATTGCTCGCTCCAAGTGTCCGTGCCGACGTAATGAATTCCTCCTGTTTCAAGCTGAGTACCCGTGAACGCACCAACCTTCCGTAGGTCGGGATATTCACGATGGCGATGGCGAGCAGTGCATTTTGCAACGAGGGGCCCAATATCGCCACAATGGCGATGGCCAGCAAAATCCCCGGAAAGGCAAGCAAGATATCAAATAGACGCGAGATGAGCATGTCCGCCCATTTTCCATAAAACCCGGCAATGAGACCAAGCAACGTACCCGCGATAATGGAACCAATGACGGAGAAAAAGCCCACCCACAAGGAAATACGCGCCCCATGCAGCACTCTGGAAAACACGTCACGCCCCAGATCATCGGTACCAAACCAATGCTCTGCCGAAGGGGACTGAAGCCGATCCACCAGCACCTGTTCCTTGTAATCGTAAGGTGCGATGTATGGCGCGAGGAAGGCCAACAGGATAAAAAATACGATAATAATCAGACCTGCAAGCGCAAGCCGATTTCTCCGAAACGTTCTCCACGCTTCCCGCCATGGACCGGATATGCTCGCCGACGCAGCGTCAATGGATGGTCCGGTATTGGTCGATAATTTGGCCATGCGGTGTCTCCTTTCTTGAATATAAATATAACAAAAGATCAACGCGTTCTATTACACTCAAGCACTACGATTGTAGTATCATCTTCTGATTGCTGTTATCCCCAGATTATATTGATCACCTTTTCAAAGGTGAAAATCCGGATAAAATGCGCAGCCTATGCTTCCGATGTAGCTTTCTTTTAGAAAGCTTTTAGCTTCGATTCTGCAGATTGGTTCTTGATGGAGTTCCTATTTATAACTAATACGAGGATCAAACACGGCGTAGAGCAAGTCCACAATCAGGTTAATCACCACGAAAAAGAACGCCACGATCAGAATGCCACTCTGGATCACCGGATAGTCCCGCGAACTAATCGCTTCATATATATAACGTCCCACGCCCGGCCAAGCAAAGATCGTTTCGGTCAACACCGCACCCCCGAGCAACGATCCGGTCTGGATGCCGATAACCGTGAGGACGGGAATAAACGCATTTTTGAGCGCATGTCCATATACGACAAAAAACGGACCCAATCCCTTCGCCTTTGCTGTACGAATGTAATCGGAACTCATCACTTCCAGCATGCTGGAACGGGTCATCCGGGCAATAACGGCCATCGGGATCGTACCAAGCGCAACACTTGGCAGGATCAAATGTTTCGTTACGGTCCACAACTGATTCCATTGTCCAGCAATCATCGTATCCAGCACATACAAGCCCGTAATGGCTTCCACCGGATCACGCGCATTCATGCGTCCAATGGATGGCAGCCACTGCAACTTGTTCGCGAACAACCATTGTTCCATCAGACCGAGCCAGAAAATCGGCATCGATACACCCACTAGAGCAATGACCATACAGCAATAATCAAACCAGGAGTTGTGCTTCCATGCACTGACAATACCGGCATTCACCCCAATAATGACAGCAAACAACATACTTGCCATCGTTAATTCAAGGGTTGCTGTCAGATAAGGCACAATTTCCTGGGCAATAGGCACCTTGGTGCGGATGGATGTTCCCAGGTCACCTTTGAGCAAATCACCCAAGTAGGCGAAATATTGCTGGAACCAGGGTTTATCCAGACCGAGCTGGTCACGAAGGGCCTGCTTGGATTGTTCGGTTGCCTTTTGCCCAAGTATGGTCTCGGCCGGGTCACCCGGAATGGCGTGGATGATGGAAAAAACAATCAGGGTCATGCCCAGAAGTACGGGCAGCAACACAAGCACACGTTTGACAATATAGCTGTTCAATCCTGTTCACCTGCCTTCGACATATCGTGCAAAATAAAAAGCGCCGGCAAAAACGCATGCTTTGGATAGTTACGTCCGGATGTGGGTTCTGCCAAGCATTTCGTCTCACCAGCGCTTTGATAGAAAGAATTAAAACGTAATCACTCCGAACTGTAGTGCCATCTTCAGATCGCAGTTATCCTGAAATGGATAAGTTCAGCTTACAGCTTACTCGAAATAAGCACCGGCATAGGATTCGGTGCCCAGTGGAGAAGGAACGAAACCTTTCAGGTTTGCTTTACCCGCCAGAATTGGCGTCGTGTGTACCAGAGGAATCCACGGTGCGTCTTCCTTGATAATTGCCTGCGCTTGTTTGTAAAGCTCCGCACGTTTCTCCTGATCTGTTTCTTTCTGCGCATCCGTCAGCAACACATGCAACTCTTCGTTTACATAATAACTGCGGTTGTTGCTTGGAATGGCATCTTTATCCAGCAGTGTATACAGGAAGTTATCTGGGTCACCATTGTCACCTGTCCAGCCGAGCATGTAAATGTCGTCCTTCTCCCCGGCCTTTGTATCTTCAAGATACGTTGCCCACTCCGGTGATTCGATGGTGACGGTCACTCCGATTTTCTCAAAATCGGCCTGGATCGCTTCCGCAACCTTCTTGCCATCAGGCATATACGGGCGGGATACCGGCATTGCATAGAAGGTTACTGGATCAGGCAATCCGTCAGGGAAGCCAGCTTCGGCCAGTAAAGCTTTTGCTTTTTCCAGATCATATGGGTAATCCTCAATGGTATCGTTGTATCCCCACAGCGTTGGAGGCATCGGGTTCACGGCAGGCTCAGCTTGTCCAGCAAAGAACGCATCAATAAGGGCCTGCTTGTTCACCGCATGGTTGAGGGCTTGTCTGACTTTGACATTATCAAATGGTTTCTTCTTAAAGTTAAAGCCGATATACGCCACGTTGAACGGTGGACGCTCGATCTTCTGTAACTCGCTGTTGCCCTCAAGAATGGACAGATCGTCCGGGTTCAGGTCTTCCATGACATCAATCTCGCCGTTTTGCAGGGCATTGAAGCGAGCGGTATTATCCGGAATGGAACGCACGATTACTTTGTTCAGCTTTGGCAGTCCTTCTTTCCAATAATCCGCGTTTTTCTCCAGGGTAATGGAGTCGTTACGCTTCCACTCTTTGAATACAAATGGGCCGGTGCCCACAGGCTCGCTCTTAAAGTTCTCTTTTTTCTCCTGAATCGCGGTTGGGCTGGCAATGCCAAATGGCGTCATCGCAATATTTTGCAGGAAAGGCGCTTGTGGCTGGTTCAATGTGAACTCCACCGTAGTTTCGTCCGTCGCCTTCACTTCCTTAATCACACGACCGTCCTCTGGACCAAACATGGAATCGTAATAATCGAAGGAATCTCCCTCGAATTTAAATTCACTCGCCGGATCACCCCAGCGGTTGAAGTTGAACACAACAGCCTCTGCGTTGAAGTCAGTTCCATCATGGAATTTCACACCGGACTTCAGCTTAAACACATACTTGAGCCCATCCGCCGAAATCTCCCAGCTCTCTGCTAGTCCAGGAATGACTTCTGTTCCGCCTTCCTTGTAGTCCAGCAATGAATCAAACACCTGATGCCCAATCTTCAGCGACTCCCCATCGGTTACAATCGCCGGGTCGAGTGCTACGGAATCCCCACCACGCCCCATAATCATCGTATCCTGCGCTACCGTTTCGGTTGGAGGGTCAGTTCCTTCTGCCGGGGCAGGCGTAGTCTCTCCACTCTCGTTACTGGAGCAACCAGACAACACCAATACGGTACTCAAAGCCATCGTTAGAACACCGGACATCCATTTTTTTCTCATTCGCATACGTACAACACCCTTCCCTGTCTCATAATGTGTGTGATGCTGGCATGAAAGATCTCCAATGTTGGCAATCGGTTTGGTGCTATGTATCATATAAAAGGCTTTAGATGCCTGCGATACCTGTATTAAGGTTCTGGGAAAATTACGGCATGTATATGAAATGTAAAAACAGCATGGGATACGTATGGAGTACAGGTAAATATCAGATCGTGCATATGGATTTAGGACGTCGTTTGATTACTTTTATAGAAAAAGAAAAAGGTTCTACAACGTATCTTGTGAGATGAATCTATGAAATTGAATGAATTTGTTGCGTTTTATTTGAACTTGGGTCAATAAGCAACAGCGAGTGGGTATGGACTGGTAAGAGCAAGTTTAAGTTGGTAGATTAAAAATACTGATGGGCATATGGATACTACGCTGCTGGCTACGCAATAAAGTCTGTTCCTTGAGCGTGTCGTGTTGAGCATGGAGTGTGGAGACCGGATTAGGTATCGTTATCGTTCGTTAGCAATACGGATGAAAGAAACTCAACAAAGGCTAGGTTGTTTGATGAATCGTGTAAGTTGTTTAAATCGGTGGCTTTCTCTTGCAGATTGGATGTGTAAAATGTATGAACGAGTCATCTTGAGATGTTGGATTGTACAACAGGGAGACATTACAATAACTTCATGTGTTATGGTTTTGTCATGATGAGGAGGATTGTGTAAATAAACTGTGGTGAAAAACAATTTCGTGTAACTTACTTTACATCACATTAATCAATTAGACAAGAGATTTACAGACATAAGTCTTTAACTTTATTATATGCGTTAATATTACTTACACAAAAGACAAAAAAGGAACACAGTTCGACAAAAAGCGTCCCATGTCCCTTCTCCACTCAATCCACATTCAGATAAAATCCACATTTTAATTCGCTAACAATCAGCTCACTTTTTAAACAAACCTCTGCGATGCATCACGGTAATAAAACGGTAAAAATCATAACTCGCCCCATTATCGATGCTGAACAATGGATTTTTGGTGTCATATGCCAGTGCTGCATCCACAGCTGCCTTCGCCCATACTGGAACTTCCATTTGCTGACGCGCCTGTAGTTTGTCGACCTGGGATTTGAGCGCATCAAACGTTGCTTTCTCTTCGGCTGTCATCGGTTCGCCCCCTTTCGGTGGTTCAGTTGGTGGATTCGGATGACTTGGATTCGTTGGATTGGATGGCTCCGGTGGTTTTGGAGTGGCTGCTGCGTATCTTGCTCTGAGCTGTGCCGCTGTTCCCTCGAATTCATTCATATCCACGTTGCCACTAATACCATTCACCTTGCCCGAATCCGTATACTGCCAGAACGTCCAACGCTTCCATGCCAGCTGGTCGTCCGGTACACGGGTGTTGCTGTAACGCGCGATCCACAGATCGTATGAGCTGAGTGATGTGTCAAAATTACCGGCAAATGAATTGCCCGTGTATATGATCGGTTTTACACCTGTCAGACGTTGTAATTCAGTTAAAAAAGCTTTGGCAACCGTATTCATCTGCGCTTTGCTCAGGTTGCCGGGATTGTTCTCGTAGTCCATGACGGGTGGCAGTTGTAACGCTTTGGCCCCTCCAACTTTGTTAAGTGTATTGGCATAATGTGCCGCTTCTGCCTTGGCAACATCGGTAGAGGTCGCGCGGAAGAAGTGATACGTTCCGACCAGCATACCCGCCGCCAGTGCGCCTGTTACGTTTTTCTGATAATTCGGATCGGTATACGTCTGTCCCTCAGTCGCCTTGATGAACACAAATGTCATGCCACTCGCCTTCACCTTTGCCCAGTCAATATTGCCCTGGTATCGGGAGACGTCAATGCCCTGTGTGTTGCCCGAACTTCTCGTTTGCATGTTTCTCACACCCTTTATGCGGCAAATTGCCGTTTGTATCAGCATTTTACATCATTCGATTCAAGCGTTCCCGGGTACAAGTATAGACAGATTAGAGCATTCTGATCTATACATTGCTGATTGGATGTCACTCTCTGGATTGATGCAAAATGCTCCTATAGTTAATGCGGTTGGATTAGGGGTTGCTTGTGTGCGTGTCCCTAATGTGTTGGAAATGAACTGAGCCTTGTTCACACGGACACTCCGATGACAGAATAACCTTCCAATCGCTGTTATCCCCGGATTTTTTGATTCTCTTTATAAAGGGGAAAATCCGGGGGTAAAGGCGAGATTATGCTTACGAAGTAGCTTTCTTTCAGAAAGCTTTTAGCTTCGCTTTTTCAGGTTTTTTCTGTCCTCTCCGTTATTGTGTGAAAATGTTAAGTTCAATCTGTATAGATGTATATAGTTCAAAAAAACTACACTTGCGATGTTCAGCAACGGTATAGTAAAGAAGACACTAAAAATATTTCAAACTATTTAACGTTATCTTGAGTTTCAGAAGGTTCAACATCCTCTGTTTCTAGATTGGAGAAAGAATCTTTGCCCTTCGGGGAGAAGTTACCGGGAAGTTCCCCGGTTCCCCCTTTGCCCTTGAGCACTTCAATAGCTTGCCGAATCACTGGCGGAATAGGTGCGCCCAACTTTCCCCCGTTTTCGATGATGGACAACAACTCATTTGCGATATAAAAAAAGGCGACCGCATCCCTGAACAAATGTCCGTCTCCCAGAACACCGTCCACCAGATGAGCCACCGATACCATTGCAAATATAAATACCTTTCGTGCGATGCCGAACATACCTACGTTACTTTCTAACTTGCCACTCATACCCGCCGCCGCGATGCCGGTTAGGTAGTCGAGGATGACAAACACGAGTAGTACACCGAGCACGCCTGACCAGCCACCGAAAAAGTAGGTTACTGAGCTGCTCATAAGCGCGATTCCCCATTTCCATAGGTTGTCCCATCGTTCCATGGTTTCACCTCCTCTTATTTTATAATAGAATTCTTGAATTGTAGGATGTTTAATTTCACCTTGAAAGTAAACAAAAGCCATGACTAAAAGGTTTACACTATTGCTATAACAGTCTCATAATTTGTTTTATTTCATTTTGTTTACCATCTTCAACTGCATACCCTATACCCATTTCGTCACCTTTCATATCAGAGACGCTTCTCAATAACGATACCTTACTATTGGTATTAATGCGATCAAATTGTTCAATAGTTCGTCTATTACCATCTAATAAATATATATATTTACCATCAGGGCTAAATTTCACATCATGAATGTAACGTGCATGAATATCTGGTATGTTAATGTATGAAACGATAGAAGCACCATCATCAAAAATACTCATTAGGTACGAGTTGTTAAACGTTACCCCCCAGTCAGTGAAGGCAATTATTTTTCCATCCGGTGACATGTGAGCACTGTAGTATATGTCGGAAGGTACTGACAGCCCCTTCGCGTATTTAACCTTGCCAGTTGGAGTGAAAGTATCATCCCCATTAATTTTCCAAACAAGCGGACCACTCTTAAGGGAAAGACTTGAAAATACAATATACCTTGAGTCGGGGGTGATACACATTTCGCGCTGCTGTATTGATAACGGTTCAAATGTTGCTGATAGTTTAGTGAATATTTCTCCGCTAATTTTAAATACAGAGACTCCTGCTGTCGTCACCGTTGGCATAAATACATACTTGCCGTCGGGGGTAAACGCAACATGCACATCTGTAGATTCTCTGGGTATTCCTGTAAAATTGTTAAGTTTAGTGAATGTATCTCCGCTACGTCTATACACCAACCATGACGTTGCCTGCTGAGTGACAACTAGGAATTTTCCGTCTGGAGAAAACGTCACACCATGTACGATAGTTGATGGTTTTATTTGCGGATCTGGTAATCTATTAAATGATATTCCATCCCATTTAAAAATACGAAGAAAAGAACCACTAGCACTTGTACCTATCGCAATGAAATCACCATATATCGACACGGAAAGTATACTCTCACTACCTGAAGCTACGGAGATTAGTTGTTTAAAAGCTGGAGTTCCATTGGAATTGATCAAATAAATTGTTGCTCTATTACCACCATACCCCACCAAGAATCTACCATCTTGACTGATTTCAATATGCGAACCAACTGCGATTTCAGTTACCTCGACAAACCGCATGTAATCAACAATTGAGACCATTTCACCTTTAGATATGTTCTCTGTAAATAATGCTGTAGACTTAATTGATCCTTTTATCACCTCCCGTTCCCCACTAACTGCTAAAAAATCTGATCCTACACGTCTAAAACTGTAAGGCTTCCCAGCCAAAAGATCACCTGCAGAGTATGCTGTACCATCTTGTTTTTTTAGCGGTATAGCACCTAATCCATTCACATTTAGCGTAGGAGCAACTCCATTTGTTACATGTGGTACAATGGTGATGCCAAACCCATCAGCAAAATTTGCAGGAATAGGGATTAGCTTTGCCGCATAAGCTGAGCTCGTACCAGTTGTCCTAGCGTAACCTGGTTGGCGTACATAATTTGATATTATCTCCATACTAACATCCCTTACCGCCTTCTCCGTCGCAGCCACTGTTTCGGACAATCCGTCCGTCTTACTAGACAATTGTACCTTCCCCTTCTGCGTCAAAGACGCATCGGGAACATCTATCTCACCCACCGCTTCAAGAAGTTCCTCTAAATCTTGCTTAGTCGCTACACCCTCATCAACCTTCTCCCAGTTCTGATCCAAATACTTATCCAGATCAAAATAGGTTGTCGATGGTGAGGAACGATCAATCTTATTCAACCCCAAATTTTGTGTTTTTGGTTCATTCATTTAAGCTCCACCTCCTGCAAATTTATCCTGCCGAGTCTGTTCAATCTCATCCCGCGTCATGCTTTCAACCTCCGCAATCGTCAAATACCGTAGACGGTAGTCCACGGTCATATGTGCCGGTTTTATATCCTCAATCGCGGCCTTCAGATCGTCCAGATTGGGCGGTAAGCCCCATGTGTCGATAAAGCGAATTCGGATCAAGTATTCCTCAGGTGACACGGATACATCAATCCCGCCACTTTCGTACGCCTGCGCCACGTTCTTGAGCATCGAACCGGAAACCTTACCACTTCCGCGCATTTTGGAAATGATTACGGATCTCCGCTGGTCATCCGGCTTGGCTTGATTGGTAGGAATCTGCAAATCCCGCTCATAACGTTCCAATGCCCAGGTCGCAGACTCCGGGTAGAATTGGTCCAGTACACTTTCCAAACCTAACGTAAGCTTGTCCAGCTCAACACCTTCGGACTCTGTAAGAAGCTGCATCTCAAGCACATTTTCATACAATGGGGGCAAAAGAGTCATTAACACCTCTGCTTTACTCATGTCACCTTCACCGTCCCAAGAACAGCTACTGCGCCGGGGGCGATCTCCAGATTGGACATACCACCATTCACCAGCAGATCGCTATAATCGATCACGGGTGGAATATCCAGAATCACATTGGCAATACGTGTCCAACGAACCAACGGATCGGCAAAAGCCAGTTCTTTCAGATACGCCGTAACTCCCGTTTCAATCAGTGTCTTCACGCCCTCGTACGTTGAACCAGAAGCAAGCGTGACCTGCACCTCCACATCAATAGGTACCTCTTCCGCCCCCACCACCGTAACCACAGGTCCGATTGGAGCAGCACCTTCGCCCATTCCATCCTGGGTTGGATCGATATATTCCTGCACCGCCGCAATGACCGCCTCAGCAGGTGTTTGCATTTCGTTATTCAGCAATGCCACTTTGACAGTACCCGGACCATCCCACAGTGGAAAAGCTTTTGCTTTGCCCACACCGGAGTTTTCCCGTGCCCATAGCTCATACTGATATTTGTTCGCACTCGTGACCGGACGGGAAACTTTGTCCTGATAACGATCATATAAGGCCTGATCCGTTTCCTCGTCTTCGCCAGGAACCAGCAACTGTGTCAATTCAGCTGTCGTCAGTCCGGCTATATAATCGATGGGCAGCAACGCCCCTGTATATTCATTACCTTCCGCTCCGGCAACCTCACATTCCAACACATATCGCCCTGCCGCGATGCGTTCCACAACAACATACACCCGATCCCCCGTAGAAAAACGACTCTCCAATGGAACCTCAACAGGCTTCCCTTCGTTATCCCGGAAACTGCCAACCCAACGTGCCTTCGTGGCCGCTTTTCGACTAATACCAGACCAAGCCACCGCGCGATCCAGATACTCTCCAGAAGCTGTATCTGCAAACTTCAGGTTGGCGTTCACATCCAGCTCGATATACATCTGAGCCATTTCCACAGCCGCTGGCGCAAGCGCATCATAGATAATGCTGCCTTCACGTTTATCCACACCATCTGGTACCCTATCCAGCATTCGGTTTAAAATAACTTCAAACGTCTGCTCTTCATACATCCATGTTCACCTCCGTCTCCTCCCTGAAGCTGCCAAAATCTGTTTCCACGGTAAAAGACACCCGCACTCCATCGGCCTCGTGGACAAAATCGAACTCGGTTACATCCGAAATGCGATCATCCGGAAGCAACGCTTCGCGAATCCAGCGTTCCAGTTCAGATTCAACCATGGATCTCCCGGCCATTCCTTCCCAGGACCATTCCATGCCGTAATCCGAAGAATAGATTAGATGCTCATAGCGGCGTGTGGACAACGCTTTATACACCGCCTGTTTTACCGCATCTTTTCCTTCCAATTGCAACCTTCCAATTCGTTGTCCCGAAGCTTGAAATACATACGTCAGACTTGGAAGCACAGCAGCTTCTTCCAGATCTTCTGCACTAATATGCGCACCCTGTGGAATCATGGATTCACCAGCCGATCCAGCACAACAAAGCTGTCTCCACCTTGAACACGTAATAACAAAGCATGGTCACCCACGGTCCAAGCTTTGTTCACTACGGATTCCGGCAGTACCAAGAAAGGTTCAGCCAATGCCAGCCGTTGTTCAACGGTGATCTCCAGAGGCTGGGTGTTTGTCACGCTTCCGTACATTACCTGAACGGGAGACTTGGCATCTACAGCGGCCACCGCCGCCTTTTTAATCACGTCCAGCATCATTTATCGTTACACCACCTTCAAATCCAGTGACATCGTGTGCACGCCGCCCTGTACCTTATGCGTACATTCGTCTACCAGAAAATATTGATTAATCTTGAGTTCATCGATCTGGATGTTGACAAAACTACCTGCCCTCACCTTGAAATCACCAAGTGCATCTACTTTCAACGTCTGCGTCTCGCGGTTACGGAGGGTCATCAGGGTCTTGAGCATTTCATCAATCTGACCTTCATTCAGGCCGTCATCCGCTTTCTGGTACAAAAAAAGCAGCCCCCATTGACGGATGCTGCCTGAGTCCTGATGAACAAATGTTTCTCTTTTTCCCGTATCCTTGTTATCCCGATATAGCTTGATCTTATTATATGTCTGGTCGTCAATTGACCGCGTATAACTGTAATCCGTAAGCAGACTGTTATCCCCAATGACAAAACCATAAGGCATCTCTTCCACATCCCGAAGCACAAGCTTGCCGAAATCATCGTAGAAGATATAGTTTTTACCGCCATAGATCAGCGTTCGATCCAACGCCTCACAGATCATGTCAATCAGCTTTTTGTTATCGAATAACATACGCGGAATAACATATTTCGGCTGAATCAGATCACCAGTCTTCAACAGGAAATCCTTTGAAATTCGTTTAATTACATCCGCAGCAGTGGCATTAACGAACTTGTACGTCTGATTCGCGGTTAGATAACGAGTCTGGTCGTAGGCCTTGATTTTGACACTTTCGTCCTTACCGCTATCCACCGAGAAGATATATCCGTAAAATATGCCTACCTCGTTGCTGATATATTTCACGACATATCCATTCTCATATGTGAATTTCTTATTCTGGTACAGACTGCCCTTGATCAACGTGAATTCCAGAGAGGAAGGCTTGCCGATACGGGAGGTTTTGTACGTAATGTCACCGGCAATTTCGCTAATGTCCCAGATGTTGCCCTGCTTGTCATCCAGCAATAACCGTTCCTTCATGTTTGCCAGCTTATCATCCAGCCTGATCTGCTCTTGCATATTCCCTCTCCTTTCACGGAAGCTTGATCACAAGTCCAATCGGCAGCTTCTTCAGTTGTGCATCTTTGATGCTATTCAGCTTTTGCAGCTCTTTCCAGCGAGATCCATCTCCCAAATGGGCTTTGGCTACAGACCACAAGGAGTCTCCGGCTTTGAGTGTGACGGTCTTGGGCTGGATTTTTTCATTGGGCCGGGAGGCTTTGGTTTTTGTTTTCGAAGCAGCCGTATCCTTGCTGTCCTTGAGTGGCACTACTTTTTTGGCGGCATAAAAAATGAACTGCTTCAGCTTGATATCATACTGGATATCGCCCACCGTACCCGCTGTCTCCTTCCAGTCGAAGCTCTCAATGGAAACCGCCATATTAATGGTGTACCTTGCACTGGAAAAGAACAGTCTGACGGGTCTACCCGTCTGCATCCAACGGATGATCTTTTTCACATATTCATAGGGATCACGGTAAAACTGCTTCTGAATTGCCGGATGTCTTGCATCGTAGTTCAGATGATACGGGCTGTAGTCTGCCGGAAAAATCCCGCTGAAACTGACTTCACGTAGCTTCGGCGACTTGATCACGTTAATTTCACCCAAAGCGCTAACGTTAAACGTACTGCCGTCTCCCGAATCCGAAAACTCAATGCTCTCTGGTGTGACCGGGAAAAACATGTATTCGGAGCGATTATTGAAGCTTAGTTGAATATAATATTCCACTTATCCATACACCCCCTGAGCACTGGAGACGATCTGACTGTTCAGTCCATCGGTGATTTTGCTGATGATGCTGTCCACGTCATGTCCGCTGTTGATATCCCCTGTGGTGACCTGAACGGTTGGAGTAAGGCTGACAAATCGCTGAATCGCCTGCATCTCTGCAAGCTCACGCATCAATTTCAAGTCCTCGCTGGTTACATCGACTGTTCCATCCACGTCACCGATCTTGTCCACCTGTCCGATATTGTTGATTTTGTTGATGTTACTCATGTTGCTATTGGGAACAACGGTGGGAGCAGGTGCAGTTGGCATCGATGGTATGGGAGGTGTTTTGGGAGTTGAACCGCCGAATTTCCCGGGTAATTTATCAGAGCCGTTGGGAAATAGGCCTTTGGTGGTATCCATCAAATCATTCCCCTGGCCAAATCCCTTATCAAATGCATCCTTATAATCCGCAGAAGCATCCATTCTCCACAGACTAACAACGTCCTTTTGGCTCTCAGGAGCACTCGCTTCAAGGTCACTCATTAAACCCTGTATCTTACCACTCATTGAATGAATGTTAGCATCATCCACTAGTTTAATACCGCCCCAATTGGTACCGAAAATTTTATTCAGATAGGGTATTAATTTGTTTATACCACCGATCATCCAGTTGATCTGATCTTTGAAACCACCTGCGAAATCCTCAATTCCCTTTGTAATGTTGAACAGAATTTGGAGTACAATGAGTCCCATGTCAACAAACAACTTTTGGAATGCATATGCTGGATCTCTGAATACATTGATGACAAATTCAGCCCAAGACATGAAATAATTCAGAATGGATGCAAAAATTGATTTCATATGCTCGTAAACCATATAAAAATAACCTATAATCGCTCCCACCATATCCCCAGCTGTAACTCCACATAATTGCAAAATAAAGATGAGTCCTGCAATGGCAACAATTACAAGCAAGATAGGCCAGTTAGCTACCAACCATGCCGCTGCCAGTAAATAAACCTGCGCGATTACAACTCCGAGCGTAATAATTATATTGGCTAGGAGCACTAAAGCAATGGCTGTTAATATAGGTCCGATGATAGCCCAATTTTCTTGCACAACTGTAGCAAAATTGATGAACCCATCCACGATAAATGCCACCACTTGAGCAATAATTGCGAAGGCCCCACCAATCCATTCGATGAAAACACTGAACTGACCTGAGCTTATGGCTTCGTTTAATCGGTCAAGTACAGGAGATAAAACTTCCAAAGCTCTTGTCCCGATTTCAGATAGTATTCCATTGAACTGATTCACGAGAGCCGTCCATTTTTGCAATGGAGAATCCAGCATCGTATCAAAGGCTTCTTGTGTGTAACCTTGCATTTCAAGAACCGTCTGCAAACCTTGTATAAAACCGTCAAGGTCTTTAGTCTGTATAAATTCACCCAATCCAGCCCCGGTCAATGCACTTTCCGGTATGTTGAATTGACTCGCCAAATCAGTATTCTTTCCATTCATGGCACTAACAATAGCCTTGGATGCATCTGACAGACTTTTATTATCCGGTGATAACATACTCAATCTTTGAGTCATTTCATTTAACTGATCTACCTGCCCTGTATTTTGTGCCAACGGCAAGAAGCCTAGAGAAGATTTAAGCGAATCATTAACATCCTGACCACTCTTGGAGGCTTGATCTCGATACTTATTATAGATGCTTTCCCCGAGTACCGGATCTTCTGCGGCAACCATGTAACGATATTTGAAGTCTTCTTGTTCAGCAGCAGCTTTTAACACAACACTTCCAGCGGACTTTACCATTTGCACCCACTTGGAGAGTTTGCTCAGATTATCACCCAAAGCATTGCTTGTATCATCAGCCGTATCCTCCAACTTTTCCATCAGATTAATCGTTACATTCAGTTGTTGATTTACTTCATTAAAATGGTTGGATATATTCGTCTGGTTGAATTGGTTCAGATTAATCCGGTTAATCTGGTTGAAATTATTAAGGATCTCGGTTGTTCTTACTTGAACCAGATTTAGATTATTGATCAGGGTATTCATGGACGGAGGATTAATTACATCGATACTTGTATCGGACATCTATTTCTCCCTCCTTTCCTTTTTATTTCTTCCGGGCGCGATTTTTGGACCGTTCTTTCTTCTCTTCCTCCACCCGGATGGAGATCATCGCATAGATCGCTGCTCGTTCTCGCATGGAGAAAGCCATTAATTCATGCGGCAAAATGTTTAATTCGTGGAGAGCGTAATAAGCCAGATTGGCTTCGGAATCGCCCTCTTTAATTAGTTTTTTACGTCATCCACCAGTTCGTTCATATCCTGATTGAAGCCGTTCAGCTTCTGAACTTGTTCACCGAGCGAAGCAAATTCCCCAGGCAGCAGCATTTTCCGCAAAAGCGATTCCGCCCCCATCACGCCATATGAACGCTGGAGTTCTGCGTTTTTCAGATCGGGGTACACGACACTTGCGCTCATCAGGCGAGCCATGTAATCATTCGCATCGATGTCGGGTGTGTAGACACCGTTCTTGCCCTTGATTTTGCGAGTAGCTGCCTTGCGGCATTCCTGATTTTCGTCCTCGGTCATGCTACGCAGTTTCCAAGCAACCGGCTCGCCTTTCTCATCTTTAAATCGGGGGGATACGGTAAACTCCTCCGTTGTATCTGTTGCTGCATTTTGGGCAAAAAACATACTCAATCCACTCATGTATTGTTCCTCCTCTAAAGTTAGGTCCCCCGCCGCACGAAGCGGCGAAGAACAGTATTTTGGCACGCCAAATAGCCCATAACACAGGCAAGTTGAACAGGTTTCTTTTACAAACCCGCTGTAAATTTATACTCTTTATAAATCTCAAATCATTATGCTTTCTACGCTACATTACTTCGGTAAATTGAACGATACAGGCATATCGACATCTTCAAAGGTAAAGCTCACTTCTTCCTCCAACGCCTCCGCCTCGGTATCCAGGGATGCCATGATCACACTGTCGAGATTGACACCTTTGAGGGTTACCGTCTGTTTACCAATCGTGGACGAAGGATCTTCGTTGGTCACTTCAATGTCGAAGTACGTGTCCACACCATTCTGCATGTACTGGAGCATCAGCTCGCGGAAACGTGAAGTGGTATAAAAGATTGTCATGGAACCCGAACCGGACCAACCGGTTGCTTTGTGCTGTACACCGCGACGGCCCAAGGTTTTGACCTCTGCTTTTTGTTTCTCCACTGTTGCTTCCAGCGTCTTCACATAGAACATTTCTTCCGTCTGTCCGTTAATCGTTGCGTATGCGCGGCCTTCCTGGCCGGAGATTGTGTCGCTTGCTTTCAAAAATGCCATCTTAAACCACCTTCACTTTCATATATACTTTTTCAACGGAATCCACAGGTTGGACCTGAATCTCGATCAGAATGCTGTCGGTTTCATTGCCCGGAGCAACAGTAATATCTGTTTTGGAATCAAAATTTTGAATCGCCCCAATATCCTGAAGCTGCTTCAGGTAAGTGACACATTGGGAACGGAACAGGCTGCGCCCATCTTCGTTGTTGTTCACTTTTCCGATGTAATAGGACTCAAAAATCCGTTTCATATCGTTAGCGATACCATCAAGTACACGGACTACACGGTTTTTGGCAAAATGACGTGCCTTATCCGGTGTAATGGAACGGAATGTATTCACATCCTGCTCCACCACTGCACGGTTGCTGCTCGCGGTAAAGACAAACTCGCCATTACGCAATGCTACTTCTGTCTCGCTATGTGTCAATCTGCCATTCACATCCACGGCATCATCATACGCACGGAACGTCAGGGATTCATTCAGGTTAGCACCCGCTGTTGCACCGGCAGTCCATGCTACGGTTTGTTTTGGTGACAGGACCGTACCATCTGCGAGCACAACACCATTTTTGATACTGATAATGCCTTCATGATCTGCAGCAGGATAATCGGACAGAACGAGTTGCACTTTCTTGCCCTCGGTATCACGCAAACGCTTGATGTAAGCTGTGTAGACTGACTTGAGTGTGGCATCGTCTGAGACTAGACCGACCGTGTTAAAATCCAGCACCTCTAGCTTGGTCAGAAAATCGGCATGCTCTTGGTTGGTTGCTGTACCATCCAATCCACCTGTTAGTGGAAGTGAAGCTGTAGCTGTGAGTGCACCTTCACCAGTAAATGTGACGTATGCGTTGGATTCCAAAGCTTCGATGGTAGACGCGGTTTGTTTGTCCACTTCTTTACCAGCAAGCAAAGTGGAGACATCCAATTGTTCTGGTTCATTGATATTTGCGGAGATTACAACAGACAGATCATTACCACGTACACCACCGTGATGGGCTGTCACTGTCAGTTTGTCCAAGGTTGCCTTGGCTTTGGTCCCAGCATTGAGTCGGTAAAGAAGTAAGGTCTGCGCCCGTTTCAATGCCTCGCGGATCAGTAGTAATTGCGGTGCTGTCCAGTCATAGCCCAATTTGGCTTGTACATCTTCACCTGCTTGTACGGTCAAGATGGTGCCAGCTTGTCCCCATGACAATGGCAATGCCAAAGCCACCGTTCCTCGCTCTCCTACCGTACCCGGCAATGTGCCCTCTGATGCAAAATTCATATATACGCCGGGGCGTACCTTGTTTTGTGTAGTCCATGTTCCTCCAGCCATTATTGTGCCTCCCCATTCATAAATTGTTGGATGTGTTGCTGTGCTTCTTGTAAGGTATATGTTTGTTGTTCCAGCAGAACTGCTGCCAAAATATCTTTCTCGATCCGGCTGAGTTGCCGGGATTCGGCGAACTGTGCTTTGCTGTATTTTTGGTTGTTTTTCTGTTGAGCTTCCAGATTTTTAGGTTCCGGTTCTTTTTTCGTAAACATTGCCAATGCGCCTCCTATTCCTTTCATGTTGATCCCCTCATTTGGTTGTTTAAGTTCATTTAAAGAAAAATTACACTAGCCACTCCAATTGCAGAACAACCTTCGTTACATTGAACTTATATAGTTATTCTCTCGTAGCTTTAAGTGCGGTAGGTCGCTGTTCCAATTGTCGCATGGTAGCGGCGGACTCCGACACTTTGGTGGTTCGCATGGTATAGTACACCAGCATTCGCGGCATATCGGTTTCCGTTTCCCAACGCATTTCCGTTGCACGATAGGGAGTGCCCTCCACGTCGATGGTTTCCAATGCTTCGAACAGCTGGTCTGGTAGGGTACCCGGGATATTGTCTGCTCCTAGCCAGCGAATTTCATAGGCGTGATATTGCACGAAGCGATCGCTGCGTTCCCGGGTGAGTTGGGCGTACAGCAGGCGGTAGGAGATGCCCGGGGTGGAACTAGTGCCCGTTTGCGGGAGGATCGGGATTTTCGGAAAGTGCTGCGTGAGTGTTGTAGCGATAGAGTCGGTTAATTGGTTTGTTGTCATGGTTCACCTCCTTTTTATTGGTGAGATTGAGATTAGTTAAGTTTTTCCTATCTACCAAGATTCGATATCCAGACTAACGGCTTTAAATGTAAGTTCACATGCCATATGAAAGACGTAATTGGCGCCACCCCCGTTTTCATCATCTACAATTAATACCCGTGTATGTGAACTCGTCGCTGACTTTACTTCTCCGTCTTGGGCACCGGATATCAATCTCACAGCGTTACCGGTTTCCTTGGGTATTGCACATAATTATAATCAGACATGATCATGCCTCCTTATTAAGAGTAAGAACCGCCCACACTGGCGTTCCAAATCTCTTTGTTATCCAGCAAGATCCGGTAAAGGCGAACGCATTTCCATGTGGCTACGCCGCTGTTGTTTGAAGCGTGCGCCCGCAAATAGTAGGACCCGGACAGGTTGGAAACACTCAAGCTGATTGTGGTCCTTGTCGTCAGTGAACCCCGATATGTTCGGGCGTTATATGTACCGCCGCCTCCCATTTGGTCCGTTGACGCTATGAAAATCCCATCTGATTGGATGTGGGATGAACCTTCCAATGCAAAATCAAATACAACGTTAGTTACGTTGGTCAGATCCACTGGTGTGCTTGTCACTACGGCCGCCTCACCGCCGCCTGTGCTTGGGTTGTATGCGTAACATTCCACATGGTCCGATTGTTTGGCCACATATGAATTGCTGCCCCATACGGAACCTTTCCGCATAGTCTGTACAGTGGACCAAATGGGACGCCATACTCCCCCGACTCTCGCATAAATTTGTTGGACACCCCGCCAAGTCCCCGAAACCTTGACAGACACTCTATTGGGCATTTTCCACGTGCCACCCACCTTAGCGCCTAAAGCCATGCGTTATTCTCCTCCCCTTTATCATGAGTATTGATACCAGATGTCGCCATCGTTTCCGCCAGAAGGTGCAGCAGATGAAATAATGTGCCTGTTCTTAGCATCAAGTAAAGATTGAAAAAGGTCTTGTGACCATGCTGTCCAAGTTCCATTGCTTTTAATTCGCATTCTGAATGATCCTGCACTAAATAAATCATAGGCTTTTTGAATAACCCAACTATCAGAAGACATTGCCTGAACTTCGATATACCACCATGCACCACTCGCGGTTGTTGGTGCATGGGCAATATTCTCACCAACATAGAACCCTGCAGCGACTAAATTATTGGCATTCCCATTACTGACGTTGATTGAAAGACCATTATCTTCAGTTAACTTACGCTTTTGCCACGGTGCACCTTGATCAACAATCTGCATCCACGGCCCCCAGGTATCGTTAGCAGTCGTACCAGTACGATGGTACATTCCTCCTGTCGTTCCGCCAGAAGCATATTCGTGAGTGACACCTCCGCTGTCATCATTCCAGCCCTTTAATCCATGTAATACGACATAGAGTTCGGCGGGTAAGCCAATCATTGAGCCTGATTTAAATGAGTATGCGATGTTTTTACGATAATCGCTCGGCTTTGTAGCTACTCCACGAGTATCTGGAATCAGTCTTGGAATGGCACTGTCCACAGCCGCTTTCACTGCCTTTTCCGTCGCAGCCACCGTCTCGGACGTACCGTCCGTCTTGCTTGACAACTGCACCTTCCCTTTTTGCGTCAACGACGCATCAGGAATATCCATATGACTCACCGCTTCACGGAGCGCATCCAAATCCTCTTGCGTTGCAACACCAGCATCAATCTTTTCGAAAATCATACTAATACTATCCCGGGTCACTCTTTCGTTCCCCAAAGGAAGAGGTAATTTCAATCGATCGGTTTCTTGTGGCATTACGCCCACACCTCCAGTTCATTCCACGTCAAGGACGCGGTGTCCAGTTCATCCCAAGTCATCTGTTTGTCGTCCAGATCGTCCCAGATCAGATAACGATACTCATATTCCACGGCCATATGGGCCGGTTTCAACTCTTCAATCGCACGTTTGAGATCGTCGATATTGGGCGGGATACCCATCGTATCCACAAAGCTCACCGTAAAACTCCATGCTCCCGGCTGAAAAGTTACATCCACCTTGCCCCCGGCATATGCCTCAGCCACATTCGAAACCAACCTGCCAGAGAACTTCCCGGCACCACGCAGCTTCGACTCCACTACGGCACGCCTCTGTTCCACAGGTTTGAGACGATCCGTCTCAATGCCAAGCTCTTCTTCCCAGAAGTCCAGCCCCCACGTCGCCGTGCGGACAAAAAACTGCTCCAGCGTCTCATCCAGCGCCTTGTACAGCAGATCCATTTCACTGCCTTTGGCCTGCATATCGGCCTGCATGACACGCGAAGTCTCGTAATACCTTGGCAAATACGAGAACAGCTCCCGCCCTTTCTCACTCGTCAGTCCAACATCTACAATAGAAGGAGCACTCATGCCCTGTCCCCTCCCTTCCTTGCACATCATCATGAAACGTCTCGCTCACCAGCTCTAACTCAGATCGGCGTACTTCTCCCAATCTTCCTTGGTCTCCGCACTCCAAAACTACTTCTTCGTCCACCATCTGCCCAACACTACTCATGCACATCCACCGTCCCCAGAACCGCCACCTGACTCGCGGTTATCTCAATATTCTGGTCGTTCACACCGTTCACGGTAAGCTCCGAATAGTCGATAATGGGCGGAATGTCCAGCAGGATCGCAGCAATGCGAGTGTAACGAACGAGTGGATCGGCAAAAGCCAACTGTTTCAGATACGCGGTCACCCCGCGTTCGATCAATGCTCGTACATCGGCGAGTGTCGCATCACTTGCCAGAGTCAGTTTCACCTGAATATTCATCGGCACTTCCACCGCCGACATCACAGACACTACTGGCCCCGCCGGTGCAACGCCTTCACCCTGTCCATCCTGCGTGGGGTCAACGTACTTCTGCACAGCCGCCACCAGATCGGTACCCGCAGCACGTTTGTCCGTGTCTAACAGATACAATCCCACCGTGCCTGGCCCCTGCCATAAAGGAATGACACGCGTTGCGCCTACACCTGGTACTTCACTGGCCCATTGCACATATTGCGACTTGTTGCCACTGGTCCCCTGATTGCGGACTTTGGCATAAAAGCGTTCCAGCAACGCCGTGTCTGCCTCAATATCTGCACCGCCTTTGATCACATCAACGTTCGTGACAGAAGTCACGCCACTTACAGGTGTAGACAGCACAGTTACCGTGCCCGCAGGCACATTGCTCTCTTTTCCGGCAACAAGCGCTCGCACACCTACCACCCCGGAGCCCTCTGCATCCAATTCCAAACGCCCCACCGTTTCATATTCGAGCGAAGCTTCAGCAGATACTTCATCCGCGAGTGTAGCCACGACCGTTCCCGCAGGAATCACCTTGCCCGGCGTACCCACGAATCTAACCGAACCTTGTGCAACTACCGCAGCCCGCCGCGTAATGCCATGCTCTCCTGCCCGCAGATCCAGCTCTTCCGAACGAAAATTCGGATCACTGCTCGCAGCCGTACTTGCAAACCCCCGCCGAAGTAACTCCTGTGCCCACAATGCAGCCTCAGACAGCATAAACGCAACCGGAGCCTCCGCATCCCACAGAAACGATCCTTCCGACTTATCCAGATCCGCGGGCAGACGATCCAGCATACGCTGCATAATCTGTTCCTCCGTCTGGTCCTCCAAATAACGCGGAATCTCAGCCATCCCGTCAGATCACCTCACTTTCCAGAATAAACATCTCTTCCTGCACACTCGCCACCCGGCACGAGAACATGCACTGCTCCCGATTCCAATCAAACGTGAACTGGTCTACCGATTCCGTGCGCGGATCAGCCAGCAACGTTTCCGTCACCATCCGGGTAATCTCACTTTCCATCACACCCCGGCTGTCACCCTGACCCACCAGATCCTCCAGCTCCGAACCGTAGTTTCGGGAATAGATCACATGTCTGTATCTTGGCGTTTTCACGGCCTTAATGCACCACTGTACCCAGGCTTCATGCCCACCAGCCGCAGCGACTTTACCACTTGGGGTCAGTACAAAATCCCCTGCATCGTAATCGAATCGCCAGCTCCGTCCAAAGCGTACCTCTTCCGAAACCGCCCCCGACAGATCCTCCTCATCTCCCCAGACCACACCCGTTTCCGGGAACAAACTAGGCATGCGCACTCACCACCTTACACAGCACCACAATGTCGTTACCGCCATTCACTCGCATCGCCAGTACGCGATCTCCGGCTTTCAGACCTTTGCCAAGAGACAACACCGTTTCTTCCACTTCCTCTTCTTGCAATAGAAACCGTCCCGTGCCCGTTGTTCCGCCGTTTGCCACGTCAGGTATACCCGAAATCGCGCCAGCAGCCTCGCGCTCCGGCAGTCCAAGCGTGCCCGGCAACTCGGCCACGAGATAGTCCTGCACTTCGTGCTTGAAATCATCCAGCTTCACGCCGGACGAGGTCATCGTACCCAATACCGCGCCCAGCCCGCTCACAGCCTGACGAGAATGTGTACTCATCGCACCCCGCATGACGTCGGCAAAATGCCCATACGGATCATCTTTATTCAAGGTAATACCTCCTTTTCACCAGCTCAGCCGTCCCCAGTTCCAACGTCATCGTTCCAGGTCCGGCAGACAGATCACGGCTAACCGACATGACGATTAGCTTCAGCCCTTTTAACAACACTGCGTCCCCGGCGCGAATCGTATTGATATCCGGTGCTGATATCGTAAAGGTCTCCTGAATACCCGTCAGATGACTTTTAGCCAGTTTTTTCGCGGCGGTTGTGGATTTCACCTGATCGTCCTCGATCAGCTTTTGCAATGTGCCCAGTTCTTCCACATTATCCTGCTCAATCGCGAGCACTTTGGAAGGAACTTCTTTGCCACTGCCAGACTCCGACGCTGCCATCACCTTAACCTTGGTGACCGCCCCTTCGAGCGTACGCATCTGGGTCAGATCAATTAGTCGATCAAGTTCATACACCTTTGCATTACTTCCAACCTGGAAGAGCTGCAACCCACCGGGCGTCATCCGTGGATGGTACATTTCCCCGCCGGACTTCGCCGTTTCTTTCAGATCGGCAAACATCATCGAGAAGATCGTCTGTGACCGATACACGGCTTTTCCCAGCTTTGTCTTGGTTTCTGGCAATGTAGCGTATGGAATCTTCCACTCTTTGGCGTAGGTTTTGAGTCGTTGCGTAGCGGTCTGATCCTTAGGCAACAGGAACTCGTCCTCTGATTTTTCCAGATATATCATTCGGTCGTACACCGTGAGAGATAGCCGCTTAGTGCCGCTGTTCGAGCTTTCCACCTCCCAGATGACCGCAGGATGCAGCAGATGAACCATGGATTTTTCGCCAAAAGGAACCCCGCTAATCCGCACCGCCATGCCCGGTGAGATCGAAGGCAGACCGGAAGATGCAGACACCGCCAGCCGGATGTTAGCCTGATAGGCAATCTGGTCAAGCGAGTCCTTCAGCGTAATCGTCTCCACCAACTTGGTGATGTCGTATTTGTCGTCGACAATGACCTTGTAGGTCATGGCATCACCAGCTTTTGTCCGGGCTTGATCCGGTTCGGATCACTCCCGATGATCTTTGCGTTGAGCTTGTAGATCTCGTTCCATTTGGAACTGCTACCCAGCTCAAGCTTTGCTATTTTGGACAGGGAGTCGCCAGATTTGACGGTGTAGGTCTTGCTGTTCTTTTTCAAATCGGTACGCGAACCTGACTTGCTCGCGGATGCCGCAGAGCCCACCTTCTCCACCTTGGAATCCCGCCATGTGCGTAGGGTCAGGTCGAAATAAATATCCCCTGTCTCCCCCCCACGAAAGCTCGAATTAAGCGAAACAATAAAAACAGGCACGTTCACGCCCGTCTCTGAAATGATGAAACGCAGCGGCTTTTTGGAGATGAGAAAAGTGTTCAACACATTCATCGCCACGCGTGGATCCAGAAAATATTTTTCATCCATGCAATAGGACGGATCATATCGTTTCGGAAAAAAAGAAGAGAAGGTGATCTCCTTCACCTTCTCCCCTTGTGCAAAATCAAACTCGCCATGCTCCAACATATTGACCGTTTCATATCCCTTAGATCTGGAAATATTAACTTCTTCAGGGTTTACCGGAAATTGAAATGGAGTATTGCCATCCTTCAACGTAAATGACATTTTGTTAGGACCAACTTTATCTTCAAGTACAGACATATCTGCGGCCTCCTTTCTGCTTAGGCCATAATTGTTTTGCGATTTTGCATCGCGCGGCGGAACTCATCAGAGATACGTTGCCCCACCTGATGAGAAACTGCGTCATAATCAATAGCGTTCTCCCGAACGGTCACTTGTACCGTACCCGGTGCAATATTCACAGCAATCTGGTTCGTCGTTTCCGTTTTGAAATCCTTAAGGTAACCTGCCAGACTGCTCATCTGTTCTTCGGAAATACGCACTGTGAGCGGCGAAGCTTTCTCATTGGGTTGACCCGCGTTATTCATTGCTACCGCTTGGGATTGCATCACACTTGTTCCCATAAGACCCGCAGCCGTCGGTGAACCAAATCGATTGTTCATGTAGGCTTCTGGACCGGTGATCGATAGAACTGCCGGCCTGTATGGAGGCGGCATCTGAGGTGCTATCGGTGGAGGGGGTGGTGTCTGCGTTGCTACAGGTGTTGAGGGTGACGTTATGACCGCTGCGGCTGGGGCGGTCTGCTCTTCCTTTTTAGAACCGAAACCAAAAAAACCTGCAACCCCATTGAACAAATTCGTCGTTTTCTCCGCCACGTAACTCGCTCCCTCAGAAGCAAATTTTGCTACTTTTGAGATGTCTTCCGCGTTGTTTTTTAGGAATCCACCTACCTTGTCACCAAGCCAACCGCCTGCCTTTTCACCCAGCCAACCGCCTATTGAACCGCCCAGCATGTTCCCAACCACCGGAATTGGAATTACACTGCCAAGTACGGTACCAATAGCTGTTCCTACTGCGTTACCAGCAACCGAACCCACAGCACGGGCACGATCCTCAGGTGGGGCGCTTGCAAGTTCTTTAATATTGTTATACATACGGAGTGGTGCGAACAATTTTCCCGCTCCTTTAACGAGGTTGCCACCAAGCTTGCTTATGATGCCAGACCCACCACTGCCTCCTGCCCCACTTCCGCTTCCACCTCCACCAAAGAGACCTTTTACATCGCCCCACAATCCATCGAATCCACCGATCAAATCGGACCCTGCGGACGAGAAATCATTCACAAATTTTGCCCCACGTTTTGTAACCTTGAACGCCTTTTTCAATTTATTCCCCGGTGTGGCAGGTGTTGTGATTTCTTTCCATAGCTTCTTCCCACTATTTCTTGCATCAAAGACTTTCCCCACACCAGATGAGATTGATTTCCCACGATCAAACATACCTTTCATCTTCTGCAAAAAAGTTTTAGGTTTCGCTTCGGCCGCTGGTGCCGCTCCAATATTGATAGAGTCTAGCTTGGTACTCAGCATATTAATAGATTGGGTATTTGTATTCAAAGCATCGATCAGTGGCTGTGAATTCACATTAACGGATACATCTGAAATCTGGTGGCTGACTTTGAGCTGCACACTAGCTGTAGCATTCAACATCTTAGATCGGATTTGCTTCATTTTTCTCAACAAACCATTTAATGCCGGAGTAGCACGGTCAACCAGATCAACCGTCGGTGTAATACGCAGCCTGCTGATTCGCACAGCCATACTATAAATATGCTCTAACCTGCGTCCAGTCGTTCTCAGTTCATTGTTCACCTTAATCAGACTCTGATAACGAACTCTGCCCAGACGTTCCGTAGAACGCTGAATCTGATCCAGATAACGAAGGGTTGTCCGCATTTCTGCATTAGATTTGGATAGACCTACAATCATTTCTGCCATTTCTTCACCTCCTGCCCTTTTTCGTTATCGATTCATTTGCGAAGTTATCGCTGACATTTCCTCTTCTGAGAACGCAATTAACAGCGAGCGCTCCCCGCGTGGCAAAGACCAGAACTCTCCGGGCCGGAGATGATGACGTACCCACATGTGATACAGGAACGTGGTCATCCCGCCGGAGTGAATCAGTTTTTTAGGTCTTCAATCTCCACACCAAAGCCGGACAGCTCCAGCACTTTATCACCTACGGCATCCAATTCACCAGCCAGTAACATACGACGTACTGCCTGTTCGCCACCGGACAACTTCATGCGGCCGGTAATGCGTGTGTCACCCCAGCCGGACAATTCCAGGCTGCGGACTTTCAATTTCACGGTCGCTTCGGAAATGAGCAGCGCGTTAAATGTTTCGGTATCCACCTTTTCCTCGGTGCGACCTTTGGTCGTTTTACGAATCGTACAGCGTTCACGAATGTGATCCACTTTGGAAGACGTCAGTCCACGCAAGGTCAACAGCAGATCCAGACGCTGAATGCGTACATTCTCCTCTGGCAAACGTTCTGCTGCTTCAAACAACTGATCCAAAATCTGTTCTTCGGACATATTTTCATTCATACTCATTGGGTGTTATCTCCTTCTTATTTCACATATGGGTTTATCTATGCCATCTTCCAAGCCTGTAGAGACAACAAAGAGACCGAGATCATCTCGGCCTGCAATGGTGCCCTTATTATTAATGAAGTAACTATGCAATCACGCTTGAGCAAACTAGCTCAATCACTTGCCTATTTGAAAGTTTAGTTCGCCACAATCGGATTCAGCAATTCAAATCCTTCAAACGTAAAGCCCGTTTCCTCAGGTACTTCCTCACCCGCTGTCCAGTTGGCAAGCTGGATTTTGTCCACCATGCAACCTCTAAGCAATACACTCTCATGTCCATACGATTCAGGGTCGTTTAGCTTGGAAATAATCTCGAATTTGGTGAAGCCGCGCTGGATCATATCCGAAGTGACTTTGTAGCCCGTCATCGTGCCTGTTCCTTTTTTCGCGCCGTTTTTGTGCACCTTCCAGTCGTTACCGACCAGGTTCAGCTCACGCTTTTCAATCTCCACACTCGCTTCCAACTTGTTAATGTTTGTCTGCCACACACCATCGATATGCAACTGACCATGGGTACCGAGAATTACTCTTGACGCATCCAACATATATTTTCCTCCTTGGGTTCGTTGAACTAATAAATATTACACGGTATAACTCCGCAGTCAGAACAATCTTCCGATCGCTGTTATCCCCAGATTTTTTTGATTCCTTTTCAAAAAGGGAAAATCCGGTGATAAAGGCGAGCGCTTCGCTTCTTCAGATTTTTTCTGCCCTCTCCGTTATCGTGTAAACCATCAGTTCAACATATAGTAATTATTCTAGAAACCTTATTGCACGTAAAATGTACCAAACAACTGCTCCATCACATCCGTCAGCTTTACATTCCATTGCAGGAATACCTGATCCGCTTCCGGCTTAAGAACTGGTGCTGCACCATAATACGCCGGGTCGAGAATGACATCATAACCGTCAGCTTCAATCACATTACTCTGTGCGAGCAACGCCAAATAGGCCTTCATGGCACTAATCAGTGCCTGACGACCCTCTTCAGTATTGTTCACTTTACCGATATACGTATCTTCCGCGGAGCGCTGCAAATCCGTGTTGATCGCATCCAACACACGAATGGAACGGATTTTTTTCCAAGCATTATTCTGTCCAGCGGCTGGCGTTACCAGTGTGTTTACACCGCGAAGTGCTTTCACCTGACGACCATCATGGAAGAAAATAAATACACCATTCTGTACCGCCTGCTCCTGTTCTGCACGCGTCCAGCGACGTGTCACATCATCGAACGGAGTAGTTGCATAGGTTGTGGATTGGTTCAGACGTTGTCCGGCAATCAGTCCCGCAACATAGGCGGACGTTTCCGCCGAGCTGTAGAATGTATCTCCAAGGCGAACACCTGTACCGACATTAATCACACCTTCATGGTTGAGCGTAAGAGAACGTGCTGCCGCTTTTTGTGCTGCTGTAGCAGAAGTGTCATCCGCTGCGGAACCGCCAAATACAGCCACCACCGGTTTACCTTCACTACGCACACGTTTCACCCATGCCGCAAAACTCGCAAGCAGAGGTGCATCTGCCGCCTGATCCAAAGCCAAGACGTCGAATTGCTCCCCTTCCAGCGCACCCTGTACAGCAATGTATTCTGCATTGGTCAGGTCATCGTTGCCACTTACGCCGCCTTTGAATGCCGCACCCGCAATTGTTGCAACTACACCTGCACCATCGCCAATCGCCTGCGCCGTTACCCAGACATTTTGTTCATCCGCGTTAATCTCTTTTGCCAGAGAAGCTGCTGTAATATCAGCTGTCAGGAGCGCATATAACATCCGGTTGCCTTCGAAGAGACGCACTTCATGTTTCGTATTATCAATCACACCTGGCTGGATGGTGACGTAGAATCCATTTGCACGATCCCCCGGATACTTCGCATCCAGTTGCAGCACATTGGCATCACTGCTGTCCTTCAAAGTAAGCGTAGCTGCTTTGGCCGCAGCACTTGCTACCCGATAAGCGAGCAGCTTCTTCGGTCCACCCAACAGGGCAAGCTTCAAGGACGTATAAGCCGTACCGTTATCCAGCACATTCGCCGCATAAATACGTTCAATCGCCGCTTCGCTACCTACTTCAACAAAAGTCCCCACCGGACCCCAGTTGGCCTTGATTGGCACAACGACCGTTCCCCGCGTTCCCGCTTGAATGGCCGAGGATGCTGCCGCCTGAAAATTCATATATAAGCCCGGAAGGACCGGACGATTCGTTTGCTCCCAAGTTCCGCCTGCCATTATCCCTTCACCTTCGCTTTCATAAATTGGTTAATTCGTTCCTGCGTTTCTTCAATGGAAAACGTCTCTTGCGCCGCTTCGTACAACGCACCGTACAGCACCTCTGCCTTAACGGCAAAGAGGGCTTCTGCATGATTCATCAGTTCTGCCCGTGTATAACGCGGAGCGGTCTGTTTTCTTTTTTTCACTGAGCTTGCCATTGCCATCTCACCTCATTTGTTGGACTACTAATTTCGTGAATCGTTGATCTTTAAACTTGACCTATGAATTTTCGATCCTATGAACCTATGAATTTGAAGCTACAATGTTGAAGCTATATCAATCATCTCAAAGCTATAATCTGGAACCACTCTTAAAAGTGCATGTTCAAAAAGATCGGTTTTCAGTACCGAGAAGATGGGATGAAGTTAGAAATGGAGTAGCAGAGCGTAGGGAAAACTACGTGAGCAACTACATGTTTCAGAAGGAAACAATCATCGTAAGCATATGCTTTTTCGGCTGAATTCCATATTCGATGCTGATGATGCCGTCAGGCATCCTTTGTAATCAAAAGCGGGCTTTTTGAACAATCTCTAATAGAAGGTTCCTCTCGACTAAACGTTTACTCCATGCCTTTGCTATGGTGAATCTCACGAATCAAAGGTACATTCGTACCCGGACGACGAATCCGCTGTTGCAACGTCAGGCGAATCTGACCATTCAGATACGCATCGGTCTGCAGATCTGCCGTGACCTCATCCACCGTCACATACCGTGTGTTACTTTTGTGCTCTTCGCCACCCGTTTCAGTTACGGCAAGACGAGCTTGGACCGCAAGTTGCTCCACCAACCGAGTAACGGTGTGCCGGGTTAGCACCGAATGATCGGTGAGCACATGCCCAATCCACTGTTGTCGAACCTCCAATGCTGAAGTGCCCGCCACAGACGTGCTGCATCCAGCCAATCGCCATAACACAGACGGCATCTCATATCCTCCAGGCCAGATATCCCCATATACCGACCAGCCCGAACCAAGTTCCGACTGTGTCCAGCCTTGAAGCGCAGCTAACCACGCGTCGCCTGTTTCAGCGAGGACAGCTCCCGAGTCTTCTGGAACATACACTCCGAACCGCAGACTACGTGTAAGCATTCCAGACCCTGCATCCACCCGGTCACTATCTGAAGAACCCAGATAGATACAAGTGAAGGACTCATCTGCTTCATCCACCAGCCTTACCTGATGCAACCCTTCGATTAGATCAGCTGACCAAGCTTCTACCTTTTCAGCGCCACCATCTTCCGGACGAGCGTAAGGTGAGATTTTAATAATCCTTCGATATCCCGCCCAAGCAGACTTCGGCACTTCTTCGGCAAACGCAACCACGGCACAAGGCCAAGCCAATACTTCGCCTGACGCAGGTACATCCAGCACACGACCGTCCCAATCTGGAACAAGTACCGCGAGCTTCTGTTTCAGCGTTTTTTTAATGAGCGTACTCATTTTACTGTTGCTCACGGCAGTGCTAATTTCATTTCTCATAGACACATTCATTTCGCCCCCTTTAGCTGCAAGTTTGAGATCTGCCCACACCGTGCAGCGACAATGCAGCAGCAGTAGACTCCCCCTTTTAACTCAGAGTCTGTATTCCGACCGAACCAATACCGGGACTACATTCACCGCATCAAAAAGACCGGCCACCTGGCCGGTCTGTACATTAGCGTATGTGCTTTCGGTGCGTCCCTTGTTATTGATCCGATAATACAATCTTACACCCTTTCATTCCTAGCGCGGATGGTGTTCCGTACGACTTCGGTGCGATTAAGGGAGTCGTTCGGGTGGAAAAAAGACGATTTCTGGAATCATCATTTTAAAGAATACCTAAGTAAGCTTTAAGATTAAATAATTGATAAATTTATCCAAATATATTAATATTTTATTATCAAATTCATTGTCTCTTACGTAAAAGAAGGAGAAATACCTATGAGTAAAACATTCAAGATCACTTCACTTGTCATCTTAGCATTTATACTCGGGATATCCTGCTGGGCTTACTTCGGTCTGCTTGGTAATCCGCTCAAGAAAAATGATGCTGAACAACAGGTAACCACTTACCTGATTGAACAGAAAGGTTACTCACCGGAACAGCTTATCGAAGTACAAGGTACTTACTCCTCAAAAAGTTCTGAAGCACCTTACGGTGCCTCAGTAACATTCGCGGATGAACTCGAAGCGAAGTACCAATATATCATTTTTAACAACAGCGAGATTAAGCAGTACAGTCATACCAGTGATGATCCCAAACATGAGGAGCCCATGGTAAAATAACAGTTTAGTTCAACGTAACTTGCGGGTTCAACGTAATCTCAAATGCACGGCCCCAGATGAAATCAGGATTCCCATATTCCAGCAGCGCACTGCTATACGTCGCATAGGACAATTCGTCATTACAGATCTGCTTAATCGCCACATTGCCTGTCTGGAAGGCTGTTTTATTCGCAAGTGCCGTTGTGTAAGTTTGCATCAAGTCACGGAGCAATGTTTGCAAATGGGCATAGTCTTCCTCCGAGTTGAACAGCAACATATTTTGATCCGAAAGGGTAGCCACGTTGGTATACAGCGCATGGGCTCGGGAATATGTGCGGATGTCCGCAATCGCTACCGCTTTGTAGTAATAATCCTTCAGAAAACGCTTAAACAACAGCGAGCCATGCGCATTCATCGCATCTCGCAACTTATGCTCATGCTTCTCTGTTGTGATCAATGCGTACCTCGACTGCCCCATACCTACAGCAATACCGATCTTGTTACCTGGTGTATTCCATGCACTATAACCCAGAACCCGTCCGGTATATGGACTGTTGAGCAATGCTTCGGCAACATCAACATTGGCTGGTCCTTTACCCACAAAATCAATCAACACCGAAGGCAGACCTTGCTCACTATTCAGCGTCAATTGCTCCAACGCAGCCTGCACCTGATCCAGAGCCGTAATGGCAATAATCTCAATGTCGATGCCCGTGTTCTCCCCGGAATTACCTGGGTGACCCTTCGTCATACGATCCAGTTCGGAGGTCATGTCAAACGGGACAACTTGATCGGCTGCTACAGCCACTAGCTGTTCATTTTCCAAGCCAGCACCCACATCCGTCACCACTTCCGGTTCAGGATATGCCGAATCCGCTACAAGCACACCACCTACAATATCCACATGACGAACCATATTCTCGTGTACATCCATGTATTCATACGTGTTAATGATGGTATTGCCGTGAGGACCAAAATATTTCACTGCGTAACGTGTCCTCGCCCCGCCTCGGAACAACTGGTTAGCCATGCGAGCAACCAAAGCGTGCCCCAGACCATCCGCATCCGGCAAGACGATAGCTCGATCCGGATTTTGCCCATTGGTTCCACCCAGCCATTCATTGATCCGCGCTTCTACATATTTGATTTCATTGATCTGAACACCCTGCGTGTTAGCATCGTCGACTCCAACTGCGAGGAAATCGATATAACCTGTGCGAGCCAGTTGATCCAGAATGTACAGATTTGTTTTAAATTTATGCTGTCTTGTATTGTAATACTGTTCTTTATCAAAATAGGTCGTTGTCCCATATTCCACTCCATCCGGGGACAGGTTATAACCTTCGATAATATCCTCAAACTCAGTGTATGTCTGACGTGGCTGCTGCATCAATGCACGGGACTCATTATACGCATCAAGCGCCAAGCCATCTGCAAACGAGGTTGTAGCCAAACGCATGATGGTATCCATTACGAATACAGGTTTGCGTGGGTATTTCTGCTTGATCACGCGGATCACATCCAGCAAACGCGTCGTCTCATCATCGTATTCTGGATAGGCGCCTCCTCCATCTTCACGGAGCTGACGACTACCAATCAGGCCGCCATAAGCGAGCATATCGGATGAAATAATGAATCCGTCGACTTTGGCAGCATGTTTCAGAATAAAGTCATGAATCTTGGACGGTTTGCCATAAACCGGCGTGGAGGTGCCGAGCAGCGTTGTGCCATCTACGGTTTTCTCCGAGTCCAGACGATTTTTAATATCACTCAGGTTCGGTGTAACGATATGGATACCGGCTGCTTTCCCTTGCACAATCACATCATCCAGATTCGCTGGACGATCATCCAGTGGAACATACAATACTGTTTTCATATCACGTAGCCTCCTGTTATCTATATAAGTTGAACTACAGAATATTTACACTTGCCACTTCGATGACAGAACAACCTTCCGATCGCTGTTATCCCCAGATTTTCTTGATCCACTTATATAAAGGTAGAAATCCGTGGATAAAGGCGCAGTGTATGCTTACGAAGTAGCTTTCTTGCAGAAAGCTTTTAGCTCCGCTTCTTCAGGTTATTTCTGTCCTCTTCGTTCTCGTGTAAATCGTTAGTTCAACTTATATATCTAGTCTTTAATACCCGATCAGGGCAAGGATGCAATCACCGAATTAAAAAACCGGCCCCCTGGCCGGCTATACGTTAGCGTATGAGCTGTCGGTGTGTCTTCCTTGCTGCTGATCCGATAATACCATTTTACCGCCTTTCCCCACTCGCGCTGATGGTAAACGGGATGAATTACGCATGAATGTAGTTGTCTCTATGGCGGTTAAATGCCGATTTCTTGGAGAAAACTCCTATTGATAGTCCAACCAAACCCATTCTGATGATGTTTATATGACATAAGTAGCTTTCAAATCCTACGAACAATAAAGGATGGATATGACCATGAAAAAGAGATATTTCTTCTATCTTTGGATTGCTGTCACCAGTTATATGGCGGGTCCCGCTATGTATGCGTTGGCGATGTACATCTTATATCAGGAGACAGATGTTGTAACAACATCTCTCATTGGATGGACCGCGGCAACATTCTTATCCGTTGGTATCCTGTTTATCCTGATCACAGTCATCATGCTACGAGTGTTCAACATCTATTATTTATGGCTGCAAACCCTGCTCTTCGAGTTGTTTTTCCTTATCCTCGTCTATATGACCACTGTTCTTCTTGGGGCTGGCAACAGGGGACTGCCCAAGCTGTCCTTTCTATTTACACCCGAAGGCATCTCCTTATGGATGTTCTGGGGGAGTATTGCACTTATGAGTTCCTGGGGAATATGGGCAGCGCGTCAGCCCATACGAAAATCACCATACATGCTGGTGTCCAGAGTCATGCTGATCCTTTTTATCCTTGAAATTTGGCCCCGTTAAAAAGGTACAGGATGCCTACCCTACAATTCGGTAGACCAGAATAATGCCTAGAAGGGGTGTCCGTCATGTCGGACACCCCTTCTGAAATGTATGTTTTATCTCACGCGATGATATAACGAAAGTTCTCCCATGTTTCCGGTACGGGCTCTCCGTTCTTGGCGTGATGATAAAAACTGAACGGGAATTTGAATACATGACCTCCGTTCCAGTCACGGGAACGTCTGTCGGTGAGCCAATATTCCAGTTCATGAGGGAGCGCCACTGATCGTTCTGCCCGTTCCAGTGGCAACAGATCTACGGGTGATTGCAATGTCGGCATCTCCTGTTCAATATCCACATCTCGGCTTAAGCGCAGTGCCTTCACCATGGTAAGGAAAGGCGGAATACCTTTATGGAATAATGCCGGATAACCCAATTCATATAATATGTTAAGCGCATGTCCATAGGTCAGCATATGACCGATTAGATCATGATGCGCTTCCGCGTGATAGATAGTCTGGAACGCACCAAGCTCATCCAGAATCAGGCGTGACAACTGAACTGGATTTTCAATCTCGGGGAAACCATCGCTTTTTTCCGGCTTCAGACTGCGAATTTCTTTCATCGTTGTGTTCATCCAAGATCTTCCCGGAATGGTTCGATCGAATGAATCGATCAGTTCAACCAGCCGACCAATATCCTCCGCAGTGCCCCATCCATCCAGTTCGCGAATAGCTTTCAGACTGATTGCCCCGTAGATGGCCTGGTGTCCAACCCAGTGCAGTTCTCCAATCGTTCGATCCAATGCGTCCGTAATACACGCCTCGGCATCTTCCCTGGGCATCATTTCACCAATCGGAGAGGACTGGCCAGGGCTGATTCCATGCTGGCGAAGCATGGCTTTTGCTTCGGCCGTAACACTGCCGGCGGCAAGGGCAGTGAGACGATTTTCCCGCAACCAAAAATATGCCGCAATCGCACCCGCCCCATAATGGGCGTGCCACAGATCCCCTGTACGTTCCCGACTGGAAACGATAATCGCTAGTCCATCTTCCAACAAACGTCGATCCAAGCTTGCCACCACCCTTCATTATATGTAAACCCATCAGAGAAACTATATAAGTTGAACTAAGATCTGTCCTCTCCGTTATCGTGTAAATTTAGTTCAACCTATATATCCTAATTAATAAATAAAGCGTTTACTTCTATAACATGATGGAAATGCTCCACATATGCCCGTTTTGCCCCGGAATGCAAAGTTTAGCCAATTCGAAGCTTGCCCACGCCAAGGATGGATACTTCCAACGGATAGATCTGTGCTTTTTGCTTGGAGAAAAACCATGTCCGATCCTTCCTCACCACAATAAACAGACCGTGCACATCTCCTACAGGAGCAAAGGTATCACTAACCTCACCCCAGCTCGTGAGTCCAATCTGCTGAAGCTCATTCACCGTAGACAGAACATCCTCCGTCACCAGTCCAACTTCACACACCTGTAATATATCTTGAGTCGAGAAGTCATGGTCACTCTCGTTCGGAATACGATGATGAGCAATCAGCTCAATAATATTGCCTGCTGGATCTTCGAAATAGAGAGAATGAGAGTTCCAATTAGTAGAGTACGTCTCATCCCGATCTCCTTCTCTGCTTAAAACAACACGTGATGCAGCCCACTGCTTCGCTTCCTTGAACCGATTCGTCGGAATCGACCAGGCCACATGATAAAAGGGCTCACGATCTGTTTCACACGGTTTGAAAATCATCTTTGTCCCTCCAACCTGCAGGTTGAAGGCCTGATCCGTGGCATTGGAGACCTCCATTCCCAACGTATCACGATAAAAATGCTTGAGGTCCTCCAGCCGTGTTGTATATAACTGTAATTCTTCAATCATCATACGGTCTTCTCCTGCATCTCCTCCCACTGACTCCACGGCACCATGCCAAGTTCAGGCTTCGCTTCATCCGGGAGCATGGCGATGAATTCAAGCATATGACCATCCGGATCGTTAAAATATACAGATACCGCAGGCATCCAGCCAAAGACGTACAGTTCACCGATATCATCATTCAGGAAGTTCTGTGTCTTGATCCCTTTGTTCTCCAAGTGAGCCACCGCATGTTTCATATCCTCCAGAGATACATGAAAAGCAAAGTGCTGACGTTTCACCTCGGAAGGTTCCTTTTGCCACAATCCCAGCATGGCATTGCCTTTTCCACCAATCCAGTAGAAGGAGTTCCCACGTTCTTTCTGCCCGTAGGCATGAGGTAAACCCAGGACCGTTTCATAGAAATGATGGGATCTCTCCAGATCCGTCACGTTTAGATGTGTTTCAAATATGCCTGTAATCATAATGCTCAACCTCTTTTCCTTTTCCCATTTTATCTTCCTTGGTTCTCAACTCATGGATGAATTCCGCGCATTCGTTAACGTCTGGGCCAGATTTAAAAACGATCCAATGACCCGCTGCACCCGGTCCTCTATATCCTGACTGCCTTCGTACTCCTCGTATCCGTCAAATGTTGCTTCGAATCGTCTGCGCTGCGCACCACCAATAGAAATCCACTCTTGGGCATTGATGCCATGCAGATTGCGAACAATCGCTTGCAGTTGTAAAAGCGAACTTACCCCCACCGCTCCACCAGAGGAGCTGATGGACAGGACGGGCTTGCCGCTGAAATGAACCTGACTCAGGTGATCCAGTGCATTTTTGAGCACACCGCTAATACTGCCGTGATACTCTGGTGTAGACAGGATGATCGCATCGGCCGCGAGCATACGTGTATTCAGGTCTGCCAGATGTTCATGATCCGCTTGTTTTTCATCTGGCGCGTAGAATGGAAGTGGTGTCTGATACAGATCAAACAGGCTTGCCTGATGTCCCTGACCGCGAATAATCTCCACAGCATACTCTCCCAGACGTGTACTGGTTGCATTGTTCCGATTGCTTCCTGCCAAAATAACAATATTCATTCATGTCACTCTCCTTGGTTTTTTAATAATTCAAACTCTCATGTTTCAACCGATCTGTTATTTCTACTCTTATCTTACCTTTCTTTTGCATCCAAATCGTCAGCAGATAGACTTAACTTGAAATGCCAAAAAACTCAACCTTTAGGTTGAGTTTATACGACTTAAGTATGAACATATGTCGGAATTGGTCACACGACCCAGCCATTTCTTACGGCATGAAGAGCCGCTTGTGTCCGATCCGCCAGTCCCAGTTTGTCGAGCAGATGACTGACATGGGTTTTGACCGTTTTTTCGGTGATGACCAATTGAACTGCAATTTCCTTGTTGCTCAATCCTTGAGCAATCAGCCCCAAGACTTCTTGTTCACGGCGAGTGAGCATATCCAGTCCGCCAAGAGACGCTTCAGTTGATTTACCCTTCTGCTTTGGCTCCTGATGTTGACTGTCTGCTGACTGATCTGTCGGTATATCCTGTGGTTGCTGTTCATTTATAGACCAATCGGATGAAGCCATCACATGCATCAATTGACCTGCTGCGGCGGGATGCAATTCCACCTGACCTGCATGCACATTACGAATGGCTACGGCCAGATCCTCCGGTTCAATATCCTTGAGCAGATATCCTTTCACCCCTGCGCGAACAGCAGGAACGACATGATCCTGATCCGAAAACGAGGTGAGCACAATGATTCGCGTTGCTGGCAATAACGTGCGCAGCCTTCTGGCTGTTTCAATTCCGTCCATGATCGGCATATGCAGATCCATTAATACCACGTCAGGTTTTAACGCTTCCGCCTGAGCCAGTGCTTCCTGTCCGTTCGATGCTTCGCCCACAACCTTCATGTCCTGCTGTGTCGTCAAAAAAACGTGCAGCCCCCGTCTCACCATCGCATGATCGTCTGCGAGCAAAATCGTAATCGGCATCTCTTCTTCCCCCTGACTTTATACAGATTCGAACGGAAGTGGAATGACTGCCGTTATTGTCGTTCCCTTGCGGGAATAACTCACTATTTCTAAGCTGCCACCGAGCGATTGAGCCCGTTCCTTCATAATGGACAGGCCAAGGGAGCTTCCAGACGACGCTTTTGGCCTGTTCGCACCACCTTTTCCCTGATCTGTGATGGTGAACACCACTTCATGATCACTTAACTTGAGGGTGACCTCAGCAGAAGGAACATCCGCGTGTTTTCTTACATTATTCAGCGCTTCCTGTCCGATTCGCCACAATGCTTCTTCTATATTACGCGGTAAAGACCGCATTCCCGTCCGGTTCATCACCACTTGAAGCCCCTGGCTGGTACCGTATTCCTGTAGCGCATGGAGCAGCCCTGCTTCCAGTCCCGCGGGACGGAGCTGCATAATCAATGCGCGCATTTCCTTGAGAGCCTCCTGAGACAAAGCCCGAATATCCTTCATCGCTTCCGCTGCCGGGTGCAACTGCTCGGAGTCGGATAACATACTTTCCGCGCCTTTAGCCGTTAACGATAGTGAAAATAAAATCTGATTAACCGAATCATGCAGATCGCGAGCCAACCGGTTTCTCTCTTCCATTCGTGCAAGTTCGCGGCGATTCTCCGCCAGCTTCAGACTCTCCCATGAGGCCGCAATATGTTCGGCCAATGCCTCCAGCACTTCACGGTCTGCCTGCGCAGGACCTGATGTTCCTATTCCGATCACCAGAATTCCCGTTTCCCCTGGCGTATGGTACGGAAGTGGAGCAGCAATTCCCGAGGCAATGGAATTCGCAGTCTGGTCAGGCTTGCACAGGGTAAATATCTCAGCGATCTCTGTCCCAGACAAAGATGTTACACGATGACTATTGATTATATGGTTAATGTGGCTCGTCACTTCTGAAGATAACGGAGTACTTGATAACGCTCGAACCTTATCATCTGCATGGGCTGCCTGCACAACGAACAATCCATTTTTCTGCTGAATGATTGTAGCAAAAGGCCAATCATAATGCTGCCCAAGCAGCTGTACAACTTTTAAACAAAAAGCATCAGAATTGCTGCATTCGTTCACTGCAAGACCCAAAGCCGTGCTGAACTCCCCCAGCTTGGCATACAGATCAGCTCGTCGCTGCTCCGCACGATACAATCTCATCCGTTCTACCGCACTCCCAATCTGGTACGCCACGCCCTGTAACAGCGCCAGCTCACTGTCGCTGAAATGTTCCTTGGCTGGCGCAGCCACGTTGAGCAGGCCTAGCATCTTCTCCCCTGACCTTAACGGGACGGTTGCATGGTGGGTAATATCATGGGTATCTCCCCATTGGAATTCAACGGCATCCTCCAGCCGTTTACAGTTAATGATGTTGACCGCATGATTGAGCTGACCGTCCTTAAAGCGGTTCACACACCAGCAGGTACCCGTTCGCATGGGCTCTTTATCTTCACGCAGTAATGCCGGGGGCAGATTATAATCCGAAACACAGGTATAGTCTCCACGTTCATTAATCAGAAACATCCAGCCTGCCGTTAATCCGGTCAACTCCAGTAATTTCCCGACCACGGTATCCAGCATTAAGTTCAGATCATTGGACGTATTGAGCGTTTCCGCGATTGTCTTCAACGTGACCATTTCCTGCATTCCGACTTCTTCCGACATCGCAGAATTCTCTCCTTTGGCTGTACCAACTGTGGTTTGTTCAACTATTGTAACCAATCCATCTTGGATATTAAAGGATCAACTTCTTCAATCGCTCACTCAGCCCAGCTTCTGTCGCTCTTTGCGGGACACAGACAAAGGCTCCATATTAATCAGACCTCTATCTGACAGAGCCAGCGCCATTTTGTAGAAAGCACGTGTACGAATCTTCGTATACGTATCCTTGCTGACAGGCGGATCAAACACATGGTTATACACTTTATAGTCAAACACATCATCGTCTTTCAAATATCGTTCACAGACGAGTACACGTTCCTTTTCACTCAGCCGGGACACAACAAAATCAATCGTATCGCAATATGCCTGACGCGCGCGCTGCACGTCCACATTGTAGATTGCCGTTCTCGCCGTGGAATCCCCCGTTACATTGGTTGCACCGTGGAAACGCTCGGCATAACTTGCCGTCACCATAACCTCTCGTTCTTCAAATGCAATGGTTTTATAGATACGGTATTTTTCCAGCGCAGCTTCAACAGCTGTTTGCGTTTTGCGTCGGTCCAATTCAGGCAGCATCAATTCCATATTTATCTTCCTCCTCTAATATTTTTTACTCCATTCATATCTCTCACTCTATCGTTCACGTCATGTTGTTTTGCCATCATTCTTTGCACGATGGAAAAACGCTCTTATTCATAGAGTTGTCCAGTTTCCTAAATAAATAACGACATGTCTTCAATTTCCCGCTGTTGCCTTTTGGAATCACTCCAAATCTGTATAATCCGGGGAATTACCTTCTTCAAAGAGTCATTTCTAAAAACCAACCTGTGTCATTGTTACATTTTGTTCGTATAGTGTTCGTATTTCTATTTGAGGATACCACTTTCTGGAGATCGGAGTAAACCTTCATTTTGGTTCGTTTTGACGATAAAATAAAACCTTCGCTCTCATTTACTATGCCTTTTGGCATAATTGTTTCATATCTCTTTACCTAATGGTATATATACGTTATAGTACTGTTTAATTAATGAACTTCCGTACAAGTCATTTGATTTTTATAAAGAAGCCACTGAGATTTTTAGGGAAGGGACTTAGGTGTGTATCACGCGCATACGCAGTGAAGGAGACGGAATCGATTCTGAAGAAGCGAAGCGTTCGCCTTTATCCCCGGATTTCTCCCTTTAGAGAGGGAAATAGGAAATCTGGGGATAACAGCGATCAAAAGAACGATCCGAATCCGGAACGGCGCATAGAACGCACATCTACCTCCCCCCCATCCAACTGTCTTCTTTATAACTCAAGCACTTGTACGAATCAAAGGAGTTGGCATAATTGTGGAGCACGCTTTTGGTCCTTATATGAAACAACTGCGCGAGCAACAAGGATACAGCATCAATCAGCTCGCCGAAGCAGCCGGAATAAGCAACTCACAGATTTCACGTATTGAGAATGGGGTCCGGGGTGTCCCGAAACCAGCGACCATCCGCAAGATTTCAGATGCACTCTCGGTGCCCTATACAGAGATGATGAAGCAGGCTGGTTATATTGAACCAGGGAGTGCCGCTGAACTTCAGGACGTACCGGAATGGGCTACATACAAAGACCGTCGTGATTTCAAAAAGATGCTTGAGGACGATGATGATCTGATGTTTGACGGCATTCCACTCGATGAAGAGGACAAGAAACGAATCAAGGATGTGCTGACAGGTCTGTTCTGGGAAGCCAAACAGATGAACAAACGCAAAAAGACAGACGAATCGGACAATCGCCCATGAGGCATGACCCACTGAATTTAATAAGGCAGCAGGTGAGATCATATGGATGACATCGTAACAAAGCTGATTCGAAAACACCGGACCAACTGCCCGTTCAGCATTGCCCGCGCGGTTGGAATACAGATTCGTTTCACCAATTTGGGGAAGTCCACCAAGGGAATGTACTTTCGTAAGCTCCGGCGCAGGTTTATCGTCATACACAATGATTTGCCGCCGGAATGGCAACGGTTCGTGTGCGCCCATGAGCTTGGACACGACCGACTTCATAAAGGGATTAATCGATTCTTTCTGGAGGAACATTCCTATTTTGCTCCAGGCAAGCTGGAAAGACAGGCTAACCGTTTTGCCATTCAATTGCTGACCTCCGGAGTGATGCCTGAACCGGATGAATCTTTGGAGAAATTTTGTTTGCGTACCGGACTGCCGCGTGAAGCGCAGCATTTTTTTTACACTCTTTAAGAACATATGTTCTTTCCGAAGATTATATTTTCCAACAGCAGATTTACATGTCACTTTCAGGTTACTTATTTTTACGTAATTCGCGAGATTTCCTAATAATAGTCTGTTAAAATACTATTTGAGCTGTGTAAATGCTCAAGTAGATTATTATTTTGGGAGGTTTCGGAATCATATGAAAATCTGGAAGAATTACGTTTCACTTCTGCTAACGGTCTGTTTGCTGTTTGGCAGTGTAGGTATTGCCGCAGCTGCAACGGATACCACTCCGGGCACAGGTAAACACATTACCATTCTACATACGAATGATACGCATGCCCGGGCAGTTGAATCTTCACCTGCTATGGGTTTTGCCAAAGTAGCTGGAATCGCTGACAAATATCGTAGCGAAAACCCGAACACACTCTTGCTAGATGCTGGAGATGCTGTGCATGGTACAACATTTGCCACTCTTGTGAATGGTGAGAGCATCGTGAAAGTCATGAATGAAATGGGATACCAGGCCATCGTACCGGGTAACCACGAATTCAACTATGGTTCGGATCGCCTGATCGAACTGGCAGACATGATGAACTTCCCCATGCTGAGTGCCAACGTGAAGAAAAAAGACGGAACACGTCTCTTCGATCCTTACCTCATTAAAGAGGTGGATGGCGTGAAGATTGGTATCATCGCTTTGACTACACCGGAAACGTTGTATAAAACGAATCCTAAAAACGTAGAAGGTCTTGATATTACAGATCCATCTGCGGAAGCCAAAGTTCTGGTAAACGAAATCCGCAGCAAAGTAGATGTTGTTGTGGTATTGGGACACCTTGGACAAGATGCATCCAGCACGGATACTAGCTTTAAAGTTGTTAAAGAAGTTCCTGGCATCGATGTATTCATCGATGGTCACAGCCACACTGTACTGCAAGATGGCCTTGTATCCGATAACGGAACATTGATTGCAAGTGCAGGAGAATACACTAACTACGTAGGTGTCATCGATCTGTGGGTAGATGGTGGTAAAGTAACGAAGAAACAAGCAACATTAATTGATGAAACGGAAGCAAAAGACATCAAACCAAATGAGAAAGTCGCGACTCTCGTAAACTCCATTCAAAAAGAACAAGAACCTATCTTGAAAGAAGAAGTAGCCAATACAGCTATTCTGCTGGATGGTAAACGTGAACAGGTACGTGCAGGAGAAACTAATCTGGGTGACCTGCTTGCAGATGCCATTCGTGATGTCAGCAAAGCCGATATTGCACTGACAAACGGTGGGGGTATCCGTGCTTCCATCGAAAAAGGGATCGTAACCAAAGGTGATATCATCACAGTACTTCCTTTTGGTAATCAAGTGGTAACGCTTGAAGTGAAAGGGTCCGATATTCTGGCAGCCCTTGAAGTCGGTGTAGCTTCCTACCCTGAACCAAGCGGTGGATTCCCGCAAGTATCTGGTATCAAGTTCAAAATCGACACTTCCGCTGCAGAAGGTAGCCGTGTACATTCCGTAACCGTGGGCGATAAAGCCCTTGATCCGGAAGCAACGTATACACTGGCAACGAATGATTTCACAGCTGTTGGTGGTGACGAATACACCATGTTTGCCAAATATCCAACTACGGGTATGTATGGCGCGCTGGACGAAGCATTAATCAATTACATGCAGAAGCTTGGCGCTGTAGACATCAAAACAGATGGTCGGATCAGTGAAGCGAAAAAACCTGCAGTAGAGCCGGAAACTCCGGCAACAGAAACACCAACTCCAACCAAGCCAAAACCAGAAACACCAAAACCAGAAAAACCGTCTAAACCAACGCCAAGTAAACCAGCTCCAGCCAAACTGCATGTTGTGAAATCCGGAGACTCCCTGTACTCTATCTCCAAACAATACGGCACAACTTGGCAGGCATTGCAAAAGCTGAACAATATCAAAAACCCACACTGGATTTATCCAGGTCAACAATTGAAATTGCCTGCAGCTTCTTAAGCTCAGCAAAGCAAAGTGCATATAGGCATGATCCGCTTATAAGGCGCAACAACATAACGAATCAATCTTGTCATAACCAAAAGGGTGTCCCTCAGGCCAGATTACTGGTTAAGGGGACACCCTTTTGTATCTCCGTTCTTAAACATCAATCCATATCAGATAATTGAACATTTCCTGTGGACATATCCTGCTGATCCTGACAATCATCTGAGGCAAAAATAAACCCCAGCCAGGCCTTTACGGACCAACTTCATCATGTGCCTTCCACACCGAACTATATAAAAACTCTCCGGAATGACCGTGTTCATGCGGTTATTGTACTTTTATTTCGACATCTCTATCTTCTCAAAATTGCATACTTGCACATAAATCCACCTGAGTATGATCATCTTCAAATCCTTAATCATAAAATCATGTGTATACTAAATACAACTATCCAAATATAGTTATTTCGTATGATATCACTCATAAAATCCTACCAAATTGCATGCCTATAGCCCTCTTTTTCATGCTCACATTGGAATTTCAGCAATCAAAATCAGCTACCGCATCATATTCGGTACTATTATATGAACTCATATAATTAGAAAATCCCCTGAATTTAGGAAGTGAGCTGTTCCTTCACATAAAGCACAGCCTCCTGTGCAGTCAACCCGATTCGTTTCGATTCACCTGTTGCTGCAAGTGCGTGTGATCCCAATTCAACCTGTCCTTCTGCTGCTCCTCGGCCAATAACGATCTGCACAGGCAATCCGATCAGCTCCGCATCCTTGAATTTCACACCTGGACGTTCATCCCGGTCATCAACCAATACCGTGTAACCGCCATCGATCAATTGTTGTTCCAGTTCGAGGGTGAGTTGACGCTGCTGCTCATCCTTCCAACTTACTGTAATCAGATGCACATCATATGGCGCCACAGCGGCCGGCCAACGAATGCCCTCATCTCCGGCATACTGCTCAGCTATAGCGGCCATCAGGCGGGATACGCCAATGCCGTAACACCCCATGACGGGCGCACACTGGCGACCATTACGATCCAGGAATGAAGCGCCCATGGCATCACTATATTTCGTTCCCAATTTGAATATGTGTCCAACCTCAATACCTTTGGTAAACACAAGTGGTGATCCACATGTTGGACAAGCATCCCCCTCCGCAGCAAAGCGGATTCGTTCTACTCGCTCCAATGCAAAATCAATCCCTGGGCGTACACCGGAAACATGCACATCCACTTCATTGGCTCCTGTAATTGCACTCTTCATCACTGCCACGTCAGCGTCCACCACCATCGGCAGATTTAGTCCAATCGGACCCAGGAATCCTACCTTCAGATTTGGATGTGCCGCAATGGCTGCATCGTCTGCAAGGATCAGTTCCTCTGCCCCCAACACCTGTTTCAATGCGATGTCATTCAATTCATGATCTCCACGCACAAGGGCAGCGACGAGCTGACCATCCGCCACATAAAGCAGCGTTTTGATCATATGTTCAGCACCTTTGCCCACAAAAGAGGTTAACTCTGCGATCGTACGAACGCCAGGTGTCGAGATACGTACTACGTTTTCCACTCCTGAATGTTGATCCGTTTGAAGCGCGGAGTCTGCATTCGCAGAATCAGCTGGAACTTCCAAGCTTCCTTCTTTTTTCTCCATATCTCCAGAAGTCTGATAATCCGCTTTCTCCAGATTCGCAGCATATCCACAATGTTTGCAGGTTACAATTGTGTCCTCACCCACATCAGCAAGAGCCATGAACTCATGTGTTTCTCCTTGACCGCCAATCGTTCCTGCGTCAGCCTCAACACGGATATAGTCCAGACCACAACGCTCCAGAATGCGACTATACGCCGTGTTCATAGCCTGATAAGTCCGATCAAGCTCTTCCCAGTCCGAAGCAAAAGAGTACGCATCCTTCATGATGAACTCACGACCGCGCAGCAATCCAAATCGAGGACGGCGCTCATCCCGGAACTTGGTTCCGATCTGGTACAGGGTGAATGGCAGCTTACGATACGAGCTCACCTCGTCCCGCGCTAAAGCGGTTACGACTTCTTCATGTGTTGGTCCAAGAGCAAATTCCCGTGCATGACGATCCTTCAGACGCATCAATTCGGGACCATACTGTGTGTATCTTCCGGATTCTTCCCACAACTCCGCAGGCTGCATAATCGGCAGCAACACTTCCTGACATCCCGCACGATCCATCTCTTCACGAACGATCCGTTCAACATTTAACAATATACGCCGTCCAAGGGGCAGATAACTGTAAATTCCCGCAGCAAGTTGGCGAATCATACCGGAACGCAGTAACCAGCGATGTCCCGCTGCATCTGCCTCCGCTGGCGCCTCACGTAATGTTGGGACAAGCATTTCACTTTGACGCATCATAACACACTCCTAATCTTCCTTTTTTTGTTATCAAATACGGCGCATAAACAGCAAAAAGACACATCCGTCAAGGGACGAATGTGTCGTGGTACCACCCTTATTTAACTGCAAATTAATCCGTTCGCAACCTATGCGATCTGTAACATGCAGTCCTACGGGGCATAACGGGCCCTGCCGGCGGAGGTTGCAACCCTGTATGGGCATTCTCTTCCGCAGCTCGCGAGGTAGGAATTTATGAAGCAGCTACAGGAACCTTGCACCACACTGTTCCCTCTCTGTTGAAGCTGGCTTGCACAATCATGTCCTCGTTATAACGCTGTTATCATTTTTGACCACATTAGTTCATTTACAAGTAATTGTCAACCAATTAGTCGAATACAACTCCAGAATAATACTCCACTACATCACGAATGAGCATAAACGCATCCCCATTTGTAAGATTGTTCTTGTCAGCAATGCCAGCAAGCGTGTCGGCACTTATAAAGTTTTGTGTTTGCAAATGAGCAAGTGCCTGTTCAAGTGAAGTTTCCGTTTCTGAAGATCCCATTGCCAGACATAACATATACGCAGCCTGATCCAACGTTAAAGGTAGGGTTACGGCATTCTCCATATTTGCTAGAGCTTGGTCAGCACTACCTGTGTAGGCTTCTGGAAACATCGCTTGCATTCTTTTCAATTTACTTAAAAATCGTTCTGGATTCATTCCTTTATCCAGTTCCCAACCATCGTTATTATAATTGCCTGAAGTCATATACATACTCGCTGCAGCCAGCAATCCCTTGTAATCCTTATGCTCCATATAATCAGGCTGTTCGAAACGATGTACTTTCAGCTCCATCCCCTGATTCTCCAGCATCTTACGTAGTTCAGATGCTCGCTCTTCGGAAGTTGAGAGTTCGCGGAAGGACTCCTTATGGATATATGCCAGCTTGACCGCCGCTCCTGCTGCTTCTCCCTCTGCCATTCCCAGTGGGACAACTCTTGCACTACCGTGTGGGATTGTATCAAAACTTGCTGCACGTCCAACGACGAGCAAACCATCAACCTTTAGCGGTACAAGCGAGCGAAAAGGTACACCATATTGAATCGGACTCAACATAATCGTGCCGGGATTTCCAACACTCGTGCTCTGAATATCAATATCGTATGAGCCGTATCCAATAGCATCCCAATGATCACGATTTTCCATGACATCAGCTAATGTTAATCGGTACTCGCCATAGATATGACGTGATTCTCTCACGTAAAGCTCGTCTGCTGTTCCAGCATATTTTAGCCCTGCAAATTCATCATAATTTTTCTTCAGAAAATCAACAATTAGTGGGGCTTCTTTACGCCCGATTTCCAGACCTTTTTTCACAGATATCGGATCTAACGGATCTACCCCAAAGATTTGCATCGTATTAATCAAGATTGTATCATCATTTTGTCTTCCGATATTCAGACTTCGAATCTTAATATGTTGTGGATTGGAGGATTCATATTTTCTAGCATCACCGTACCCCCAAGCACTCATCTTATCAACCCCGGTTCCCTCTCTTTCCCTAAACTTTTGCCATACCTCATCAGTAACACCGCTTAACTTGAATACAAGCGTAGAGACCATTTTGGATTTACCATCTCCAATATCTTGTCTACCTATGGAGTATGGAACTCCTGCAGCGGCTGCAATATCCGCATCTTGCGTTGCATCAATGATGGAGCGGGTTGAAATCTGAACAGTTGTTCCATCTTCTTTAGTTATGCTCATACCCGTTATTGTCGTATGATCTCCCGTAGATTGTTCAGTAAGGGGGACTAATTCCTTAACATTCATCAACAGGTCAATATTAGGTTCAGAACGAACCATCCGATAGAAAATGTTAGCCGCTGTATTGGTATCAAATGAACTACCCTCGATCTGGTCAAACCATTCCTGGAAGATACCTTTGTTCAAAAAGTCAGGCTGCCGCAAACTACTCAATAACTGCGGTTGTTCAGGGGAATAATTTAGATCCAGTGTATTAAGGCCTCCCTCGGTCAACAATCCTCCCAACATGTTGCGATCTCTTGCTTCCACCAGCAATACACGCATCCCATTACGAGCAGCTGATAAGGCAGCAGTAATACCTTCCGGATCCGTTCCAGCTACAATAACGTTATAGGAATTTTTCAGGTTTAGTGTAGATTGCACGTCCTCCAAAGGCTGCCATACATAATTATTATTAAATTTATAATTCTTGTTCCAAATATAGAATGCACCATATGCAGCGCTCATTAAAACAATAAACACACTGGCTATAATTGCTGTTATTTTCAATTTTCTACTAATCAAAGAAACAAACCTCCATATGTACTTTAAATTCAATAATACTAACTCGTGAAGTAGTTTTATTACTGTTATACCAACAACCGACTAACTTTTTCTCCTTTCCTACATGAGTATGCTATAAATAATAAAAAACTCCCCAACACTTCAAACGGTGTTAGGAAGTTCTGATAATAAGACGGAAAATTCTACTTTTATGTTGCCATAAATACAAACTAAAACATAGGAAAGTCCCTAACTTTCCTCATTATAACGACCACTTTTGGCGAAGTAAAGACTTACCAAAACCGGAAATGCATTAGAAAGATCACTAAACACTCAGACTGTTCGTTCATCCTGGCTACAATCAATTCTCTGGCGATGGCTGACATGGCAGCACGTTCCCTGTAATATAGAGAAATAGAAATCTATCACAGGTATTAATCGATAAAGGAGCTTGTCCTATGCCATATATCATATATGATCTTGAATTCACGGTAAGCCGCAATACTCGCTATTCTTCTGAAATTATTGATATCGGTGCCGTCAAAGTTACGGAAAGTGCGGATGGATTGGTCGTAACGGATACGTTCCATACGTATGTTCGTCCTTCCAATAAGTCTGTTCTGTCCACTGACACGATTCAGTTTACAGGTATCACGCAGAAAGATATTGATGCAGCCCCTCTTTTTCCGGCAGCATTGAACCAATTCATTGCCTGGATGGGAAGTGATCCCTATTACATGTGTTCCTGGGGACCCGATGACCGCAGCAAACTGATCTCTCATTGTCGCACCCATCAACTTGATGTGGCCTGGATCACCAATCATAACGATCTCCAGCAACAATGGTCCCGCACCGTTCGTAAAGAAGGCAAGTTCCGTCAACTCGGACTCGCTCAAGCTCTTGAAATCTGCGGAATTGAATTTGATGGTACCCAGCATCGTGCCTTGGATGATGCCATCAATACAGCCAAGGTGTTTATGCATCAATTTGACCGTTTCACTCTGGAAAACAACTGTGCAGCCGATGATGAGGGCATTACATCCAAGGTTGTTTATTCCAGCTCCACAGAAGATGAAGAAAAAGAATCTCCATTTGGCAATCTGGCAAGCCTTTTCAAAACCAAAGAGTAACCGTCCACAGCACAGTACTTAATCGTGTTTTGGCTTAGGATAGGTGGCATTCTAATCTCAACTTTTATTGTACATTTGTTGCCAATAGTTTAGACGTTCTTTCATCTTGATGCGGCAGATCTCCGGTTCGAGAATTTCCGCATCAGGTCCATATTTAGATATCCATACAAGAAATTCGTCAACATCACTTAATATGGCTTCAAATAACAGGCTACCTTCCGGTTCAATGGTTAGGATGGGTCGTAAAAAAAATTGCTCCTGCATCACACGCTCCACAGCATGGGGTGCAAATCGAATTTTGAACGCAGTCCACTCCGTACTTCCCTCGTATGCCCAAGGAATGCGGAAGTGCGATTGCATCAGATAATCCTCTTTGCGAAACGTGCGTGGCAATATTCGTATCTTTTGCAGCCGGCTCACCTGAAATATTCGAAGTTTCTCCGACAGGTGACAATACCCTAACAGCTCAAATCTGTATTCACGAGGGATAAGACAGTAAGGATCTATACGTACGATCCCTTTTTTACCTTGAGACAGATACTCCCCTTCAATGGTGTTCTGTGAAATGCCAGCCTGAAGCAGGGTAATCATGGATTGATTCTGCGAATCGTTGTTTTCATTTTGCCATGCGGGCAATCCCGCTTTGAACAATCCACTAATTTGCTCCGACCATTCCACTCGTTCTGTTTTGTTTTTCTGACTCGCAGCAACCACTTTCTCATAAGCGCTCTCAAAAGCAGGTTTCAGCAAAGGACGAATATTCTCCATAACTTCAGCAAGATGCATGAAGGCTTGGGCTTCTTCATCAGACCAATTTAGCGGATACATGGCAAATTGGCTGATAAACATGTACCCTTGCCCGTGTCCCATATTGGCGATCGGGATATGCATTGCACTGAGGGCCTCCATGTCGCGGTATATCGTCCTTTCCGTCGTCTCGCATCGCTGGGCGAGCTCACGTGCCAGTATGCCTGGCTTCGCCTGCACCAGCGTTATAATGCGCATTAATCGGATTAGTCGGTCTGTCATTTTGCCGGACCCTCCACGATGTTGTTTCAATAAATTTGATACAACTCCATCCATTGTTTAATATGATATTGATACATACATTCGACCTTCTCCTAAACTTCACCTTCAAATATGTAGACTCTCTCTATACCGTTACCACCTGAAATCAACCCTATTCCCCTAATATCTTTTTTTCACGATCATGATATCCTGTTGTAAACGTGATCTCATAGTGATAACGCAACTTTTCAACGATCTCGGCTTCCGCGTAATAGTCCAGATCTTGCTTCCGCGCAGCTTCAATTAACAAGGCATCAGCATGACGACGTAACATATTACTTCCCTCTTGAACCCGGCCTCTTTCGTAGGCGCGCAGGGCTTGTTTGATCAGGGGCACGGTTTCACTTAATTTGATCGTCTTCTCCACCTTGGGATCTTCCGGCTGTCGCAGCATGCCCAGATGACTGGTGTACTGAATATACAACTGTTCTCTTCGTAACAATACACGTTGACTTTGCTTCAACTTCCTTGTGCTCCAGTAGGCTGAACATACGGCAGCTTTTCCTGATACACGGGGTCCCATGACGAATTCAAGCAAAATTTGTTTACTTTCTCCCTTGTACATATCCCCAAGCCTCAATAACCAGCCAATATCCGTTTCTTTGGAACGACATCCATAAATGCCTTTTAGCTGTACTCCATATTCCGGTTTGAGCAAAAGTTCCAAATCTCTTGATACAATTTTGGGTGCTATTTTCCTAAGTCTTTTGGCAGGGGCACCGTTACGCCACTCTACCATCATATATACGGGGTCGGCTCCCCCTGTCGGTATGGCCTCTTTATTCCACGAATAAGATACTTCAAAGACTGAGTTCACTGGTAGTCTCTCCCCCGATTTATATGTATTATCTTCTAAGTTATCAGGGTGAATGGACACTATATTGTCACGGAACACATGTTCTCATTAAATTTTTCCAATATATTAGTTTTATATCCCTAAATCCGTCTCAATACGACAATAAACGACGAAAAAGCCTGGCATTATGCCAAGCTTATCAATCACTTATCTATGACAAGTCCCAAATTAAACAGTAGGATGATCGATTCCCATTTTGTGTAAATATTGTACACCATCTGCTTCGTTTACCGGTGCATAGGTGACACTGTCAATGACCAGCTTACGCCCTACTGGCTCTCCATTAACAGTGATCATAATCGTTTTGGTTGATGTGTTCTGATCTGCTGTATACATAATGTTTCTACTCCTTCATGTTCACGATCTTATATTCAATCGGATATATTGGTATCGTTCATTAAATTGCGCATTTGTGAATAGCATGCACCCGGAACTGAAGTAAAAGATCTGTAAAACGGTCCGGTATGCTTGCCTATCGTTCTATTACCCCGCAGATTTGTAAGCTAAACAGCCCTGTTCCTAAATAATTTTATATATTTCGGGTAATAAAACGATATCATCTTGAACCCATCGTCCCGGTTTTGACGTATAATGTAAGAGCCGTATTTCAACAATAGACGACCAATTCGGCGATTGATCTATCTAACCGAAGAAAGAGGTGTTAACGATGCCAAAATCCATTCAGGGTTATTTCATTCGGGTGTTATTCACCACATGCATTCTATTTACCGTTTCGATCGCTTCGACAGTAAGTGCAGCCAGTGCCAATATTTTTACGGATATATACAGCGGATGGGAGCGAGTCTCCGAATTGCCCGGAGAAGTGAACGCTCTGCAGGAAAGTTATAAGCAAACGATGGAGCAATTAAATCAAACGTCTGCTCAGTTGGGACAAGCCCAGGCCAATGTCGAAGCATTTAAGACCCAGAACGAACAACTGCTGGCTCAGAACCAGAAACTCACTGAAATGGTAAGTAAATTACAGGACGACCAGAATGCCAAAGCAGCTACCACCAAACGAATTCAGACGACGATCATCACTGTCGTTTCTCTCATATTGGGTTACTTTGTTCTGATTCGTGTGATGCGCTGGGGAATGCGTCGCCGTTCGGGCCGAGTATAAAAGAACAGGAGCAACTGCATGAACATACACCTGAACAATGCTGAAGCAGGCGGAGCAGGACAAGTCGTCACATTTTCACTCATTAAAGATGACCGCCTTCATATTTTGCATCCGCAGCAAATTGTGGCCTTCCGCGGTCCAAGTGGGAGTCGCAATGATAAATTCATGAATATCACGGGCATATATCGCAAAAAAAAGCTGATTAAATCCGAAATCACCGGACCTTGCCAATTTGTGGCTGCCCTGCCTCCCGGATTCACGATGAAGGAAGTGGAGCTCACGGAGGACAGTGATCTGCTCTATGACTTCCGCCACCTGTTCTTCTACTCTGATGGTGTAACCATGCATACCAAAATCCAGAAAATCAAAAACATGCTGATCACCCGTGATGCAGTCAAAATGAAATTTTCCGGCAAAGGCAAAATCGGATTGCTCACTCAAGGCCAGGTCTGCCAACAGGAACTTCATCCAACAGCGCCACTCTATGTGGATGCTGGCAGTATTATTGCCTATCCTGAAAATGCACATCTGGAACTCACCGTATATGGTAACAACCTTGCCAGTCAGCATATGAATTATCATTGGAAGATGACAGGACATGGATCTGTACTCTTTCAGGCTGGACGTGAGAATCACCGCTTGGAACAGGATCTTAACGATGAGGGACTGTTCAAACGAATTCTGAAAGAAGTGATCCCTTTCGGCAATGTATTGATCAAATAAGCTGTTAGTTGATGGAGCCGACCAATTAGCTGCCACTATGCTCCAGTGGGGTGGTCACCACACCGTTTCATGTTATAATGGTTCAGACAATTGAAGAAGAAAATCCATGCCTGTGGCATGGGAGAGGTTCGCGAACTCCCTCTATAAGACTTGACCATGTGATGGTGAGTATAAGTCTTGCGTACACTTTGTTTAACGGAATGTACGTAAAAAACTAAGGACACTTACTCTTGCCTGCTTTTTTGAAGCGGTTATTGAGAAGGTGTGTTTTTTGATGGATGCCAGTTCATGAACTTCTCTGTTCTTCCGACACTCTATGCCTATGTGCATGGTTTGATCTCAAGAAGATAGAGAGGTTTTTTTATGTTGAACGAAGAAAAAGCAGTCGTTGTATTCAGCGGCGGTCAGGATAGTACCACGTGTCTGTTCTGGGCCAAACAACAGTTTGCCGAAGTAGAGGTCGTTACGTTTGATTATGGTCAGCGCCACAAGTTAGAGATTGAATGTGCAATAGAGATCGCACGTGATCTGGGCGTACAGCAAACGGTACTGGATATGAGTCTGTTAAATCAGCTTGCCCCCAATGCGCTCACTCGCACGGATGTGGAGATTACGCATGAAGAAGGTGAACTGCCGAGTACATTTGTGGATGGACGGAATCTGCTGTTCCTCAGTTTTGCAGCCATTATGGCCAAGCAAAAAGGAGCACGTCACCTGGTTACAGGTGTATGTGAGACGGATTTCAGCGGATACCCGGATTGCCGGGATTCATTTGTGAAATCGATGAATGTGACACTTAACCTGTCGATGGACTATCCATTTGTCATTCATACCCCGCTCATGTGGCTGGACAAAGCCCAAACGTGGAAGATGGCCGATGACCTTGGTGCTTTTGATTATGTCCGTGAGCGTACTCTGACCTGTTATAACGGCGTGATCGGCGATGGATGCGGAGATTGCCCCGCTTGCAAACTGCGCAAAGCCGGACTGGATCGCTATGTACAGCAACGTACTGCTGCTGAATCGGCGGGAGTGGATGTACGATGAGAGAGCCGGGAACATTCCGTATTGTTGAGCATCTGCAACGTATCGGAGAAGATATTCTACCCACCCAGCTGCGCTATCACCGCAAACGTGTGCTTGTAAGCAAAGAATTCACCTTTGACGCAGCACATCACCTGCATTGTTATGAAGGCAAGTGCAAGAACCTGCACGGTCATACGTATAAAGTTATTTTTGGTATCAGCGGTTATCCGGGTGAAACCGGGCTGACAGTTGATTTTGGACATATCAAAGATATATGGAAAACTCAGATTGAGGGATATCTGGATCATCAGTACCTCAACGAGACACTTCCTTTAATGAACACAACGGCTGAAAATATGGTCGTTTGGCTGTTCGAACAGATGGAACATGCGCTCCATACGGAACCCTATGCCGGGCTGACCGATGGTGGGCGGACGGAGTTTGTCCGACTCTTCGAGACACCCACCAGTTACGCGGAAGTGAGACGGGAGTGGATGATCGATGAGTAGTGTGACACACCAGGTGAATGAGACGGGCTCTCGCAAAGAGGCTCGTATTCCCGTGATGGAGATTTTTGGTCCGACGGTTCAAGGCGAAGGTATGGTCATCGGACAAAAAACGATGTTTGTTCGTACCGCCGGCTGCGATTATCGCTGCTCTTGGTGCGACTCGGCCTTTACCTGGGACGGCAGTGGCAAGGACCTGATTCGAATGATTACGCCAGAGGATGTATGGGAAGAATTGCGCCGCGTTGGCGGCACCCGTTTCTCCCATGTTACAATCTCTGGCGGTAATCCCGCCCTGCTCGCTTCGCTGGGCGGTTTGGTTGCCCTGCTGCGGGAGAACGGCATCCGCACTGCGGTGGAGACACAGGGCTCCCGCTGGCAGCCTTGGCTGGCGAACATTGACGAAGTCACCGTCTCGCCCAAGCCACCGAGCTCCGGCATGGACACCGATTGGGCCGTGCTGGATGATCTGATCGAACGGCTGGCCGCTGGCCCGGTAGAACGAAGTCACAGTCTGAAGATCGTGATCTTCGATGAGACAGACTTGGACTATGCCCGCCGTGTGCATGCACGGTATCCGGGCACGGATCTATTTTTACAAACCGGGAACCCGGATGTGACTTCCGCTGATACGCCAGATCTGGCGTCCTCGCTGCTTGCTCGTTATGAGTGGCTGATTGACCAAGTCAGTGCCTCCAATGACCTGAATGATGTTCGTGTGCTTCCACAGCTTCATACATTGGTATGGGGCAACAAACGCGGCGTGTGATGGGTAGTATGGGTGGAATGGGCGGCATGATGTAAGGATGAGGACGAAATGTCCTTAGAAAACAAGAGAATTAAACAGGCGAAATTGCCTATTCATATATACCGCGAGGCTTTGGGCTTTGACGGAAACAAGGAGCGTTTAATAACCGATGAGACAACCTGATGAGATGCAAGATGTGACGTTGCTGGGCAACCAGAACGTAAAATATACGTTTGAATATGATCCGGGAATCCTGGAGAACTTTGATAACAAACATCCGTACCGCGATTATTTTGTGAAATTCAACTGCCCGGAGTTCACTAGCCTGTGCCCAATTACAGGTCAGCCGGACTTTGCAACGATCTATATCAGTTACATTCCTGATGTGAAGATGGTCGAGAGCAAATCACTCAAGCTGTACCTGTTCAGCTTCCGTAACCATGGTGATTTCCACGAGGATTGTGTAAATATTATCATGAACGACCTCATCAAGCTGATGGACCCCCGCTACATCGAAGTATGGGGCAAATTCACACCGCGCGGCGGCATCTCCATTGACCCGTATACGAACTATGGTAAGCCGGGAACAAAGTACGAGCAGATGGCCGACCACCGCATGATGAATCATGATATGTATCCGGAGACGATTGATAATCGTTAATTATAAATAACACTCTAAAAAAGAGGCCGCACATTAATAAGCTGCGGCCTCTTTTTTAGTCCATCTATTTTATCATTATTTGACATGAAACTCATTTTGTTGAGCCTTGATTTCCCCTTTTTCCAATAATGCTGGAATAACAATTTTCGTATTAGTTTCCCCAACAAAGCTATCTCTACTGAAAGAAAGAATAATATAATTTTGTCCTTCTTTAAAATAATCTGTAATACTTGTTTGATACATGTATCTATATTTGGAGTTTTTTATCTGAATTGATTTCCTACTTTCAGGAGGTAATTTACTTAATTTTGTAAAGAAATCATTTCCGGGATTATCATCACTAATCGTTTCTTGAAAAGAGACATTAAAATCTTCTTTAATTACTTTAATAGTTTTAATAGTCTCCATCTGTTTCTTGTTATTCCTATGTAAAAAGGAAATTTCCACATTTCGTGGAACAGTCATTTCACTTTCAATCACAATTAAATCATTTTGAATTTCTACATTTACTGGCCCTTCTTGGAACATGGAAGCCGCACCAACAAGGAACCAAATAAACAAACTGATTAAAAAAAATCCTACATGTTTATATGGAATTTTTTTTAGGGTAATTATCCAATCTAAGCTCTTTCTCTTTGAAATTAAGAAACTTACTAAGGCAGCTAACACAAACACTAAAACAAAAATCACTGAAGCAATAATAACAATACGGTTTTTAAAGTAAATTGCTTCTATTAAAAAGTAAGATACAAAAATAAGAATTGCAATTACAAAATAGATAATTAAGGATTTAAATATCTCATCATACCGTTTCACAGATTTCTTGAGTTTAGTCTGATTTTTCATATATTCTGTGGGGATAATATTAAAACTTTGAAACTCTGCTACAACATAAAGAACTAAATGTAGAACAATGCATGTTATATACGATCCGATACACAGAATTAATATGTGTTTCTGCCTAATGTACAATTCTAAATATATAGACGAGGAAAAAAAAGAAACAAAAATATTAAAATAGACTTTTAATCCCACTCCTAGTATTGTTCCCATCACCGTTAAAACTATTACCAGTCTAGTTGCACGATTTGAAAAACTCAATTCGCTTTCTGCTTCTTTAATACCTGAATGCCTCTTATTAGGCGCTCTATTATGTTTGTGTCTTCTCAAATTCTAATCCCCTCTTCAAATATTTATGATATCACTTTAAAAACCAATTATATTAAGTAGTTTTTACTTTGTATACAAAGAAAGAGTCACCTAACTGTATTTAGGTTTCAAGGCATCAGGCTCAAAATCTATAATCATAGTGACCGCGTACACTTTGGAATGATATCTATTTGCATATTGAACGATTCCATCATTTACAATGTAGCTGCGACTTCTGCGGCTATCTTTATAAGGTCTACTCCTGTGTTCAAAGCTTTTTATAGCTGTTAGAATCCAGAAAGTACAACAAGTGCAAGGTTGATCTATGAATCCTCTTTTGTGAAATTATATGTACTGATGTGACACACAAACTTCATCTCTCAACGTTTTCTCTTGTTCCCCTTGTCGGTCCAATCAATCTATCCTATTATGTAACAATATGCTTACACGCATATATTACAACATCAGGCGCTGATCCCTCGTGACCGCGACCAAAGGAGAATTGTACATGTCTACTCAATCCACTTTAACCAAGGACGCCACAGCGCGTTCGAAAGCCCCACCCGGATCGGATGCCCAAAGCACCGTTTACCGGATACTCATTGCCATCAGTTTGGTTCATCTCTTCAATGATTCGATCCAGTCGGTTATTCCAGCCATTTTTCCGATTCTAAAAGATTCCATGCATCTCACGTATACTCAGATCGGATGGATCTCATTTGCTATTAACTTTACCGCATCCATTATGCAGCCTGTCGTAGGCTGGTTTGCTGATAAAAAACCGACACCATCTATCCTGCCCATTGGCATGGGTTTTACATTTACCGGCATGTTGCTGTTGGCCTTCGCCGACAGTTATATGGCTGTCCTGATCTCCGTTATCTTTGTCGGTCTGGGTTCCGCCGCTTTCCATCCGGAAGGTTCACGGGTATCCCATATGGCTGCTGGTCAACGCCGTGGACTGGCACAGTCCATCTTCCAAGTTGGTGGTAACGCCGGGCAGTCCCTTGCCCCATTGCTTACACGCTGGATCTTTATCCCGTTTGGACTGTTCGGTGCCATTGGATTTACAGGCATTGCTGCTATGGGAATTGCAGTTCAGATCTACATCGCCCGTTGGTATGGACGCATGCTGCAATCGGGAGGATACCTGCGTAGACAGGCTGCTGCCCGTCGTGCACCCAATCCTGCTTTGCGCAAAAAGATTACTGCCGCCATTACGCTATTGATTTTGCTTGTCTTTGTTCGTTCCTGGTATATCGCTTCCATTGGCAGCTTCTATGCGTTTAATCTGAAAGATACTTTTGGATTGTCCACAGAAGACGCGCAGATCTATATCTTCTTGTTCCTGGCTGCTGGAGCACTTGGTACGTTCTTCGGAGGCCCCTTGGCGGACCGATTCGGCAAACGTAACCTGATCTTCCTGTCCATGGCTGGAGCTGCTCCGCTGGCTCTGTTGCTGCCCTATGCGAATCTGTTCTGGACAGGCGTACTGCTAACCATTATTGGTTTTATCATGTTATCCAGCTTCTCAGTTACGGTTGTGTACGCACAGATGCTGATTCCGGGCAAAATCGGAACGGTCTCCGGCCTGATCACAGGTCTGGCATTTGGTATGGGAGGTCTGGGCGCACTTGTTCTGGGCAACTGGATTGATGTCTTCGGCGTATCACCGGTAATGCAGATGTGCAGCTTCCTGCCACTGCTCGGGATCTTCACATTCCTGCTTCCATCCGATAAATTACTGAATATCTGGGCGAAAGAAAACGGTAGTGAAGAGTAAAAATACATCAACAGGTGTCCACTTTTTATTCTATATTAGATCCAATCCTTACGTGGCAGCATCGCCCTTATAAGACGTTATCTTGCGCTAACGAACATGACAGCACTTATTTGAACGAATACTGCCGGTTTCCCAATCTAAAGAATCTGAGCAACGCTATTCCCGAGGAAAAGGCCAAAAACCTTGGAATGTGCGTGTGAGATGCAGAAATAACGTGTCTGAGATTCTTTAGAGATTGGGATTGTTGAAATATCGCCGAATAACGTCTGCTGAGTTCGTTAGACTTCACTTTAGTCACCTACATTAGCAGTCTAAATAAAAAGTCTAGCCATAACAAAAAGGTTCCCGCCATCTCTGTATATACAGAACGGCAGGAACCTTTTTGTTATATTTGTTTTTCTCGTATTTAGCTTCAAAGGTATTATTCAACGTCACACATGACAACGCTGCTGCCATGAGCTGTAATCAGTTCCTTCACATCTTCTAATTCAAGGAATACCGTCGCCGTATTTTCCATGGGATGAATTCCAATTTTCTGACCATCTAGATCCTTGTCAAAAACTACGGTCACGTTTTTCTGTATGTTATTAAACACTCCCATTGGATTTACATGGCCCTTTTCCAATCCGAGGAATTCCAACAAATCCTTTTCACTGGCAAAACTTAATTTGCGGCTAGGTATCTTTTCGCTTAAACTTCTCAAATCAACGGACTTCGTCCCAGCAATCGTCACCAGATAATAGTTGCGCTTCTTATCATCACGCAGAAACAGATTTTTAACGATACGTTCTGTATGTGGAATCTGATAAGAGAATATTTCCTCCATCGTGTATACTGCGGGATGTTCAATACTTTCGTAAACGATATTATTGCGATCCAAAAGATCATAGAAACCCTGTTTGTTTAACATATCAAATTCAACTCTTTCAATATAAATATTCTTCTATAATAGAACTTCTTCTGTAATATTACTTCAAACGCTGAAGGATCAGCCGTTTTTTGTACAACATTTTGCCTGCTTCAGCTACATCTCGAATTGTATTTTTGTTGCTCACCGAACCAAACACCATGCCTGCAATCGGCACAAGTTGGAACAGCTTCTTCCAGCCAAAAGATTCACTGTAGGAGTTAAATACTTCCCGCCATCCCTGCATCTGCGATACGACTTCAATGGGCTTGTCGGGATCATCATAAGCGGCCAGCTCTTCAATGATCGCTTTCTTGCCTACAATATCTGCGGAAGAGAATTGCAGACATTTGACAATAAAGATGCGCTCCAGCGGCTCATCCGGATCATACCCGTAACATAGTGCCATCTCCTGCAGTACCTTCAGAGAAAGCCCCATCACCATCGGAATATCTGCTGCAATGGTTACAATGCCACCAAACCCTGTAGCTGCTCCCTGAGCCGCGGCAAACTTGGTTCGACTCTCGGTGATGTTATCAGCCACCTGGTCCAGCACCTGAAGTGGCAGATTCTCTACACTATGAATCTTCGCTGTCCCCTCCGCTTCAGCATCCTGCTCCAATCGATCGGTCCTATCCATCATGGAATAACCGGACTTTTCGGCTTCCTCTTGCAGCAGCTTGGCTACTTTTTTCTTCTGTACGAGGAACTTGCCCCCATTCTGCACATACTGACCCACGTCGTTCAGGGAATCTCCGATTTTCTGTTTCAGCGCTTTAGGCATCACTTTATCCAACATCGCAAAGGGCAAACGCCCGATTTTATCCCATATAAACAAGTCCTTCTGTTGTTTCTCCCATTTTAAAATCTGTTCAAGTTCCTTGTCCAACGTCTCGCGTGAATCCATATGTGATCCTCCTAATAGGTTCTGCATCGTAATCTGTATCTTTCTCATACGCAGAAATCATCGTTGTGGTTGCTTTGTTTTGTGTCCAGGACACATATGTTCAGACCACTCTATCTTATCGTTTACATACAGAAGAGCCCCTAATCAGCATCACTTGCTAACTAAGGGCTCTCGTATGAAAGGTTACACGACCTCTTATTTTGCTTCTGCTACTGCTTTTCCATCTGGAACCGGAACACCGAAATCAGGTGAGCCATCTTCACGCCAATGAATCACTTGAGCACGGGCGTGACGGTTCGGATCATACAAGGGATCACCCTCGATGTCTTTGTAATTACGCGCATGATAAATCAGAATATCGGTCTTGCCATCCGGTGACACCGTAAAGCTGTTATGGCCCGGACCGTATTGCCCGTTCGCTTCACAAGTCTGGAATACCGGCTTGGGTGATTTCACCCAGCTGGCCGGATCAAGCAAGTCGGCATTTTCATCTGCGGTGAGCAGACCCATGCAATAATTGTAATCGGTCGCGCTGGCCGAGTAGCCGATAAACAACCGCCCATTCCGATGCATCACGGCTGGGCCTTCATTCACCTTAAAGCCGATGATCTCCCAATCATACTCTGGCGTAGAGATCATAACCTGTTCGCCGCGTAGCGTCCATGGGTTTTCCATTTCGGCAATGTACAGGTTGGAGTTGCCCACAATATCGGGATCTTTCTGTGCCCAGACCAGATAGCGGATTCCCTTATGTTCAAAGGTCGTTGCATCCAGCGCGAATGATTCCCACCGGGTGTGAATCTGCCCTTTCTCTACCCACTCTCCTTCGAGTGGATTCGCGGAATCGTTCTCCAGGACATACATCCGGTGATCGAACAGACCTTCGTTGGTCTCACTGGTGTGAGCGGCAGCGTAGTGTATGTACCATTTGCCATCGATAAAATGAATCTCCGGTGCCCAAATGTTGGCACTCATTGGCCCTGTGTCACGCTTCGTCCAAGCCGTTACCGGCTCAGCATCTCTTAACTCTTCCAACGTCTCTGCTCTTCGGATTTCAACCCGGTCAAAGGCTGGCACGGAAGCGGAGAAATAATAGTAACCGTCTGTATGACGGTACACCCACGGATCAGCACGCTGCTCCAGGATAGGATTAGTAAATGTAATGGAATCAGTCATGGGAATGCTCCCCTTTCAAATGTTGTTTGGCTCGAAGTTTGGGGATGTAACCCAATTGCGAAAAAGCGAAAACCCTTTTGGGGTGGTGCACAGCGGACGTTCGAGGGTGGTAGGGCCTTGGTGCTCTCTTGTCCTCCGATTTCTCTTTCCACCACTCTTGGCGGTTAAAATCGGATGCCAAACTCGCTCCTGCGGCTCCTTCCTCCCCCTCACTGCTTGTGCACCCTCGGAGCGGTAGCTCGCTCTCACCGCGCTCGCCGGGTTACAACCTCACTTCGAGCCTTTTTTGTTGGCTCGATCTTATGGGGTCGACCGCTTCGCAGGGTCAACTCTCCCCATGTAATGCTGGGCTGGCCGCAGAGCTATAGGCCAGCTTTGTCATGCACAGCGGACGTTCGGGTGTGGTAGGGCCTTGGCGCTCTCTTGTCCTCCGATTTCTCTTTCCACCGCTCTTGGCGGTTGAAATCGGATGCCAAACTCGCTCCTGCGGCTCCTTCCTCCCCCTCTCTGCTTGTGCACCTTGGCGCAGCAGCTCGTCTCTTTTCTCTCTCGCTGCTCGCTCCTTATTCCTCAGCTGCGCTGATCTGCTTGCCCCAGACCGCCACACCGTGGTCATTAAGACCTGTTACCACCAACGCGGGCTGGCTTCGCTCCCAGTCCCAGGACGGCAGCAGTTTCAGCTCTTCCGTGGAGGCTCCGCCCCATGGGCTTTCTTTCCACTTCAGTGTCAGCGTTTGTTTGTCATCAAAGGTCCAGGTCCCTGAACCTTTTTCACTTTTAATTTTACCGTTGCTTGTTAGGGTATAAGGCACGGCTTGAATCTGCCCGTCTACGGACGGATCAAGCGCCATGCCTTCCCACTCCCCGGCAATCATGGATTTCGGAATGTCCTGTGCTGTCTCACCGGCATAACGTTCAGGTGAAACCACAGGCCAGCCATCCTTCGTCCATAACATTTTGCGTACATGCAGATATGGCCAGTTTTTATCCGTCTCGCCCCGTGCATGATGCACGATGTAATAATCGTCTCCGTCCTTCAGAACGGAGTTATGTCCAGGCGCAACCCAGCCCTCGCCTTCTGTGAAGCGGTAACCGCCGAGAATTTTGGTGCCGATCTCATATTGCGGCAGATAATCTGTATCCAGCATGTTATTGCCGTTTATGTCTGTGTACGGTCCTGTGATTGAATCAGCACGCGCAACCCGCACGTTATAATCTTCGAACAAGGAATCATAGGAGACGAACAGATAATACTTTTTGAACTCCGGGTTATACACAATGTATGGACCTTCGACTGCGCCCTCTTCAGTTGCACGATCCCGAGCAGCAATGCGAGTACCATAACCCTCGTCCTTGAATTTCCCGGTGTCGGGATCAAGTGGCGCAATGTAGATTCCGTCAAAGAATGAACCATATACCATCCACGAATTGCCGTCAGCATCTACGATGGGATTGGCATCAATGGCATTTAATTTGTCCTGTTCATTCGCAGAAGTTTTCACAACCAGTCCTTCATCTGTCCAAGGACCTTCGGGAGATGAGGATGTCTGAAGACCAATAGCCGACTGGGTACTGCCAAAAGAAGAAGCCGAATAATACATCCGATAGGTATCGCCAGCCTGGATCACATCCGGTGCCCACAGATTGACCGCACCTGTCCAGTCCAACGCTTCTTGCGGAATGCCCGGCAGAGCCTGACCTACCCATTTCCAGTTAATCAGATCATCTGATTTACGTACCATGACGCCGGGTTTCGCTTCTCCTGCTACACGAACGTCTGTGGAATAGACGTAGTATCCCTGGTCTGTTTTGATAATGGCCGGATCATGCGCATTGTTCACCGTCCAGCGTGATTCATCGTCCAAAATGGAAGTGTCATACAACTGAGTATCTTGAGGAGCTTCAGGAAAGACGGGACGGGACACCGTTTCTCCTGCTCCAGAACAACCAGTAGCTCCAACAACCAACAATAACAACATGGAAGCAACCACTCCTTTTCCTGAATTCGACCACTGTCGGAATTTCTTCCGCTGGTTCATCCCTTCACTCCCGAAATGGCAACCGATTCAATAATCTGTTTCTGGAAGATCAGGAAGATGATTAATACAGGTAACAGAGCCACAATTGACGCCGCCATAATAAGCGGGTAATCGGTTTGAATCGCATACGTGGCATTAAAGTTTGCTATAACGAGCTGTAACGTCTGCTTCTCCGGTGAATTCAGATAAATAATTGGTGCCAGATAATCGTTCCAGATGCCCATGAACCAGAGAATCAACTGTGCAGCAATCGCCGGTTTGATGAGCGGGAACGTAATACTGGAGTACAGCCGGAAGTAGGAACTACCGTCAATCTTGGCCGCCTCAATAATCGCATCAGGTACACTAAGCAGGTACTGGCGCAGGAAAAAGATCATGATTACGTTACCGAACAGGCCAGGAACAATCAGTGGTAACAGCGTATCCACCCAGCCCAGCTTTGCAAACATGATGAATTGTGGGATCATGACTGTTGGATAAGGAATCATCATGGATGCCAGCAACGCGAGAAACAGTTTGTTTTTGTGCGGGAATCTTAACTTGGCAAAAGCAAAGGCTGCGATACTGGACGTAAACGTACCCACCACCGTTACACTCACCGCGACAATGAGACTGTTTTTGATCCCGCTGAGTAGGGGACCGGCTTCCCAGATTTCTTTATACTTACCAAATTGGAATACTTCAGGTATCCATACAGGCGGAAGCGCGAACACATCCTGCTTCTCCTTCAATGACGTGGACAACATCCAGATCAGTGGTGCAATCATCGCAATCGCACCAATCGCGAGTACGATAAAAATGATCGAGTTTGTTAATTTCCTCTTTTGACTGTAAGACATCTCCGGTTCACTCCTTTCCTTGACAATCAATCCCCATCATAGGCTGATTTTTCGTTCATTTTGAATTGCACCAGGGTAATGACAAAAATGAAAATACCAAGAATCATGGCCATCGCTGAGGCATAACCCATCTGCAAGTTACTGAATGCTTTCTGCCAGATGTAGAAAACGATCGATGCCGAAGAATATTCAGGACCACCCGTAGGTGTCATAATGTTCATCTCGGTGAATATCTGGGAACCGCCAATGATATTTGTGACAATGAGGAAAAAGGTAACCGGCTTCACCATAGGCCAGGTGATATTGCGGAAGATTTGGAACCCGTTTGCTCCATCCAGCTCAGCCGCCTCGTAGTATGTACGTGATACACTTTGCAGTGCTGCCAGATACAACAACATCGTGTATCCAAGACCTTTCCACACCGTCATAATAATCAGAGCCGGTTTGACTGTGTCTTTGTTCGCGAGCCAGTTAGGCCCTTTGATCCCAAACAGGTCAAGGAACTGGTTCACCAGACCGTAATCCCCGTTGTACGCCCAGTTCCACATGATGGACACCGCAGCGAGGGAAGAAATAACCGGGATGTAATAGATTACACGGAATGTCGTGGTGCCGGGAATTTTACGATTCAGACCCATCGCCAGCAATAATGCGAGCAACAAACCAATCGGGATACCGAGCATCAGGAAGAATGTATTAAACATCGCTTTGTAGAAGAGGTCATCCGTGAGCAAATCCTTGAAGTTGGCCAAACCGATAAAGTTCATCTGTCCCAGTCCGTCCCAATCCGTAAAGGAACCATAAAGGGAGTAGAGGAACGGGAACATGACAAAGATCAGCAATCCAAGAATCGGAGGTAAAATAAACAGATATCCGTACAGCATCTCTTTGCGATACAAACTCGATTTCGTAATCACGGCGTTCACCCCTGTTTCTAGTATCAGCATGTGGCATTCTTCGATTGAACCTTGTCGATCAACGAATGCCACATGCCCGTATGGAATCCAATAAGTTCCAATACGAATGATGCCAGCAGCATGATTGCAGGCTGCCGGCATCACCCTTTCCTATCTACTATTTCTGAGATTTCTTTTCTTGTTCTACCGCTTTGTCGAGCAGTTTCTGCATTTTCGGTTGTTGCTGCTTCACATAGTCTGCGGCTGTAATCTTGCCATCCAATACCGGCTGGATGTCCGTGAAGAACAGGTCATACCATTCCGCATTGTACGTGTAGTTACCTGGCAGAGCCCGGCCGTAATCTTCAACGATATCAATGAATTCCTGTTTGTTGGCTGGTTTCGTGGATGTATCTTTGGCCCACTCGTCTGCCATATCAAGCAAGTTCGGAATCTGTACCTTGGCATCTACCAGTTGTTGCATGCCTTCCTTCGAAGCTGTAAGGTAGTTCACCAATGCTGCTGCTTCTTCTGGATGTTTCGTTTTCGCGGATACTCCGATTCCCAGAGATCCGATCCACGTTGCCGATTTGCCAGTTGATCCCGCAGGGAATGGCAGCAAATCATAATCGAAAGGCAATTTCTCAAATGTACTCATATCCCATGGACCTACAGGGAAGAAAGCCATTTCACCTTTCATCCAGCGTTGATACGTATCCAATGTTTGCGCTTCCTCAATGGAAGGTGTAATTTTGTATACGTTCTGCATATCCGCGAAGAATTGCAGTGCTTCAGCGAATTTTGGATCATCAATCGTTACTTTTGTTTTGGTCTCATCCAACCAATCCCCACCGTTGCTCCATACAAAGGATTGCAGGGCCCACTGTACGTTGAATCCAGTACCGTATACATCCGGTTTACCATCTCCATTGGTATCCTTGGTCGCTTGCTGGTTCACCTTGATGAACTCTTCCCATGTGTATGGTTTATCCTTGTCAGGGAGTGGGATGCCCTCTTTTTCTAATAACGTTTTGTTGTAGCCCAGTGCAAATGGCCCCAGATCCTTCGGCATACCGTAGATATCGCCCTGTCCTGCCATTTGACCGTCATAACGATACAGGTCCACGCCGTATTTCCAGATATTATCGAGATCAACATCCGGATTGTTTTCAATATACGAAGTGAGGTTCATCAGCACATTGCTGTTCACATACGCCTTCACGTCGCCCGGATTGATATAAAATACGTCAGGCAAGCTGTTGCCTGTAATTGCCGCTCTCAGCTTGGTTGCATATTGATCCGCAGCCGTTACGATAATTTTGACTTTCACACCCGGATGATCTTCTTCGAATTTCTTGACCACCGCTTGGTATGCTTTCTGCTCGTCTGTACCGCCGCGGAACATAAATGTTAACTCCTTGTCCCCACTTGCACCGCTGCTTCCTCCGCAACCTGCGAGTACCAGCGCACTTACCAGCATAAGAAGCATAAATGTGACCCAATTCTTTTTCTTTACCATCTGAACCCCTCCTGATCTGGACTTGTAACCGTATTCAATTGGATGAAATAAGATTTCTGTTGTTAAATTTATCAAATCCAGATCACTTTAGTCAACACTTTTATAAAACATTTTATATTTATATAAAATAAATCAGTATTTCGGCCAGCCACTCGAGTCCCAAAGCAAGTCATTAATCAGCAATTTCGGATTGCCATTATCCTCTGCATCATAGGCATGTCTTGCGATGACATTGCCGTTGTACACGTCCTGACCACCTGGACCTTTCCATTTTACATTGCCTGTATCCAATATCGTTCCGCCACCATTCAGCATATTAACTCCGTTTTTGTCCACATAAGGGCCTGTTATACTGGTCGAACGTCCATAGACCATTTTGTAGGTACTGTTCACCCCTTGGCAGCAAGAATCAATGGAAGCAAACAGGTAATAATAACCGCCACGATATACAATACTTGGTCCTTCAATAGCACCTCCGTTATTCGGGCGCGCAGCAATGGAAGTTATACTTCCCGTCGGTTTCATCGTGTTTTTGTCCAGCTTAACAATCTTCAGGCCACTCCAGAAAGAACCAAAGGCCAGCCATGGATTGCCTGAAGCATCAATGACCAGATTTGGATCAATGGCATTATAATTATTGGCGGTCGTGGTTTGAAGTACCAATCCTTCATCCTTCCATTGGCCTGCCCCAATGCTGTTCGCAGAAGCAAGACCAATCGCAGACCGATTGGAGCCAAAGGTGGAGATTGAATAATAGAGCCATACTTTTCCGTTATACTGCTCTACATCCGGTGCCCATACATCCAATCCGCTTTGTCCCGGAACGGCAGAAGCCCACCAGGATGGCTTACTTAAGAAGATTTGTGGAACACGATACCAGGACGAGCCATTATCGGATTTCAATACTTGAATGCCCGGGCCGGTTGAAAAGGTGTACCAGGAACTGCCCTCTTTGATAATCGACGGATCATGAACAGCGGTATCTCCGGTCAGATTCCAGAATGCCGCCAAAGCTTTTGACTGACCTGCCAGCAGTAATACCATCACAAGTAATGCCGGTAACGCCAACCGTTTCCACTTAAACCTCTTCACATTGCTTAACTTTTCCAAACCAAACTCCACCTTTCCTGTTCAAATGGTTAATTAGGTTCATGAAGTATTGAATCAATTTAGGTATAATAGGATTATAAAAGCGGTTACATTACATTTCAATGGTATATTTCAAATATATGTGAACTGATTAACACTTATTTTAACCGGAATAATGGACAAAATATAGATTATATTTTCGTATTTGCGCTATATACAAGGGTTTTGGCTTCTATTTCTCCACCCTTCCCTTCCATGAGGGAATGATTTATAATTATCTGAAATAAAACATATAAATGTGCAAATGTCTGTGTCGAAGACTTTGTTCAGAACGGGGAAAGGAAATCCACCTATGATTTATATTAAAGATCTGATGTCGGGTGTGAATATCTTCAAAGCGCTCAGTTCGGAAATCCGGATTCAGATCATCGAGCTGCTGGCCAAGAACCAAAGTCTTAATCTCAATGATCTTGCAACCAAGCTTGGACTGAGCAATGGCGCTATCACGATGCATATCAAGAAGCTTGAAGAGAGCGGATTGATCGAGATCAACACCGCCGTTGGCAAACATGGAATTCAGAAGATATGTTATCTCAATGAGGAAAAATTGATGGTTGATCTGCGTTCACAAGAGATTAACAATCGTTATGAGGTGGAAATTCAGGTCGGTCATTACAGCGATTATCAGGCTGCACCTACATGTGGTCTCGCTACCCGGGATAGCATTGTTGGAGAGTTCGATGATCCGCGGTACTTTGCTGATCCACTGCGAATTGATGCGGAGATGATCTGGCTGGCTGAAGGTTATCTCGAGTATCGGATTCCAAACTATCTCAAACCTAATCAGTCCTTTAGCGAAATTCAGTTGTCGATGGAACTGGGATCGGAGGCCCCTGGCTTTTGTGACAATTACCCTTCGGATATTTACTTCTATGTCAATGGGATTGAGATTGGCTGCTGGACAAGTCCGGGGGATTTTGGCAATACACGCGGTACCTTTAATCCGGAATGGTGGCCTCCGCACTTGAATCAGTACGGCATGCTGAAGCTGATCCGGATTACACAGGAAGGCAGCTATATCGACGGATGCCGCATCTCGGATGTGACGTTGGACCAGATTGGGCTGGATTACAAAAGCGATATTCACTTCCGCATTGCGGTTACGGACGAACCTTTGAACAAACGGGGCTTAACGATCTTTGGTAAAAACTTCGGAAACTATGGACAGAATCTGCTCGCTCGGGTTCTCTATAACGTGCAAGAAGAGTAGAGCCGGCTCTGACTATTCACTCGATATTAATTAAGTTCGACCGATCTGCTAACATAACTGTTCAACGCAACAACAATCATGTGTCTTCGAAAGGGTGCTATCCAGCACTCTTTTTTTGTTTCATCTCACCGAAGAACTTGTCCAATTATGTTGGAACAAAACATACTGGATGTTATGACTTCTATAGACCCTCTGTAATCCTCCATCTTGTTTACCCTGGCGTGATATAATAATGGCCTGTAATGACAAAATGGAATAACGGGCGGGGATACCTTTTGAAATTGGAGCGATTAATCTCAATCATATACAAACTGCTGAACCACGAAGTATTGTCTGCTTCCACCTTGGCTGAAGAGTTTCAGGTGTCCCCAAGAACGATCTATCGGGATATTGATGTAATCTGTGCCGCCGGCTTCCCGGTCGTCTCCCATCAGGGACTCAAAGGCGGCTACGGCATGATGGACGGATACAAGATGGATAAAAGCTTGCTCGGTTCTTATGATGTGGATTCCCTGATCACGGTCCTGAGCAGTCTATCCACAGTATTCGAAGATGCACGTGCACAAGGCACGATTGAACGTCTGCAAATGATTGGACCGGAGCATCAAACCTCAAGTCTATCGGTGGATCTGGAGACTCGCCGAACAGAACCTGATGCCCTTCCTCATCTGCGTAAAGGTATTACGGATCATCAGGTTGTCCGTTTTGACTACATCAATACAAAAAATGAACACACACCCCGCCATCTGGAACCGGTAAGACTCCATTTTAAATATCGTAATTGGTATGTATATGGATTTTGCCAGACACGGCAGGATTATCGCGAGTTCCGACTGTCCCGGATGATGAACGTGCAACTGACATCGGAACACTTCCAACCCCACCTTGAGCTTCCCCAAGAGACGGTTGTCTCAGATCCGTCATGGCAAGATCAGGTAAGTGATGTGGTATTTCGGGTGAACCCGGAAGCGCTCGCGGAAGCCATGGATCATTTTCAACAGGCAGATAAGCAATTTCACGAGGATGGAAGTATGACAATGCGTATCTCGGTTCATCAACCGTTACAAGCCAAGTGGTTATGGTCGTTTCTACTTAGTTTAGGTAGTGGCGCCGAGGTACTTGAACCGATTGAATTAAGAGACATTCTGAAAGAACAACTTCGAAACGCACTTAAGCTCTATGAAGAAGTATGACACGCTGTTGTCATACTTCTTTTTTTATAATCATCTCAGTAAGTTAACCTAATCTATAGCCAAATTAAAGGAGACGATCATCAATGAATCATCCGGAACAAATGTATAACTACCACGCATGGGCCAACCAAACGATCCTGGGCAGAGTCAAGGAATTGCCCTCTTCTGTACTGAGTCAGGTAGTGAACAGTTCATTTCCAACCATTGCTCACGCACTCAGCCATATCTACGCGGTAGATAAAATGTGGTACGAGGTATTGAATGGCACCAGTATGCCCGAGGCACTGCAAGCATGTATACTGCTTAATGGTGAGATTCACGGTTCTGTAGATGAGTACATCAAACGTTTTACCGACCTGTCGACACAATACAGTGAGTGGTTACGAGGCCATGCTGATCTGGAGCAAACCACTCTACTCGATAATCCATTTGCAGGAGTTCGCGAAACCAGCTTATCCGATATAGTAATCCATGTGGTTAACCACGGAACCTATCATCGAGGCAATGTTTCTACCATGCTACGTCAATTGGGGCATGCCTCCATCATGAATGACTATTCACTCTTTTGGTATCAGGAACCGGCTCAGGTATAGTTGACAATCGGATGGAAAATGTACATTGTATCCCCGTGACGTCGAGGGATGAATTGAGAAATTGGTTGCAGACGCATGGAAAAGTTGAGAATTCTTGCTGGGTAATGATAAGCATAAAACCCGTGCCGAATACCCTGCTGTATTTGGACGTGGTTGAGGAGTCGCTGTGCTTTGGCTGGATCGATGGAGTCAAAAAGAAAATATCCGAGACTCAATTAGCACAGAGATTATCTCCTAGAAGTAAACGCAGCTCATGGACTGAATTGAACAAGGAACGTGTCCGTCGTCTTGAAAAGTTGGGCCTCATGCATGACGAGGGTAGAAAGGTTCTTCCTGTTATGGAGCCAAATGCTTTCATAATTGATGGTGTGATCGAACAAAGGCTGAAAGAAGATCATCAGGTTTATGCAAATTTCATGGCCTTCCCTACCCTGTATCAAAACGTTCGGATCGATACGATCCAAAGTGTTAAGAATCAGCCAGCATTATTCCAGAGCAGATTGGATAAGTTCATAACCCACACAAAGGAAAATAAAATGTACGGTCAGTGGCATGACAACGGACGGCTCTTGAACTATTGAACTCCCCCTTTTCCCTGAGACAGCAGACAGGACCTCCATATGAGGAGGCCCTGTTTTGGTGTTTTATATTCGGTCATGTATTAATGAGTCTGCCTGTATGTTTTGGGAGACTTGCCAAAGGCTTTCTTAAACTGGCGGGTGAAATAATTACTGTCGTTAAATCCACATTCATACGAAATTTCCGTGATGGACAGATTCCCGTTTTTCAACAAATGACACGCCTTCTCCAGACGCAACTTTTGCAGATAAGAGATCGGGGTCATCTGATAATAGGATCGAAAAATCCGATTCAGATGCCTTATTGAGATATTCGACTTCCCCGCAATATCCTCTAGCGACAGTGGCTCCAGATAATGATCTTCAATAAATGAAATGGCATTTGCCAGATGCATCAGATTATTACCTTCGATCCCTTTCTCCTGCGTATCATATTGCCTCGACAAATAAACAACCATCTCCGTAAGACGTGAGATCAACATCGTCTGATACCCTTGCTGTTTACTCTGATACTCCTCAATCATGAACGATATCAGTGATTCTACATACTCCAGACTGGAAATGGATAACGCCAATTTACTCGGAAAGGAGTGAATATTACGATAAAACGGTTCCAAAACAAACAGCGCCTGGAAGCCGTTAGATTTTCTCAGATCGGGCCCAGCCGAAGCAAGCATCTCGGGACTGAACATAATGTTACAGATCCTAAAATCATGAGGGTCTTTATACGCATGATGGGTGTCGCCATTAATCACAAATGCGTTCCCTTTTTTAATAAAAAATTCCTCGGTGTTCACCACATGGGTTGCATGACCATTCAGAACAATCACAAGTTCCGTAAAATCCATATGATTATGAAGCTCCATGTCCTCAACATGTCCACCGTACTGGATAAAAAACGGAAATTGTTGATGGTCCGAGGTAAACCATCTCAAATATGCATTACTCAAAAGCATTCCCCTCCGCGAACATAGTTGGGTTGAATGTCTATATCATGCTATTCCAAGACCGAAAAATCAAGGTTCCATATACTTATAAGCGTTATAATTCGCCTTGTAGCAGGGATTTTCAATGTGTCCAGATTCATACTAAACTCTCGAAATGAATAGGAGCATAAATGATGAAATATACCAATCCGGTCATTCCGGGGTTTTATCCAGATCCAAGTATCTGCCGTGTAGATGAAGACTATTATCTGGTAACCAGTACCTTTGAATATTTCCCTGGTGTGCCCATCTTCCACAGCAAAGACCTTGTGAACTGGCGACAGATCGGCCATGTCCTCACAACAACTGAGCAACTCCCTTTAGCGAACGCAGGCAGCTCTGGCGGTATTTTTGCCCCAACACTCCGGCACCATGATGGCTGGTTCTATATGACAACAACCAATGTCAGCGGCGGCGGAAATTTTTATGTACGTAGCATCCAACCTGAGGGACCATGGTCTGCTCCGATTTTTGTTGATCAGGGCGGCATTGATCCCTCTTTTCTCTTTGATGATGATGGACATGTGTATTTTCAAACGGCCTGTAACGGCGATGAAGGCGAAGGCATCTATCAGTGCGAGATAGACACCACGACCGGAGCCAGACTAACCGATAGTCGATTGATCTGGACTGGAACCGGAGGAGCAGCCCCCGAAGCTCCCCACATGTATAAAATAAACGGCCTCTATTATCTGATGATCGCCGAAGGTGGAACCGAGTATGGTCATATGGAGACCATCGCTCGGAGCACAGAGCCATACGGACCATTTGATCCGTGTCCTCATAATCCGATTCTGTCCAATCGGAGCATGAAATCCAGCATTCACGCAACCGGTCATGCAGACCTTGTCCAGATCCAGGATGGAAGCTGGTGGGCCGTATCTCTTGGTATTCGTCCAGCTGGTTACCCTATGCGACACCATCTGGGACGTGAAACGTTCCTGGCCCCTGTCACTTGGACGGACACTGGTTGGCCGATAATCGGTGTGGACGGACATATTGAACCAGAGATGACCGGACCTTCATTGCCTGAGCATCCTTGGTCACCTCGGGCTATACGGGATCATTTTGACGAACCAACTTTGGACATGAACTGGATCTTCTTACGGAACCCGGCTCCGAATAGTTGGACACTCACAGAAAATCCCGGGCAACTCATCCTGCGGGGTCAGCCGGTTTCACTCGATGATGGACAAAATCCAGCCTTTGTTGGGCGTCGATTGAGCCATTTCTTATGCAATATGGCCACCGAGCTGTGTTATGAGCCATTTGCGAGCGGTGAGGAAGCCGGATTAACCTTATTTATGAATGATAAATATCATTACGACTTGGCTGTAACACAGATCGACGGTCAGAAGAAAATCGTATTGCGGCGAACCGTCGGCTCTCTGCGAACCGAACAGGTGCTTGACTGTGACACGGGGCCGGTTGTATTACAAATCAAGGCTGACCGTAATCACTTCACGTTCCTCTATCAGCAAGGTTCATCCGATGCCATCGAAGTGGGTTCAGGAGAAACACATCTGTTATCTACCGAAGTGGCAAGTGGTTTCACAGGTGTGATGATCGCCATGTACGCTTATGCTCCATCGGGGGAGTTTACACCCGCAAGTTTCGATTGGTTTGACTATGAACCTCTGGACGAATAATCGTTGTAACTCCTATATTCAGTAATAGAAAATATAATATATGATCAGCTAGAATTATCCCCTTAAAGTAGTTACTCTTTGAAAAGCCTTGTGTGGTAGCATAAGGAAATGAGTGAACTTTGAGGGGATTTTGCTATAGCTATATCTTTCTTACGGATTGCACTGGAATTTATAAAAGAACCATTGCTTTATTAGAGAAGTTCTCCTAGTATTTTTAGAAGGAACACCCCAGCAGCTCCCATCTTGGCAATAACTTCACTGCCCATATGAGAGCGCTATCGCTGCAGCACGAAAGAAAAACGGGAGGTTGCAGATATGAAATGGAATCACTTCAAGTCCAAGCTTCTGTTTAAGTACACCCTATCCTATATCTCCATTTTTCTTATCCCTCTTGTTATTTTAACCATCATTATTTATCACAACGCTGTGGACACGCTCCGTTCAGAGATTGAACAGACCAATGTCAATCAGCTCACTCAAGCCAAAACTGTCATTGATGATCGCATGAAGGAACTCCAAGACATCGCTTTTCGCATCGCCTACGATGAGCAGTTAACGCGGTATTGGACCCACCATCCGTACTATAGCCGGGAATCAATCGGCGCATTGGTCAAATACAAAGCCACCAGTTCCATTATCGATGAGTTATTCCTGTTCTTCCGTGAAGATGATAACATCTATTCTTCTCAAGGTTCTGAGAACCTGGATGTATTCACTGGCCGCTACAAATTTACTACGTGGAACAAAACAGACATGATCCGGGATTTGAATAACGTACAGTCCCCCACAATACGTCCAGCGGAGCAGGTCGTCCAAGGAACCAGAATACCCAATTCCATGCTGGCATACCTTGTACCGATTGCACCTAACAATACGCCCGCCCATGGAACCGTCATGTACTTGATACACGAGTCCAATCTGACGGGCTTAATTGATTCCATCCTCAGCGACTATCACGGGATGACTTATATTTTCGATAATTTCGGGCAAGTCCTGGCAGCCAATTACAAGGGAGAAATCATATCCGAACAGGAAGTTAACGCTCTGTTTGCTCTTGAATCCGGCACGCACAGCATCTCCTTAAATCAAGAACCACATTCGGTTGTATCCGTTAAATCGGATGCGGGTTGGACTTATGTAACCGCTATGCCCAGCAACCAATTTTTTAGCCGAATCGTTCATATTCGCACCTTTGTTGTTCTCGTTTTCTCCTTCATGGTGGTGATGGGCACATTCTTCGCCATTATGTTGGCCCGAAGACAGTACCATCCGATTTCAGACTTAATGGAGTTCATTCGGTTGAAAAATGATCCTGCTCCATCCTCCACCACCAACGAGCTGGAATGGATCAAGAAAACACTGCATGATTATAGTCAGCGCGTAGATCTTCAGGAGCCCTATGCTCGCAATCATATTTTGCTCATGTTGCTGAAGCACGGTCACACCGGAGATTTTCCCTCTGAGTTTACGGATAAGCTTGGCATACGCTTTAACCGGTCCCATTATTTTGTCATGATCATGGGCTGGGAAATGCATGCTTTTCCTATCGGTGATAACCCCGAGCAACCTACTGTCATGCAACTGATGAACGATGTGGACCTGCCGGAGTTGTCTGCATATGCTTACGGCGTAGAGCTGCCACAGGCAGACCAATTGGCCCTTATCGTGGGATTCGATGCCGAAATTGGGCATGAAGGTAGCCTGAATATCCGTATGGAGCCTATCGTTGAAAAACTGCAATGGATGGTGACAGAACACACCGGGGTCGCGCCCGCAATCGGGATAGGCAATCGGTACACTTATCCGAAACAGCTGAATCAGTCCTACATTGAGGCCTCGACCGCTCTGGAAGCATCGATGCTACATGGACAGGGCAGGAGTACATACTTTAACGACCTCTCTGGTTCCGATGTACAGGATTCCTCCTTCTGGGTCCCTAAGGATGTGTTATTAAAGCTGGTTCAGAGCTTAAAACAAGGCAGCTATGATGTGGCGGTTCAGATGGTGTCAACTGCGTTGAATACCCTGAAATCCGAAATGCCATCTGTACCGCTGCTGCGTTGCATCTGCTTTGATATTCTGAATACAATGCTCAAAACCGCTTCGGAGCTTGGAATCCATCATGTGGTTGATCAACTTCCAAGGATCACTTCCTACGACTCGTTAGAGGATTTGGAGAAAAAACTGACAGGCCTTGCCGCCGAAATCTGCGCCCATGTCGAAGCGAAGAGTGAGACGGAAGAAAGCTCTCTTATGGATGAAATTGTTGCTTATATCGATGCTAATTTCTCTGATTATGATCTCAGTTTAGGTACGATTTCATCGAAATTCACGATCTCTTCATCCTATTTCAGTCGTTCTTTCAAAGAAAAGATCGGCATGAACTTTACCCAATATATCTGGCAGAAACGGATGGATGAGGTCATTCGACTACTGCTGCATACTACCGATCCGTTAAAAGATATCATCACGCGTGTCGGTTACCTGGATACACCAAACTTCATCCGCAAATTCAAAAAAGAGACGGGTTATACCCCAGGGCAATACCGTAAAATGCACCGTCCCAATGGCTCCGCCGATTCTCCTGATGATGATGACGAGGAATGTATTGGATAAAGGGAGACATCGTCTAACATGTGCCTGATTCATTAGACCAAAATAACGCAAACAAGGGGCCGTCCTATACGTCATGCTCATGACGTATAGGACGGCCCCTTCGTATGTTTTTATTCCGTAGACATAATCTGATTCGTCGCGGCCAGCGACCTTATCCGATTTTCCCAGCCGAAAGATCCTTCAGCCCTTGATGCACTGCACTCAGCAAACGGTGAGTTGGATCACAGCCGTACTCCCAGAACATGATTCCGGCCAGACCTTGATCCTTTACGTAATCACATTTGCATTGGATAGATTCTTCATCATCATAAGATATGAAACTAGACCCATTAAACAGAAATGGTGCACAGGCTTCTTCATCCCAATAACGAGTGTAACCATTCTTGTTAATGTACTTCGCTTCCAGCTCGGCAAATGACGGACCGTAGCCGCCTGTGCTACCAGCCATTTGATGGAGCCCGTGGTTTCGGTCAGGAACCTCAGTCCAGATCCGGGAATAGAACGCAGCTCCGATCACAATTTTCTCCTTCGGAACGCCTGCGCGAACAAACAGGTTCACGGAAGCATCCGTACTGATTCGAAACAGATCTCCTGTTGGCGTGTACAGATTCGTATGATGTCCGGTCAGAACCTGAAAACCGCCGCGCATATCATAGGTCATCAACTGCACGTAGTCCAGGTACTGCTGCACCTCGGCCATCTCTGTACCATCAACGTAGTATTGATCAGCTCCTGCCGCAATGGTGAGCAGATAATGACGGCCATCCGCTTCTCCCTTGGTACTCAGTGCCTCCCGCATCGTCTTGAGAAGTAAGGTGAAATTCCGTTTATCATCTGGGCTGGATGCGATACCAGCTTCACCGTAACAAGGATATTCCCAGTCCAGATCGATCCCGTCAAAAGGATATTCCTCCAGCGCCCTAACCGCTGATTCAGCCATGCTGTCCCTCCCCGCCTGGGTTGAGGCTGCTTCGGAAAAACCGCCTGCGCTCCATCCGCCTACAGACAGCAGCACTGTAAGATTTGGATGCTCCCGCTTGATGTTCTGGATAACATGACCGTTTTTTAGATGCTCGGTTGTTATTGCATCATTCTTGACATGTCCAAAGGCTACGTTCAGATGTGTTAACTTCAAGAGATCCTCATGTGTCATGTCGGGAAGAACTGAATCAACAGCATAACCCGCAGCGATATATTTCGTCACTCTCTTCACTCCGATCTGTTCAATGATTGAGATATCGCAGCAGCAATCTGCAAGGCTTCCTTCCCGGTACCAATCTTGTACCCAGAAGCCGAATAACGAACTTGATGCTGAGTATCCATCACGAACAGATGCGGATAACCTGCTTCATGAGCCGCAGGCTTCGAATTGAAGCCTGACAAGGAAGCATAACTGGAATCTCGTACAAAAACCGTGCGTACAGGCAGCTTTGGATAACCAGCAGGGTCAAAGGCAGCGTTCCATTCCATATCTCCGATTATGAGTACGATTGGTATACCCAGCTTATCCAGCGGCTCTGCCAGCTCGCACAGTTCACGAATCAGATGTTTGGTCGGTTCCCGCTCAGGTTCAATCCAGGTAGCAATGGCACCCTCCGATCCCAGAAGTTCCTCCAGTTCTACCTCTGAACCATCCAGACAGGTCAGTATACTTCCTGGTGCCAGTTTACCCAGTACAGGAATATCAACCTCATTCTCACGATAAGACAAGACAACCTCAGTGGTATCTCCGGCGTTCACGGTAAAGTAAACAAATCGCACTTTTGCCGTTCCATCGTTCAGACGAACGCCTGTCGTTAAGCGATAAGCTCCTGCCTCAACCTCATATGGCTCACTATAGACATCCGTACTGCCATAAGGATAAATCAATGTCTTATAGACGCCATCTTCCAGACGGGCAAACGTAAAGTTCTCGAAATAAGATGCTTCTGGTGTATCCTGCGGAACTTTTATATCCCTACGAAGTTGGAGCAATCCCCAGCTTGTGCTCTCCTGAGTTAGAGGTGAGGTGAGACTAAACACTGCATCCTTCCAGCCTCTGTCACTTAGATACTGCGGTTTCTGTGCGCTCGGATGTAATCGGGCCGGAATACCCAAACTGCGACATACAGCCACAAACAAAATATCCAGCGACTGAGAGTCTCCCTTCATTAGACTAAACGTCCCTATTGGATTCCCTTTGCCTTTTAGATTAGGAAGATCGTCATAGTATTCATATTGCTGTTCCAGCATTCGGGCAAGTATCGAGGGATTCTCCCTGAACGCTGCCGCCTTATCTGCCGAAAAGGCATTCTGGAATACACCCCGATATGGGACCAGCATCTCATAGGAGATCCGTGGACACAGGATGTATCTCACAAACGTATCTTCCGCCCATGATCCTTGCTGCGAGAGTGCACCAATCAGATGATCATCCAGCGTCTGACGAAAGGTATCAATTAAATCTTTTTCATTCATCGACTCCAGCAACCGGAGCGGCCACTCATCGTATGGATTGGAACGTTCCTCTAGGAAAGCTGCAATCTCCCGGCTGTTCCCCCGTGCCTTGCGGAGAACATCCCATACACGTACCGAGGGCAGTCCAACCTTTTTAGCCAGCGATACAGCTTCCTCCTCACTCAGGAACGTTTCCTCATACTCGCTCCGTGCCTGCGCTCCTTCGTCCAGACGACGATTATGAATCTCAATCTTTTCCTCCGGTAATGTAATCACGACCTCTCCCTCCCTTTCCGGAGGAGGAACCATATCGAAATCTACAATCCCTGTAGGCTGCTCTGATGAGTTCAGCACAAGCTCTATAGCCTTGTTTTCCTGCGCCTTGAATAGGATCTCACTCCACTTGCCGCCGCTGACCGCACGAATCAAAAGGTCACCACAGCCAGTCTTAAAGGTCGCTTCCCCTTGTGCATCCGTCCTAATCTCGGCAATCGGATAGAATTCAGCCGTATTGTACAGCTCAAAGCGGACGCTCGCTTCGGGTACGGGAGCTCCCTGCTCATTTTTCACCTTCACACCAATGACCCGCGTCGGCGCATAATTCTCAAGCAAATTAATTTCCGTAAATCCCTTCTCGGAGAGCGTAATATCCTCTGGCCCGGGATAGTCTGCATAGACTCTCGTATTAATCAGCATGGCCCTGCGGGCTGGCGGGCTGAACCACCCTTGGTTCAGACGGGCTTCCGGCTCGCATGCACCGATGTAATACCATTGACCATCTGCCCAGGCTTCTACCCAAGCATGGTTACTGTCACAGTTAGCCCAGCGCGGTGTGTAGACCTGACGGGCAGGTATACCGATGCTGCGAAGAGCGGCCACCGCCAGCGTGGATTCTTCGCCGCATCGACCACGAGCATTCCGGATCATCGTCAGCGGTGATATCGTGCGCAGATCGCTGCCAATATAGGTCGCTTTTTCATGACACCAGTAATTCGTCTCCAAAATGGCATCTGCCATGGATAAGTTCGTAGTCCGCTCGGCTAATTCGTCATACAATAAGCCGCGGTAATCTTCAATATTTTCCGTATTTATACGATAAGGCAGTACAAAATGAAGGAACAGATGATCAGGAACGCGTTCTCCCCAAGGCACACGTTTGCGGGTGTCCAAAGCCCGGCGCACATGACTCAAGAACAAGTCCCCGTTATAATCAGCCATGTCGTTTACCGGCATATAGGCATAGACATACTTCAACGCCCATGCCTCTTCTTGCGTTAGCTCCTGCTGAAAAACATGAAACAATTCCGATTTGCGGGCCTCTGCAAAACGTACCTTCTCCTGGAACTTCTGCTCAATTATCTCCAATGACTGTGCATCAAGGGAAAATACCAAGGTTTGGCTGGTCATTGCGTTCTCACTCCTTCCACAGCTTTCCGTCTTCCCGAATACAGATCAAGGCCGTTCCGTCCGAAGACGGCGCAGTAATCTGGAAAAGGCTACGAGTCGTTTCAATAACAGGCTCACAGCTCCACGATTCCTCACCCATAAGCAGCTTCACATCCTGTGTAAATTCACCATGGGTTTCATAATAATTGCGTTCACGATAATAGAGCTTGCGAAGCTCCCATTTGATTCGTTCATCTTCCGGCAACTCAAACGACTGATCCGTTCCTTCATCCGAGAATACAACATAACCCCACAACTCCGGGTAATGCATGTTGATGATGCCCATGGGTGACCACACCCAGTTGTCCTCCGGATAAGGTTTTCCAGTATCTGGATTCAGCACCTTGCGGTACTCACCGTCCTGTACCTCGGTCTGCCACTCCACACGTGAGAAGTTGACGCGCCAGAACTCACCCGGCGCAGGTGGACGGTTTCCTTCGGCACATTCTTTTAGACTGGTCCAGGGAATCGCGACTTCCACGCTCCATTTCCGGTTCTCTGCACCAGGTCTGTTCAGTTCCCCGTCGATATATACGGCCGTCTTGAGACCGCTAATATCCCAACCGTTAACCGGAGGCCCACCATCCCGATACGGCTTCACTAATAACAGGTCCCATACCGTATTGAGCGCATTGATCTCGAACTCATAATATTGATGGGAATCCGCGTCGGGATCGATAAAAATCTCGAAGTCATTGTCATAGAAAATAACGGAATCACGTTCAGTCAGGGTAGCCCAGATCTGATCTTCAATCAGCTCGGCAGCAAAATAGAAATAGTCGTCATCCCACAGCATTTTTACCCGTGTCTGTTTCTCTGGCTTCGGACGAAGATCACCTTCGATATCAACGAAATCCTCCGTCCAATGAGCCGCATTCCAAAATGCCTTATCCACACGACCGTCTAACAACAACGGTTCCTGCGCACGCTTGCATATATAATGTTTGGGAGCATACTCAATCCTGGGTTCTGGCACTCCACTTCTGTTCATGTCACTCTCTCCAATTCGTAAGGGAGGGCATGCTTCTACCAGCACACACCCTCCCCGTAATGGTTAGTTATGGGTGACAACGGCTCCAGAGCCGCCGTACATTTCCAGCTCCTCATTGAATTCGATCTTAAGAACTGTCACCTGTTCATGCGTGTCCTCCGGGGTCATCTTGATCCACGTTGTCCCCGGGATATTGAACCAAGGCACGCCCCCATGAATCTCATGATTAAGCTCTTTGCCCGAATGCAGCACGGTAATTTTTTTGATCGGATTGCAGAGACCCTTGATGCACACATTCTCTTTTGGATCGTCATACACAAACAGGTACAGCGTCTTTCGATCCTCTGATACGGTGCTTCCCCCCAGATAATAGCGAGGCATAATGCCTTCCCCCGTACCAAAGACGGCCTCTTCATGGGTTCGGATCCAAGCTCCCAGTCCAAGCAGAATATCCTCCTGCCTCTGATCGATGGTGCCATCTTCACGCGGACCGATATCCAGCAACATATTACCGCCCATCGAAATGCAGTCACAGAACATTCGAATGATCTGATTTAGGGATTTATATTTATGATCGGTTGGCACATAACCCCAAGATCTATTGATCGTGGTGCAGAATTCCCAGGGTCCCTCCGGTCTTGTGATCGGAATGCCTTGCTCAGGCGTTTTGTAATCCCCATAACCTTGAAGGCGGGAGTTGATGATGATATCCGGGTTAAAAGATTGCAGATAATGCTTGAACTCCGGCAGATTCCACTGCTCGGCACTCCGTTCCCAGTCCCCATCGAACCACAGCAGATCCACCTTTCCGTAATTTGTTAAAATCTCTCCCAGTTGATGGTTATTAAATTGCAGGAACTTCTGCCACTTTGCCTGATCTTGAACACCGTCCACAGGACTTGAATGCCGGTTGACACTACTGAGATCCTCCGGTACTTTCCCACCTTCATACACGCTAGGATAATCCGGGTGTGACCAATCAATGAGCGAGTAATACATCCCCAGATGAATGCCCTTTTCCCGAATCGCTTCCGCATATTCCCTCACAATGTCCCGATTCGCTGGTGTCTGTTTGACAACATTGAGATCACTATATTGCGTATCCCATAGAGCAACGCCATCATGATGCTTCGTTGTTAATACGGCATACCGGGCACCAGACTTCTCAATCAATTCCGCCCACTTCTCCGCATTGAATTCCGATGCCGTAAAACCATCCAACTGTTTCATATATTCTTCATAGGATATCCTGCCATTATAGAAGGACCAGGATTCCGCAACCCCGTCCACCGCATAGATGCCATAGTGGATGAATATCCCCAGTTTGGCTTCTTCAAACCATTTCTGCATAACGGTCCACACCTCCCCCGTGAATTCTTATATGCGAAAAATTTAATGCAGCTAACAATATTGAAGCTAACTGCTGTCTTTCTGCATGGGATGTACCTCGATAGGCTTTATTGCCCCGAATTCCAGCGGTCATATGCCCCCTGATACAGTTCGATGATACGGTCACTGCCCATTTTCTTCATCTGTGCAATGTACTTATCCCAGTTCTCAAGTGGTTCCTGGCCGGTCACAAACTTCGCTTCCATCTGTTTAACGTACGTATCCAGGTCAGACAATAGAGCGGTTGCTTCGCTTTGCTCTTCATTCGTCAAATACACGTTAGGAAATGGCGCTTTTCCGATAGGTACCAACTTCTCTTGATTCTGCTGGTCAATCCACTCATCAAATTCGGTGCGTAGACCCTTCGCTACATCCGGATCATTAATACCCGGTGTCAAGATACCAAAGTTCGGCGTGATTTTACCGCGGTATTCCTCACGATCACCGCCGCCAGGAACGGGGAGCCACTCTTTAACGTGATTTTCCTTGTCTTTGAATTTCCACAGCACACCTTCCGGACCTTGATTGAACAGTGTCGCACCTTCATAGCTGTATAAGTAATCAATCCATCGCATTGTCGCCTCGGGTGACGGGTTGCTGCTTGTAATAGCAAAGGTACCCCGAGCCGACATGCCCGGATGTTTGCCGTATACCGGAGAGTCTGCCACCTCGCTCTTCACGGGTGTCATCAGCGGATGATCCGTGCTAGGTTCACCACCGAGCGTGAAGTATGGATGGTAATCGTTGAACAGTGCAAGTTTATTGCTTTCACCTTTAGCTTTTTTCTGATCACCTGTTTGAGAGAAGGTCTCATGATCCAGCAAGTCTTCCTTCCACAAGCGGTTCATGAATGTAAGATAACCTTTGTAACCTTCTTCTTGATAAGGATAGTGAACTTTACCGTCTTTATCGGAATAGATGCCTTCGTTGTACATTCCCCAGAAGCCGAAGAAAAACATGCGAAGATCATCCAGTTTTACAGAAGTAAGCGGAATTTCATCTTGCTGGCCATTGCCATTAGGATCTTCTTCTTTTACACGCTTGAGATAGGTATACAATTCTTCCGTAGTCTTGGGCTCTTCTACGTTAAGTGCCTTCAAGAATTCCCCGTTGTACCACATTGGGCCTCTATACCATACGGCGGCTTTATCAATGAATGGGAGTGCATACATATGCCCATCAGGTGTTGTAAATGATTTACGGACATCCGGGTTCTCATCGAGAATCTTTTTGATATTTGGGGCGTAACCTTCGTCAATGTATTTTTCCAACGGGATCAGGATGCCCTGGCTGCCATAAGTCACCTGCTCGGCTGGCTTGAGGTCCGCAGCATAGAACATATCCGGCAAGTCTCCGCTCGCGAAAACCAGATTTTTCTTCGTTTCAAAGCTGTCGATTGGTGAGAGCTGGTACTCCAGCTTGATGCCCGACAGTTTCTCCATTTCTTGCAGCACAGGCATGGTGCTCCAATCGGCTACGCCCGCATCCTGGGACATGACCTTCAACGTTAGCGTTTTGTCTACAATGGGGAAACCTTCCTTTTTGACCCCCTCTACTTTGGAGGTCGTGCCTCCATCTTCATTGGTTGAACCACAAGCTGCAAGCAATGTTGCGAATAAGGTGAGACAGAGTGTAATGGATGAAGCCTTGCGAAGCTTTTTCATAACAACAACTCCCCTTGTTTAATGTGGTATATGGATTAAGATCATCCTTTAACGGAACCGATCATAACACCCTGTACAAAGTAACGCTGGAGGAATGGATACACCGCAATGACCGGTAGGGTGGCAACAATAATGACAGCATATTTGACCAGTGCAGCGATCTCCGCTTTGGTATTCATCGCCGTTGCTGAAGACGTATCGATAGCGCCTCCCCCTTGAGCCGCCATTTCTTGAAGCACCAGAATCTGGCGCAGAAAGAGCTGCAGCGGGTACTTGGAGGAATCATTCAGATAGATCATGGCACTAAAATAGCTGTTCCAGTGTCCGACTCCATAGAAGAGCGCCATCACTGCAATGATTGGCATCGAAAGCGGGAGCACAATCTTGATGAACAACCGGGTGTTGGTACACCCATCAATATGCGCCGCTTCCTGTAACTCCTTGGGAATGGTCGATTGGAAGAACGTCCGGCATACGATAATATTCCAGATGGATGCAGCCCCGGGCAGAATAAGTGCCCACATGCTGTTCACCATACCAAGATCCTTGACCAGCAGGTAACTTGGGACAAGCCCTCCGCCGAAGAACATCGTTACCATAAACATCGCCATGAAGAATCCTCGTCCCACAAAGTCCGAGCGGCTGAGCGCATAGGCTGCCGGTAGTGTAACAATCAGGTTAACGATGGTGCCTACAACGGTATAGATAATCGTATTTTTGTACCCAATCCAGATGTTGGTGTTCTCAAACACCCGGGCGTAACCTTCAAACGTAATCCCTTTTGGCAGTAGCCACATCTCACCAGAGGCTACATATTTGGGATCACTGATTGAAGCACTGATGATGTATAACAGCGGATACAGCACAATGACGAGCGCTACCGTCAGATAGATGTAATTGCACAATAGGAACAATTTATCACTTCTGCTTTCTTTCACAGCGGATGACATGTGTATTCCCTCCTTTTACCACAGGCTGTTTTCACTGGTGCGGCGTGCAATCTGATTCACGGTAATAAGCAGAATCGCATTCACTACGGAGTTGAACAATCCCACCGCCGTAGAGAAACTGTACTGCGCATCGACCAGACCGGATCGATAGACAAATGTTGAGATGACATCGGACGAGCCCATGTTCAGCGGATTTTGCAGCAACAGGATTTTCTCGAATCCGACGCCCAGAATACTGCCCATATTCAGAATTAACAAGATGGTGATCGTAGGGATGATCGCTGGAATGTTAATATGCAAAATCCGTTTGAAACGGCTCGCACCATCCACCACAGCCGCTTCATGCAGTTGCGGGTCCACACCCGATAGAGCGGCAAGGTATATAATGGTGCCCCAGCCTGCACTTTGCCAGACTCCTGATAGTACATACACTGTCTTGAACCACGCAGGGTCCGTCAGGAATTGAGGTGCCTGGAATCCAAGGGCCTGTACCAAATTGACAATCATGCCTGACGAGGGTGATAAAAAGGTAATGATCATCCCCGACATCACCACGACCGAAATGAAATGCGGTGCATACGTGACGGTCTGCACAGTACGCTTGAAGAAGGAATCCTTCACTTCATTGAACGCTAACGCCAGAATAATCGGCAGTGGAAAACCTATAGCCAGCTCATACAAGCTGATGCTAAGGGTATTCCATAGTAAATCCCAGAAATAATACGAATTGAAGAAACGGATGAAATGATCGAATCCGACCCATGGGCTTCCTGTGACACCAAGCGTTGGGATAAAGTTTTTAAATGCAATTTGTATGCCGTACATCGGACCATAATGGAATATCAGAAAGTATAAAAAGGCTGGCGCAATAAACAGATACAACTCCCAGTTCCGAATCGTCCTTCTCCATAATTTATTTTTCTTACTGCTCGGATTCGTGTATACCGATAAGTTTTGCGATAAGGCGGACTTCCCATCTGGTTGCATCAGTTGTTTCCTCCTTTTTTGGTAACGCTTACATACCGAGTTTATGGTTCATTGCCTAATCCGTAAATATGCCATTTCAATCTTCACTTCTAAATCACGGAATATACTGTTACAACAGGGGTTTACACTTTTGTTGCCAGCTTGTCATTGTCATTTCGCGAGTATAAAACATGTAGAATTTGACCTATTTCCCTCCTGTAGTTGTCATTGAGAGTTTCATCACATGAACTTGAAAGATGTCAGATCCGAACTTAGGTTAAAAAACAGACCTTAAAGTCAAAACCCACATATACGCATGGGACATGGTATTGATGTCTACAGCCATCATACTGAATTCTAAGGTTTGCAGGTTTCAAGGTTTTACCGACGTGATGAAATGTAATATTATCTATCATACATCTCTCGCAAACTACAAGCCTGTGATGGCTTGCCTTTATTCTATATTTCTCCTCCCTCTTTCGTATATATGTTGTTTTTATCTTTGCCTTCAGGATACATAAACGCTTATAAACACTAGTAATTTGGAGTCATATATGTAGATTTTGCACAAGGTGTGGAATCTGAAAACAGTAGATATTTCGGAAAAGACCATTAAAAAAAGCCATTCCGCTAACACGAACTGGCTTTACATCCTAAGTAGATATCCATTTCTTTATAAAAAAGCGACAGGATTAATTACACTAAATGTAATATAAATAATCATATGCAAACCTGTGTACTGTTTTAACTCAAATAAAAAACGACTCTCCATACATGTATGGAGAGTCGTTTTGAAGATACACATCCGTTTCAACCATGTTCAGTTTGTAGGGTTTGCAGTGAATTTACTTGCCAGAAGGTTGAGCTTCTGCTGTATACCCTGTTGGGATATCCGTTTCTGCAGTCACATTGGTGATAACCATTGGATACATCATGTCCGGATCAGGTTGAATAATGGAATAGAGCACGATGGCGCGTCCATCCTTCTCCAATTTCACATCATCAATCTTCAATCCATAACCAGGGTGCGGCATTTCAGCACTGAGTTTAACTTTGGTTGTTTTGTCATCAACCTTGGTCGTTGTTACTTCAGGTACAATCGCTTGTTGGCCTTCACCTGGATTGGTTGGAGTTGGCTCTGCTGAGCCGCCATTGCCGTGTTTATCCACAAATTCAAGTGCATTGAAGATCATGCTTGCAGCCTCCATACGGGTAAGCGACTGATCTGGACGGAAATTCCCGTCCTTATCCAGTTCAATGATGTTCATGTTCAGCAGGTTCTGGACTGCAGATACGGCGTCCTTACCGATTTTATTTTCGTCCTTAACAAGATTATACTTCATGATGACCGGATAATTCCCGGTTGTGTTAATCCCTTCATTCAGCAAAATGACAAACAGTTCACGTGTCATCTTGCCCTGCGGGTTCACTTCCACCGGAATGGACAGTCCATTCTGAGTAGCGGCCTGCACCGCATCGGCATACCACGTATCCGGACTGATTTTATTCTGAGCGGATGCTTCCGCAAATTCATTTTTCAGACCAAATGCATTCACAATCAGTTGAACACCCTGTGGCTCGGACAATGCAAGATCTGGACGGAACAGATCCGCCGTTACTCCGTTAACAATGCCTTTTGATTTCAAAGAATCCACAACCGACTTCTGACCTTCATCCTTCACATCTGTGAAAGCAAATACCGATGCACCTCCTGCTGTCAAAGAAACGCAGAGCGCAAGTGTTGCAGCCAATCCTTTTTTATGTTTCATTTCCTGGCACCTCCATATGATTAGTAAAGCCTATTTTTAACCTCTTCATTCCTACAGACGGGGCATCCCTAGAAAATGTTTCAGTAATTTCGACATCTGGTGAATACAACACGAGAACACGGCATAGAACCCTTCTCCAACGCCGATAATCCGATCACCTGCTTTTTGCTAACTGGCTTCGTTGACATTGATTCGGATTAGCGCAAAAATAAGAATAGAGAAATCTATCGGATGACGGATAAACAACGAACTGGATCGCATACAGTAAGAGGGCACGACGCGCTAATAACAGGTGTCGGCCCTTTTCTTGACTCCACCTGCCTGAACTGACTTCACCTATAACAAAAGGAGAACAACGCTTATGTCCAAGAAAGGATTACTCCGCGGTTATGTTGTGTCGAACTGGCCTGTTTATCTGGTTGCTGTTCTTCTGATTATTGCCTCCAATGTCGGGCAAGCATCCCTGCCCCGCATACTCGGCAGCTTCACGGATCAGTTGATGCAGAACTCTCTTCAGATGCAGACGGTCGTAAGGTACAGCCTGTCCCTTCTGGCTATTGCCATCGGGTATAATCTGCTGTTCGGTACCGGGCAATTCATGATTATGAAGCTGGGTCGACGCTTCGAATTCATGACGCGTGAGCGTATATTCAGTAAGTTTTCCGAACTTAGCGAACATTATTTCTCCAAACAGGGGAACGGAAAGCTGCTCAGTTATGTCATGAATGACGTGACTTCCGTACGTGAAGCGATATCCAATGGCGTGACGCTCATGACCAATGCCACCTTCCTGTTGTTGTCCTGCATTGTCATGATGCTGCTTAGCGGGATTCCGTTGACCCTCATTCTAATCAGTGTTGTTCCTTTGCTGGCAATTCCATTTCTGGTCGTGTTTTTTGGTCCACGGATTCGCAAGCGCTCTCGCGACGTGCAGGAAGCTCTTGCAACCATGACGGAATCGGCGGAAGAGCAGCTGGGTGGCATCCGCGTAACCAAGACGTTTGCCATTGAAGACAGTGCTCGTGCACGCTTTGGAACTACCGTCGATGCAATCAAGAGCAAACAGCTTCGACTGGTTCGTCTGTCTTCGTTGTTTCAGGCTTTGCTCCCGCTGCTGGGAGCTATCTCATTGGTCGTTTCTCTGCTTGTCGGAGGTATTATGACCATGCAGAATTCTATTACACTCGGGAGTTTTGTCGCCTTAACCTTATATCTGCGCATGATCATGGGACCGCTTCAACAGATCGGCAATGTTATTAATACCGTTCAGCGCTCAGGCGCATCACTGGAGCGGGTGAATGACCTGCTCAGCGAAGTAGCGGATGTACGTGAACTTCCTGAAGCCACAGCGCTCCAAACCGTACAAGATATCACCATGGAGAATCTAACCTTCTCCTATCCTGGCAGTTCATCTCCTGCTCTCAAAAACATTCAACTCCATATCCGTGCCGGGCGAACGGTCGGTATTGTAGGGAAGACCGGCTCAGGTAAAAGTACCCTCGTTAAGCTATTGCTGCGTACATATGAACCACCTGAAGGAACAATTCGCATCAATGGTACCGATATTCGGCAGCTGTCGCTGGAAAGTCTAAGATCGCGCATCGCTTATGTCCCTCAGGATGGATTCCTGTTTAGTACCACCATCCGAGATAACATCGCATTTAGCGACCGGGAAGTATCGCTGGATACAGTGGAACATAGTGCACGGCAAGCCATGATCTATGATAATATTGTCCGTTTTCCTGATCGCTTTGATACACTGCTTGGCGAACGTGGACTCACCCTGTCTGGTGGACAGCGTCAGCGAACCAGCCTTGCAAGAGGACTGATCAAACAAGCACAGTTACTTATTCTGGATGACAGCATGAGCGCGGTTGATGCTGTCACCGAGAGTGGTATTCTGCGTAGCCTGCGTGAGATCGGCAAGGGCAAGACTACATTAATCATCTCTCATCGCATCAGCGCGGTCCGTCATGCCGACGATATTATCGTTCTGGATGAAGGGCGAGTCGCTGAACAGGGAACACATGCGCAGTTGATGGCTGCCAAGGGGTTATATGCAGCCACCTACCGTTTGCAGGAGGAGGGATTACATCATGTCTAACGCTAACGCTGAACTTCATCCAGATGCAGAAGACGATCAGAGTAAACGAACTTCGTTTAAGGCGATGATGGCATACGCCAAACCGCATAAATGGACTTTTGCTGGTATCTTCTTCTGCTCACTGCTGGGCATATCGGCAGATCTGCTGCAACCCTATCTGGTGAAGATCGCCATCGATGATCATCTGGCCGTGGGCCAGACCAGTGTGGGCTTTCTCGTTCAGCTCGCAGCCATCTTTCTTGGGCTGGCTGTCATCAGTTTTATTTTTACCTATATCCAGAATAATCTGTTGCAGCATGTGGGTCAGAACATTGTATCCCGGATCAGAAAGGACCTGTTCAAGCATATCTCCAAGATGTCCATGTCCTTCTTTGACCGTTTTCATATCGGCAGTCTGGTCACAAACGTATCCAGTGATACGGAGACCATCAGCAGCTTTTTCACTCAAGTACTGCTCAGTCTGATTCGAGATGGTATGATGCTGGTGCTCATTATCGTCTTTATGTTCCAACTTGATCCTGTGCTGGCGACATACTCCCTGATCGTTCTGCCTGTTATTGCGGTAGTTGCAGTGTTATTCCGTAGTCGACTGCGGAAAGCTTATCAGAATGCTCGTACGCGGCTTTCCCGTTTGATCGCATTTACGGCGGAGAACTTGTCCGGCATGTTTTTGATTCAAGCTTTTCACCAGGAAGAAGAACAGAAGAAACGTTTCTCGGAACAGAATGCGCTCCATCTGAAAGCCAATATTGCTCAAGCCCGCTCCAATGTTATCTTCAACCGGACGTTTGATATCCTTGGCAATGCGGCACTGGTTATGATGGTCTGGCTTGGAGGTCGCGCCGTACTGGGTGAGTCCCTGCAAGTCGGGGTATTGTATGCGTTTATCAGCTATATTCGTCAGTTCTTTCAACCGATTAACCAGATTACGATGCAATGGAATACATTCCAGTCCACGACCGTATCAATGGATCGCATCTGGAACATTCTGAATACACGGCCTGAAGTTGCCGATCCCAAACCCGTGATGGCCTCCTCGCTGGAACCACAAAATGTGATGGGCCAGATTGATTTTAATGATGTGTCGTTTGGTTATCGGGCAGACCGGCCCTTGATCCAACAGATGAACCTGCACCTCTATCCGGGTGAAATGGTAGGTATTGTAGGCACAACAGGCGCTGGTAAAAGTACACTGATCTCCCTGCTCAATCGTTTCTATGATGTAGACAAGGGCAGTATCGAGATTGATGGTACCGATATCCGGCATCTGCCGCAGGCTAAGCTTCATCGGATCGTGGGTCTGATTCAACAGGAACCCTTCCTGTTCTCCGGTTCCATTATTGATAATGTGAGGATGTTTCGTGAGGATATTACGCGAGAGCAGGCGATTGAGGCCTGCCGGTTTGTCGGGGCACATGCGATGATTTCACGTTTGCCACAAGGATATGATACACATCTATCCGAACGCGGAAGCGGACTATCCGCTGGGGAGCGGCAGTTGATTTCATTTGCCCGGATCGTGGTGTTCCAGCCCCGAGTGCTCATCCTGGATGAGGCAACCGCCAATCTGGACTCACACACGGAACAGCTTGTGCAGCAGGCGCTGGAATCGGTATCCCAGGGACGCACCACCATTGTCATTGCTCATCGCCTGTCCACAGTGATGCATGCCGATCGAATTCTGGTGATGGAGAATGGTGAGATTGTGGAGGAAGGACCGCACCAGGAACTAATCGCAGCCAACGGTGTATATGCAGACTTGTACACCCATGCGCGTGATGCAGGTTAAAATTCAGCTATATCAGGGTAATGAACCTGAGTTATAGTAAATACAGAACGTTGAACATGCCGCTCTGCTTATGCAGGCGGCACGTTTGGCATATCGATCAGCATTGTTAATTAGGAGGAACATCCATGCAACAACCCGAAACACCCAAGCGTGACCATCAGCAGATTCGTTACCAACGCAGCACAGCTCTATGGAAGGGAAGTTTATGCTTCCTTTTCCTTCTCTTGTGCGTGAGCTTATTATGGATCATCGTGGACGGACAAGCTGAAAGACTGGAGACCATATACTATTCCATTGCAGCCGTGCTGGGTATGTGGTTGATCGGACCGCTGTTCTTCATGTTTGTGTCACGACTAACCAGAACCCCTGCCGTGTTGTTATCCTGGGATGATGATGCGTTAAGCACGGGCAAACGTAAGATTGCTTGGAGCCAGATTCGCAAAGTCGAACTCGCCTCACCTGCCCGCAGCAAGTGGCTCCTGTCTGCTTCTCCCATGTTTGTCCTGTACTTAAAGGACGGCACACGGTCTCATATTCAGACAGATCATCTGCTGAGCAAAAAAGAGCTGAACCAGGCTGTGACTTTGCTTCAGGAGACTTTGCAGGAACAGCAGCAGGATCGTTGAGTACCGGGATGGATGAGGACAAGCTCCCCACTCATCACTGTGATTTCTCTACACCTATGGACAGGCTGACTTTGTAATTGCCGTAGGGCAGTAATGCTTCAAGCAGTTGGCCAAGCTGCTCTGTGGTGCCTGTCTGCACTCTCATCAGATAACAGCCTTCTCCGCTGACGCGATGGACTTCAACGATGTCCTCACGTTCAGCAATGAATGTACGAAAGGCGGCATGTCTGTCGCCGGAGTTCAAGAAAACTGTAACAAAGGCCTGTAGACCAAGGCCAAGGCGTTCCGGGTTCCATTTTACCGTATACCCTTCAATCACACCCAGATCTTGCAGCTTGCGCACTCTTGCACCAACGGCCTGTCCCGTGAGATGAACCTCTTCACCGATCTCTTTGTGAGAACGTTTGGCATCCTGAATCAGAATCTGCAAAATACGTATATCCGTGTCATCTATCATTTCATTCATCTTGCTTCAGCAATCCTTTCACGGTGAAATTAGCGTGGCCTAATTCCATTCATCATGTTATGTACGCCGTTAAACGGGTTGTATACCATATAGGGTAATACTATTAAACAACTCGAAGGAGTGCAAATATAATGAAAATCCAATTGATTCGCAATGCTACACTGTGGCTGGAATACGGAGGGCTGAACATTCTCGTTGATCCGATACTGATGGACGCCGAAGTCATGCCTGCTTTTCCGAACACACCCAATGAGTTACGTAATCCAAGAGTGAGTTTGCCCGAAACCGAAACGGATTATCTGAATCCGGATCTGTTGATTGTGACACACACCCATGTGGACCACTGGGATGAAGCAGCGGCGAAACAACTTGGCAAAGACATTCCCCTGATCTGCCAGCCTGGGGACGAGAATGTATTTCTGGGTGCCGGATTCACGAATGTAACAGCTGTAGATGAAAAACATGAGCATCACTCTGTCCGATTTGCCCGTACATCCGGGCATCATGGCACAGGTGAAATCGGTGAACGTATGGGCAACGTGTCCGGCTTCGTACTTGAAGCAGACGGTGAACCTGTCACCTATATCGCTGGAGATACCATCTGGTGTGAAGAACCTGCTGAGGCCATCCGCCAATATACGCCTGAAGTTATTGTCGTGAATGCCGGAGGTGCACGCTTCGTGGAGGGTGATCCCATTACAATGGATGGGCCTGACGTTGTCGCCGTGAAGCACCATGCGCCATCTGCTCATGTCATCGCTGTGCACATGGATGCGATTAACCATTGTGTGATGTCTCGTACGGATCTTGCGACTTATCTGGCATCCGAGCAGTTGGATGGTCAGGTGCTCATTCCGCGTGACGGTGAAAGTTTTGAGTTTTAAAAAACACAACGAAAAAGCTGGATGCGATGAACTCGCACCCAGCTTTTTTTGGATTCAAGGAACACGCTGATCCTCTGAGCCGCTGGCTTCCTTCTCGGGCATCAAGCCTGCCATTGCGCCCTCACGTGTCCCATCCCTTTATGCTAATTCCCTACTGAACTTTCAAACGGATCACGTTCCATGATGCTTTTGCCAAACTCGCCGTAATCAGAGTATCAGATACAACTGCACCCCCGCGATTATGAGGAGCAACGCGGTTTGGTTGTGCTGCCGTATTAGATGCTTTGAGATCATCACTTTCCAGCACGATATGCTCGATCACGGTACACTTCCCGAAGCTGCGCAGGTCCACTTCGAGCGGAAGGGATTCTTCCAGATGACGGTTGACTGCAAATACAGTCACTTCACCCTGCTCTTCGTTATGAACCGCAATAGCTTCCAGATAAGGAACATCTGTGATTTGTTTTGTATCGTATTTTGGAGACTGGATCAATGGTACCAATGCTGTTCCACGTCCGAAGAGGGACGTATGCATGAATGGATAGAAGATTGTCTGTCTCCATGAACCACCGCCCGTATCTGTCATGATTGGTGCAATTACGTTAACCAGTTGTGCCAGACATGCCATTTTAACCCGATCCGCATGTTTGAGCATACTGATCAACATACAACCAACAAGCAGCGCATCCTCATGATTGTAGATATCCTCCAGCTGTGGCGGAGCAATCTGCCAAGGGTCCATCTTCGAATCATTTTCATTGGAGTGATACCATACATTCCACTCATCAAAGGACAGATACATCGTCTTTTTGCTGCGCTTCTTCGCTTTGATATAATCACAAGTCGCCTTCACGGTATCGATAAAACGATCCATTTCAAGCGAGCGTGCCAGGAACGTTGGCGTATCTTGCTCTTGATTGCCGTAGTATTGATGCAAGGACAGATACTCCACGTGATCATACGTATGATCCAGCACCGTTGCTTCCCATTCCGGGAACGATGGCATATTCAGATTCGAACTTCCGCAGGCTACCAGCTCAATCGTCGGGTCCGTCCACTTCATGACTTTTGCCGCTTCAACTGCTAACCGTCCATACTCTTCTGCCGTTTTGTGACCAATCTGCCAAGGACCATCCATTTCGTTGCCTAGACACCATGTTTTAATCGCATGTGGCTGCTTGTATCCATGCTTGATGCGAAGATCACTATAGTACGAACCTTCCGGATGGTTGCTGTATTCCACAATGTTGCGAGCTGCATCCGTACCCCGTGTTCCCAGATTAACGGCCATCATGACTTCAGAATTAGCCTGTTTTGCCCAGTCCACGAATTCGTTGAAGCCAAATTCATTGGTCTCAATCGTTCTCCAGGCCAGTTCCAGTCTGCGTTTGCGTTCTGACACAGGTCCAACCGAATCTTCCCAATTGTAACCGGATACAAAATTACCTCCAGGATAACGTACAATCGGTACATTCAACTCCTTGACCATCTCCAGCACATCCGTGCGGAAACCCTGTTCGTTCGCTGATGGATGCCCTGGCTCGTAAATCCCGCCATAGACGGCACGTCCCAGATGCTCAATAAATGATCCGTACAAGCGCTTATCCACTACACCAATAGTAAAATCTTTATCAACCGTCATTTTTGCTTTTTCCATAATGAATTTCAACTCCCTAAGATTAATATAAAAATTAATTGATATTCTATGGATCAACGTTCATATTTATATTAAAATCGATTATAGCCTTAATTTCAACCTGAATTTTGCAAAATGTTATTCTTTTTACTGAATTTATGTTTAACTTAATTCTATACAGATAAAATGGAGGAACAATTGTGATTAGAGCAAATACCGATGCCGAATGGCTACCCCTATATGAAGCACTTGCCAGTGAAGTCCGTCTACAGATCATCCGCCTTGTTGCAGAGACCCCGATGAATGTGAAAGACCTTGCTGCTTCACTGGGTCTGAGTAGTGCCATCGTGACCATGCATGTCCGCAAACTTCAGGATGTGGGCATTATTCAGTCCAAAATGATACGCAAAGACGGCGGCACACATAAAATGAACAGCCTTGCTGTAGACTGGATTGGCATCTCCATGCCCCAAGAAAGCGGGGCAGCCCGCAAGCTCCATGAGGTTTCCGTCCCTGTGGGACACTACACCCACTTTGACGTCTATCCGACATGTGGTCTGGCTACGTCCAATCATGTTATCGGACAGTATGATGACCCTCGTTATTTTCTCGACCCCGAGCGGATGCATGCGCATATTCTGTGGTTTGGCCGTGGATTTGTGGAGTACAAAATTCCAAACTATATCTTATCCGGACAGCAGATCAATGCCATTGAACTGGCCCTCGAGATCGGATCAGAAGCCCCTTCGGTGAATCCGAATTGGCCCTCGGATATTACATTCATGCTGAATGGCATCCGATTAGGGGAATGGACAAGCCCTGGAGATTCAGGCAACGGACGTGGCATGTTCACCCCGGAATGGTGGAGTGACAGTGTCAATCAGTACGGCATGCTCAAGGTACTGCGAATTACCAATGAGGGTACGTTTATTGATGGACAACATCTATCCGACATTACACTCGCAGATATCCCGGTCGAACGCAACCAATGGACTCTTCGTCTTTCGGTGGAGGAAGATGCTCAGCATGTAGGCGGGCTTACCTTATATGGTGAGGGATTCGGCAACTACAATCATGATATCCTGTTCCGACTGTACTATCACGATTGAGTTCTTCAAAATAATAAATAACTACCAAAACACCTCCCACTCGCCTGTCAAAGGCAGAATGGGAGGTGTTTTGTATGCATATGAACATGCGTAGATTATTTAAGAAAGTTCTTGTTCTAACTTACAGCGCACTGCCACCAAACAGGAAGCGATACTCCCAGTGTTTGCCGGAGATATCACTAGTTGTTACACCACCGCCAGCGTTGGAATACGTATGTAATACCTTGCCGTTGCCCAGGTAAATCCCTGTGTGCGTAATGGTTGCGCTAGATTTATTCACGCCCGAATACGATGATGCAGAGCTGCCTTTATACGACATGAAATACATCAGATCGCCGCGTTTCAGGTTTTTCCAGTTCGTCTGAACTGTACCCTTGGCTTTTACATAGTCTCCCTGTTTGCGGGAATCCGCTGGAAGCTTGATGCCCAGTGCATCAATGAAGGCCTGGCGTACAAAGCTGGAACAGTCAAAAGTAGCTGTGCTGTTACGACTGGCTCCGAACTCATAAGGTGTTCCCAAATATTTCATTCCCGCTGCAATCACTTTTTCTACAGATGCATTGCCGGTCACCGATGTACCACTATTCGAACCCGATCCGCTTGTGCCGCCACTAATCGCTTGTGTGTATTTGGATGAAGAAGATATGTAGCCTGTCCGGTTAGCAGAATCCTTAATCTTATACCAATCCGAACCGGATTGCTGAAGCACCGTTACCGTTTCCCCTTTAGCGACCAAGCGAACAATCTTCGCAGAAGAAGAAGGTGTTGTGCGTAGGTTTACGCCCCAAATTACTTTTACTTGTGAATTGTTAACAGCAGCTGCCGATACCTGTGCCGTTAGTGCTCCTGTCGTCAGACTTCCCATCAGCATCGTTGCTGTGACACTTGCCGTAATAATCGTTTTTTTCCAGTTCATGATGTCGAGTTCCCCCTGATGTTACAGAATTTTAACCTGGCTTGGTTCTCCCGGGCTTGCCCCATTGTAAACGGGCTCTCCATAACGTTCATCAGTCAAAAGTCCTGTATTGATATAGGCGAACTTGAGCACTAAGTATCAGGGTGCGTCCATAATCTACTGGAAAAATTCACTGCTGATCCCTTCTTTTTGAAAGGTTAAATTATTGTAACTATTTGATATGCTTCATTTTACCGCGATAAAAGAGTTAGGTCGTTTCTCATTCAGGCTATATGCCATATGACCTAGATTTTAATGTTTAAAATCGCAAATATGGTAAACATTACTATGATTCATTTGCCGATTACCGTTCCCCGAATTCACATTTTTGCCTCCAGACTCAATACGGATCGATTTATCAGCAGTGTCCGTTTGATTATTTTGTATTTCATTTTTGCACTCCATAAAAAAAAGAAAAGCCAGGGATTCCTCCCCGGCTAATGAGTAACATCACTCTACAATCGGTCGATCAACTCATTTAAGGTTCAATTCCCCATACCTTGGCGCCATCCTGATAAGCTGTCACTTTTGTCCAGGCACTGAAGGCCGATTGGGTGGAATCAAAGGAATAATCATTCGTTTGATCAAAATTCGTCCAGTTGTTTTTCGAGAAACGTCCCTGGATGATTCCGGTTTCGGCACCCGCGGCCAAACTGCCGGCACCCGCTTTGAATTCAATCTCCAGATACGTATCTGCTGTGCCCTTGGCCGGATCTATTGAAACAAAATGCCCTTCCACGTTACCACTGCCAATCTGTGCATAATCACACCAGAAGCTCAGATCAGCGGCACTATCCTTGGTGAAATAATACCGGACCTTCACTTTGCTCAAGTTCACAGCAGTTGTACCAGTATTCTTCACATTAAATTGTGGAGTAATCGCATTGACCGAAGCCCCTGAACTACCATTACGGTATTGTACTTCAAGCGTTCCCGTTGTAACTGGAGGTGCCAATGGAGTCAACACCAATACATTCGAATTCGTCTGACCACTCGTATTAATAGCTACGACTCTATAATTATAAGCCGTACCATTCACCGCTGTAGCGTCGGTATACGTCAGTGCGGTCAAACCTGTTGCCAGATCAGCATATGCCCCGCTGCCTACCGAACGTTGTACCTTATAACTCGCTGCTCCAGTTGATGCAGTCCATGTCAGTACCGCCTGGGCATTGCCAGCCGTTCCAGTAAGGTTGAATACGCCTGGCACAACGGTACCTGCGAGTGGTGTTGCAGATGCCTGTGTCGACGGTGCAGACTCACCTACGGCATTCACCGCAGTGATGACATAATAATACGTTGTGCCGTTGGTCAAGCCTGTATCCGTGAATGTCGATCCTGTGACCCCTGTCGCTACAGACGTATAAGGACCACCATTCACTTCTGCACGTTTCACGGTATACGAGGCTGCACCAGCGGCTGCGTTCCAATTCAGAACCACTTGCTCACTTCCTCCAGTTGCTGTTACACCAGCAGGAGCAGCGGGTACTTCCACTTCCGGACTATCGGAATCGCCGAGGAGACGATCATACTCGCCGTACGCTGTAGCCATATCCACTTGTGACCAGAAGCGGTGATACGTAAAGGTAGGTGCACCGTTTTCCCACTGCTTCGTGGTCGGGTTATACGACGTTTTGTACAGATTATCCAGGTAAGCCCATGCCGGATCTTGCTTGATGGCCGGACGCAGATCGGAGTATCCAATGTATACGCCATTGCCACCTTTCGCCGGATCTGAAGGTACACCTGCTGTACCTGGAATCGTATTGCCTTGACCAAAGGTTCCAGACCAGTTCGCCGGGATGTAGATCTCTTTGGCAAAGAAGCGGAAGTAGTCTTTACGTTCTTCTTCCGTAACAATACCCACACCATCATTGTAATCCCAAGCTGTATCCAACAGAGCCTCAGCCAGATCCTTGGCTTCTTGGCCTTCCGCACTAAGTGTGCCGTTCTCTGCCTGAGTTCCCGCTGCGAAGAAGGTCAGAGCTTTAACGTAACTTCCCAGAACCCCTGTATCCTGCACTGGATCTTTGGTCGTTACACGGAAGTTCGGATTTTCCGTAAACGAACTGAATCCATTCCATTTGTCCGGTTGACCCTGCCATTCCTGACCACCCGGAATCCAGAACTCTCCCGGCGCCGGCGTTGTTGCTACCTGAACATTAGTTCCTCCCAAAATGCGCTGTCCAGCCGAATTCAGATAATACCCTTGCGCATCCGTCACCGGACGCTCACCTACAAATACATAATCCTTACTCCAGTCGATCCACTTCGTGATTACCTTCTTGGCCATCTGGAAGTTCTCAGAGGTCAAATCCCCGCTCTCCGCAAGAATATAGTACATCTCGGCTACACGCTCCAGCGGCCATGCCTGGAATCCAAACCAGGTGTTGGAATCCGGATCACGATATACAGGTGCCTCCTGATAAGCCATGTCATAGAATGTACTTACGCCTGCCGGATAGGCTTTATATGAACCATCCAGACTGTTCGTTGCTCCCCCGCCGATGGCTCCTTCATGGGATTGTAGCCAAGTGTAGAATTCCAACTGACGTTTCAACGTCGCATTCCAATCTGCCTTCGCTGTAGCTGATTCCGGAATCAAGCCGCCAGCCGGGTCAGACAAGGCATACGCTGCAACCGGGTTTTGATAAGCCTGATGGGTATGGCTCGCTCCAATGCGCCAAGCCCAATCCCCACCTTGACCCAAGCCACCTCCCCAAGACGTATACCAAGCCATGAGATACATGTTGGAATCCTTGCCTGTACCCGGAGTTGGTGTACCGCTCTTTGCACTTCCAATTTTCTGGAAGTATTTATCATACATGCCGTAGCGCAGATAGTCCCCCATCTTCTTCGCTTTATCCAGATATTCCGGATTGTTGTATCCCATCTCCTTCGCCCAATACAGCACCTGCACAGCACGCGCATCGGCATCCGTGGCGTTAGTGTAACGCCATTGCGCTGACGGTACCTGAGTTTCCTTTGTGAACAAGCTCATGAAGCCTTCGTTTGCCTTACCAAAAGATTTATCATCCTGAGATGGATGCGGTATGGCTTCCCACACAGACTCCTGCTCCCCACGCTGGAACGTGTTCACATAGGTAGCCGTATGTGATGGATTCAACAGGTTTCCATATCCATACCAGTCATCCACATCGACCAGCCAGTGCATGAGATAAGTCTGATTGTTACCATAGGTCGCCTTAAGTTCAGCATCAATCGGGTCTTTACCCGCTGCATATTGACCATTAAGTGGCGATGGATATTGATCAGGAAAAGGTTTTTCCGCTGCATACGTAGCAGGGCTGTTCGGATTGTACGAGCTCATCGTAGGCTGCTCTTCCTTGCCGTCACCTTCGTTGACCGGGATAATGTATTTCTCCATACTGTCCCAAGCTGCTTCCAATTGGGACCAATCTCCCGTGTAGTGACCGTACATGGTTTCCAACCACAGCCAGTAACTGTATGCCTCGGACGTCGTCATATGACCATAATCCGGGGCCTCACTCAACAGGGTCTCAATGGAATGATACGGTAGACCCTCTGGCGAAAAATATCCGTTCGCCGGATCTTTCAACTGATCATATAATTGCAAAAACCGAACTTCATTAATGCTGTCTGCCTGAATCTCGATGGCCTGATCTGCGGCATGTGCTGTTTGCGGCCCTGCCCAGAGTCCGGTGTATCCGGTCAACATGACGGTTCCCGCCAGCATGGCTGTTAAACTTTTTTTCGCAGCTGATTTCAACATTAATATATACCTCCCTGGAATAATGGAAATTGAATATAAGTGCTGTTGGTCTGCCCATGCTGCTATTCGGCCAATGATCTTGAGCTAGTTACGGTTCCAAGCCCCATACTTTGGTGTTTCCCTGATACCCGGTTACCTTGTTCCATGCGGCAAAAGCCGTCTTGGAAACATCATGGGAATAATCATTACTCAGATCGAAATTGCTCCAGTTATTTTTGGAAAAGCGTGCCTGAATCACGCCGGTCTCCGCACCAGCGGCCAAACTGCCTGCTCCCGACTTGAAGCTAATCTCCAGATACGTATCTGCGGTACCCTTCGCCGGATTCACTGTGACAAATGTCCCTTCAACATTGGCCGTGCCCATCTCGGCATAATCACACCAGAAGGTCATTTGATCCGCACCATCCTTGGTGAAATAATATCGGATCTTCACGGTACTAAGATCAATCGCCTGTGTTCCGGTATTCTTCACGTTGAACTGCGGTGTCACCGCATTACTTGAATTCCCGGACCCTCCGCTGCGGTACTGCACTTCGAGTGTACCGGTCGTCACCGGAGGTGCAGAAGGCGTCAGTGCCAGGACATTGGACAGTGTCTGTCCGTTCGCATTCACGGCTGCAATCCGGTAATTGTACGTGGTGCCATTCAGCGCTGTTGTATCGGTGTAAGTCAACACGGACAATCCGGTTGCCACATCTGCATATGTCCCGCCTGCCACCGAACGTTGTACCTTATAGCTAGACGCGCCCGAGGCTGCTGTCCAAGTCAGGACTGACTGTGCATTACCAGCTGTCCCACTTAAAGTCAGTGCTCCCGGCACCGTCGAAGCTGCTTGCGGGGTAGCCGACACCTGTACAGAACCCGATGATTCCCCTGCTGAATTCACAGCAGTCACTACATAATAATAAGTCGTCCCGTTGATCAGTCCCGTGTTTGTGTAGGTCAATCCATTAACACCCGTCGCAACAGTTGTATATGGTCCTCCACTCACCTCGGAACGCTTCACCGTATACGATTCGGCCCCGGATACAGCGGCCCAAGTCAGGTTAACATGACTGCTTCCCGCTACAGCCTGCACGCCAGCAGGTGCGCCTGGAACCGTGACTGGTGTAACACCAGGCTCCTGTCCATACACCTTCACCCCTGCATCATAGACTGGAAGGTATATACTCTTCACAGGAGTTCCTGTGGTCAGTGTCTGGAACGAATGGTCATTGCTGGCATTCCATGCACCCTGTGGGCCTGTAATGCGGAACTGTACTTCTTTACGATAATTTCCTTCCCCACCTGGATAGATCTTGGTATTACCGAAGTTTGCCGTAATGGCATAGATATGCTGGGCTGCATTCACCACAACTGGTTGGGATACCGTCGCCCCCTCCGTATAGGAGGCTGTCACTTGCACGTCCGATACCGTACGTCCGGCAGCATACACTTCACTCAAATCCAGGAAATACTTAAAGGACAGTTGATCTCCCATTCGGGCAGGCCAAGCGGAACGATTATTAAGCTGTGCTCTGATTTCCGTATAATTGGCACCTGATGATTTGATCGCAGCCTCCACATAGAACTCATCTCCCTTCACCTCAGGTGCAGGGAAGTTCGCCAGGGGCTGATGATTCTGACCAAATAGCAAATTCATCTTTGCCAGTGCGCCGGTAAAACCAGCATTGTAATCGGTTGCGACCTCATTACTCACATAATCCCCGATATCATCGGTATATCCATCCGATGCATCTGGTCCACCGACCATGGCACCATACAGAATGTGGCGATGGTTAGCCGGGATATCTTCGTTATTCAGCCATGAACCGTGAGCAGTCCGATGATGCGGATGTTGAGGTGCATTTTGCCCATATCCGACCACATAACTGCTCTGACGCGGATTTTCGCCCAGAATATAATTCATCTGTGAGACAGCAAAATCCTGATATCTTGACTTTTTCACAGGATCACTGACCCAGTCGGAGTATACAAAAGAAATAAAGGATGCATTCGCTGCATATCGGAGCGATCCCCACTGATCCAGCCACGCCAGACCTCCTGGCGTATACTTGACTCGTGTCCCATTGACTCCAACCGTCCAATAATCCAGATTGCGCTCAGTCGACTGAATAAATCTTGTCGCCTCTGGCATGTTCAAACTGGACGTAATACGGGCAAGCAGAATCTGGGCACCATAATGTTTACTGTCCCAACCTTGTGTCCAGGTATAGGGCCAATTGGCTGAGCCTCCGCTAGAAGACCACCGGTCCGTAGCTGCAATGGCTTTGGACAAGTAAGCGCTATCATTAGTAGCTAAATAAAGCCATGCTCCACCCCATGCCAACTCGTCTTCGTATCCTGTCCACGAATTATAAAACGCTGCAGCATCAGTGATACAATCGGTGTATTCCCCCCGATATGTATCTGCGAAGTTGTACAGCTCTTTCGCATGTTGAAGCAGTCTGGCCGAATATACCGGATCATCATCTGCAAATACAATCGATGACGCTGCCAGCGCTGCAGCCGTTTCTGCCGCCAGATCACTGCCCGGGCATGAAGCATCTATCTTGAACGAAGGACGGTTCATCTGCATGACTTCTGCAGGACCCCACCAAGCATGGTCGGTATTACCTGCCCCCACTTGTCCCCATAATTCATTTGGTTTCGTATGCGCTTTCATGAAGTAGTCGGTCGCCCATCGGATATTATCCTTGATCTCCTCCAGTTGTCCGGCCTGTTCATATCCGTCGCTGTATTCCACGACAGACCAGGCGAGCATCGTTGCGGAAGCAGCCATCGGAAATCCAAACTTCACGTGATCTCCGGCATCATACCATCCTCCGGTCAGATCAACGCCTACATCAGCTCCATCCTGCATGCCCGAATTACCACGCCATTCGACCCGATTACTCGCTGGCAACGGACCCGAGCGCTGTGCCTCATAGAAGTAAATGGCCTTTTGCAGTGCTTCAGCATAGTTCTGATTTCCGGCGGCCGCATCCGCCTTACGAATTCCTGTGCCCATCGATAAACTCCCTGCCAGTAATCCTGCCGATAACGCGATCATAGCGACTCGTCTCCACCAGCTCCCCTTCATGTTCAACTATTCATCTCCTCTTCATCAATATTCCGTATGCATTACTCTGGACTGCAAGTTTATATCGCTCCTCCCCATGGTGTATTTCAGTGTAAGTTCCACCATTAATTACCATTATAGCCGTTTGTTTCACCAGCTATATAAGCGTTGGTGACTTCTGAAATAACATTGTTGTGACCTGCTCTGCGTCATGTGACAAAAAAAGCTGTTTCTCTAACGCATATGCGCGTTAGAGAAACAGCTTCTCGCCCTTGTTATCATCAACAGTACAAATCGAATGGCATTCTGACCATCCTGTCAGTATGTTTCTGTACACCTTAGGTATCAGAACATCTCATTGGTTACACTTTGAACTTGTTAATCTGCTCCTGCAGTTCTTCAGCCATTTTGGATAATGAACCTGCGGATGATGCAATCTCTTCCATCGAAGCCAGTTGCTGCTGAGTTGCGGCAGATACATTATGAACCCCGCCCGCTGCCTCTCCAGCAATGTTGGAGATTTGACTTACATATCCTACAACCTCAGTTGTACTCGCCGACATTTCCTCTGAACCTGCAGATACTTCCTGGATTTCACCCGCTACTTTGTTGACCACATCCGAGATCTGCTCGAAGGCTTGTCCTGCCGCAGTAACCATCTCGATTCCTGCTTCTGTCTCACTGCTGTTCACTTTCACTGCCTGAACAGCATGATCCGTATCTTTCTGAATCAATTGAACGAGGTCCGTAATTCGTTGCGCAGATGTAGAAGATTCCTCAGCCAACTTACGCACTTCTCCCGCAACTACGGCGAAACCACGTCCGTGCTCTCCTGCTCGTGCGGCTTCAATGGCTGCATTCAGTGCAAGCAGATTGGTCTGCCGGGCAATGTTGTTGATTACCTCGGTAATGGTTCCAATCTCTGCTGAACGTTCCCCCAGCCCTGTAACCAATTCAGTCAGCGAAGCAATGGAATTTCGAACAGAACCCATCTGTTCAACCGCTTGCTGAATAATCATATTTCCTTCGGAAGATTGATTCGCCGCATCTACAGCAGATACGGATACACTCTGAGCAAGCTCGGCAATCTGCTCTGATCCGAGAGCCATCTCATTCATCGCCTGTGAAGAGCGTTTCACAATATCAACTTGATCTGACGTGCCCACGGCCAGTTCCTCAACCGTTTCGGAAATCTGTTCCGAGGCTTGAGTATTTTGCTCTGCACTTGCAAGAAGCTCCTCCGATGAAGCAGCTACCTGTTCGGAAGTCATCGACACCGATTCAATCATGGAGCGCAGATTACCACTCATGGTATTGAAGGAAGCCGCGAGCGTTCCCAATTCGTCTTTGTTCTTGAGCACAATCGTCTCACCCGTCAGATCACCATTGGCAATAGCCAAGGCCGCTTCATTCATCTTTTTGATTGGACGTGAAATAATGCTTGCAATGAAGAATGCAATGAATATCGCGACCAGGAATGCAAAAATTGTCACTGCCAAAATCACATTAAATGTATTCTCAGCCAACTCGACAGAATCACCCGTTGCGGCTTGCGATCCTTCATTGCCTAAAGTGATTAACTTGGTGATAGAGTCGTTTGCTGTGTACCACATTGGATAGGCTTCAGTGTGCAGTCTACTTGCTTCTTCATAGTTATTTGCAATACCGAATTCTATGAATGCAGGCATTTTCTCCAGATACGCATCATAATTCGTACTGAAATCATTGTAGAGCTTCATCGATTCATCATTGCTCTCAATGTATGTAAGCAACTGTTTACGCTCATCCTCAATCTTGGTGAGGAGCAACTTTAACGCTTCATTCACCTTGACATTTTCTTCTTCGTCTTGTTCAACGATAATTGCCAGCGCCAACCGCTCTACATCCGAAACATCGCCATTCATCAAGCCAAGGAGGCTTACACTCGGCATCCAGGTCTGATCCACATCATTAGCTTTGTTTGACATTTGATGGATCTGAATTAACGCATAAACGCTTACAAAAACCAGCAGAGCCACGACGATAAGAAAACCTGTCAGTAACTTGCCTCGAATCGTTAACTTCAATATCCCCAACTTATTCCCCCGCGTGTCTTCCATGTGTCCCACTCCTCAAAATAATACATATTTATAATATATCGTCACCTATCGTCATGAATTGTAGATGTTAGGATTCAATTTCTATAAATTTCATGTAACTTCGAAAATAACACAAAAAAAGTCTCCCATCTTTGGCAGAACCAGAGATAAGAGACTTCTTTCAATAAACTAAACTACCAAAACTTCACTAGACATTGCTTTCAGAAGCTAACGAAAAACACGTCGGTGTATGTTAATGAAGAAGTCGGGAATCGACTTGGTATAATTGCGTGTTGTAATCAGAACCACACTAAGCAGACTTCCTAGAATGAATCCTCCCAGAATATCTCCTGGATAATGCACACCAACATATACACGCGACACCCCTGTCAACACAGCGAGTAACAACATCCATAACCCGAAGCGACGTCCAATAAAGAATGAAGCAGCCGCTAGAGCAAATACAAAGGAAGCATGTTTACTTGGAAAAGAAGGATCAGGTACATGGGCAACCAGCTGATGCACAGTCCCTTCTACAAAAGGTCTTGGATGACCGACCGCTGGTGATATCCCCCATTTGGCCAGAACTAGCGCTACAATGGAAGCCACACAGGCATAAAAAACAATTCGTTGTTTCGATGGATCGCCGAGAAACCATACGATAACGAGCAGTGCGATCATGACCCAAACCGCATACTCGGATGATGTGATCATAAACCAGTCCAGAAACGGTATTTGGTCTGCAAACTGATTAATCCAATTAAATAGTGATTGATTCATAACTGGCTTTTAATACCCCCATTACACAAAACAAGATTATTTTTTACATAATAAATATACACTAACTATTTGTCAAACATTCCTCACATTGACCGAAGTTACGAAATCAAAGAGGACTTTTTGCTTTCTTTTTGTTAAACTAGTTTGGGTTACATATCAGTTCAATCATAGAAAGGTGAAGATTATGCTTAAAAAATGGTTATGGGGTACAGCCCTGACCCTGGCACTTGCGATTACAGGTGTCGTTGTATATTACGGATATTCGATTGTTCATTTTGCCAATAGCATCTCCACGGCTTCCGGGACTTCATCCACCTCGTCCTCTTCCGGCACAGACAACGATTCAGACACACCAACAACAACGATTCCCAGATGGGAGGGCCAGGAACGGGTGAACATTCTGCTCCTTGGTGGAGACTCAAGAGGCGATGATTCAGGACGCTCAGACTCGGTCATGGTCGCTTCCATTGATCCGGTCACCAAGAAAGCCCATCTATTCTCCGTACTGCGTGATACCTATGTTGCAATTCCCGGGCATGGCAAAAGCCGACTTAATGCAGCCTTTTCCTACGGGGGTGCGGAGCTGACCAAACAAACCGTAAGTGATCTGCTCGGTATTCCCATTCAGCATTATGTCTACACAGACTTTACAGGTTTCATGGCACTCGTTGATGCGGTAGGTGGCATTGAAATCGACGTGGAGAAAGACATGTATTACACCAGTAAAGCAGATAAACATATGTACGACATTGACTTAAAAAAAGGATTGCAGCATATGGACGGCAAGACCGCCCTGCAATATGTTCGGTTCCGGCATGATGCCACCTCGGATTTTACCCGTACCGAACGGCAGCGGATCTTCATGACCGAGCTGGCCAAGAAAATGCAAAGCACTACGTCACTCTTCAAAATCCCAGATATCCTGGAAGCCATCGCTCCCTATATCGAGACAGATCTTAGTCCAACCCAGATGTTAAAACTCGCATCACTTGGCTTCGATATCCATGTGAACGATATCGATCAGCAGCAGATTCCACCCAACAAACTACTCACCAATGAACTGGTCGGCTCAGCTCAGGTGCTGGGTGTTGATGTGACCAAACTCCAGTCCTACATTCAGAAACTGTTTGAAGAAGATGCCGAGTCCTCAGAGACTCCATCAGCAGAGGGACAGAACTAAAACAAGCATGAGATATATCAACAAAAAAGACGGCCATAGCCGTCTTTTTTAGTACCTATTTTCAACATTTAATGCAGCCTTAATGTTTAACGGGTACCCTTATATGATGAACTCCGGTTCCTGGAGGGAGGATTACAATGTGAAAAAACCGCGAATAACGGAATGGACCGAACTGCGGGGCATTGCCTTTCTGGCAATCGTCATGCAGCATAGTATCGCTGAGTATATCTATCGCGCTGATATTGAACAACCGGATTCCATTATGCTGACCATGATTTATCATCTGACCCGATTTGGTACGCCAACGTTTGTATTTCTATCGGGTGTAATGTTGTTTTACCATCATCGTAACACCAAACCGGAATATCCTCGCTTCATTCGAAAGCGATTTGGCGATATCTATATGCCGTTTGTCGTATGGACACTGATCTACTGGCTTTCTGTCCGTATCTTCACCCCCGCGTTCTGGCTTGCAGGCATACCAGATTTTCGCAGTCTGATTCGTGAACTGTTTATACCACAGACGGGATATCATCTCTGGTTTGTCATTATGGTGTTTCAGTTCTATATTCTGTTCCCCCTGTTCTGGACAGGAGCAAAAGCCATTCAGAGACGTATCCAGAACACCTCACGCTTCACACCCATGCAAGTCATTATCGGACTAATTCTCTTTGCAGCAGCACTATATGCCCTGCTTATGCAATGGTCCTACTATAATATGGGGGGCTGGACAGAATCCATGTCTGAGCCTTGGTCAACGTTGCTGCAATATCGCTCCTATTCATGGGTGATGTACTGGTTCTACTTTTTACTGGGTGCCGTATGTGCCTGGTCAGTGGATAGCTGGAGGAGTTGGACCACGAAGATCCTGCCATGGACGATCTGTCTGTTTATAGGGATGTATATATGGCTTGGTTACGATGTGCTGCGTGGGTCCGGGGATGTTGTGAATCTGAATATCTCCACCTATCTGAAACCAACCACATTCCTGATCATTATGGCTCAGATGTTTATGATGTATGGTTTCCTTGTACTGATGCGGGGCAAAGATACATGGTTTCAGCGCCTCTTAGCCTGGATTGGCCGCTATTCATTTGGTGGATATCTGGTTCATGCACTGGTGATCTACGCGATCGCTTATGTAACCAGACCGCTTCATCTCAGTGGATGGCATCTGCCTGTAACGTTGCTATCGTTCCTTGTAACCGTTGGTATTGCTCTTGCAATCAGTTGGGCGCTATCCAAGCTTCCTGGCTCACGTTTCACCGTAGGGTTAATGCGCAAACCACGTTCTATACCTAATTCATCAGCTGCTGTGGACAAAAGAAATTCATCTGAGCGAACTCCGTCACCTGGCCCAACTCGCAGTCCGGGAACGAGTGAGCCGTTTTGAAATAAAGAAGAGCGTCCCCTTATGGAGACGCTCTTCTTTATTTTACTTCGCTCGAAGTTGATCGTCCAGGAACAGGTTCCTGGGGACCTGGGGCTGGATGCACGCTGCCCTTTTGATTCACAAATCTCTTCAGATCACCCGTTAATTGTTCCTTCAACTTGTCCACCAGCTGCGTTTCACTAATGCCTTTTGCCTGAGCAATCTCAGCCAGGGATTTCCCTCCCTGAAGCTGCTCGTGCAGTTGAGCAGGCGTGACTCCAATAAACCGGGCAATTTCGCCCTTATCTACTATGGAACGTTTGCCATGGTGGGCAAATTCACGCCGCAAATCACGCAGCGGGGTATTAATGACCTTTTTCAACTTTGTATCCATGTCTGCCTTCGTGGCTGCAGCTTGTTCCTTGGTGAGACAACCTTCTTCCACAGCTTGATCCAAACGCTGTGCCAGTGTAGGCTTCAACTTCTGCAATAACTGCTCCTCACTAAGTCCCTTACGCTCTTTCGCAATCTGGGACAAAGTTTTGCCAAGTTCCATCTGTTCTTTCAGATCCCGAAGTCCAATCCCAAGCAAGTCTGCCGTCTCACCAATCATGAACAGACCATGTCCTGCCTGCATGCATGGCTTCGCTGGTTTGCCGGAGGAAGAAGCTTTTGACGCATCGTCATGTTGCTCAGCACGAACGGCTGGATCAGCAAATGCCACATGTCCTGTTGCTGCTGTTATAACTACGGCTGCCAATCCGGCTGCCATCCATGTTTTCCATTTCAAATTCATTTTTCTGCCGCCTTTCCGATGTCGAAATCCTGTGCCTTCCTAGTTTGAGCCTAAAATCCACTTTTTTATGCCATAAAATACAAAAAGTCATCATTTTTCTCACAATTGATCACAAAAAATCCTATTTTTTTCAGTTTATTTCCGCTATACTAAGTGTAACTTCATGATCTAGTCGAACAGTCCTTAGTCACCTTATCGCAGGAAGGACGATATGTAATAATGCGGAAAGATTGGTTAGATCCGTTTAGATCCGATCTGGAGGTTGTGTTTGCTTCAGCGGAGCAACTCGTACGGGAATATCCCGAACCTTTGTCAGGACATGCATTAGAGCAGCTTCGTTCGGTTAATCCGCTGTTACGAGATTCGGGACACAGCTACATCGGGTACATCACTCCACTTTGGATGCAACACTCAGATAAACTACCCCCAGAGAAAGCACACCAATTAAGTACAGCCTGTCTCATCCATATGTTATATTTTCTGAATCAGGACGACGTGATGGATGAACAACCGGAGAATGCCACATTGAAGTTATCTCTTGGTAATCTATATTACATGGATGCACTTCAATCTTACTCGGTATTATTCAATCCTTCCTCCACGTTCTGGGTCTATTTCAGACAATATGTAGTGGATTGGGCCGTGAGTGTTACGGGTGAGCATTCCATTGATTATTTCCAACAGAATCCCTTGTTGATTGCGCAAAAGGCTGCCCCTCTCCTCATTGGAGCTACTGGTGCACTGCTTCTGCTGAATCAGTCCGACCGGATCATCCCGGTGTGTTCTGCCATCAACATCACACTCATGACACTCCAGATGACCGATGACTTCACAGACACGCAACAAGATGCTGTGCATGGAAACTACAACAGCTACCTCTCCCACATATCCGCAGCACTGAATCACAACTATCCAGTTCATCCTTTAAGCGAACGTATACATGACAATGTATACAATACACAACTCATGAACTCTTACGTAGACATTGCTTATCACTATAATCGTACACTAACATCGTCTAACTTAGGAATATCGCATCTTGAGGCGTTTAATTCTTATTTATGCAACACTTTAGTACAAGCTGTTCAGGACATTACACAACGGAAGAAACAGCTCCTCCAAGGTGGGTTTCATCACTGGATTAGCGAGCAACAGTTGGGATTCTGAGCATAAGGACTAAGCTGATTTAGTTTAATTTTAAATATGAAGGGAATGTTGACGATGATGGTATCAGAGAAAACGTTGCATGAGGATATTATTGAAAAGGCTTGGACTGACGAGCACTTCAGACAACAATTGCACTCCAATCCGAAGCAGGCGCTTCGTGAAGCGTTCGGCATCGTAATTCCGGAGCACATTCAGGTACGTACTGTTGAGGAGCAGCAGAATGACTATGTGCTTGTCATACCTCCCAATCCTTCCAAAGTAAATTATGATGTGAATTGCGGACCTTGGAGAAGTTAATTCGGGTGAGCTAATCTTGTAGTGTAAGCAATTAGGGGTAGGAACAAAAAAAGCCGCTGTATCCTTCTGTGAGTTCGTCAATCGACGAACTCGACAAAAGATACAACCGCTTCTGTTCCTACCCCTTTGGTGCTTGTAAAGCTGATCTGTCCTTGCATCGCTTCAACAATTCGGAATGTCACCATCATGCCGAGGCCCGTGCCTTTGATTTTATTGGAGAAATAAGGCTCGCCCAACCGGGAGAGTGCTTCCTCGTCCATTCCTTCTCCGTTATCCCTGACATGCACCTTAATCATTCCATCCTGCTTGTACGCCCAGATATCAATCTGGCCTTGTCCCTGCAGAGCTTCAATACTGTTCTTAATAATATTGATAAAAGCCTGCTTGAACTTCGAGGAATTGCCTCGAATATATAGATCTGGCGGAATGTCCGTGGTGATTTTACCACCTTCCAGATTAGCCATCGGTACAAGAATGCCTTCAATATGATTGAACTCATCCGAGATATTGAGCGAGATAATATGGTCAAACTCAGGTTTAGCAAAGGTAAGAAAATCCGTTATGATGCCCGAAGCCCGATCAAGTTCTTCCAGTGCAATTCGCACGTACCCCTTGTTTTTGTTGTCTTCCTGTTCCGTCATAAGTTGCAGGAACCCTCTTGTCACCTGAAGTGGATTACGTACTTCATGGGCAACGGAAGCGGCCAATTCACTAATAATCTCCATCTTTTCTGATCGCTGCAACTCATTGTTGAACAGCTCCAGTTCCTTGGAATACTCTAGAACTTTAGTATGTTTTTCGGCAAAGCGACTTCCGAGAATGGCAATCAACGAGATCACAAATGCAACCATGGACCATTTCCACCATAACAGATGATACGTCCCACTCCGCTGATAATACCACAACAGTTCAGCCACACTGATCAAGGCAAATGTACCAAATCCCGTTGCAAGCAGCATAGCTTCCCGATTTCGTTGCAGCGCTTTGGCGATGGTACCAACCAACAGGATTGTCAGCAGAATGACCAGCACAATGCCAACCACACGCTGTACGAGCAGATTGTAGAGGATCTCCCATTGCCCACCTGAAGTCACATAGATAAATAGAGAGAACACAGCGATAACTGAATATATGAATAGTATTTTTCGCAGTTTGGTGAAGATTCCATGCAGTCCTGGCCCGATTATCTGTTCAAAAAAATAACATAGCGCTGGCATACCCAGCAGCATCGCCAGATCAAAGACTACGGAATACAGGTCACCATATACCTGATAGAACGTATACAAAAATTGCGAGTACGTGATGATCATCGTTCCGATGGAACCCATCACAATGCATAGCGAGATCCATAATCCCTTATGGAATTTGCCAAGGAAGAACGTACAACTCAGCATCGTAATCGCTGTGAACACAAAGGTCGCGCCCAAAATTACATCAATAAGTCCGTTATGAATATATTTCTCCTGTAACGCGGCATAAGGTCCAACCTGAACAGTACCTTGTATCCCCAGACGGCCTTTTTCATTTTGCGACCATACATAGAGCGTGTCACCTGAATTTTCGCTGGATAAGGGCAGCAACACCGCATTATTATCATAATTGTAATGGTAGTTCTCGTAGACCTTGCGGTCTTCCAGATAAACAACAATATGATTGCCTTTAATGTTCTCAAATCGAATGGCTGAACTTTCCTCACTCAACTCAGGGATGGTCAGGCGAGTCCATAAAGAATTCGATCGATCCGTATTGCTATACTCTAACTTATCGCTGCCCTGCTTTTCCCATATTTCGTCTGCTCCCTTAACCTCACTGATGAACCCTTGGTCGTCAACGTTCCCCCATTTTACTTCCCATCCTGTAATGGATACAGGTTGCTGAACCGCTCCTGTAGTTGCAAAGACTATCCCATGTGGCATGCCTAGAATAATCAATACACTCATCCATAAGATGACGATAGCTTTGGGCACATTTTTCATTCACAGCACCTCAAAGTTCTAATTTTCCCTATCTTAGATTCTCTCATTTATCATTCGCCACCGTTTGTCACGTCACCTTCTTGAGATAAAATGAAATTTCACATTTAAGTCGATTTATAGTCTTATTTCCATTTTATTGTTAAAGTTATTCGATTAATCACGCAGGTCTTCGAACTGGTTCACTATCATTTCCCGTTCTTTCTGTTCAACTTGACTGCGAAATTCAAGCCACTGCTCTGTCTCCTCATCATCATAGATGGTCCATATGTCGGAAAAAAGGAAATCCCGTAACTGGACCACTTGCCCGGACCATATACCGCCTACCCAAAACAAACCATCCGGACGACGGATGACGGTACGGGAGAACCCGGGTGTGGACGCCTTTTGCCCGATACGGATGCGTGTGATCATATTACCCAGTGTATACCAGTCCACATGAATCCCTCCCTTACATATTCAAGCTTCATCATAACATAGGCAAAACAGGAAAAGCTGTAAAAACGGTGGCTGCGATTCAATCCTTTGCTCCGGGTGTAATGGTTTCTCAAAGCAAACAAACACGCTAAGGAGATGATTACAATGAATGAGCCCCATCGTACGGTTGAGGTAGAACATAAGGATGTTCAGCATAAATCGGATTCAAGTATGGTCGCTTCCACATTTATTAAATATGCCGCATATATCATTATCTTTTTCGGATTCTTATACTTCTTGGTTAAATATGTATTCCCCAAATTCTAAGGCATTCATATCGTAGTGAACACCCGGAGATAATAACCTGTGCAAGATTACAACACTAGCGCTTTGGGTAACTACGGGGTAAGAAGCATTTGGACAACCGACAATGAAAGGAAGTGTTACTCATGTCTGACAAACCAATTAGTAACGAAGAGAGCGACCGCTATTATGACCGTTATCAGAGGTCCCGCGATATTCCGCCAGAGACGGAAGTCCCGGAAGGCGATATGGATACCTTTGATGAAGTTTCCGGCAGACGGATTGTAACGGAAGATTCGGATCTGGCACCCGTAGCCGCAACCGCTGTGGATGAGCCGGAATTGGATTCACGTTTGGCAGAGACACCGCTGGAATCTGTACCGGATGCAGATCTTCTGCAACCAAACAGTCCGGTTGATCCTGCTGCACCCGATCCGGATGCGCTGCATGGTACCGATCTGCTTAATGGTGCTGGTGCGGATGCCAAACCAGAGAACGACATTCCACCGCGACATTAACAGCTGTTATGACATCCTGAATGAGGAGGTGCATACACGATGAAGGAAGATCGCCAAAAGCATGTGCATGAACCGGATAATCTCGTGACCGAACGGGATATTGACCCGGACTTCGGACTGTTCACTGAGGACTCCTTCCCCGAAGCACTTGAGGATGAGGATCAACGTGATGCGGTCGAACATGCCATTCCCAAAGAGAAGGCTTCTCGTAAGCCCTCTTCGGATGACTAACTATATAGATCCGTAGTAGACTTAAAAAAGATGACGTCTGTAATTTCAGAGGCCACTGAAAAACTTACGATTTTAATTTGTTAAGATTCATTTTAAATCAAAAAGGCTATATTTCGTTCACATTGGAACGGAATATAGCCTTTTCTCTCTATCCTTTTACTTTGAGTCTTCCATGAGTGTAATGATTCGCTTGAGATTAACAGTAAATATGGCATGGCACCTTGCATTTGCATGCCAACAAGACCCGAGGACGATGCAACATCATACCCGTGTCTGTGCTTGAGTTCGCTATTTTTCGCTTCAATTTTATAACGTTCTTTCGATTTTTCTTTGAAACTATCGCTACTTTGAAATGCCTCATGTTCCTTATGTTCGGTCGATTTGATGGTTACAGAATAGGTTTTACTTTTCGCTCCTTCTTTATAGCACCCGTCTTTCATTGGGCATACTTTGCATTTTTCAATGTCAAACATGTAGGTATTCTTTTGGTTA
>NZ_ASPR01000011.1:0-104888 GCF_000517845.1 Paenibacillus sp. FSL R5-192 | reverse complement strand
GTCAAGTCTTTTTTCTTATTTTCACACATAAAAAAAGCAGGCTATCTTTTCGATAACCTGCTCATTTTATTGATTTTTTGGTCCTGCGCCTTAACTTAATGACATTGCCCACTAAGGGAGGTGTATTTGAATGTTTTTGATATGAATTGCGCTACCGCCAACCTGAATCTGTGTGATTTCATTAGAGCTGTCCAAAGTTAATCTGGCTCGGATCTCAGAGGGCCGATTCATGGTATACCCTTGTCTGATCGTGTACGTGTGAAGATGAGGATCTGTAAGCTGGTTGTATTGGGATAAATAACAGAGCATGGCACCATTGGATGTGCCTGTCGCGCTCTCTTCCGGTATATCATAAAGCGGTGCAAAATTACGGCATTCTGCCAGAACGTCCTCAGCATCTGATTCGAGTGTAAACACGTGATAACCTATGGCATGATGAGCCTTGCTTATTTCAGTGATACGCTGGAAGTCAGGATCGATACTGGTCAGAACATCAACATCCCTAACAGCTATCAGGATATCGGGTAACCCGGTAGACACAATCTGTACAGGTAGCTCGGAATGCAAATCCTCCATAGAAATACGTAACGAATCGGCAATCTGCTGTCGATCCACGATCTCCCCAAACTCCGGCAACGTCTGAGACAGATAGACTTCTCCATTGACTTCGATATCAACTTTAAGAATTCCGGCCAGTGTCTCCAGTGTATATGTACCAACATTAACGAGCTGCTGTGTCTTCATTAGATAAAATAATGCAATTGTGGCATGTCCACATAGATCGACTTCATCACTTGGGGTGAAATAACGCACTTTGAAATCAGCCTGATCCGATGGCATAACAAATGCAGTCTCTGAAAAACCGACTTGTCTGGCAATCTCCTGCATCTGGGTTTCAGACAAATGCGCTGCTTGTAAAACAACACCTGCGGGGTTTCCGCCATGAGCCTTGTCCGAAAATGAATGTAATGTACTTACTTCTACTTCCATCGTGTTACCTCGCTTGTTCAGTTATTGGGTTAAGATTTAACGTAATCGATAATGGACATTATATCACGATTGTTGAACGGGCTTGTGAATCCCAGATTGCTGTGAATTTTGAATGAATAGGTCAAGTGATCGCCGGGAAAGGGTAATGAAGGGAGAGAGAGTATAACAATAATCAATGGAAAGGCTGGGATTACTAATGAAAGCAATTGTGATTGAGGAATTTGGTGGAGCGGAACAATTGAAGGAACAAGAAGTAGCCAAGCCAACATGTGGAGTGAATCAGGTATTAATTCGAACACATGCCACGTCGGTGAATCCGGTAGACTTCAAAATCAGACAAGGTTATATGAAAGAAGCAGCGGAGAATTTTCCGTTGATTCTGGGCGGCGATGTTGCCGGTATTGTGGCTGAAGCAGGCTCAAATGTCACGAGGTTCAGAGAAGGTGATCGGGTATTTGCACGTCCGCGTCAATTCGGGACCTATGCAGAATATGTTGCTGTTGATGCAGACATTATTGCCCGTATACCGGAGAACTTGAGCTTTGAGGAAGCGGCAGCGATCCCGCTGGCTGCGATGACGGCATGGCAGGCACTTGTGGATCACGGACGTTTAGGCAAAGGGCAGAAGGTACTCATTCATGCTGGTGCAGGTGGTGTGGGAACGTATGCCATTCAGATCGCCAAGTCCCTCGGCGCTGAAGTGGCTTCCACGGCAAGTGAATCAAACGAAGCGTTGCTTCGTTCGTTGGGTGTGGATCATTTTATCAACTATAAAAAAGAAGATTTCTCGGAGATTCTCTCCGGTTATGATGTTGTGCTGGACACCATGGGCGGTGATATTCAGCGCGATAGCTTCAAGGTGTTAAAGTCTGGCGGGCATCTGGTATCCTTGGTGGAACAACCGGATGAGAAGCTTGCCAAGGAAGCCGGAGTAACGGCCAACGTCTTCATGATGGAGCCCAAAGGGGATCAACTGGATCAATTGGCTGAACTGGCTGCGGAAGGCAAGCTCAAATCGATTATTGATGGAACGTACCCGCTAACTCAACAGGGAGTAAGGGAAGCACATGAGAAGAGTGAAACCCATCATACCCGCGGGAAACTGGTTATTCAGGTGCAATAGAATTCATTAACTCGTAGAAGTATTTGGACTCATGAGTCTGATATAGATTGTACCAGGCCTGTAAGGTTTCTGGTGTATAGACATTCAACAGCTTCAACACATGCATTGTAAATTCTAACGGAGCTATTCCAGATGCAGTAACTAGATTTCCATCGGTTACTGCAGGCTCCGTTACATAATAGGTTTCTCCAGTATAATCTGGGCATATCATCTTCAGGTATTCTAAATCATTGCTTGTATGTTGTCTGGAATCCAGTATCCCTATTTTTGCAAGTGCAACTGTCGCACCGCAAATTGCCGCAATAACTGTCCCCTCTTCTATAGAGGCAGCAACTTTTTTCAATAGGGGATCATGGATGGTGTCCATCCAGGTGTTTCCTCCTGGAAGAATGATGAGGTCGTCACCTTTCAATGTACATTCATCAATAGAAATATGAGGAAGGATGTTCAATCCTCCCATGGTAGTTACCGGATGTTTATCCACGCCTACGGTCACGACCTGTAAAGGCTGGATCTCTTTCCTGAAATACCTTCCCGAGTTCAATTCAGCAGTTAGATATCCTACCTCCCAATCCGCCATCGTATCAAATACATATAGATATACGTTCTTCGTTTGCATCATACATGCTCCTTTTGTTTTCATGATTGAATGGATTACTCTTGTATTATAAATTAACTTCACTGACATCTACGGTCAGTGAAGTTTTTAAATTTGAAAATTAACAGCCCTAAGAACCAATATAGGGACTGCTCCCCAATTGTAGTGGAATAAGATATAATAGGAGAAATTTATTCCATTTTGTGCATGAGGTGATCAGGATGTCCAACGAACTCATTCAAGCCATTCAATTGTTAAAAGAAAAGAAATGGGTGGATCTGACCCATACGTTTGGTCCAGGCTCTCCACATTTTTCAGCTTTTGAGGCAGCACAATTCGATACACTGTTTGATCACGATCAAGGTTTCTTTGCCCAGAGCTTCAAGTTCCCAGGTCAATACGGGACACATCTTGATGCGCCGATCCACTTCGTTCGGGATACCCGGTATCTGGATGAACTAGGTTTGAAGGAGCTTGTGCTCCCGCTTGTGGTCATTGACCAGTCTGCCGAAGTAGAGAACAATCCGGATTTCACACTGGATGTGGAGCATATTCTTGAATTTGAAAGAGAGCATGGCCTGATTGAAGCTGGAAGCTTTGTAGCCTTACGTACCGATTGGAGCAAACGCTGGCCTAACCATGAAACATTTGATAACAAGGATGCGGAGGGCAACAGTCATGCACCCGGCTGGTCGGTTAGCGCGCTCATGTTTTTATTCGAGGAAAGAAAAGTGCAAGCCATTGGGCATGAAACCTTTGACACGGATTCAGCGGTGGATTATCAGAAGAATGGAGCACTTCTGGCAGAATATTATGTACTTGCCCAGGATACATATCAAGTTGAGCTGTTAACAAACCTGGATCAAGTGCCGGCTAAAGGCGCGGTAATCTTCAACATTGTACCCAAAGCGGAGAGAGCTTCTGGTTTTCCAGTTCGATCCTTTGCCATTCTGCCGTAATACGGGGTAGATCAAAAGCTGAAATAGTTAAATCAGGCACAGAACTCAGAATGATACTCAAGTAGAAAGCCGGCTAAATAGTCGGCTGTTTTTCAGCTAATGGGCAGGATAGTGGCAAGGTAGCTCTTTGATACGGCTCATCGTAAATCATTCTATAACTTATTGAAATTGCTTGCAGATTTAATATTGACGGTAATTGCAATTTAGCCTCACGTAATGTAAAATTACTTAACGGAAAAACATGGAAGGGGTGGGGGTATGAGGTGGAAAAGTAAGACTTATATTCAGTCGACTTGTGTAATTTCATATTTCCATTCCTGTAGGACACTAAAGCATTTATTGCTTTAGTGTTTTTATTTTATGGGGGTGTATTAATTGTCAAGGTATAAAAGAGTTCTCGTTAAGCTAAGTGGCGGAGCAGTAGCCGGAAACTCTGAATTTGGTTTTGAACCGGAAAGATTGGACCAAATCGCTGATGAAATTATGTCAATAGTAAACTTAGGAGTTGAAGTATCATTAGTTATTGGTGGGGGTAATATTTTTCGAGGTAATATGGCGGAAAGCTGGGGGATAGAAAGGGCAGAAGCTGACAACATTGGAACACTTGCGACTGTAGTAAATAGTTTAATGCTTCGTGGAGTTCTTAAAGCCAAGACCAAAAAGGAAGTACGGGTAATGACCGCTATACCTATTACTTCAGTTGCAGAACCATACATCCGTCTAAGAGCAGTTCACCATCTAGAGAAAGGCTATATTGTAATTTTTGCAGGAGGGAACGGTCAACCTTACGTTACAACAGACTATCCTTCAGTACAAAGAGCCATCGAGGTTAATTGTGACGCTTTATTAGTTGCAAAGCAAGGTGTTGATGGTGTTCTTAATGCAGACCCTAAATTTGATAAAAATGCAAAGAAATTTCGTTCGCTTCATTACAACGACGTTTTAGAACACAACTTAAAGGTAATGGACCAATCAGCTTTCATTTTGGCAAGAGACTACAATTTGCCAATGCATGTGTTTAACTTCGATAAACCAGGTTCGATGAAAGAAATCTGTGAGGGTAAGAATAATGGTACGATAATTAGTGGCGAATCAATTTTAGAGTTGGAATGAAGTATGTTAGAAATACTACTCTTCCTTGATTTAGCGGAACGATAGTTCCACAAAAGAGAAGTTCTATTCAAAATCCCACTCGGCCATGGAGTGGGATTTTGTTTATGTTGATATGTATATCTTGTGATCAAAAGATACTTTATGTTTTGATTCATTACGGTGATCCGTATCATAGGTAGAAGTACAGAACGTTACGCTAACGGGAAACGATAGCTCAATAAATCCAACAAAGCATCTGACCAACGTGATCGGCTGCTTTAGTTCAACTAACGGGCAGGATAGTTTAGGAATAGTCCAAGAATAGTTTGCCACCACAGTTGTTTTTCTTAAGCTATTGGGCAGAACTCTTTCAATATGTGTTAATATAAATCAAAATATGGGTTGTTAATCGGTCAGGAATGCTACATGCTGAAGCATTACATACAAAATTTCTCGTTTTGTACTTGAATTTCTAGACAAAATAGAGCATTTCTAAACAAGAAGGTGTTTAACGGTTCTTTTATACTGTAGGAGAAAGGAGATGAGAGATCCTGGAGATGCTTAAGCAGCTTAGTCAATCCATTGATTATGTGGAGCAACATCTGCACTTGCCGATTGAGATTGAGGACATTGCTAGGTCAGCAATGAGTTCAAAATATCATTTTCAGCGAATGTTTCATGCAGTAACCGGTGTTACCGTGACTCAGTACGTGAGGAATAGGCGGCTAACGCTTGCGGCGCAGGAGTTAGCGGGAACGGATTGTAAAGTCATTGATGTCGCGCTTAAGTACGGTTATGACAGTCCGGCGGCATTTACAAAAGCTTTTCGGCGGATGCATGGGGTAACACCTCTTGCGGCTAAGAAAATGAATGTGAAACTTAAAGCATTTCCTCGAATTTCCTTTCAAATTCAGATTAAAGGGGAAACCGAGATGAATTATCGAATCGTGGAGGAAATGGAATCAACAGTATTTGGTAAGAACGTTACTATCCATAAAGATGCCTATGAGGAGATACCCGTGTTTGTGGAGGTAATTTGGAGGAATGGTATTCATGATCAGATTAACGAGTTGGTAGGGAGACCAGCGGGATCATTGCTGTACGGTTATCATTTCGACTTTGACGAGGATGGGTCAAAGTGCTATTTGTTGGGAGCGGAACTGCCGGAAGGAAAACAGGTTCCAGATGAATTTACCGTCCTTAATGTTCCTAGTCAAACTTATGCGGTATTCGATAGTCGTGAGACGATTCCGAACGATGTAGAAATCGGATTGGGTATTCAAAATATCTGGAAACGCATCTACACAGAATGGTTCCCCTCGGTGAGTTTTGAACAAGTTGAAGGGCCATGTATAGAGAAGTATTACTGGGTTGATGACACGCACAAAGATTCAATCTGTGAGGTATGGATTCCGGTTAGTAAAAAGTAGAGACGGTTTCTTCCAGTTATTGGTCACCATTAGGTGGCCATTTTTTAATTAATACAATCAATGTCAAGTGTTTGAAGGACTTTGATGAACGATAAGAGTAAACTAATTATTATAATTAGCTCCAATATTTCTTTATTAAACTAACGGGAAACGTTAACTCAATAAAACTAAGAAAGCAGCCGATCATTGTGATTGGCTGCTTAGTTTGACAAGGTACTTAGATTGGTCGAACTGGGCGGTTTTGTACAGTGTGAGGAAGTGATCAGCTAGTGGAGTTGGCAATGAGCTCAAGCTCGGTTACAACTTCATCAAGCGGCTTCCTGATATCGATCTCAACAGTAGCTCCAGCACGTAAGAGAGGCTCAACACTAGCGACGTTTTGTATAATTTCTTCACGTTGATCGACGGTTTTTCCATAATCGTTCGTCTTACGGGAAGCTACACGTTCAAGGATTACTTCGAGGGGGGCACTTAACAACACTACTGCATCAAACAGCGGGTAAAACTTCCCCTGATTTGATACACAACCCGAAATGAATAAAGTACCTTCGCTATGTTCAGTGAGCAGCTCATCAATTCGATTCTCGTGCCATAACCACCCAGAACCATCCACATTCTCACTCCAACCATCATAATCGGTATCGATAATTCTATGCCCCCTATGAGCAAGTTCGCTTAGAACCGTTGATTTACCTGTACCCGACATCCCTGTCACCAGAATTATCACCTTCTTTTTTGATACTGAACCCGAAGTATTTGTCATATTTTCACTCCCTTTATAAGAAAGTCCTTTGGACTAGATTAACACATAAAGGCAATAAACTGGCAAGAGGCAAGTAAGCTTATCAGGAACCAAGTTCAGCTAGGATTTGACCTATTGGAAGCATAAATGTTTACTTTGGCAAACTTATGGGTTGAGTCACAACTAATGAATTCTAAATAATTCACTTATGTAAATAGCAAGGGAGGCGTATTCCGCCTCCTTTTTATGTTGTTACTTTTGATCCGAGTGAGGATCTTGATTAAATCTTTGAGAGATTTTTTTCTCTGTTTTCTTACGCCGTATCCAGCGCTTGAGTATGCCTTCTTCTTTGCGTTCTTGCAGTGTTTCCTTCAAACCTTGAATCATAAATTCCGATCTTCGTCTGTCATCCCGACTAATCTCGCGTAATTCCTTAATAAATTTGTCGTCCATATCTGCCTCTCGCTTATTCAGGATAATCCCATTATACCGAACGTACGTTCTTTTATCAAGTTTTTCCATTACGAATGATTTTCGAGATCTATATAGTGAAAAGAAGCACAGGAACAATACGCGGCATGTGTGAGAATGGTACTAGAGGGTTTGAGCATAATCCTCTTGCCAGTTTTTTGTTCCCGGGGATCATCCTATTGCTGGTTCTTGGCGTGATGCCTACAACGATTGCTATTTCGCTCATCCGCTACGTTCATTGGGGGATGGGTGAGAGAATGAATCTCTATCCTGACCGCTATTGGGCTTGGACTTTTTCGTTGTATACGGGGTTTGCTCTCATCATATGGATTATGGCGCAGGTGTACTGGATTCAGGATGTCTCTATCATTCACTTGGTCTATTTTGCATGGGGAGTGGGTATTCAAGTTGTGACCTTATTGCCCGGGGTACAGCGAATCTATTCAAAATAAACTGCTTGTATATTGAACAAACGGCTGCCGAAAGAATCGTTGAATGATTCTTTCGGCAGTTATTTTTTATAAGCATCGAGATAATACGTGTTGTTGTAGTCATGTTGTCCACATGTTCCTTGGACTGAAAAGGGCTCGGATAATTCTAAATCATATTGACAAAGAACCATTATTCTCGCATACTTACGTAATATACTTTATAAAGTCTGTTTATTAACTAGAGGAATAGTCACATGTGGTAAGTATCGCAAAATCATAATCCGCATGAAACAGGGAGGTAAGTATGGATGGTCTACGTTATTATGGCAGTTATAATTTGGGCAGGTACCTATGCAAGTATGGCCTTGTCAAATCAGCCGATGGAAGTGAAACCTGTGAAATCGATGGATGATTTGTTTGAGTGAACAAAGTAGCTCTGCCGATTTCGATCCATTGCCAGCACGATGGAACTCATGTGTTCGGGTAAGGCATTATGTTATGATATGGTGTGAATGACATCCATACCATTGCTTTGGCTCAATTGAACCAGAGTAGAAACGAGAGGGTTATGAAAAAAGCCAACGCTACAATGATGAAATACATCAATTTGAATAATGTGCGTGAAGTCATGCAGCAGATTGAGACGGCGACCAAACCGCAATTAGCTTTATTAACCAATCTTAGTGTTGTTACCATTAATGCGCTGATTCAGGAATTATGTGATGGCGGAGAGTTGTTTCAGGATAAAGTGGTTCCCTCTAACGGCGGTCGTCCTGCTCAGGCATATCGATATAATTATAACTTCAAGCTTGCTTTGGTTCTTTACATCAAAGAGATGAAAGGCCAGGAGTTGATTTCGGCGACGGTCATGAATCTGGAGAATAAGGTTGTGTTGAAGGAAGAGCGCATCTTGCCTGCTTTTGATAAACAGCATATGCTGCAACTTATCGCGCGTTTCATTAAGGAATATCCCTCCATTGATATGATCGGCATCGGTATTCCGGGGCAAGCCGTGGATGGGGACATCACGGTGAGCAGTCATGAAGAGCTTATCCATTCACATCTGATACGGGAGATCGAAAGCGAGTTTCAATTGAACGTTCTCGTGGAGAATGATGTTAATGCAGCGATTAGCGGATACTGTACACAGCATGCGGATATGAAGGAACAGAGTGTAGCAGGAATTTATTTTCCGAACCGATACCCGCCGGGTATGGGGATGATGTTGAATGGACAGATGATCCGTGGGAAAAACGGGATGTTTGGTGAGATCAAGTATCTTCCTTATTCACCTGATTGGCACCGTGACATGAGCAAAGATGATTTTGTAGTGAACGTATGTCACATCTTGCAAACGATTAATGCCGTCGTTGCCCCGCACCAGATTGTCATTTATCAGGAACGGGTGGAGAGAGAAGAGCTGGATTTGGCGTGGAAACAATACGGGAAGGATCACCCCATGCCGTCGTTGCCCGAGATTGTACATCAGGATTCGTTCCAACATGATTTTGATGCTGGGTTACGAGGAATGGTGCTTCAGGCGTTGAAGTCAGGCATTCTATCAGAAGCCTTATAACCCACAGTTCATGTCTGTGGCTTTTATTTTATAAGCTAACCCTTGTAGAGGAGGATTCATGATGCGTGAAGAAGAGAGAATCATGAAAGGCGTGTTGTTCAGTCCAAGTGATCCCGAATTAAAGATCATCAAAAGGCGGGCCCATAATCTCAGTCAGCGTTACAGTCAGACCTTTGAAGAACAGACTGAGGAAAGGAATCAGATACTACAACAGTTACTGGGGCAGATCGGTGAAGGTGGATTCATGCAAGGCCCCATCTTCTTTCATTATGGTGTGCATACCCGGATAGGCGAGCATTTCTTCGGTAATTACAATCTGACGATACAAGATGACGCGCAAGTGACGATCGGGGACTATACCAGTTTTGGACCCAACGTTACGATTGTTACCCCCATTCATCCCATGATTGCCAGCGAGCGGAGACAGATGGTGGACCAGAACGGTGATGTGAAGTCGCTATGTTATGCCAAACCGGTCACGATTGGTAACGATGTATGGATCTCGGCAAACGTCACAGTGTGCGGGGGCGTAACGATTGGAGACGGCTGTGTGATTGGAGCAGGTAGCGTGGTGACTCGTGATATTCCACCGCATTCTTTTGCAGCAGGCGTACCGTGCAGAGTTATTCGCAAAATTACTGATGCGGACAGCATGCGAAACTATCCCGATGTTCTGGCAGATTGCCGTGTGCTGGAAGAATAAAAAAAGGCTGCCATCAGGATCAAATAGATGATCCTGGTGACAACCTTTTTTTGTTATGCGTTTACTTGGAGGCGTTGTAGTTACTCAAGAATTCTTTTACTTTTGCAGGATCAGCTTTCAATTCATTCCCGGTCTGAACGAGCGGGCTTACTGTAGAGTATGCTTTGAGTTTGTTGTTCTTGTAGAAACTCAAAATCTCATCCTGATTAATGGAGTACAGCACGGCTTTTCTCAGGTCACTGCTCTTGGCAACTTCACGATTGGCCGTGTTGAACAACAGATAGGAGACAGCGTTACTTGGCAGACTTTGAAGTTTCAGTTTGCTGTCATTTTCGATGATGTCATACTTGGTTTCAGGTACACCGTAGTATAAGTGGATTTCACTGCTGCGAAGAGCAGAGAGGGCGCTGTCTGCATCCGCGATGAATCGGACGTTAACCTGAGCAATTTTTGGCTCATCTTCCGTGCCTTTACGGTAAGCCGGATTTTTTAAGAATACACCTTCATAGTCATTTTTATAAGACAAAATATAAGGTCCGCTAGTATAAAGGGTGTTATTGTATGCTGCGCCTTCAGTCACCGTGTTCTGATCACCGTAAGGAATATCTTTGTTGACATCAAAGGAAGCTACATCATATGTGTTGATGCTCTCCACCTGTTTTTTGGACACGATACCCGCAGATTGGTGAGCCAAATAGTTCAGTACTTGCGGGAAAGGTTCAGTTGTTGTCAGTTTAACGACCTGATATTTACCTGCGCTATTATCTGCTTTGGTTTTGTCCGTCACGAGTTCTGTAATTTTGCTACCCAATCCTTGTTCCAATGCTTCGAGGATTGTGCCCTTACCGCTGGATTGTTTGATGGATTGCAATGCACTCAGATCCGTTACAACCTCAGCTTCTTTGATATGTTCATGCAAACTGTACGTCCGGTGATCCGGAACGGAATCTTTATTTTTAGCACGATCCAGGGAGAAGATCACATCATCTGCACCGACACGTTCTCCTGTATCTACGGCTTTTTTGTTATCAATCTTCGCAAAGTTGATATCGTCTCTGAGAACGAAGTAGTAGTCCGAATTACCTTCAGCAATACTGAAATTATGGGACAGTGATCCATCTGCTGTCAGCTGATCGTCATCCGTCAAGTTAACGAGACGTACATACATATTGGTGTTCAACTGGTTGATGGAGCCGTCGTTTCCTTTGATTGGATCAAGGGAAGTCAGTACGGATGCACTTTGCGTCAGAATCAACGGATCTTTGGCATTTTTGGAGCTGTCCTTGAACTCAATCGGTTCCCAAGCCATGGCGCGGGATTTGGAGAGACGAACGGTGTCGACATTCAGAATGTCTTGGTTCACAGCCTGACTTTTCAGGGAAATGTACAAAGGAGCGATATACGCCTGATCCGTTACCAAGCGATCTTCCAATTGTTTGTACGTGTCTTTGTACTCATCCGGAGTTTGAGTAGCTGCCTGATCGATGAGTTTATCAAGTTCCCCATCCGCAAGGATACTGTAATCTCCACCTGTTTTGAAAAGGGAACGCACCGCATAATCGGGATTTCCCGTTACCGTTGTCCAGCTGGACAAGGCAATGTCATAATTCCCTGCATCCTGCTGGGATTTGAAGCTGCCGTAATCCGGCTGCAGGTTCAACTTCACATTGAAGCCGTTTTTAGTCAGCTGGTCGCGCACAATGTTTACATCATTTTCGGAAGAACTCATGGCGAGCAGTTCAATGTCAGCCGGTTTTTGTGCAGTTTCAGTTGTGTCCGCTGGTGCGGTCTCCGCCTGGGATTCAGTTTTCGTTTTTACACTGCAGCCGGAAATCACAATGACGAGAATTAATAGTAATGAGATCAGTGTACGTTTTTTCATGGGATTACCCTCCATATCTTGAATGTGTGATGTGTGATTTCTTTTTTTCTATATCATTCATTTCAATGACGAATCTTTTATGCCTTTTCCAGCTTGGGATCAAGCGCATCACGCAGACCGTCACCGAGAAAGTTAAACGAAAGAACCAGCAGAATAATAGCCAAGCCTGGATAAATCGCCAGATAAGAGTGGGTCTCCAGGTATGTACTGCCGAGCTTCAGAATGTTACCCCATTCCGGAATATGCGGCTCCACGCCGAGTCCCAGATAACTCAAACTGCTGGTAGCGATAACCGCTCCACCAATCGTGAGTGTGGACTTGATAATCATGGGCGCAAGGGAGTTGGGAATAATGTGTTTGAAAATAATCGTACGATTGTTGTACCCCAGTGCACGTGCAGCTTCCACAAATTCAAAAGTAGATACATAGAGCACACTGGCTCTCATGGTACGGGCGTAAGTTGGGATCGAACCCAGACTCAGCGCCAGAATGAGATTGACCGTATTGGCTCCAAACGCCGCAATAATGGCAATGGCGAGCAGAATTCCCGGAATCGCATAGAGAATATCCAGCAGCCGCATGATAATGTTATCCGTATGCCTTCCGTAGAAACCGGAGAATGCTCCGAGGACTCCACCGATCAACACAGGAATGATGGTCGACATGCAACCTACGATCAAGGAGATCTGGGCACCAAATACAATCCGGGAAAATAAACATCGTCCGAAGTCGTCCGTTCCCAACGGATACGCAAGGGAAGGCGGTTGAAGCAGCGCCGAGTAGTTATTTTCCACAGCCATGCTGTAGTCAAAGGTGAAAAAGCTGCAAATCGATATCGAGAACAGAAAAATGATAAAAAACAAACCGGACATGGCAGTCATATTTGGAGCAAGTCGCTCCCACAGATCATTCCAGAAGTTTGATTTTTGTTTCCCCTGTCTGCGAATGCGCCCAATAATGGAAATGCCGAGCAATAGGGCAAATACATTACCTGTGATTGAGGTCAGAATCAGTACTACACTGACACCGATCATCCAGCGAGGGAGGATAGAGGTCGCGTTATATCGGGATACGATAATCAGTACGACCAGGTCGATGACCAGAATAAATATGAGCACCGCCATAGCTGGCAGAAAGTTGTCAGCCACATAAGGTTTGAAAACATTTAACGCAGATACACCGATGACGAACAGCTGGGTTAACAGCATATATACCGCAAAGGTGTACTCCACATTCCTGGCTTTTCGAATCAGATGAAAGGCTGCCGTTACGATAAATATGTTGCCAGAAATGATGGCAAGCAGCTGAACCCAGGCTAACCTGCGGGTCAAAGTAGAGATCGTACCTGTACGGATCAAGTCTTTTCGAATCCGAAGGGTGATGACACTTTGGACCAGTGTGAAGAATACATAGATCCCAAGTATCGTTAGCAGAAATGGTTTGAACGTCTGCCCGCTCCAGTCATAACTGTTGAATAGCAGCAAGGCAGTCAAGAGAAGGGACGTGATCCAGGCGAAGCTGGCCTGACTGTATTCTCGAGAAGACTTAAGCCGGAAACGCATTTCTTGTGTTAAGGACGAGTTTGTCATAATACACCTGCTTTAAGAGGTAGTTCAACACACACTTTAATATTGTTTCATCTTGGAGCGCACTCTTGGATCAATAAAAGCGTACAGCAGATCAACCGCTACATTGATAATGGAGATCGTAATTGCTGTGTAGATTACTCCGCCCATGATACTCGGAATATCGGGGATGAATTGTTTATCCACAATATAGCTGCCGAGACCGCTGATATTAAACACTTTCTCCGTCACTGCTGCCCCGCCAAGCATGGCTCCGAATTGAAGTCCAACCACAGTTACGATTGGAATCAATGCATTACGTACAGCGTGTTTAAGCATGACCTGACGTTCGCTTAACCCCTTGGCGCGGGCGGTCATCACATAATCCTCATGAATGACTTCCAGTGTAGAAGACCGGGTCATCCGTGCCACCGCAGCCGTAAGTCCTGTGCCCAGCACAATGGTTGGCATAATGATCGACAGCCAGTTCTGCGGGTTGAAGGTGGCGGGAAGCCACTGTAATTTGATCGAAAAGTTCAGAATGAAAATAAGTCCTTGCCAGAAATTCGGGATCGATAATCCAATCAGAGCGATGAACATAAACGTATAATCGAACCATGAATTAGGCTTAATCGCTGAGATGATACCGATGGGCAATGCGATGACGAGTGCTAGCAGCAGGGAGATGACCGCCAGCGTCAATGTAATTGGAAACTTTCTTGCAATCGTTGCTGTTACGTCTTCATTTCCTGCAAAAGACTTGCCAAGATCGAAGAGAGCAACTCCCTTAATATTGTTCCAGAGCTGTGTAAGATAAGGCTGATCCAAGCCATACACCTGATTGAATGCTGCAATCTGTTCCTGCGTTGCTGTCTCTCCGAGAATGTTAGCTGCCGGGTTGAACGGAGACAGATACAAAATCGTAAATACGAGTGTGGCTACGCCCAGAATGACAAATACCGTCATCAGTATTCTTTCAAATATGTACTTTAGATAAGGATTTCCATACAAAAAGAGGATGCCATACATCAGACAGCCAGGAATAATGGATATCGCTAAAAACCACGGTTTGTCGATAAGGGTGTGGAATGTATCGGCCATCGTAAGACGTTGACTTCCCTGTTCCTGAAGTATGCGAGAAGTCCGCTCCTTCAACTCTTTCTGAACCGTTTCTTCCAACCATTCCTCGGTCTGACGTCTGAATTCTTCCTCACTGACCTGCTGCTGGAAAAAACGATGTTTGCGTCGTAGCTGTTCTTCGACTTCCAACTTCATCTTGTTCCGATAGGAAGAAGCGAGCAGTTCTTGCTCAGCCGTCTGCCTGGCGGCTACCCAGCCGTCATTTTTTCGATTCGAACGCCATATTAGAAACACGACCAGATTGATCGGTAATCCAAGAATGAACAGAACATATCGGTAGGAAGGGTGAATCAGCATTTTGCCATAAATAAAACTTAAATTGTGCACCAACCGCGAGAGTCTGCTGCTTTCTGCAAGATTCAAACCAAGCGTGCCTCCTTTCATTCAGGTTTAAATTGCATTATTCCGATTGATATAGTATATATTATTTAGGGTCTAAACAATTGTCAAGGAATTAAATGGTATACATATGAGATAAGTGAATGTGAAATACGGATGAGAGCTGGTGATAACATGGAACCTTTATTGAAAGTTAATGATCTATCGGTCTCTTTTCATTCTGGAGAGAGTGAGTTTCATGCAGTACGAGAGGTAAGTTTTGAAGTGCGCAAAGGAGAGACACTAGGCATTGTAGGCGAATCGGGTAGTGGCAAGAGTGTAACCGCACGTTCCATTATGAGGCTGCTTGCATCGCCGCCTTCACAGATGAAAAATGGAGAGATTCTGTTCAAAGGGGTCGATCTGGCGAATAAAACGCAGAAAGAGATGGAGAGCATTCGTGGGCGTGATATTGGCATGATCTTTCAGGACCCGATGAGTTCTCTTAATCCGACTATTAAAGTGGGTAAACAGATCTCCGAAAGTCTAATTAAACATCAGAAGGTGTCCAAAAGGGAAGCCAAGAAACAGGCGATTGCCATGATGGAGCGGGTGGGGATAACTCGTAGTGAAATACGCTACAACCAATATCCACACGAATTCTCCGGAGGCATGCGCCAGCGGGTCATGATCGGTATTGCACTTGCTTGTCGTCCTGAATTACTCATTGCCGATGAGCCGACAACCGCACTTGACGTTACGATTCAGGCACAAATTCTTAATTTGATGAAAGATATGCAGGACCAACTGGGCACATCGATTATCCTGATCACGCATGATTTGGGCGTAGTAGCAGGCATGTGTGATCGGGTTGTTGTTATGAAAGAAGGACAGATTGTGGAAACCGGGACAACAACAGAGATTTTTGCTAATCCCAAACACCCGTATACGATCAGACTTCTGAATGCATTACCACGTCTGGATCAGAAGAAAAAGCCCAAACCGGTATCGTTGGTCCCGAGAGATCTGGAAGACGATCAGCCGTTGCTTGAGGTGAAATCACTCAGACAACATTTTAATCTGGGCAAAGGTAACACCTTAAAGGCGGTTAATGATATTAGCTTTCATATTCGTCAAGGAGAGACGCTTGGCGTTGTAGGGGAATCCGGTAGCGGAAAATCAACCACGGGCCGTGCGATTCTGCGATTGCATGAGCCAACAGGTGGAGATGTACTGTTTAAAGGAGTCCCGCTCAATCGTTTGTCGGCTTCGGAGATGAAAACGATGCGTAGACATATGCAAATCATCTTCCAAGACCCCTATGCATCTCTGAATCCCAAAATGAGGATTATGGATATCATTGGAGAAGCGCTTGATATTCATCAACTTGCAGGCACTGCCGCTCAGCGGGAAAAGCGTGTGGAGGAATTGCTGGAGATGGTGGGTCTTGATCCCACCCATGCGCAGCGTTATCCACATGAATTCTCGGGTGGGCAGAGACAGCGGATCGGTATTGCACGAGCTCTGGCTGTGGAACCTGAATTCATCGTATGTGATGAGCCATTGTCTGCACTGGATGTGTCGATACAGGCTCAGATCGTACAATTGCTTGAAGAGTTGCAGCAGCGACTCGGATTGACGTATCTCTTCATCGCGCATGACTTGTCCATGGTTAAACATATCAGTGATCGAGTGGCGGTGATGTATAATGGGAAAATTGTAGAGCTGGCCGAGAGTGAAGAACTCTATTCCAACCCGCAACATGCCTACACCAAGGCTTTGCTATCTGCTATTCCCGTGCCTGATCCGGCGGTAGAAGCGAAGAAAAAGAGACATGTTGTCAAAGAAACAACTAAAGAAAATGTTGAAGTAGAGGACCGTTATAATCTCGAACATTCCAAGTGGGTAGAAGTCACGGAAGGGCACTGGGTAGCCATATCTAGTTAGATAGTGAAATATATAGTCTGTTTCAACGACAAAAGAACCCCGACGATGATCTCCACAGATCGTTATCGGGGTTGAGTTATATGTTCTTCGTATAATGGCAGTAATCAAAAGCGATTATTTGAATTGAACCGATTTCTTGATGGTATCAATCTCGGCTTTGGTCTTATCATCCACGTAAGTGAATATGAAGTTGAAAGCATATCCTTCAATAATTGTACTATAGTAATCTTGAGTAACGGTTGAACCGTCACCTGGATCCATCGTGATTTGCATCAGATCCATCTCTTTACCACCGATGGTTTCCGTTGTCATTTCCTTATAATCGTAAGGGAACTGGCTATCCACCATGAATTTTTTGGTTGCTTCCAGGTAGTCTTTACCTGTACGAATGCCTTGCAACAAGCTTACTTTCTCAGCAATGGCCATAGCGGAAGGGCCAACTTGACCTCCGTCCAATGGGTACTTTGAAGCCATAAGCAGATTCAATGTTTTGGTCTGAGACAGTTCAATTTGTTTTTTCTTTGTTTCATCATCACCAGCAATCGCTTCGGATGAAGCACTTGTCAGCTCATTCATGCCTGCAGCATCCTGGAACTCCCATGCTTCCGGGAATTTCAGAGATACGCCAAAATAGTCATTGGTGTAAGAACCTTTTTCCGTAGTCCCCAGCTCAACGTCTTGGGAATTATCAGTTTCTTTGGGCTCTTCGCTTGCTGGTTCTGTGTTCTCTGTTTCTTCTGTAGTCGCTGGTTCAGAATCAGTACCAGTCGTTGTTTCTGTCGGGGTAGTCTCTTCTGTTTCGGCTGTGTTATCTGCTTTGTCACCGCAAGCGGCTGCAACCAGCATAATCATAATGAGCATGGCGAATAAAGAAGCTTTTTTTGGAATTGTCATATTACCCTCCTGAAATGTGTGTGTGTTTGTTTCTCTCTCTCTACATGTTGCCTGCTTCCTAAATTGTAGCACAAACGTTCTCATATACTACCTATAGGAATCTATAGGGGTCTTCTATACATAAGACATTCGGCTGGCAATTGAAACAGCTTCTGTGCTGGATTGCACACCTAATTTGTTAAAAATCACTTTTTTGTGATGATTCACGGTGCATTCCTTGATCTTTAATTTCAAAGCAATGGCTTTTACCGTGAGGCCTCCGGCTATCATCTCCAGAATGGTTAACTGACGCTCGGTGAACTCCACCGCCGGTTTGTCGCACACTTCAGCAGTCTGTTGACTCTGGCAACAGTTCTGCATGTACGCTGGAATTAGCTTGGCAATGGCAATCAGTTCACCTTGCATATCTGCATTAATGGTGGACACATCCAGATAACCTACATGTTGCGATCCCATGAACAGAGGTGCGGCGTAACAATGCCAGCTTTGAAAATAAGGACTTTCATGCTGCTCGGGCAGCAACACTACAGGCTCGTTGCTGTCCATCGTTACAGATATGGCGTTAACTCCACAGCTCTGTGCAGTGAAGAACATGCCCGGACGAATGGGGGAATCTTCTACTACAGCTTTAAGATCTGAACTGTAATTCATCGAGAGGAGCACACCGTTGCTATCTGTGAGTAAAAAAAGATAAGTGCCCGTTAAATTCTCTTGTATAACCGAGATACTGTTCTGGAATGCATGAATCAGGAAATGATTGATTTTACGAAGCCTGTCCAGACTGGGTTTTGGTAAATAGTCAAACGGTGCCGTTCCTGCTGAATGTGAGCAAGTCGGAGACTCTTTGTGTCGTGAGGTAAATGTAATGGCAGGCATGTTGTTTCCTCCTTGCTGCACAGTTCTCATCCAATCGTTTGAATGACGTGTCCTTCCTGGTTCTTAATCTCTGTTCTAACAATCTGAACGATAATATGATCCAATGAAGTTATCTCAAATGTTCCTTCAAACGGGCGAAGGTTCTCTGCCAGCTCATCAACAATTTGTTTGTTCACCGTCAGGGTAACTTGTCTGTCCGATTCCAATACAGCTGGATGTTCTCCTGCTTCGAACAGAATATTAGTATCCGGTCCGATCAAGGATAGAGAGGCGCCTTTCGAAATTCGGCTACGAAGGATGGTGCCAACTAATACGGCTTGTTTGGCTCCAAGCTGGAGTTTGGCCGGAACCGATTTTTGCAGCAATTTTTTGCGAGGAGATTCCCAAGCCAGTTGTTGTATGAATAAAAATGCTGTGCTGGACCCGTCCTGTTCCATTCCATCCTCAACCGCTTGTATAACCGAAGGAATATCTGCGTACGAATTTCTCATCAGATCCGTCACATATTTGGGCATGAACATGGAGGAGGCAGACAGGAAGCCACGAGCATTCCAACTTTGAATCATTTCCAGTTCCCGACCTGTAATGCCAACCATCTGAATAAATTGCACTGAACCATTAGGCGTTGAGACCGCGGGTAGGTCCGGATCTTCAATAAACGAGAGAGCAGTCAGCAAAGTATCGGATTCCAGACAGATGGGGCCATTGGCGTCCATGTAATCTCCTGGCTGAAAGATATTTCCGCTGTTGAACACGTAACGTCCTACATTCTGTAGCAGATTCAGCGCCCAGGCTGGCGGATCAGTCTCTGCTTCACTGCGTGTAAGACGAAAGGTGAGCTCAAAACCATACCCGCTCTTGGATGCATCCTGCATCTCTTTTTCATACAATTCAGAGAAACCGTAGGTAACAAAATGCCAGTGAGGCATAGGGTAATCGACAGCATAAACGCTAATGCCATCGAGTGGATCGGGACCTCCAAGAATATACGGAAGGGCAGTGCCGTAGTGTTTTGGCTCTTGTTCCCCATACAATTCACGCATGGATTGATCAATCGCATCCCAACCAGATGTGTTTTCTTCCTGAGTCATTATTGAATCCTCCTTGACTGTTCTTTCCCCCGAAAAACATTTAAAATTAAGTCTACCTGTTACAGAAACGGATTCAAGCGGCTTAAGGATGAATTGTGTCAGATAGGACTTCGGTGTTATTAATTGCAATCCAGGGAGTGAAATTACATGAGTATGAAAGGTATCTATTTAAAGGAGTTTAATCATACAAGCTGGGACTCATTTTCCGAATTGTTCGAAGAACTTGGACAAAAGTTGGACCCTGAATGGGTAGAACGTGCGCGATTACAAGGGATTCCGGCAGATATAAGCCGCGTGCTTTTGTGTGAAATGGGGGAGTACGTTTTTGAATGGATAGCGAAAGATATCCCGGCTTTAGGGGACCAAAGTCCCGCTGTTTACCTGGAAACGGAGGAAGGAGCGCAGGCATTAAGGGCGGCCATTATGCGTATGCCACGTTAATTTTTTCGATGGTGAGAGTGTGCGAGCGATCATATGATCCAGTGAAGTTGATTTTGCAAAATAGATATGTTACGCTTACATTACAAGAGCAAACACAACAGAATATGCAATAACATCTTTTGATGGATTGTAACTGTGAAGACAGGCAAAACCTAAACTGATGGTGAAATGAAAGCTCCTTTTTTTGGTGCTATTTTACCTTGAGTTTAGGTTTTTCTTGTTTTCTGCTCTAAATCACACCATTTTTTACCTGGAAAAACCAAAATAAATTTCGAAAAGAGGTTGTTGTTCATGACCACGGCAAAAAAAGGATTCCCCGAAAACTTCCTATGGGGCGGCGCTACAGCTGCCAATCAATTGGAGGGTGCATTCGATAAGGACGGCAAAGGCCTCTCCACAGCGGACATGATCGCTCATGTTCCCAAAGAGAAGCGTACAGGCGGACATGCTATGGAAATTTCCTCTTCCCGAATCGAAGAGATCCTCTCCGGCAAATTTGAAGAACGTTTCCCGAAACGTTTTGGTATCGATTTCTACCATCACTTTAGAGAAGATATTGCATTGTTCGCTGAAATGGGCTTCAAAGTATTCCGTTTGTCCATTCACTGGGCACGTATTTTCCCGAACGGTTATGATCAAGAGCCGAATGAAGCAGGCTTGAAATTCTACGATGAAGTATTTGACGAATTGTTGAAATATGGCATCGAGCCCCTCGTTACATTGTCTCACTACGAGACACCGCTTGGCTTGACGCAAAAATATAACGGCTGGGCTGGCCGTGAAGTAATCCAGCACTATGTTCGGTATGCAGAAACGGTGTTCAACCGTTATAAAAATAAAGTGAAATACTGGCTGACGTTTAATGAAATTAACGTCATGCTGTTCAGCCCGTACACTGGCGGCGGCATTCTGATCGATAAAGTGGATAACAAGCTGCAAACCACTTATCAAGCGCTGCATCACCAATTTGTAGCAAGTGCATTGGTAACGAAGCTTGCTCACGAGATTATGCCTGGTTCCCAAGTGGGTTGTATGCTTGCTCGTATGGAAACTTATGCAGCAACATGTAATCCGGTAGATGTTCGTCTGGCTCAACACGAGAATCAGATTAACCTGTTCTTCACGGACATGCATGCTCGTGGTAAATACCCGAACTACATGGCTCGTTATTTTGAAGAAAACGACATCGTGATCCAAAAAGAAGCGGGCGATGACGAGATCTTGCTGAACAATACCGTTGACTTCATCTCCTTCAGTTACTACATGTCCGTAACCAAATCTGCATCTGCAGACAAGGAAGAAACATCGGGTAACCTGACTGGCGGCGTGAAAAACCCTTATCTGGAAGCATCCGACTGGGGCTGGGAGATCGATCCGATCGGTCTGCGCGTAACCTTGAACAACTTCTGGGATCGTTACCAGAAACCATTGTTCATCGTAGAAAATGGTCTGGGTGCATATGACCGAGTTGAAGAAGACGGTTCGATCCATGACTCCTATCGTGTGGATTACCTGAAAAAACACATCGAACAAATGAAAGAAGCCATCAAAGATGGCGTCGATCTGATTGGATTTACAGCATGGGGCCCGATTGACCTTGTGAGCATGTCCACTTCCGAAATGTCCAAACGTTATGGTTTCATCTACGTGGATCTGGATGACGAAGGTAACGGAACACTCAAACGTTCCAAAAAGGATTCATTCGACTGGTACAAAAACGTAATCTCCAGTAATGGTGAGCAACTGTAGTTCTCACGTTTTCTGAGCGGGCAAACCTGATATAACAGTTAGTGTTTAATGGAATTTAATATTCCTGAGGGCCTGCTGATTAGCGTTTGTCCGCTTTTTTATGTGCTGCAAACATTACATATGGAGGGATATCTTTTGAAAAGATGGAGTATGAACACAAAAAGTATGGGATGGATGCTTGCCCTGACACTAAGTCTGAGTGTGATCTGGCCAGCAACCGTTGGTGCTGAAAGCACCCAGGTTACTCGAATCCAGGCCAATACCTATGTTGGTGATCCTGGAGAGATGGTAGAGTCCTTTGACATTACTGTAGCAAATCCGGAGAAATATCAGAATCTGAAAGCTTCAGACTTCGAAATTACTGGCAATTATGATGGCTATCCTTTAAATGAAGCGGAAGAGATCATACAGAATGAGTATGAAGATGACGGGATAAAATTGACGATTCAGGATCATACCATCCATATGGAGGTCGAGCCGTTTAAATATCCAGGTGGATTTAAGTCAGCATTTGCAGTCACAAGCAAGGCGTATCCTGAACTTTCTTTTGACGATAAAAATGTAAATGTAGTCAAAACGCGTACGGTCGATGAGTTTGAAAAAGGACAATTTACAGGCAGTAATGGTGCGAATTTGTCCTACCAACTGAAACGAAGCACGTCCGAAGAACCGAAGCCGCTCATGGTATGGCTCCATGGTGGTGGCGAAGTTGGTACGGACGGGCGCAGCCATCTTACTGCAAATCGTGGAGCTGTAGTCTGGACGGAATCGGGGTATGATACTTCCGTACTGGCCGTACAGTATCCTGAGAATTACAGTTTCAAAATCTATGATAACCCGGAGCAACTGGCCCAGATGCAGGCGTACTTCGTGGCGCAGTATGAGTTGATTCAGAAGCTGGTTGCTGAAGGTGAAGTTGATCCGAATCGGATCTATCTGTCTGGTGTTTCCAGTGGCGGTGGTGGTGCCTTCCGTTTCTTGACACAATATCCCGATCTGTTTGCTGGAGCGATTATTGTAGCGGCCAAGGATACGGTAGCGGATTACACCGGATCTGTAGAAGCATTCAAAAAAGAACTGAAAGATATTGTGGATGTCCCAGTATGGATTATGCATGCCAAAAATGATCCAACCACTGACAGCCGGACAAGCTCTTTGGCTTATCAGGCTTTGACTGAGCTTGGAGCCAACCATGTCAATATGACGCTGTATGACGATGCATACATGGATAGCCAAAGACTGTACGGTGGCATGAAGCATTGGTCATGGGTACCGGCTTTTGACAACAAGGAAGTACTTGCCGACCTGTTCCAAATAAGCAAAGGTACTTCAGGGGAACAGGATGGAGGTAACATAGAGCAGGGAACAAAACCGACTGAGCCTGTGACAAGAGCGCAGATCGCCCTCGTGCTTGCCGACAAGTTAAATCTTCCTGAAGTATCCGAATCTGCTTACCCGTACACAGATTCTGCTCCTGAATGGGCTCGTCAGGCCATCGCAACAGTGACTAAGGCAGGATTGATGAAAGGTGTCAGCAATCAGATATTTGCCTCGGGAGAGGAAGTAACACGTGCACAGATGGCAGTGATCGTAGACCATATTTTGACGAGTCGCGGCTGGAATGATGCAGACGAGTCAACTGTAGTATTGTTCAAGGATTTGAATGATAAGCATTGGGCTTATGAAGCCGTTCAAAATAGTGCCAAAGCCGGTATTATGTCCGGTATGTCCAAAGATCAATTTGAGTCATCGAAGTCGGTTACAGGTGCTCAGCTGGAGCTGATTCTGCAACGATTGGAACAATTGCCAACAAACTAAGTTCAATAAACAACTTTATAATGATAAATAATGAGAGGAATGATTGACATGACTACACCATTTCCGAAAGACTTCCTATGGGGCGGCGCTGTAGCAGCCAACCAACTTGAAGGAGCTTATAATACAGATGGCAAAGGTCTGTCTGTTCAAGATGTAATGCCACACGGGATTACAACGCCTAGAACGGAAGCACCTACAGAAGATAACCTGAAACTGATCGGTATCGATTTTTACAACCGCTACAAAGAGGATGTTAAACTGTTTGCTGAAATGGGCTTCAAAGTGTTCCGTACATCAATCGCTTGGTCCCGTATCTTCCCTAAAGGTGATGAATTGGAGCCAAATGAGAAGGGTCTGCAATTCTACGATGACCTGTTCGATGAGTGTCACAAATACGGGATTGAACCACTCGTAACGATCTCTCACTATGAGACACCGCTGCATTTGTCCAAAACATATGATGGCTGGGTTAACCGTAAAATGATCGATTTCTACGAGCGTTATGTAACAGTTCTTTTCAACCGTTTCAAAGGCAAAGTTAAATACTGGCTGACGTTCAACGAAATCAACTCCATTCTGGAAGAGCCATTCATGAGTGGCGGCATCTATACGCCAAAAGCAGAACTGTCCAAACAGGATCTGTACCAAGCAATTCATCATGAATTGGTAGCCAGTGCCCTGGCTGTGAAACTGGGTCATGAAATTATGCCTGAAGCCAAAATCGGCTGTATGGTACTGAGCATGCCTACGTATCCGTTAACTCCGAACCCGGATGATGTGGTTGCAGCGATGCATGCGGAACAGCGCAATGATATCTTTGCTGATATCCATGCACGTGGGTATTATCCGAAATACATTAATCGTTATTTCAAAGCGAATAATATCAATATTAAGTTTGAAGATGGCGATGCTGAAATTCTGAAGCATACCGTAGACTTTATCTCGTTCAGTTATTATGTAAGTATCTGTGAGACTGGTGATCCCGAGAAACGTATCGAAGGAAAAGGAAACCTGTTCGCAGGTGTGCAAAACCCTTATCTGAAAGCAAGTGAGTGGGGCTGGCAGATCGATCCGCAAGGACTGCGCGTAACCTTGAACAAATACTGGGACCGTTATCAAAAACCATTGTTTATTGTCGAAAATGGTTTGGGCGCAGTCGATGAGCTGATTACGGACGAAAATGGCAATAAAACGGTGAACGATGATTACCGTATTCAATACTTGAATGACCATCTGGTACAGGTGGGCGAAGCTCTTGAGGATGGCGTAGAAGTGATGGGTTATACGTCATGGGGCTGTATTGACCTGGTAAGTGCTTCAACAGCAGAGATGAAGAAACGTTATGGTTTCATCTATGTTGACCGCAACAATGATGGTTCAGGAACATTGGATCGTTACAAGAAAAAATCATTCCATTGGTACAAGGAAGTTATTAGTACAAATGGCGCAAGTCTTAAAAACAACAACGAGTAAATACTAGTTCTATAAGCATAGTTGTGCAAGCACCTTCTGATGTCAAATTAACGCACATTAACCGCTTTCACAAAAACATTGTCATATGGATAATTATATGGTAAGATGGGCCTAAGGCTAATGAATACTGGATTGTTACTGTTCAATCAGGCAAAACCAGAAGCGGGGCATATTTCGTGACCTGCTTTGGTTTTGCCTTTTACTACTTTGACGGTGCAAGGTGATGTGAAGAAATGAAAATTGAGAAGGTGCTGAACAACAACGTAGTTACCGTAATTGATCCGGGAGGAAACGAACTGGTCGTTATGGGACGTGGAATTGCCTTCAAAAAGCATACTGGTGAATCGATTGACGAGAGTCTCGTCGAAAAAATATTCTCGCTTGAAAGTAAGGAAGTATCACAGAAACTCAAAACGCTTCTGTCTGATATCCCGGTTGAATATGTCGAGTGCTCGGATGAGATTATCCGTTATGCCGAGACGGTGTTAGGTGAGAAGCTGCATGAGAGCATCTACATTTCACTGACGGATCATATTCATTTTGCCATTGATCGACATCGTCAAGGATTGCAGATCCGTAACGCATTGTTCTGGGAGATCAAGCGCATGTACCGGAAGGAATATGCCATTGGACTCAAGGCGCTACAGATTATTGAGGAAACGTTAGGTGTCCTGCTACCCGAAGACGAATGCGCATTCATTGCAATGCATCTGGTTAATGCCCAGATGAACGGTGAGATGAGGGAAACGATCAGTATTACGAATATCGTTAAGGACATACTTAACATCGTAAGACGTAGCTTTGTGATTGAACTTGATGAAGATTCATTGAGTTATTATCGGTTTTTAACTCATCTGAAGTTCTTTGCCCAACGTGTATTGCAAGGAACGGCGATTGAAGATAAAGAAGAAGATAACCCGCTTCATGACTTGGTGAGCAAGCAGTATCCGGAAGCACATGCATGTGCAGTAAGGATCAGCGACTATACGCGTAAGATTTATAATCGGGTGTTGTCCAAGGAAGAAATACTGTATCTGACCATTCATATTGAACGAGTTGTCAGAAATGAACAAACAATTGAATAAAGTTGGGATTGTTACTGCTAAAAAGGCAAAACCTAAACGTTGAATAATGATAAGCTTTTCTGCTTTGTCATTATTCAGTGTTTAGGTTTTTTTTTAACCTTCATTACACATAAAAGGAGCAAAACACAATGGATAAACAACAATTGTCCAAGGATATTTTGAAGCTTGTTGGTGGCGAAGAGAATATTGATCAAGTCACACACTGTATGACAAGACTCAGATTTAACCTGAATGACAACCAAAAAGCGGACAAAGCGACGCTAAAAAATACACCAGGCGTTATGGGCGTGATGGAGAACGGTGGACAGTTCCAGGTTATCATCGGTAACGATGTGCCTATCGTGTATAACGCACTCGTTGGCAACATGTCCAAATCACCAAACGCAGATAATGCAACCTCAAGCGCTTCAACTGGGGAGAAGAAAAAGAGAAATCCAATAAGTGCGCTGTTCGACTTCATCTCAGGTATGTTTACACCAATCCTGCCTGCAATTACGGGTGCAGGTATGATCAAAGGTATCGTGGCCATCTTTGTCGCACTTGGGTGGTTGTCCGACACTAGTTCAACCTATATCATTTTGTCGGCGATTGGTGACGGTGCATTCTACTTCCTGCCAATCATTCTGGCAATTAGTGCTGCACGTAAGTTGGGAAGTAATATGTATATTGCCGCGGCGCTTGCTGCGGGCATTATGCACCCGACCATTACAGCATTGCTGGCCGATGGTCACAACTCATCATTTATGGGGATTACAGTCATAGCGGCAACGTATTCTTCTACAGTTATTCCTATTGTTCTAGCAGTTTGGATTGCTTCATATGTAGAGAAAGCCGTTGATCGTGTAACACATGCTTCACTTAAACTCTTGGTGGTTCCAACAGTAACCCTGTTAATTATGGTTCCACTGACGTTGATGACAGTAGGTCCATTGGGTACGGTTCTTGGTAATGGTTTGTCCGGTGGTATTTCATGGTTGTTCGACAACATGTCCATCTTCGCAAGTATCTTGATTGGTGGTACGATGTCACTGCTGATCATTACAGGTATGCACTATGCGTTGCTGCCAATCGTTGTTGGTTCAATGACAACACTGGGTTACGACTTTATCATTCCACTGATGTTTGCAGCTAACTTGGCACAAGGGGGCGCAGCATTTGGTGTAGGTCTCAGATCGAGAAATAGCAAAACCAAATCCCTCGCGTATTCCACAGGTCTTACGGCTATCATGGGGATTACAGAACCAGCGATGTATGGTATCAACATGAAGTTCAAAAAACCGTTTATTGCAGCCCTTATCGGGGGAGCGATTGCCGGTGGGTTCATGGGTATCTTCAATGTTAAATCGTACGTTATTACAGGACTTGCAGGTCTGCCGAGTGTGGCAGCATTTATCAGTCCAGCAATTAGCACACTGCTCTATGCTCTGGCTGGTGGTTTGATTGCCATCGTAGCTGCGGCAGTACTGACGTACATTCTTGGGTTCCAAGAAGAAAATGCATCGGAGCCAGTAGCTGCACCAGCAGCTGAGCCGGCAACACCAGCAGCAACAACTTCTGCTGCTGTAACTGAAGAAGCAAAAGCGCAAGATGAGCAAGTATTCAGCCCGATCACAGGTGAAGTTAAACCGCTGAGCGAAGTGCCAGACCCTGCGTTCTCTGAAGAGATTATGGGTAAAGGATTCGCGATTCAACCATCTGAAGGCCGCGTCGTATCTCCGATCAACGGAACCGTGTTCTCGTTATCGAAGAGTGGACATGCCATTGGTCTGGTAAGTGATACAGGCGCAGAAATGTTGATTCATATCGGGATTGATACCGTGAAGTTGAAAGGTCAGTTCTTCTCTCCTAAAGTTCAAGCAGGTGCAAAGGTATCTGTAGGTGATGTACTGATGGAGTTTGACCGGGAACAGATCGAAAAAGCCGGTTACACAACGATTACACCAGTCATTATTACAAACATGCATCAGTATGAGTCCATTGAGTCTGCTGGTCGCACTACGATCAAAGAAAAAGACTTGTTGTTCACAGCTAAAGCTTAACCATAAAAATGAAACAGCAGCTTCACCGGAATGTAATCCGGTAAAGCTGCTGTTTTTTGCTTATAGCCTTTTACACCACGGGAAGCATTCCCTGAACCAGTTGTACAAAGTGTTGTGCAGGCTTGGACAGATAACGGTTCTGCAACCAGACCAGCGCCGAGCCAACCGTGGAATGCTGATCCTGGATACGATATACGTGGAATGGGTGCTCGTGATATAGCTGTAGTACCGTGTGAGGCACGATGGAACTGGCGAAGCCGAGTCGGACCAGCTCGAGCAACATATTAATGTCTGAGCACTCACCCATGATGGAGGGGGTAACCTGATGCTCCCGGAACTTGTCCAGAATCAACTCGAACATGCCGAGTCCCTCTGTACTTGGAAGCAGTAGGGGGATACCTGTAAGCTGCTCAAAATAAGTCCCCATCTCCACTCCTGGTCCCATCTCTGTCGGACTATCAAGCGGTGTTGAAGAAATATAGAAAAGGGGCTCCTGTGGCAGATGCAGCACCTCATAACGTTCAGTCTGTACAGGCATGCGTACACAGGCAAGTTCAACTTTGCCATCTTCCAGCAATCGGCATAATTGCGCAGATTCATTTTGTTGAATTTTATAGGTAACCTGTGGATGGGTGGTGCGAAACTGTTGCAGTGCTTGCGGGATCAGGCGATCTGATATGGTATTGATGCCGATGGCGAGTTTGCCCCGTATGCCGTGACGGAAACTTTGCATCTCCATTACAGCTTCCTCCATATATTTGGTCAAGGTAACTGCATAATCATAGAAGCTGCGACCCGCCTGCGTTAGCTCCATCATACGCCCTTTGCGTTCAAACAAAATTACGCCAAGCTCTTCCTCCATTAACTTAAGCTGCTGACTTAAGGGTGGCTGAGCCATGTGAAGTCTTCGGGCTGCTGCTGTAATCTGTTTCTCCTCAGCAATGGCAATGAAATAGCGACATTGTTTGATATCCAAGTGGTTGTTCTCCTTCGCCTGCAATGTATATGTAATTCGTATGGAAAGGCAACAAAACATGTATTTTTAATATACTACGATCTTATGTTACCATACATTAGATTTGCATACCTGACTAACAGGGTTTGGTTTCTATATGAATATTACTGCATGAGAAAGACCTTGAATTGGAGGATAAAACAACGTGGTTAGAACAATACATGATGCTGCTCAAGCGGGCCATACCGATGAGGTCATTCGATTTATCACACAACAGGGTAGCCGGTTGAATGAACGGGATGCATTGGGGCGAACACCTCTGCTGGCTGCGGTGCACGGTAACAAGATAGACACGGCAAGGATGTTAGTGGACGCCGGAGCCGACATTAATCTTCGGGATGCACGATTGGACAACCTGCTGTTATACGCGAGTGCTGAGGGTATGTATGACATGGTCGAATTGGCGATCACAGCAGGTGCAGATACGAGGTTAACGAATCGTTTTGGCGGCACAGCCCTTATCCCAGCAGCGGATCGGGGCCATGTGGACATTGTGGAGCTTCTGCTGACACGCAGTGATGTGGATGTGAACCATATCAACAACCTGGGGTGGACAGCCTTGCTGGAAGCGGTCATTTTGGGAGATGGTGGGCCGCGTCACCAGCAGATTGTTGCCTTGCTTTTGCAATATGGTGCAGATCCAAAGATCGCGGATCGGGACGGGATTACACCGCTTGCACATGCGAGCCGGAATCGGTATGCCGAGATGGAACGACTACTAACCCAAGCCTGAAGAGACTTATACATTTATGAAACAGAACAGTGAAAGGATATTCCAAACGAATGAACAGACATCAAGAGCATTTTTTACAAAAGAATATGAAGGACGTATCTTCACTGATTTTGGCAGGTATACAGTGGTTTTTCTTCCTGTTTACCAATACCGTTGTTGTTCCGCTATCCATTGGACATAATTTTCATCTGTCTCCGGATGCCATCGCTGCCTCCATGCAGCACGCATTTATCCTTACCGGAGCAGTGTGCATTCTTCAAGCCGTATTTGGTCATCGATATGCGATTATGGATGGTCCGTCAGGGTTATGGTGGGGATTGACGCTAAGTTTGACGGTATCTGCTTCATCGGCCGGTATGAGTCTGGAGCGTATTGGCGGTGGGTTGGCTGCAGGTTTTCTGTTAGCGGGACTAACGATGGTGATTCTGGGCTGGCTGGGAGCAGCGCAAGTGCTGCAAAAGCTGTTCACACCTATGGTGAAGAGTGCCATGTTGTTTCTAATGACGATTCAATTAACGATGAATTTTTTCAAAGGTATGATTGGATATACGGAGTTTGGTCGTTTCAATCTGCCTGTTGCCGCATTGTCCGTTGTCATTGCATTTTTAGTGGCATGGATTCAATTAAAGGGTAGGGGGAAGCTGGGGAACTACGCGATCCTGATTGGGATTGTGGCAGGATGGATCGCTTATAGTCTATTGTTTCCTGGACAACATGGCGGACAGCCTAATCAGGCCCCGGCTGGTCTCGAACTGTTTCCGTGGGGAGCACCCAGATGGGAAGCGGGTATTGTCATTACTGCATTTTTCGTAGGACTGGTGAACATGACGAATTCGATCACCACATTAAGCACAGTTGAGAAACTATACCGGACAGAAACAACAAGCCGTCAGTATAGGCATTCCTATGCACTAACGGGTCTGTTCACGATGTTGTCAGCCTGTGTAGGTGTGCTGCCCTTTGGTTTATTTGCATCATCGATCGGATTCCTGGAGAGTACTCGCATTCTGCGTCGTGCTGCCTTGATAATTGGAGCGGGCATGTTGTGTGTGATAGGTCTTACACCTTCAGTGACAGCATTTTTTGCACAAATACCACCAAGCGTCGGCAGTGCGGTTTTGTTCGTGGCTTATCTTCAGATGTTCGGCACGGCACTAAGAACGCTTGAAGGTACAACGTTTAATTCTAAAACGATCTATCGTGTAGCGCTGCCGGTCCTCACGGGAGTTGCAGTCATGAATATTCCTGCTGAGGCCTTTCAAACCTTGCCCATGTACCTCATTCCGATCATAAGTAATGGTCTCGTCATTGGGGTATTGGTCTCACTGGTTCTTGAAAAAACCGTGAACTGGTCCAAAATGGAACAACCAGCGACAGTAAGTAAAGCGGCATAAAGAGTTTCACTTGCGACAGTCCAATTTGATTGGGCTGTTTTTTTGTTTTTTGTTATCAGGCTATATGGCTATTTCACGATAATTTTGCCTTGTCCTGCAAGCATTCGCATCTCTCTAGATAGACGGTCCTGGTTCCCATCCTGCATTTCGAGTTGAACACCATAGTGCCATGAGGTATTTTTTTCTTGACCCCAACGGAGAGTGCCTTCCATATATAGAGGGTCTTCAAAGAGCAGCATATTCATTCCAATCCGAATATCGTTATTCTCTACAGGAAGGGATAGCGGAAATGACAGCTGACAGCCGGATCGACTGATATCGCAGAGTTCGGCCTGAATGGGTTTGGCTGGTGCGTTAACCCCGTTGATGCTGAGAATATAGATCTCAAAGTGGATCGGTTCCTTCAATGTGTAGCGAAAGGGTTCTTTTCTATTGTTAATTGACATGGCTTGGCTTCCTCCATCAGGTTCAAAAAAAGTCAGTTATGCTTATATCGACCATTTGGAGCGAGAAATGAAGAGTTGCGCAAGCAGAGATGGTCCATGGGTTCCTTTTACACGTGTATCAGGCTTGATATAATGATGGAATATATTTCTGAGGTCAGACTTGGATCAGACAGAAGGGACGGATGAATATGAGAGGAACATTTCAAATGGTTACAGATACGGCAACATTGTGCCTGTATGATCTGGCAGCGTTAAAACATCGGCTTGAGGATACTTCGGACTGGTGGTCCATTTCAGTGGATGAGCTGGCTGAGGTGAATGCAGGTCATTGTCTGTTCTTGAATCTGGGTGCGGATGGAGTGTATGAGGTGGAATGGAGCCTGGAGGATGTAGAGGAGGATTCAGATCCAGATCACGGAGCGGAACGGGAAAAGGTGTATCATCTGCAAGTTCCGTCTGGGCACGTCTATCTGGGAGCGGCGGATGATGTCACTGGGGGTGAATTGGAGCCGGATGAGACGTGTGAAGGGGTTCTATTACAGTTAAAGCCGGGAAATTATGCGTGTATCGTCTCCAGAGAAGCCAGTCGGATCACCATTGTCATGACACCAAGTATTCAGGGAAATAACACGCTGGATGAATTAATCCGGATATAGTGTACATATACGAACAGGAGGGATTCACGTGCAGGATTGGAACGAGATAACGATGATGAATGCAGATGCCCTACGTAAACAAATGAGAATACTCGCTGCTTTGGATATCATCTTTTCGGAGGAAGAATGGTTACGCGTACATCATTATGAAGATAAACTTCAGCCAGGTGTGGCATGGGGAAACATCAATAACGGCGCAGGTGATCATCTGCATGTATTGTTTACGAACTCAGGCACGTTGATCAAAGGATTTGATCATGAGTCACCCTTGAGCCCACATGCTCGTGAGGACGGAGAAATCTATCCGGGCATGTATGATGAAGTGCCGGAGGCCTTGATGGCTGTACTGCGAGATCATGAGGAAACGTTGGATCTGGAGGATGTGACCTTTTGCCTATGGCAGGAAGGGAACGACTTGCCATGGAAGGTTGGTAACTGGATTCAGCTGGCGATGGCCGAGGAAGGCAAAGCGGACGCCAGAGGTGGCGCAGAATTTTTGCTGGGATATTTGGAAAAGAACCCGGAAGATTACGTTGATTGGGCCAAAGGGTACTATGACTTGCCGGATCTGCCGTTGGAAGCCGTAGCTGAAGTATGTGAAGGAAAACCGGTGACCGCCAGACTGATTAAGCAGTTGTGTCCTGAGCGAGATGTGGCAGCCACACTGGGTGAGTTGCAGCAACGCGGGTACGCCGTGGAACAAACGTAATGGAGTAGCAAAGGAGGGAAGTAGGCCATGTACAATGTACAACTGGAACGTATGCGTGAAAAGTTGATCACTCTCCGAAGTCTGGACCCGGATCTGGAGCTGTTTGGCGCAGAAAACCATGAATATGAAATGGCACCTGTATGGACACAGAAGGATATTGCGCAATTTGAACAGAAATGGCGAATTGAGTTGCCGGAGGACTATAAGCTATGGCTTCTTCATATGGGAACGGCTGGTGCAGGACCTTATTATGGTCTGGAAAACCCGGATGATGGCGTATACGCTGTGCTTGGTTATGATGATGAGCTGAATGCGATCTCGGACCCTTTCCAATTCACGGAAGCATGGAACTGGAACTATGACTGGTTCGATGATAGCAAGGAAGAAGAGGAATGGGAAGCGCTGGAACATGAATATTTTGATCCAAAATGGTCGGCAGGCATGCTACGCATCAGTGATTTTGGTTGTGGCATCTCCATGAATCTGGTTGTTAAGGGGGCCTCCTACGGAGAGATCTGGGTTGATGACCGGGCTAACCGCAATGGAATCTATCCTGATCAGTATTGGGGCAATACGAATCGATTACATTTTCTGGACTGGTATGAGTTGTGGTTGGATCGTTCAATCCATCAAATGCATGAACAAAAGCAACAATCTGGAGCGAACGAAGTCTGAAGGAGGTTGTACATATGGGCTGGGAATATGGGATTAGAACAACGGAGCCTGCGATTTTACCTGAAGTTGTGAAGCGTTTGGCAAGTTCATTAAAATTTACCGAAGTGTATAGTTTGGAACACCAAGCCAACGGCTTTGTATTGAAACGTGAAGATCCTTCCTGGCCTAGAGCCCTTGAAGTGTGGATAGAAAAAGCTTCCGGGATGGAAGAGATTGTGGATGGGGATTCGTATATCTACTGTTTGTTTCATATCTGGGGTGAAGAGGCGCGGAGCTGGATGCATCAGATGGAGCAAGAAACCAGGCGGGTTGATGGTGGTTTAATCTGGTTTGAACTCTGATGGGTAGAAGATTTGCCTGAAACAGGAGGAGCATATGGCTAAAAAATCAAAGAGAACAATTCCTGCGCTCATGTATCAGTATCAAGGTCCACAGCGGAATATGGGTTTTGTTTTATCCCCTTTATACATAGAAGAATCGGTTGAAGTAGAGATGGAAGACATGCTGTTCATATATAATGAAGACTTTGACTATATTCGTCCCGCATTGGATCGCACATTTCCCTTAACTGACCCGCGAACTGGAGAAGAGATGAAGGCACTTGATCCCTGCTGGGAGAATCCGATTACGAAGGAAGTGTGGGTGGGGATTTTATCAGAGCTGGATCAACAGGTGGTTGCAGAGCCAGAATTACGGATTTTTTTGAATCGGTTCACCACTTGGGTGAGAAATCATCTGCAATTGGCCGACGGGATCGAAGTCACCGGCAATTTGTAAGTTAGTTGATCTTGAATTGTTCATGCGTGTACGTAATTCAGTATATCGGCAGACGAAGTCCTATGTAATCAAGCTCCCTCATGATGATGGCGGAGCTTTTTTTGATGAACAAATATTAAAAACCGTTTGCTTCACTCACCCGTCTTATACCACAGAAAGAGAGAGAGAAGGAGGGATGCGGGGTGGAAACAAAAGCAGAGATGAACCAGAGGATCTATGTACAGACCGAAGACGAGACGGCATTTGTGCAATCTATTATGGAACATCAAGATACGCTCATTTCTATTGCCTACAGTTATCTGCGTAACCAGCAAGATGCGCTGGAAGCGGTACAGGAGATGACGTGCCGAGCTTGGATCAAACGTCGTACGCTGAATAATGAGAAGGCGTTCAAGTCGTGGATCATTCGGATTCTCATCTATGTCTGCATCGATGAACAGAGGCGCCGCAAGCGGGCAACACCTCTGGCGAAGGAGGATATGGAGGACAGCATTCCGGCGTCTTGGATGATTAGCGTTGACGATAATCGAATCGCTATGGAATCTCTTTTGCAAAAGGTGAAACCGAAATATCGCCATGTATTATTGCTGAAATATTATAACGACATGACACTGACGGATATTGCCTCCATCCTCGGCAAACCGGAAGGGACGATCAAGACCTGGCAGCACAAGGGACTCCAGCAGTTGCGCAAGTTGATGAGGAATAGGAGGGATTGGCATGACCACTAACCCGGAGGAGAAAGCACTTCTTGCAGATGCATATCAGGTGAAAAGAGAGAAACAGCAATGGAATCCGGCGGATACGACTGTTGCGATTCAACGTGGTCTCGCGAAGGGCAGAACAAAACGATCAGGTAGGACCGTTCATATCAAATGGATTACGGCAGTGCTGGTCACGGCCCTGGCCGCGGGTTGGTTTCTCTTAGGTCCGCTTGGGAGTTATGGTCAAGAGCAGGCAACATATACTGAGCCTGTAACCCATTGGGGAGTGCTAGAGCCCTTTCGTGGCCTGCTAACTTCGGATATGGACCGTGCTACGATTACTTCAACGCTCAATCATGGTTATGTGCAACTTGTGGATCGGACGGTTACATCGGGCATATATCAGTTTACCGTGAATGCGGTTATGGCAGATGAGAACAGGATAACCGTATTGTATACCGCCAAGACGGATGCTTCGCAAGAGATTTATTCGATAGTCAATACCAAGATGACGGATGCAAGAACAGGTTATGTCCTTGATAACGGAAATATAGGAGGTATACATTTTTCGAAGGATAAGCATACCATTTATGGCCGGAATACAATTGAGCGTAATCGAAATAAACCGCTGCCTGAGCAAGTGAATCTTCAGTTCCAGCTTTCTTCCGTTGTTCCAGATGTGGTGGAATATTCAGAAAACGGGGAAAAGGAACGGAAGTATCAATATTCCCAAAAAATGAATCTTTCTTTTGCGCTGGATCCTAAATTCTCTATCCCCAAAACGGAAATCCTCAACGTTAATCGTACGTTTACCGTTGGGGGTTATGAAGTTATGTTGTCAGAAGTGGAATTATCACCGCTTGTTACTCGGGTTAGATTTGTTTTTGAGCCGGAGCAAGAGATCGATTACAAAACGAAGTTGTCGATCAGTGAAGTCGTTCAGCCTCTTGAGATTGTAACTACCACTAAAAACGGGAAACAGACCAAGTTATCCATGGTAGGCGGGAGCGGAACGGAAGACGGAATGATGTATTCTTTCAGTAGCAATCTGTTGGACCATCCGGAGTCCATGGTATTAAAACTTCGTGGTAAACCAGATAAGGTCTATGATGATTTGCAGGAAGCCAAGAAGGATGAACTGGAAATCAAAATCAAATAAGATGAACTAACTGGCAATACTCTTATTCAGATTAGGTGGATGTTAGTGAAAGCAGAGAAGGGATGTCCCTCAAGGTTGTAAGCCTTGTGAGACATCCCTTCTTAAATAAGAAAAGCTGCTGATCTTATACAGTTAGTATATCTACTCCCAGAGCTGGAAGAGTCAACTTCTGATCCAATCTCTCGTTAGTCAACAAGCTGCGATAAGGAACGTCCAGCGTAATCTCTCGTTGCTCATTCGTCAGATTGATCAGAAACAGGAAGTTTTGCTCCCCCTTCGTTCGAATCGACAGCTCGACACCTTCCGGCAACTGGATTTTGGGCGCCAAATCCTTTTCCTTCAGTATGCCTTCAAACAACTGATAGAAATACGATGGCTCCGGCCAAGTGCCGACATAATACACTTCACCTTCACCAAACTTATTGACAGTAACTGCCGGTACACCCTCGTAAAAGTCGTTGTCATACCAGGCGATCGGCTCTGCACCTCGCAGTTCCAGTAGATCACACCATTGCTTCGCAGCGAAAGTCTTGCCCTCCGCGTTCCGTATCCGATGCTCACTGTTGCCGATGGCATCATATTCACTTACGACAACACCCGCCGCTTCACCCAGTAGCCCTGGCAGAGGCAGCATCTCACATACATTCCTCATGTTCTTCACGCCAGTCCGATTGGTAAGGACAACCGTACCACCCTTGGCTGCGAATCGCTCCAGCCGCTGTGCTACTTCTTCACTTAACAGGAAGAGGGAAGGGACAATGACCAGCTTGTACCCATCGAGCTCCTCAGTCCAGTTGATAACGTCTGTACCGACGCCCATTTTCAGAAATGCATTATGCATAGAGGACAAGTTGTCTATATAGTGCATTCCCCCTTCCGCCTGCGGCTGAAGGGAAAGCGCCGTATGCTGATCATGCGAATGCAGAATCGCAACCTGAGTAACAATGGTTGAGTCGGCCAAGAGTTCTCCTAACTGGTTCACCTCGCGAGTAAGCTCCGCGAACTCCCTGAACCTGCGTCCAGGAACATTGCTGTGGTCGATCAGCCCATGCCAGAACTGTTCCGCTCCGACGGTTGCACTCCGCCAGCGGAAATGGACGACCATATCCGCACCGCGGGCGATTGTCTGCCAGGAGCGAGCTCGGATCAGTCCAGGATACGGGGTGCGCTGAATCGGCATCCAGGCGCCCTGCGCTCCGCTGAGCTGTTCCATTACCCAGAAATTCCGGCGTTTGATGCCGCGAACCAAGTCCAGCGTAAGCGCTCCGTTCCTCGGAAACCGATCGCCATAATCGCGATACAGCTCATTCGGATAATAATCAACAGAGACGAAGTCCAATTCGTTGTGCATATCATAATAGTCCAGGCTATTCGGATATTGCCACATGTTATGCGTCACGAATTGATCTGGACAGTTACGGCGTAAAATCTCAAGCTGCCATCCCAGCAGATAGCCTACGCTGTCAGAACAAAACCGCTTGTACTCGAGAAGATAGGAAGGATTCATCGGTTTGCTGGCACCGAGTGGCGTTGTTACCTCAGCCCAGCTGCTGTACTCACCACTCCAGACGACCGTACCCCACTCCCGGTTCAACTCCTCCAGATTGGAATAACGCTTTTGCAGCCAAGCGACAAACGAACGATTACATGTATCACAATGGCATTCCTGGTAGTGCATCTCGTTATCGATTTGCCAGCCAATAACGGCGGGATGCTTACCGTAGCGCTGTGATATCGCTTCCACAAATTTGGAGCCCAGCATTCTCAAGGAAGGGCTGTTGTTGCAACGATGTCCACGCACACCTGGCCGAATGATGTGGCGTTGTTCATCCATGGGCAGCACATCCGGATACCGGGTTGTCATCCAGTTTGGCGGGGTATTGGTGGGAGTGCATAACACAATTTCCATACCACGCGAAGCGAATACTTCTATAGCCGCATCCAGCCATTCAAACTGATAATTACCCTCAGTCGGTTCCATTCGGCTCCAGGCGAACTCCGCCATTCGCACAACTGCAACCCCCGTCTGTTGCATAAGTATGGCATCTTTCTCCCATAACTCCGGGGTCCATTGCTCTGGATAATAATCAATTCCGATCTTAATTGTCATCCTGCGATCTCCTTTATTTATCAATATATTGCGATTATATGTTATATTAATTCGAGTGAATATCTTAAAAAATTAATATCATATAACAATATTAAGATCAGGAGAGTTAGTCGTATGCCTCATCCCAATCGTAATTTTCCAGTTTTATCTGCCCGAGACAAACTGCTCCCTTTTTATTTGCTTGGCATCGGCCTGCATCATGAACAGGAGCATATCCGCCGAGACCAAGGCATTGAGGATTATCAGTGGATACAATGTTGCAGCGGTGTGGGCAAGCTCAAGCTAAGTGAAACGGATCATATCGTCAAGCCAGGTATGGGCATGCTGTTGTTCCCTGGGCAGAAGCACGAATACTATGCGCTATCCGACAGTTGGGAAGTCGACTGGATCATTTTTGATGGCAACGGGTCAGCAAACTTATTTGAAACCGTGGGCATTGTCGACACATGTGTATACACGCTTGCACAACCTGAATATCTTCTATCCCGAATGCGGGAGCTGCTGCAAGCTGCCTTAACACCACAAGAGCAGACATTAAGCAATTACGCCTGCTCCGCTGTCCTCTATACCTTATTGACAGAGATTATTCAACGCGTATCTGTCGAGGGCAGCGATACCGTCGGGCAGCAGTATGAGCGAATAAAGCCGGTTCTGGACTATATTGAACAACATTATGCTGAAGAGATTACTTTGCCAACGCTGGCTGGATTGATCTGTGTCACACCAGAATATTTCTGTCATTTGTTTAAGAAGACGACAGGTATTCGTCCCATCAGCTATGTTAATCAGGTAAGAGTCAACAAGAGCAAGGAACTGCTGCTCGATAATGTGCAGCACGGGATGGAGGATATTGCTCGTCAAGTCGGCTTCGAATCTACGAGCTATTATGGAGCCATCTTCAAGAAGCTGGAACGAATCACACCTGGCGCCTTCCGCCGCAGCTATCAGAAGTCGTAACATATTATTATCCGCAAGCGAATGGTTTTTCTTCAGAGGCCTTAGGAACTGATCCGAGGGCGGATCAGTTCCAAGTTGTATCACATAGTACTCGTTAATAGAGCCGCTAATTAGCGGCTCTATTTTGTGTGAACGAATGGCCTGGTTTTACGTTTTTTCACTATATCTGATCTGCTGTTGCATAAAAATGATAATTGTTGTCTTTTTGCAATTTTTATATTGTCACAGCCAAAGTTACACGATATAATCGAGTTGTCTTTGAGGATAATATTATAAAGGATGGTGAAATTTTGAAGAAATTTTCGATGCTTTTACTCGCTGTAACTCTATTGTTGCTAACTGTCTCCACAGCCCCGTCTACATATGGTGCGGCCAGTTATCCAAACACAGGTACGAATGGGTTGACTGGTTTTGCAGGCAGTGCCAAGAATGAAAATGGTGTATCCAAGTCAGCTACGACAGGTGGCAAGAACGGTCAGGTGGTTTACGTTAGTAATCTCAATGACTTGAGAACACATATGGCAGGCTCTACAGCCAAAATTGTCGTTGTTGAACAGAATATTTCTTCCTCTACACTGCAAAAGGTTGAATTTGGAGCGAACAAGACACTTGTAGGTTCCTTTGGCAAACATACATTAACGAATATTCATTTCAGATCCACAAGTAGTTCAAGCAATGTGATTTTTCAGAATCTGACTTTTGAACACGCTTCCAATATTAATGCCAATGATGATATCCAGATGTATATCACTTCAGGCTCCAATTACTGGATTGATCATGTGACGTTTGCTGGTCACAGTTACAGCTCTGGCGGTAGTGATCTGGACAAACTTCTGTATATTGGCGATCGCGCCGACTATATTACGATTAGCAATTCCAAATTTGCGAACCATAAGTATGGCGTCATCCTCGGTCATCCAAATGATGGTAACAGCAGTTACAATGGAGTACCTCATGTGACGATGTCCAACAATTACTTCGAAAATTTATATGTACGTGGTCCTGGGCTTTTAAGATATGGTTACTTCCATCTCAAAAACAATTATGCAAACAACTTTAATCAGGCCATCACAATTGGTGAAAAAGCACGGATTTATTCCGAAAACAACTACTTTGGTGCTGGCGCTGAAAAGGGAGGCATCCTGGATGACAAAGGAAAAGGTGAGTTTACGGATACGGGCAGTACACCAGCGCTTAATAGTCCGATTTCTCCTAAAACGAACTGGAGACCAAGCTCCAATTACAGTTATCAGGTAGAAAGTGCCAGCTACGCGCGTGAGTTCGTCACCAAGTATGCAGGCTCCTCCAATACAACACTTGTATTCGGAAAGTAAGAGCTGCTACACATCGATTCATGACCAAAAAGGCCTGTCTTGTGCGTCACAACGCATAAGACAGGCCTTTTTTTATTTGTAAAATGATATGCTTACATATCATTTTACATTTCATATTCATTTTAAATGTTGAATACCGATATACATAAAGTAGCGCTGGTTTCATACTTATGAAGTTAATATGTACTATGCTAAGGCGCTGCGTATTTGCGATTTGCACATAAGCAGGACCAAAGACTACTAGATGTAGTACAGAAAGGCCCTACAACTTACATTTAACCTACATAAAAGGACGGGGTATGCATGGATCGTATGGACGAAATTATTTGGAAAAGGAACAAATTAATCGGTATCATTTTGTGGATTATTATTGCCATTGGTATGGGGCTGGCCTTTACGATGCCGAAGTTACTTGTGTCCAATGGAGTAGCTCTAGTCTTTGTAGTTTGGATTACATACGCTAATGCGAAAAAGAAACATATTCATCTCATTCCATGGCTGATTACCGTATTACTAACAATATGTGGAGTCTATGTCGGTTGGGGAACGGTCAATTTTGCGTTAAGTTTGGTCATAACCGCAGTTCTACTGTTATTTCCTAACAAGAAATTTTTTGTGGTTGGATTTTCGGTATTACTAGTCAACAGTGTTCTTCAATTATTTGTTATGAATACCGTTGACTCTGTTGAGCTAATAGGTAATATCGTAAATGTGGGACTATTCGCTCTCACGGGGGCCATTCTGATGCTGGTCTCCCAGCTGAATCAAAGGCTCTTCCATGAAAGTGAAGTACGCCAGAATGAGGTGGAGCATTCTAAGCAAAGAGTGGAAACCATGCTGGAGCGTGTGAAGGAATCGGTCGAAGGTCTATCACGTTATACAGATCAATTGAAGCAAAAAGTAAATGCGACTGGTTCTATCACCAATGAGGTGACGCTTGGGTTCAGTGAGGTTGCAAAAGGTGTTGAGTTCCAGGCGACCAGTGTGGCCGAGATCTCGGAATCCTTATCTGTATCGGATCAGCATATCAAGGACGTTGCTTCGTATTCGCAGCAGATGAAAGAGTTGTCCGCAAGTATGGCAACGAGCACGCAAACTGGAAGCACACAGATGGACCAGCTAAACATCCAGATGCAAGATCTATATGAAACGATCAATACAACTGCAAATGACATGCGAAAGTTCAACGAGGAAAGTGAATCCATGACGCTTATGCTGAACAGCATAGCGGATATTGCGAGTCAGACCAACCTGCTCGCGCTTAATGCAGCCATTGAAGCCGCTCGTGCGGGTGAGCATGGACGTGGGTTTGCTGTTGTATCAGAGGAAGTTCGCAAGTTGGCAGAGAACTCAGGTCAGTCCGCAAGTGATATCGGAACCATCCTGTCTCGATTAAAAGGACAGACGCAGGCACTGACAGATCGATTCGAACGTATTCGTCTATCTTTACAACAAGGAAGAGATAGCGTCCATACAGCAGAGGAAGTATTCCGTACGATCAACAGCAACTCTCAGCATGTGTTGAATCAAGCGACAGATATCGAGACTAGTTCGGCTACAATGAAGGAATCTTCCACCAGAGTTGTGAATGAAGTTTCCGAAATTTCGAGTGTAACGGAGCAATCCAGTGCAGCGACAGAAGAGATTCTGGCGAGCATGGAAGAACAACGTAACCTGACACAGAAGATGGTAGAGAGCTTTGGAGAATTGGAGCAACTGATTGTAGACCTGAATGAGTTAGTCTCGGATCATCAGGCTTCTTCCGTTGAGAATAAACTTTAATATTAATAGTTGAGGGCCTGTCGGTACGTATTTAGCGTACTATACGGGCTTTTTTCATCTGGAATACAGCTTGATGCCGACATTTTTTTCCTATACAGTGATGTGTAGAGTATGAAGAGCGTAGAACTGAAACTGTAAATGGTAGTTAAAAGAAGATGTAACCTCATGGGGGAGTAGAAGGTTGAAGGATAAAGGAATGAAAGATAGATTGGACTGTGATGACAGTACATATGAGGTTAGGAATGATAATAGGGCTGCACGCGTACGTTTTTATGATCAGCAATCGTTCAATGACATGGACTGGCCCGATACGGAGGATGGCAGATATGCCAGAGTCTATCTGGAACCTATGATGCTAGACGGGACCCAAAGCTTTATGTCCAACGTGGAAACGACATTGTTGCTCGCCCGAATTGATGATCTCGTTATTCCGCTGACGGTGAATGATACAGAGTATGATAATGCTTACGTTTGTTCGCCATATACGCATTATGTGAGTTACGCCAAGCAAGAATTGACCATGTTGCAGAAGCCTGTGTTGGAAAAAGGTCTTTCTGTGCTGCTCAGTCTAATAGGTTGGGGAATGAAGCAATCGCAAATCAACAAAGTTGTGCATGTGAACAACTGGTTGTTGTCCACCAATCTGTATCCAGCCATGTCCGGTGAACAAGCAGAATGTTTGCTTACAGCGGTACAAGAGCGATACCCTGAACATGTCATTGTGTTTCGCTCTTTGTGCCCTGGACTTCATCCCGATCTGACGGTGAGGCTAACGGAAGTGGGGTGTCGACTAATTCCGAGCCGACAAATCTACCTGTACCATGCGCATGATCCGAATTTTGGCAACTCGAAGTCACGTTGGCTGTTGAAGCGGGATTACGAATTATTGGGCAAGCATGGATACGAATTCGTTTCCGAATTAGATATGACGGATGCAGATATTCCGCGAATTGTGGAATTGTACAAGCTGTTATACCTTGAAAAGTACTCCTATCACAATCCGCAATTCACTGAGCGGTTCATTGCTGCTGCGATGGTATCAGGAACACTCAGACTCTATGGACTGCGGAAGGAAGGGTGCCTGGACGCGGTGATGGGTTATTTCTGCCGAAATGGAATCATGACAACGCCGCTGTTTGGTTACGACACAGCGGTGCCCCAATCCGTCGGACTATACCGCATGTTATCAGCTTGTCTGATCGGACAGGCTCGCGAAAACGGGCATCTGTTACATGAGAGCGCCGGGGCTGCGCAGTTCAAACGCAATCGCGGTGCTGTGGCGGATTTTGAATATTCCGCTGTGTATGAGCGCCACCTTTCGTGGGGCAGACGCTGGTGCTGGCTGCTGCTTGATCGGTTGTTGAATCGCGTAGGTGTGCCGCTGATGCGCCGCATGAAGCTGTAGACAGACATAAAGCTTACCGATACCACACCATTTTGGGGTATTGTGTGCATGTATGCAGTTTTAGCTTCACACATGCACACACAACTGGTCATCGTGATAAGCACATTTGTGCGCAGTTGCCTAATTAGACATGCTCTGAGAGTTGCACCTCGAAGCCATCTGGATCTGTAATGTAAATAAACCGCAGATGCGGATTGGGCTGGATGGGGCCACGCACAATCGGAATATTCAGTTCTGCCAGTCGTTCCATGGCTTCATCCAGCGAGTTCACCTCATAGCCGATCGACACGCCGGCCTCTGGTTTAAGAATGGATTCACTGCCCTCAATCAGTTCCAGCTTGGCTTCATTTTCCATGCCCAGCATGGCAATCTGTCGTCCACGGCTTTCGAATCTGCGCTGAATGGGAAGTCCGAGCATGTTGTGGTAGAACCCGAGCGAAGCTTCCAAATTACTGACCCTCAGCGTGATCCAGTTTAATTTGATCAACATGGGTGAATCTCTCCTTTTTCTTGCATGATATGTATTTTTGTTACGTTCATTATACGATAGGCGCTAGCAGGAACCTACTCCTTAATAATAAACAGTAAAATAGCTGCCGAAATATTCGGCAGCCAAATGGTGTAATCTCCTGTAGTCCTAGTATTTCTAACGAATTATTGAATCAGATCAACGGCCGTTTGTGGTACAAATGCCTCTACACCGTTATAAACAATGACACCCTCCAAAGTTGTCTTTTTGCCGTTCACCAGTGCAATATTTTTGTAGATTTGCAGTTCCAGTTTGGTGTTACCTTTTGAAACGAGGATCTTCGGATTTTTGGCGTCCGTCAGGTCCAGTTTGTATGTCGCGCCTTTGGCTGTAAATGCCTGTTTGGCAGGTACAAACAATTGTTTGCTCACGCTGTCAAGATCCAGATCCAGTACTCGTGCCATATATTTGGCGACATCCGTGTTATCAATCACACCGAATGGACGGTCATTGTTCGGAGCATACGTGTACAGCACAACATCTCCACCTGTATGACCACCGGTTGTCCAGCCAATCCCTGCACGTTTGCTGATCATTGGACCGATTGCATAGTTAAGACTGCCTGGCTCGGCCGCTTTAATGGTGGCAATCTCTTCGGAAGTCAGGTCGGTAATGCCATAGTATTGTTTCATCACTGCTTTGATGTTTGTACGCTTGGCATTCAGCTTCGCTTCAACGCCCTCGCCTGTCAGTTTGGCCTTTTTCAAAGGTCCGATAAATGTGGACAACGGCTCTTTATCGTATGTGCCGCTAGTTGCGTTGTTACCAATGGTGAGTCCACCATTACCGTGGTCCGTAACAGCCACAACGGCAGTCTCTCCATCCGCTTTGGCAAAATCCATGGCTACCTTTACGGCATCATCAAAAGCCAGCACGTCACTGATAATACCAATCGGATCATTGGCATGAGCTGCCCAGTCGACTTTACTGCCTTCGACCATCAGGAAAAAGCCATCTTTATCTTTGGACAGAACTTCAATGGCTTTGGATGTCATCTCGGCAAGGCTTGGCTGTTTTGCAGGATCACGGTCCATATTATAAGCCATGCCCGCTGGCGCGAACATACCCCATAGCTTGTTCGAATCGGATGCTTTCATTGCAGCTGGTGTAGTGACGTAATCGTAACCCAGTGCCTTGATAGACGAAACCAGATTCTCGCCGTCTTTACGTCCGGCTGGCTCAAGGTATTTGCTGCCTCCACCCAACACAACGTCCATACCATTGTAGACTTGTTGTTTGCTGAGTGCATCGTAGTTTTTACGGTCCGGATAGTGAGAGGAGAAGTCCGCTGGTGTGGCGTGCATAATCTCGGATGTAGCGATAATGCCGGTTGCTTTACCCGCCAGTTTGGAAGCTTCCAGTACAGAAGCGATCGGTTTTCTTTCGTCTCCAGGCGCAATAGCCTTTTGCCCAGGCATGGTAGCCTTGTCCGGCAGTACACCAACAAATCCGGTATGAGATTTATAACCTGTAGCAAAAGCAGTTCCGGCAGGGGCCGAGTCCGCAATCGGCGCATCGGCGGAGTGTGTCCGAACCATGCCACTTGCCATGGAGTCCAGCGTCAGGGACGAGCCCTTATACCAACGAGCCAGAGCGGTAGCATCGTTAGCCATACCGTCAGGAATCAGAATAATCACATTTTTAATCGGTGATGCAGATGTCGTTGAGGTGGTATCTTCCACAGCCCACGCTGCACTGCTTCCTCCGAGTGTAGCCGTAACAATTGTTGTCACCGCGAGCATCATTTTGGCTGCACGGACATTAAACCGGTTTAACATGAATGCATCCTCCTAGAATATATGTATATTGGTATCCCAAACCAAGTGTATACAACAATTGCTAAACTAACGTATGAAATGGGTTAACTATATGTAAAATTTACGATTAGTGAAGGATGCTGGAATTCCGGTGAACTGGACAAAGTGAGGAGTCGACGAATTAAGAGACAGTTCAAAGATCATATAGTGACGATTAAAAAAAGATATTGCGAACGCTTACATTATGTGCTAACATCACCATAACAACAGGATTGTAACCGTGTTCAGGGCAATACCTGTGTCAGTTCATTCGTTGGTTGTTTGTTCATCAAACGATTGATTGCGTTTACATTTTCATATGGAATGAACCTCATTCCTCAGGGTTGTTACTGATTGCAGGCAAAACCTGAATTGAGGGCAGTAGACCACGCTAAAGCGATGTCTGTTTGCCTTCGGTTCAGGTTTTTTTATATAAAAAAATGCCTGATGGCATGACCGTAAGCGCCGTAGCAGATATTTCAAGCAGAAAGGAGCGCAGCAGATTTAATTTTTCATAAAAATAGATATAGACTCATCCAGACATTGGAATACTGATTCTTAGATACGCATTTCAACTGAACATTTCCAATGAACTTATCCCATCACACACTATTCGACAGCGAGGAGATTTATGACATGAAAACCATTAAACGTTCGATTGCCGTAGCAACTATTCTGGGGTTATGTGTATCCGCTCTACCAGCTTATGCAGCAGGCAATAAAGGACCTTCTTCTTCTGCAGCGATGGACAAGCTGATCCAATCCGAGCTTATTCGCGGCAGCGGTCAAGGTGTTAATGCAGCTTATCTGAACAAAAAGGCAACACGCATTCAGGCCGCAGTACTTTACTTGCGTTTGTCCGGATTGGAGAAAGAAGCACTCGCTTATCAGGGATCGGAAACGTACGACGATGCGGCTCAGGCAGGCAAAGTATTGCAACCGGTCGTTGGTTACTTGAAGCAGCATCCGTATGTGTCTGAGATCGTAACAGGAACAGATAAGTTTGAACCTAATGCACCACTTACAGCGGAAGGGTATGCCGAAATGCTTCTGAAGGTGCTTGGATATGAAGCAGGTACGGATTATGAGCAGGGAGCGGCTTCCACCTATGCGGCTGGGAAAGGAATCATGGCGCTTCAAGGGAAGGGAGCGAGTCAACTTACCAACCGCCTGATGGCAGAGGCAACCGCACAGGCTTTGCAGATACAGCTCAAGAATGGCAGTGGAACCTTGGAGCAGAGTTGGTTGAAACATAAAGAAGCTGGGGCGTTCAAACCTCAAACGGTGCAACAGACCAAGTATGGCGCGATTGATGGCAAAACCTATGAGCAATATGGCACACTCGGCTGGCTCGGTGTTCCTTACGCGGCACCTCCGGTAGGGGAACTGCGCTGGAAAGCCCCGCAAGAACCAGAAGCATGGACAGGAACCAGATCGGCTAAGGAATTTGCAGCGAACAGCTTGCAGATCTCCGGCAAGACTACAGCAGGAAGCGAGGATTCGCTGTATCTCAATATCTGGCGTCCCGACACAACCAGTTCGAAACTTCCGGTTATGGTGTTCCTGCACGGCGGCGGGAATATGACCGGATCAGGCAAAGATTTTCAGGGTGAACAGCTTGCACGGAGCACCAACAGCATCATCATTTCCGTGAATTACCGTTTGGGAGCCCTTGGATTCTTCGAGAATGCAGCACTGAAAACAGGCAATGCCCTGGATGACTCAGGTAACTATGGTCTGCTTGACGCATTCCGTGCATTGGAGTGGGTGCAGGATAATATCGAAGGCTTTGGCGGAGATACAGGCAATGTTACATTAGCCGGACAATCTGCTGGTGCACGTGATGTGCTGGCAACTCTGATCTCTCCACTTAGCAAAGGATTGTATCAAAAAGCAGTTGCTTTCAGCGGAGGATTGACGACAGCATCACCGGAAGAAGGCGAGCAAAAATCCGAGGATGTGCTTGTGAAGCTACTCGTGCAAGAGGGGAAAGCGGCTAATGCAGAAGAAGCAAAAGCATGGATTGGCAAGCAATCTCAGGCACAGCTGGAGAGCTATCTGCGTGCACTGCCTGCGGACAAGTTGGTCACTGCGTTTGGCGCAACGGCAATCCGTATGGACCCATTCCCGCATCTGTTCCGGGATGGCACAGTGATTCCAAAAGAAGGATTTGACGCCATCAATAATGGAAATTATAAGAAAGTTCCTGTATTGCTCGGCAGCCTGGAAACAGAGTTCTCCGGATTTGCCTTCGGTGATCCAAACTTCTCTCCATCCATCACGGATGAGACTCTGTTTACCGATAAAACCAAGGCGGAGCAATATGCTGCTGCGTTGAAATACGGTAGCGAAGCTTATGCAGGCTTTAATGCAGAGCGTGTAGCGGAGCAATTGACCAGTGAAGCAGGTCAGCCACCGGTATATGCGTATCGTTTTGCATGGGGCACACAACCTGGGGTCATCTCTGAGCGTTTGCTCACGTTACTGGGCGCACCACATGGTGCCGATATGGACTTCTATACAGGACACGCAGACGGAATTGCTGCCTATTTCCCTGATGGGTACTTTAGCGATACAAACAAACCAGGACGTGATCAGTTGTCCGCCGCGATGGCAGCATATCTGAAGCAGTTCCTGTACACAGGCAATCCAGGCACGGGTGGATCACCTGATCTAGCGGCATGGACACCTTGGACGAAAGATGCTCAAGCCCCAATCATGCGTCTGGATGCTAGCAATACAACGGCAGAGATTGGCATGTCCACACAATATAATCAAGGCAAAGACGCCGTTATGGCAAAGATGAAAAAAGAATTGCCTGAAGAAACGTATAAACTGTTGACGGAAAAAGTGTTCGCAGGGCGTTTCTTCTGGGAATAAGGATCACCGGATAGGAAGGTATATATAGATAAATTGAAGCCAAGGGAGCATGCTGTCTTGGCTTTTTATACTGTTCGTTATGCTTAATTATGGTATTGTTGTAAATAAAATTAATAGAATGTCGGAAAGGGGAAACGTAAAGTTATGATTAGCTCTATAGGTATTGCAGGTATTATAACGCTATTAATTTTCTTTATTATGATTGGTCTTGTATTATATCTGGTTTTCTATCTTGTAATGAAGAGGTCTGGCGTCAAAGAGGAAGTATCCGCATTAAGGATGGAAGTACGAGTGTTGCAAGAGGAAGTCGAGCGGAACAGGCGGGAATTGGAAAATATGAAGCGTCGATAACCTTTGCAGCATTATATGTGGATACGTGGAATAGCGCGTACAATAGTATGAGAGGACAGGGGCTCTACGCCCCCACCTACTCAATACAACGTGACACCGCTCATTTCAGACTTTACATACCAAGGGTGCTCGAACTATTTCTTGGCAAAAAAACTAAGCGTTCCGGTGCTTTCATCTGCACTCACAAACAGGCTACGTCCGTTAACACGATGAATTCCCTCTGGTGATTCTCCGGCTGTAGGAATCAGACCCAGGTAGTCCGGATTGACCGGATCAGCAAGATCAAAGAACAAAATGGCATCTGCCCTTTCGGAAGCTACGGCTGCATACGTAGTGCCGTCTACAGTAGCAACGGTCAGGTTCTCCACTTCACTTCCCTTGTTGGGACTGCGATCATCCGGATACAAGCCGACCATAGCGGTTGCCTCGTCAATGAGATTCTGACTATCGTACATCCGCTGGCCTTGCAAATTCCAGACAGCAATATTACGTCCGCCTGCTTTTACACCATCCTCAAATTCATTCTTGCCCAAATCCCCTTCGTTAGCTGTCAGCAGGTATTTGCCATCTGCCGAGAAAGCAATTCCATCCGGTTCATAACGAGCGGTCAACGTCTCTTTAAACTGAACGATACCATCATCTTTCAGATCTGCTTGATGTGAAGTGGTACCCAGAGCGAAGATTGAGCTGATTTTTTTTGTCTCCAGATCTACGATGGCAACGACATTGTTTTCCTGTAGCGTGATGGCTGCTGTTTTACTATCTGGACTAATAGCAACATACTCTGGTTGTGGATCATGCGGATAGATGGCGCCTTCTACATTGTCCAGAGATACCGGCAAGTTGGTGATCTCACCCTCCAATACGTTCCCGCCAGCAAAAGATACAACCATAATGCTACCCGGACGTTTGGTGTTGGCATAGTCAATTTCATCGGCAGCTTTATTCAGCTCTTCATCCTCTATGGCGATCACCGCATGCAGACCGTCAGGTGACAGTGCAATCGAGTCAGGACCAATGCCCAGTTCATACGTTTTGACGGTTTTGTAGGTTGTCAGATCCACAATGGCAAGCAACCCTTCGTTTGCTTCACTGTCTGTATCCCCTGTACGAATAACAGCAAGACCGTATTTGCCATCTTTGGACACGGTTACGCTTGTGACTTCAGCTTTGGCGGAGAGGTCCTGGAAGCTGACTGTCTTTAATAGGTTGATGTTTTTCAAGTCAGCAATGTCCAGTACGGAAATGCTGCCATTGTCTGCTTCGGTTACGAGCAGGCGTTGTCCATCTGGCGTAGAGGCTGATATTTCTGCTTTTCCACCAGGCATCTGAAACGTTGCGGTCTGTTCAAAACCGGTTTTATTTTGTTTCAGGATCAGTTGATCCGTAATTAATTTTAGCGTTTGGGAAGATACATACGTTGTACCTTTGGTGATGTAGCTTTTACTGTCCAGAGGAGTTTTCACACCGTTGATGGTGACTGATGACGTTCCTATAGGAAGTTGTACTTTAGTATCTGCGATCTGGATATCAACACTGCGACTGCTTCCGTTCCATGTGACCGTACCCTGCATATTTTGGATGGCTGTGCGCAGTACGACATGATCATTGGTGGTTTTAGTTGCGTCAGCGGCATGAATCATTGATGTGTAGCTGGTTGCTCCTGCGGTAAGAATGGCAGTCATCGACAGAACGGCGAGCCATTGATTTCTCTTTTTCAATGTTCCAGATCCCCTTTATCGTTTCGTGTGTAATGAGTTGTACAATTGTTTTAGTATAGGGAGCTTATGTTAAGGAGAGGTAAGAGAAGTCTGCGATTTGTGTAAAAGGTTAGATAAGAGATATTTTTCCAAATTGGATATGTAAGTTAGCGTATAAAATGATGTTGCCACATGAAGAAAAAAGCAGACGTGAACCTTCATATATATAGGACTGGTCGAACGGGAGAAAATACGCTAAAATTATAATTGAGAATCATTATCAATTAATTCAGGCTTTCTTTACTGACAAGTCTGATCAAGATATAGGTGAGGTGAATACCCATGCGCACGCATGATGCATTAGGCGTAGTATATCAGCATTACCTGACCCAGGAACCTTACAGTCAGCAAGATGAACACACGTATCTGCTCTCTCCCAAGGCGGGCAGTGGTAATATTAAAAGAGTAACGACATACAGTGGCATTGAGATTTTATATTCCCAGGTTGAATATCATCAGCCTTATCCTACGTATTTTGCGTCCGAAACGCCCATTGTGGAATTGCAATTTGCCTTGTCAGGAGAGCGAAATGTGGATATATCCGGTCAGGATTATTCATTATCGATAGGGCAAGGGGCCCTTATTTTTATGCATGATTTCGAAGCGTGGTTCCATCCTCCGGCAAGGGAGCTGTATACGTCCTTTTCGCTGGGGATTCCGGTTTCTCTGTTCAATTATGCTGCGGCACAACTGGGCGGTTTCAAGTCGATTGCGTTTAATCAGGTGTTGGGACGAAAAGTGTTCAAGCCGATTGTATTTCAATTGGATAACCGGATACGAACGATGATTGACAGTCTGATTGTAGAATTAAACAACAGTTATCGATCATCCTTAATGATGGAAGCGACAGCGTTGGAGATCTTGAATCGATTTATGATCCAATTGTTTGATCTGGCGCCAATTCCCGCGGGATTCTCCAGAGAGGACATCCGGAAGTTACATACGGCACGGGAGATTATGGAGGCTTGTATGGTAGATCCTCCATCTTTGCTAGCATTGTCCAGACAGGTGGGTCTTAACGATTTTAAATTAAAAAAAGGATTCAAGGCACTTTTCGGAAGCACGGTGTTCGAATATTTGCGTCAGGTTCGTCTCGACAACGCCATGAAGTTGTTGCGCAATCAGAATAACAACGTCACCGAGGCCGCGATTGCGGTCGGTTACAGCAATGTCAGTGCCTTTTCGCAGCAATTTTATCGCAAATTCGGCGTGAAGCCCTCAGAGATGAAAAAGATTTATTAAATAAGATGAACAGAAACTTTACACGAGAACGAAGAGTGCAGAACCAGTCTGGAGAAGCGGAGCGTTCGCCTTTATCAACGGATTTCTCCCTTTAATAGAAGGGAATCACGGAAATCCGGTGATAACAGCGATCGGAAGATGGTACTGTAATCGTAGTGGTCTGGTGTAAAGTTTTAAGGGTTGATCTTATTTAAAAAATAAGATTAATAAATCCGTCTTGCCGTGAATTGTTCCGTATAGAGGCAGTAAGAATTCTCTCAGCCTTGTATACTCCAGGTACAGTGGGTACTGTACTGAAATATAGAGGAGTGTACAAACATGAATAGAATCAGAGGAAGTATTTTTTTTAGCGTATTTGCAGCCATGTTGGGTCTGATGCTGATTGCACCCATTATGCCACCACTTATTCGCGAGTTGGGCATGAAAGAAAGCCATTCCGGTCTTATTATCTCGCTTGGGTCCATTATGATGGCTGTCATGGCTCCGGTATGGGGCAGATGGAGTGATATAAGAGGAAGAAAACCAATTATATTGATTGGATTCATAGGTATGTCCGTGAGCTGTGCATTATTTGCACTGGCATTGTACGGGGGATTAAATGCATGGATCGGAGGGGGGCTCCTGTTAACCCTTCTGATTGTGACGCGCAGTCTGATCGGCATGTTCATTCCGGCGGTGCTGTCTTCTGCCCAAGCCTATATGGGTGATGTGACAGAAGGTGAAGATCGGGGAAGTGGGATGGCGATTATCAGTGCTGCGAATGGACTGGGCCTTGTATTTGGACCTGCGATTGCAGGAGCTTTTACCCTTATCGGTCTGCTCTGGCCGCTTTATTTTGGCATTTTTATAGCGATAGCTGCGTTTATCATTGCCTTGTTGTTAATCCCGTCAGCCAAACCGGTCATTCAGGCAAAACCGCCTAAAGTCAACCCGTTCCAACGTGGTTTACGAATGTACCTTGCTGCCGGCTTAGTCACGATGATGGGTATCATGACACTACAGGTTGTCGGGGGATTTTATTTTCAGGATCAACTGGCTCTATCCTCAGCGGGGACGGCCCGAATGGTTTCGTTTGGACTCATGTTCTCTGGAGCAGCGATGTTGATCATGCAGGTCATTCAGATGAAATGGTTGAAATGGAAGCCACGCCCAATGATTTTGTTCGGGTCCCTTTTCCTGATCGCAAGTATGATCCTGTTTTTGGTCTTTAATGTGTTATCCATGTATTATTTCTCGTTTTTCCTGTTTGGCATGGGTTCGGGTCTGATGATGCCGGGGTTCATGGCAGGTGCTTCGCTGGCAGTTAGCAAAGAACAGCAGGGAGGTGCAGCGGGATTGGTAGCAGCGATTCAGGGGATATCCGCCGTCATTACGCCTTTACTTACAACGACACTTTATCAGGTGGACAAACATGTTCCATTTATGTTCGTAGCTGTTCTGGTTGTCTTGCTGGCAATCATGATGATGGGAATGCGGAAGAATGAATCCAATACTGTAACGGACCCCATTCATTCGTTATAGTCAGACAAAGTCAGAAGATCAAATAAGGTCAAAATAAAAGAAAAAAGGATCTATTTTAAAATAGTGAACCATGATGAAAGAAAATCGGTTTTTTTCGTCTTTTACAGACTTTGAGCCTTATTTGCAAGGGTATTATAATAATCAATGTAAGCAACACCAATAAACCAACCACACAAAAGGAGCTGATTTTCATGTTTGATCTGATTCCGTTTCGTAAACGAAATGAAGACCCGTTCGGACACATGTTGAAATCCTTCAATGACATGGTTGAGAACTCATTCCTCTCCCCTTTTGGAACTGGCTCCCAGCCATTCCGGACCGACATTCGTGAGGAAGAAGACAAATATTCGGTAGAAGCCGAGCTTCCGGGCATCGCCAAAGAGGACATAGACATTCAGGTTCAAGGTAATGAGTTGATTATTCGTGCCAAACGCAATGATGTAGTGGAGCAGAAGGATGACTCCAATCGAATCATACGGCAGGAACGCCGTTCCGGCGAATTTATCCGTCGATTCTATGTTGATCATATTGATGAGGAGCACATTAAGGCCAGATTGGAAGAAGGTGTGCTGAAGCTCGAGATTCCGAAACGTCCTGGTGATGATCAATCTCGCAGACGCATTCAAATTGACTAAACCAGATGCAAAATGTGTAGCTGAAGAAGTTGAGCTATCCCTTTATGGTAATAGGCATGGAAGAACATCTGTAAAGATGTTTTGTCATGTTGTCCCATGAAGGGATTTTTTACATAACCGGGTTAATGGAATTGAATATGAATTGTGCTGCATAGGAATGTAGCGGAGAAGCCGGATACGGCATCCAAGTTAACACGGATCTGATCGGCTGCATAAGTGAAACTTAGCTGTAAACAAACGTTAGATGCCTCCACAGGGGAGAACATCTCTTGCTGAATATGTTCAAAATGGAAGTGCACCTGCTGTTCCCATTCCTGATCAGCATTATGCGTTAGCACAAGAGAGAGGGATTGTATATTTTGGACTGTTTCCAGCTGCACATCCGTAATTTCGTCATAATGGAAGGGAGGGAAATAGCCCAGAGTTTCGATTACATGTTGCGCTCCGAGGATGGAAGCCAAAGGAGAAAATTCACGTTCCAACCTCCGAATATCCATTAACTGTGCCTCGTACTGAGGACTTGTATAGAGCAGGAGAGAGTCTGGTTCGCATTCCACGACTGTTCCGATAAAAGCAGCCCAGTTCGCGGTACCTTCCTCACCAACGGTAACAAGCAGTTGATCTTGAGCAAGCAAGTCGATTGCCCTATTGGTATGGAATTTCACTCGAAAACCTTGTCCCTGTATCTGCCAGGGAGTCTGGGGTGCATACCAGAATGGTTCCCGCTCTACGGATCGGACGCTGACGTTTAATGTCCATGCTCTGTTCATTAGACTACCTCCAATTGCCACAAGCTGCGTGGCATCATCTCCACCTGTCTGTATTATTTCTCTGCTGCTGCTTGCATCAGGGCATATATCTTACGTGTGGTATTCACATTTCTAACCGTCATATAGGCATATACTTTGGATCCCACAAGCTTGTTCATGCCACTTTTGGATGCATCTTCTCTGCTGACTGAGTATAAAATCGCTCCGGGAACATAGATTAGTGTGCCGATTCCCGGTTTGATGGGCAGCTGGTCCAGCACGGAGGGCTCATTGATCTCATCCCAGAGGAACATCACATCACTTTTGGCTGTGTCATCATTAACCCATTCTTCTGGCAGTGCCTGAATAACACTTTGGATTTCATCCATATTCCGCACCATTACCCTGATCTGTAAGCCAAAATCGGCGGCGATGGCCTGTTCTAACACATGGGATATCTCCCAATTTGCATCGGCACGTTCCTGATGATCGGCAAAAATAATATTGCCAGAATTGATATAGGTAACGACATCCAGCATGCCTGCTTGTTCAAATGTTTCTTTCAGCTGCTTCATATTAATTTTATTGTTCCCGCCTACATTAATGCCTCGTAGCAAAGCCACATAGATCATATGGGCGCCCCTCCAATTCCTTCAATTCACTGTTTTAACAAAAGGACAGATATTCGAACAGATGAGCAGTATACTCTTCTCCCAACAGATCTTGCAATAAAGGTTCCACTTGCTCCAGATACTGGGGCTTGGTTTCATAGGTTTCTTCATCTTTTACTTCTCCGGCATAGGTACGCGCCGCTTCAATCAGGATGGCTAGTGCACTGAAAAAGTCTGATAGTGAATCAGCAACACGGTTTGGTTCTCCACCTGTAAAAGCGGCATATACGGGAGAGTTTGGTGCTTCCACATCTACAATTAACGGATCATCGTTAAAGTTTGCGATGACAACGTGAGTTTTTGGCCAAGTGGAGGACTCCTCATAAGGTTCATTCATGCCAATCCAGCGGAACCCCAGTTGCTGACGAAGCAGATGTTCAGGTGCGACAAAGGAAATAAGTGCGGCATCACCGATTTCGACGGCGGCATTTTTCATTTTGAGTGTACCTTCCGCATCCGCATCCATCATTTCATAATGATTGTACAGATACTGAAGTTCTGGAGAAAGAGGTATTCGTGTATCCACTTCCGGCTGGTGATGTTGTTCGCGGGGACGCAGATCATGATTTTTGAAAAGTCCATAAGCTTCATTATATAAATCCTGCTGTTCCACCAAACGGCTTAAGGCCGCATCCAGTTGTTGCATGATGTCTGAGTCCTCCTAATAACATTGATATAATAACAGGCCGATTCGTTTGATTCTTGGCTATAAGCATTATACTATATCAAAGATAAATTCAAAAAAACATTTGAATACGTTTACATTCATGAGTGGACATGATATACTTTCACTCAAATAAGGATTGTTACTGCTTCGGGCAGGCAAAACCTGAACATCACTATGCGTGGACTTTGTTCCATTCATAATGTTGTTCGGGTTTTTTTGCATTCTACGGTCCATATTAAGGATAGAAAAAACAGAGGACGTACTTATTTCCAACCCAACACTAACATCACGCTGTACAGAAGAAAGGGGAGCATTATGAACAAGAGAAAATGGTTAAACGGTTTTGCCGCAGGTTGTCTCAGTATCATCCTGGTGATTAGTGGGTGCGCATCCAAAGCGCCACAAACCGTAAGTGACACACCGAATCAGCCGACAGAACAGACAGAGAATGAAACCCAGGAACCTGCAAACAACCAAGCTGCCAAAGGCAGAACAGTGATTACAACCGACGGTGAAGTGGATGATATGAACTCCGTCATTCGTTTCCTCTTATATTCGAATGAAATGGACCTTGCCGGAATTGTACTGACCAGCTCGGTGTATCATTATGCTGGAGACGAGGAAGAGGGGATCAAACCCTTCCGCTGGACAGGCACACAGTGGGTGTACGATATGATCGATGCCTATGGCGAGATCTACCCGAACTTATCCAAACATGCGGATGGGTACCCGGAGCCGGAACAGCTTCGAGCGATGACGAAGATCGGTAATATATCCGATAAAGGGGAGATGGAGAAGGAAACCGAAGGTTCCGAGTTCCTCGAAACTCTTTTCCTCGACGATGACTCCCGAGACCTGATTGTTCAGACATGGGGGGGCACCAATACCACAGCCCGAGCGCTAAAATCGATTGAAGAACAGTACAAGGATACGGCCGAGTGGGATACGATTCGCAAAAAAGTCAGTGACAAACTGGTCCTGTACATCATCCTCGATCAGGATGACAGCTACAACGAATACATTGCGAAGAATTGGCCAGATATCCGCATTCTCAACGACCAGTCGAACTTCTGGCATTTTGCCTATGCATGGAAGATGCATGCCGAAGAAGTGAACAGTAAGCTTCATGGCGACTGGATGGTCAAGAATATTCTGAACGGACATGGCAAGCTGATGGATATGTATGCATCGATGGGTGATGGTAAAATGATCGAAGGCGAACTAGCCGAAGAACAACGGGGAAGTGCTGAGTATCTGAAGAACAATCCACAATATGACAAGTACGATTTTATATCTGAGGGTGACTCTCCTTCCTTCTTTTATCTGATTGATAATGGGCTGCGCAGTATGGAAGACCCTTCCTACGGCGGTTGGGGTGGACGCTTTGGGGTTGTGAACGACAAGCTGTTTAGAAACAATGTGCTTGATTACGATCCCTACACCAAACGCTATGAAGCCGAATACTCTCTGATGAGATGGTTTGACGATGTGCAGGATGATTTTGCAGCACGTGCAGACTGGGCAGTTGCAGACACTTACGAAGGTGCCAACCATAATCCGTCATTAACGATTAAGGAAGGGCTGGATCTGAGTGTTAGTCCTGGGGAGGAAGTTACTCTTCACGCGGAAGGCACAGACCCGGATGGAGATCAACTGACCTATACGTGGTGGAGATATTTCGAAGCGGACACTTATGAGGATTCCAAAGTAACACCGAACAAAGTTCAGCCTGAAATGGCGGGTGACCTGCAGCTTGGATTGCATCGTGAACTTGCCAAGGATGAGCAGGTGGATACGATAAAATTACAGGGCAGTGACACCGAAGCGGTGACATTTACCGTTCCTGACGATGCCAAATCGGGTGATACCCTTCATATCGTTGCCGAAGTACAGGATGATGGAGAGCATCAGTTGAAGCGTTATCAACGTGTGATCCTAACCGTAAAATAAAGAAATAGAGGGGCTGTCCCAAAAGTCATCAACATGGCTGGTGGGACACCTCTCTTATTTGTGTAGTCTGATCGTAATTGATCCGTTAACGCTGGACGCCTGACCAGAAGACATTCCAGGTGATTGCCAAAGCTTGTTCATAGGATTGCCGTGTCTCATACACGAGCTGTACATCCAATCCATCCATCACGGTGACAAAAGCTACGGTGGCTTCTTCCGGACTCAGGCGTATATCGGAATGTCTGGTAAATACGGCTGCCAGCTCTTCCTTCAGTGTCCCGAGGTACGTTCGATACTGGGCTAGCACAAAATCATGCACCTCCAGCGGTGTGATAAAAGACAAGATATACATAAAAGCAACGTTTGGGTGAGTCAGAAAGCGATTTTTGTGTTCATGCAAAAAGGCATATAGCTGCTGATCCAAAGTTTGGGTAACAGACTCGCTGAAGAATTGGCGTACAAACTGTTGTTCCTCCTGCACAACTTCCTCATATAACTCCAGCAATAACGCTTTTTTGGATGAATAATGATAAGCCAGGGATTGCTTGCGAATGCCTGCCTCTTCGGCAATCTGCGCCATCTTGGTCCCCTCGTAACCCAGACGATTAAAATGTTGAATGGCAATTTCCTTGATTCGTTTTTTACTCAATGTCTACCTCCAGTTGGCGAGCTGTATACCTCTGCTGTTTTTGGGAGTATACCAAATATAACAAGATATATACCACAAAAATGCCTATAGAGATAGCATACACCACCGTATAGGAAAATGCAGAAGCCACAACGCCCAGGATCAACGAACCACCGCCAATTCCGAGGTCAAAGAAGTTAAAGAAGGAAGCCATCGCACTTTCGTGCTCATGTTCTTCTACAAGATTCACACACCAGGTCTGAATCGCCGGGAATATGGCACCAAAACCAAAGCCGTATAACGCACCGGCGATCAGGAATTGCACATCACTCTGGGCGATAATCAGAACCAGTAGCCCCGCGATTGCAAACACGGCAGAAGGTAACAACACGGAACCTGGTCCCCATCGATCAAACATTTTCCCCGAAAACAGTCGAACGGCGAAGCTGGCAATGGCAACGATGAAGAAAAACCAGGCTATATTCTCGAACCCTCTTTCGGCGGCAAATAAAGCCACAAAGGACATGATTGAACCCGCTGCAATGCCAACGAGCATAATGAGAAGGGAAGGGAAGAGTACCTTCTTTTCAATCAGTTTCACCGAAGGGACATGAGTTTGCATAGACTCGCTACTACCTTCTGTTTTCGGCTTTCTGGATACAAACACTGTCATTAGGAGAGCTAACAGCAAAATGCACATACCTCCCATAAACAGGCTCTGGTAGTCGTACCTAAACAACAGGCTTGTTCCAATCAATGGACCAATGGATATAGCGACCGTCTCCCCTACGCCGAAATACCCCATACCTTCTCCCCGGCGATCTCTTGGTATGTTTTCAGTGGCAATCGTTGCAAAATATGTCGTTGCCAAACCAAATCCGAATCCGTGGATCACTCGAAATACAAGAATCATCCAAATACCTGACGATAGGTAGTATGCGCCTGTCATTAATGCACAGATAGTGATGCCGATAATCAATAGATATTTTTTATCTATTCGAGCTGCCAAAACAGAAGTGAAGGGTCGAATCAAGATGGCAGAAAACATAAATACGCCGGTAACAAGCCCAATTTGGGAGGCTTCGCCACCAAGACTTGAGACAAACAAAGGCAAGGTCGGAAGCAACATTTCAAATGCCATAAACAATAATGCGTTGGCTAACATGATAAATAGGAATGATCTTCCCCAGAGTTGCTGAGGTGTAGAGCTATGTGTTGAAGTACTCATGGTTTTCCTCCGTAATATTGATCTCTGTCGCGCGACATGTTGAACTGATTTTACCTGACGATCGTCAGATTGTAAAGCGCGTATTCAGAGCAGGAGTTCATGATTTTTTAGTGGATGAGAGAAGTTATTAATTATTTTTAATTCATATTCCAACATTTTCCGGTATACTAATCAGATAAAATGATTCAAGTGAATACTACCTCGGAGAGGTGATATGCAATGACGGTTGATATACTTGTAAGAAATAATGTTAAGGTACTTGGCTCGGGTAGCCAAACGATTGTATTTGCTCATGGTTTTGGATGTGATCAGGATATGTGGCGTTACATTATTCCAGGTTTTATGGAGAACTACCGTGTGGTGCTGTTTGATTATGTTGGATCTGGCGAATCTCAAATTAACTATTATGATGCTATCAAATATAGCAACCTTCAAGGATACGCCCAGGATGTGCTGGAAGTTATGGAAGCGCTCGAACTAAAGGACACCATATTTGTCGGGCATTCCGTCAGTAGTATGATTGGTATGCTGGCGTCAATTCAGAACCCCAAATATTTCAAAAAAATTATAATGTTAGGGCCCTCCCCACGTTACGTGAATGATCTGCCGAATTATTATGGAGGTTTCGATCGGAATGATATCGATGAATTACTTGAGATGATGCAGATGAATTTTATTGGGTGGGCGAGTTATCTGGCACCCATTGTGATGAACAATCCGGAACGGAAAGAGCTGACGGAAGAGTTGGAGAAAAGCTTCTGCTCCAGAGATCCGCATATTGCGAGACAATTTGCCGAAGTGACGTTTTTATCGGACTGTCGTATTGATCTGGAGCAGGCAACTGTGCCAACATTGATTCTTCAGTGCTCGGATGACAGCATTGCCCCGGTAGAAGTAGGGGATTATTTACACGCTCATCTGAAGAATAGCCGATTGCAACAGATGACGGCCAAGGGACATTATCCGCATCTAAGTCAACCGGAAGAAACCATCCGAATGATTAAGGATTATTTAACGAGCGCATAAAACGCGGAAGAAAGGCAGTTATTCCATGGATATACAATTAGATCTGGCTCCCTGTGGATACTTCTCTATCTCTGATTCGGGCGTCGTACAGTCGATTAATCAAACTATGCTTACGATGCTTGGATATGAACGCGATGAGCTCATAGGGCAACATATTGAATCCACCATGTCGGTAAGCAACAAGGTGTTTTTCCATACGTATTTCTATCCCTACATCCAGTTATATGGACATGTGGACGAGATGTACTTCACGTTCCGTACCCGTGATCAGCAGGCTGTTCCCGTTCTGCTTAACGGTGTTCGTCAGACCCGTAACGGAGAAAGCGTGGTAGATTGTGTCGTTGTAGTCATGCGTAAGCGAATCGAACATGAGAAGGATATTTTGCATACCAAAACGAAGCTACAAGAGTTGTATCAAGCGACGCAAGAAGCGAACAAGGAGCTTGAACGACTGCATGAGGAATATAAAATTAAAGAGCAGGCGTTAATCAAAGTGAATGATCAGTTGGAGACACTGGCCTCCACCGATTTGTTGACAGGATTGAAGAACCGCAGGTTTTTCCAGGAAAAAATGCTTGAAAGTTTGATGATGTTCCAGGAGAAACAACGTTATTTCTCCCTTCTGGTTGTGGACATTGATCATTTCAAAAGCATTAATGATACGTACGGACATCCGATCGGAGATCTGGTGCTTGGCAATCTGGCAGGGCTGCTGCAAACGGTATCGCGAAGTACGGATGTGGTTGCACGTTACGGTGGAGAGGAATTTGTTGTCATTCTTCCAGATTGTGAAGAGGAGCAGGCGATCGGTATTGCAGAACGATATCGTTCACAGGTTGCTTCAGCCGACTGGGGTGAATATAACATTACTGTGAGTATCGGTGCTGCCACTGTAGTAGAGGAAGATACGGAAAAGTCCTTGTTCCAAAGAGCGGACAACGCCCTGTATGCCTCCAAAACCGGAGGACGAAACCGGGTGACACATGCAGCTCAGATGGTGAGAAGTTAAGGATTGGATTGCATCAAAAGAAAGCAAAAAGGAGCCTGTGTATGATGAGGGAGATGATCCCACATGCACAGGTTCCTTTTATTTGCGTGACACAGATTGACTAAGTTGAGATGGCAGACTCAGGGTTAATCTATCGCGGAGCAAGGTAACCATACGCCTTAGCCGGAGAGTTCGCCTGAGGACGAAAATCTTCGCTCGGTTCATCCATAAATGCCGGGTTCACATATATGGAGTGTGCGTCATTGCCAGATCCCTTGATGTAGGCAGCGATGCCGGAGTAGGCTTTATTTTTCCAAACCCACAGGGCATCTTCCTGCTCACCTGGTGAGTAATAGACATTATGGTCAAACATATTGCCGGTATTGCTAGTATATTCGTTGTATATCAGTACTTCCGAGCTGCCCGATACGAGAATGTTACGCATGAACGTATTGTTCTTTGTCCGTGACTGCATGAATAACTGTCCATTGCCTGCATTCAGGGTATCATTCCCCACAAGTGTATTGTACATAATCTTGCTGTCCTCGGTAGCTCCTCGTTCCTCGTCATAACCTCCCATGGCAATACCCGTCAATCTGTTGGAATAAATCAGGTTATCACGCACGGTAATGTTGCTGGTTGAACGTCCGGCATGCTCAGAGGCAATCTCAATTCCGATGTCGCTCCGATATACCCGGTTCTGGTCGATGATATGATCTTTCCCGCCATCTACATAGATGCCGCCCGCCGAGTTGGTATCATTGGGCAGGTCTTTACCGTAGGAGGGGTTGTTATTGGACGTAATATCGTATACTTCGTTGCCTCGTACAATGCCGTTCCGAGCCTGATCGTATGTATCGTCCTCGGACGTACCCTCGTACCCGATCAGATCAATACCAATATTATCGGAATCATGGATGATATTGTCCTGTATGGCAAAGGTATCAACATTACCGTTAACTGCGAGTGACTCGCTTGAACCGAGTGTAAGATCATACAATTCATTATCCTTGATGATGATATCGCGTAAAGCTTGAGGGTGCTCTGTGCCATATATGGCAATACCGTGGGCATCCCTGCCCCGCAAATCGGGACCTTCAGGAGTTGCGTAACTAGCAATCGCGTGTATGGTGTTGCCTAACAGCTGAATATGTTCACCTGCTCCGTGGACATAGATCCCGGATGGAACTTGGCCCCCAAGTTTGGTTGTAAAATTACGAATTTCGAGATTCTGAATCGTGATATAACTGGCATTTTCAATTTCAATCAACCCTTCAATGCCCCGGACAGATAAACCTTTACCATCAATGATAACCTGCTCCTGAGGATAACTTGAAAATAGGGTTGGATTAGCGGAAGAATTACCGCTCCGGATGATTTTGACTTTCTGATGATAGACACCTTCACGCAAATAGATCGTGCTTCCTGGCGAAGCATGGTCTGCTGCGTGCTGCAACGTTTTCCAAGGAGATTGAATCGTTCCTTTATTCGAGTCGTTTCCTTGGGGTGATATGTAATGGATGACCTGGGGATCAGATTTTTGAACAGAAACGGGTTCCTTCATGGCAGATGTATGATTCTGACAACCGGATACAAGCAACATCAGAATCGGAATCATAAGTATAACTACGCGAATCAAATCGTTTCCCCCTTGAATTTAGCTTTGAAGATAGATTATAGCAGATTTGAACGGGTTAATAACCCATGATATGCTCTTATAAAATCAGCGAGGAGACTGCTCATGAATACATTAACGATAGCTGAATTAGTAGATCGGGAGAATCACGCATGGGAAGAACTTAAGGAACTCCTGGATAGTGGGCAAAATACATATGTGTATGTTCCAGCAAAACAAGAAGCTGGAGAGGATACCCTTTATCGTCTGCAAATAAGCACCAAATCCTATTTGGGGGCTGTTGCTTATGAGACAGAAGGTATTGTACTGGACCATGGCTGGATCACGCTGCTTGGTGCGGGTGGTGACAGTACATCGGGGAGTCTCACCAGTTGGAATGGTGTAAGTGAGCAACCTTGGGTAGATGTACTGGAAGGTATGATGGTCGTTGCATATGATGCGGCAGGTGGTTTCTTCGGACTGGATACAGGCAAGTATGGCCGCACGGGACACATTTATTATTTTGCACCGGATACACTCGAATGGGAATCGACAGAACTGGCATATTCAGGTTTCATCAACTGGCTGGCGAATGGTGATCTGGAGCAGTTCTATCGGACCTTTCGCTGGAAAGGCTGGCAAGAGGATATGTCTCAGCTCCAGACAGGACAAGTATTTGCGTATTACCCACCACTTTGGACGCAGGAAGGTGACGGCGAGAGCAGTAGTAAAGCCCCAATTAGCATAATGGAGGCCTGGAAGTTTGCACTGGACGGTAAATAGTTGGCATGCTGCTGTAGGACGAAATCAGGAAATTAACCGGTAAATTCAAGTTCATTGAGTGATCTACTTTAAAAAAACGGCATTCTGTTCCAAACTAAAAAAGGCTCGCGCTTGGCGCGGGCCTTTTTGTTCTGAACTTTAAACATCAATTATCAATTGTCCAATGTAACAGGTTTAATGCTTGAGCGTGAAGCTCTGCTATGCCAGACGGTCAACCCGAGTGAAACAACGCAGACGAGCAACAGACAAGCATACACCACATGATAAGCTTGCTCGACCGAGACTCCCGGAATACTGTGTAGCAGCAGCCCACATACGGCTACAGACACCGAACCACCGAAGAACTGAATCAATTGTAACATGCCCATACCGGAACCGATTTGCGCTTTGGGCAGCACACGTGACGCTTCATTATTCAGTGAAGCCATGGAGGCTGACAGTGCCGGTGAGAAAAAGAGATAACCACTGGTAATGATCAAGGCGGATTGATCCAGTCCGAGCATAAATAAGGCAAGTACCGCTGCGAGCAGGATGTGTCCAATGATCATAAATCGCATATTGCCATAACGGTCGATCCAACGCCCGACGAAACGGGTGCAGAATGCTGCGACGATTGCCCCAGGAGCAATCAGCAAACCAATGGCGAGCGAAGAGCGCCCATATAGATCAGCAAGCACAAGCGGCATCAAAAACAGATTGCCCAGATTCACCACCAGCACGCAGAATCCGATAAGGATTAACCGGGTGTATCCTGGCGTTTGGAACACTTGTGGATTCACAAACGGAAGACTCGCTTTCCGAATATACAGGAGATGTGCAATAAGCGAGATAACGCCTATGGCGAACCATAACCAGGATTGCTGGGTGATCGCTACCAGAAGTGTAGTGGCATTAATGACGGTTAATATGGCACCAATCACATCGAACGGCTGATCTGTTTTGACGGATTCACGGGGGAGAAAATAGAGCAATACAGGCAGAGCGAGCAGGACAAGCACGGTTATGGCAAAAAGTCCGTTCCAGCCCCAGTACTCGCTAATGAGTCCGCCGACAATGGGGCCAAGTCCAAAAGCCATGGCGCTACCTGATGAGATCAGCGCGATGGCAGCTCCGCGTCGTTCCACCGGGATGTAACGACTTGCAATGACGAGACCCAACCCGGCCATAACTCCTGCACCCGCAGATTGCAGAATACGTGTCAGTAACAGGATTGCAAAGTTATGCGCGAACAACCCTAGCAATGAAGATAACCCCAGGATCAGAAGCCCGACCGTTAACAGTTTGCGTACCGGGATACGGTCTGACAATCGACTGTAGATCACCGTCGACAGGGCGTAACCAATTGAATAACTTGAGATGACCCAAGACCCCAGGTCCGAGGTAATCTGCAGATCATGAATAATGACTGGCAAAGAAACGTTGAACATGGTGGTATTCATCACAACGATGAACAGGCAACATGTCCAGAGTGGCATGACAATTTTATCTTTCACGGTACCATTCCTGTCTTGGGTATGAATATGAAGTCGGATAGAGCTTTGATGAAAATGTGATGAAAAGCAATATATCATTTTACACCCCATTTCATCATATGGCAATAATGTCATACTAATTCATTTGGTGTGATGAGCATAGAAATATTAATAATAAACAATAGACGGATTTCCTGAATTTAACTAAAATGATCATTGAACATACATAAGCAGATGGATCAGCGGTTAGGTAACTAGATATGTAAGTAATTAGCATGTTTAAAATGAAGGAGATTATACCCATGACTCATGCATTATTAATGTCCCATAGCGTATTTCCGACGCTTGATATGAATCGAACCGCGCAGTTTTATGAAGAAAAGATGGGCTTTCGGGTCGTCGAATATCTCGATGCCGCGGAACCTCATATCTGCCTGTATCGTGATCTTACCGAGATTATTTTGACCCAAAGCAATGGACAGAAGGTCATACCCAACAGAGAATTATATGGCTATGGATATGATGCATATTTTATTACCCAGAACCAGGAAGAGCTTCAACAGGAATTGATCAACGCAGATGTGAAAATCGTACGTGCCCTCAATCATACAGACTATAATAACAAGGAGTTTGTGATCGAGGATATTGATGGACGCTGGATCGCTTTTGGCATCAAACAGGGATAATTAGATACAGAAACAGGCGCTCCGATAACGGGCGCCTGTTTGTGCATGTTATAACTGCAGATCTTACGCCACAGTAACTTGTTTGCCGCGATTGCGAATCCACTTGATGACATCCATGAGAATGACTGCAGCAAGAGCAAGTCCGCCTGCAATCAGGAACTCATTCCAGCCGAATGTATCCGGGATGGCGAAGACACCGCGAACACCTGGAATCAGTGTGATTGCATAGAGACAGAGACATACCAGAATGGAGCCAAGCACGAATTTATTGGTCGTGAAACCCACCTGGAAGATCGTCTGTGTGTTGGAACGTGCTGCAAAAGTTTGCAGACTGCGTGCCAGAATCAAGGTTGTGAATGCCATAGCCACACTGATTTCCTCCGAGATGCCAAGTCCAATATATTGGGACACAATAACAGCCGCACCAATCAGGACACCACGCGTAATCACAGCTTGCAGGGTTCCGCCTGCGAAGATACCCTCGTTAATATCACGCGGTTTGCGTCGCATGACATCCGGCTCGGGTTTCTCTGTACCCAAAGCAATGGCAGGCAGGGAGTCGTTCACCAGATTGATGAACAGCAGCTGTAGGGCCGTAAATGGATTAACCCAGCCGACGATCAAGGCAAACAAAATGGCGATAATCGCGCCGAGGTTACCGGCAAACAGGTATGCGATGGCTTTTTTGATGTTATCAAATACCATCCGTCCAACACTGACCGCATTCACGATGGAGACAAAGTTATCATCCGTCAGAATCATGGCAGCCGCATCCTTGGCGACATCTGTTCCGCTACCCATCGCTACGCCGATGTCGGCTTGTTTCAGCGCAGGTGCGTCATTAACTCCATCTCCGGTCATGGCTGCAACTTTACCTTTTCGCTGCCATGCACGCACAATCCGGATTTTGTTCTCAGGTGATACTCTGGCGTAAACCGAGATATGTTCAAGTTGTTGATCCAGCTCCTCATCAGACATTTTGTCCAGTTCGGCTCCGGTAATGGCGAGGTCATCCGGTTCGGCAAGGCCGATATCCACACCGATCGCCTGAGCCGTTGTTTTGTGATCTCCAGTGATCATGATGGTGCGAATGCCCGCTTTTTTGGACTCTTCAATAGAACCGTATACCGCTTCACGCGGTGGGTCAATCATCGCTGTCAAACCAACCAGTGTCAGATCATGCTCGTCATCAATGGTGACCTGGTTTTTATCATCGAATTTTTTGTACGCGTAGGCCAGCACACGGAAGGCACGTTTCGAGAAGGCCTCATTTTTTTCTTCAAACTGTGTGCGAATCTCAGGTGTGAGGGGCTGAACCTCACCGTTGATAAACACATGACTACAGCGACTGAACAGCACATCAGGTCCACCCTTGGTCAGCAAAGCCGTCTGTCCCTCAAAGGTATGCACCGTACTCATGAGCTTTCGATCCGAGTCAAAAGGAAGCTCAGCTTCACGCGGGAACTGGTCACGGATTTCATTGTAATCCTTGTTCACCCGGTTGCTGAAGGCAATGAGGGCCACTTCGGTTGGATCACCCAATTCCTTGCCTTCCTGGTTAATATTTGAATCATTGCAGAGCACTGCAATATGTAACAGACGCCGTTCCTCTTCCGACCACTGATCGGGATCATCGGGGAATTCGTCCTTGGTGCCATGGGGAATGTAATAATCAACGACAGTCATCTTATTCTGAGTTAGCGTTCCTGTTTTATCCGTACAGATGATACTGGCAGAGCCGAGCGCCTCAACGGCAGGCAGTCTACGAATGATCGCATGTTGTTTGGCCATCTTATTTGTTCCGAGTGACAATACGATAGTCACAATGGAGGATAAGGCCTCAGGAATGGCAGCAACCGCAACAGCTACGGCAAACATCAGTGCATTTACGATGGAAGGCCCGATATTCTCCGTACCTTCGGTCAACCATACACGACCGGCTTCAATGCCAAAGATGAGAATCGACAAGCCCAGGATGAAAAAGCCCAGTTTTTTGCTAAATGATTCCAACTTGCGCTGTAATGGTGTGTTCTTGGCTTCGGCATTTTCAATCAGTTCGGCAATTTTGCCGATTTCGGTTTTGAGAGCTGTACCTGTAATGACAAGCATGCCCCGTCCATATACGACCAGTGAGCCACTGAAGGCCATATTGCGACGATCTCCGATTGGAGCCTCATCCGGGATGGTATCGGCGTGTTTCTCCGCAGCTTCGGACTCTCCGGTCAACATGCCTTCGTTGATTTTCAAACTTCCTGATTCCAGGATACGCCCGTCTGCCGGGACATAATCACCTGCATCCAGCATAACAATATCACCGGGAACGAGTTCCCTCGCTGGAATGGTTTTTTTCTGCCCGTCACGAATGACCTTGGCTTCAGGTGCAGACATTTGTTTCAGCGCGTCAAGTGAACTCTCGGCTTTTTTGGTCTGCACTACACTGATCACCGCGTTGAGCAAAATAACCAGGAATATGATCAATGATTCAATCAGGTGTCCAAGTACAACCTGTACCGCGGCTGCAATCAGCAGCACGATGACCATCGGATCTTTGAAATTTTCGAGGAACAATTTCCAGACGGGTGTTGCATCTTTACCTTTTAACTCGTTATATCCTTCCGTTTCAATTCTCTTGGCAGCTTCGGAGGTCGTAAGTCCCTTGGAGGAACTTTGTACATCCTGAAGGGTTTCCTCCGCACTGTGTCTGTAATGTTGCAATTGACCAGCTCCTTGAATATTAGATTTCTCTGTGTATTACCCTTACGGGCAAAATCTAGAATCGTTTCATTTTCGTATTTTTTTAAGATTATGGATTTATACGTTTTTAGCTGTACACAGTATTTTTCATAATGATCCGAGATATGCCTTTTTTTGAATGTTATTATTTCCAGTTTGGATGATAATCTGGAGAACCAAATATAGATGTTGGATCAGAAACTGTGTGCACCATCACACTAGCTCATATCAGGGTCTGTTACGCTATTACATAACGAACTGCGTTTAATCTAAGTTTGGAGGGGAAACCATATGTTTTGTTATCAGTGCGAACAGACGCCGAGTGGCGGGTGTACCGTGGTAGGGGTATGCGGCAAAAACGAAACAATCGCAAGTTTGCAGGATACGATGATTTTTGCGTTAAAAGGCATCGCTGCTTATGCGACACATGCACGCCAGTTGGGATATTCTGATCCTGAGGTGGATCGGATTACACATGAGGCATTATACATGACATTGACGAACTCGAATTTTAATGTACAGGAACATCTGGAGATGGCGATGAAGGTAGGTAATGCAGCAATCCGCATTATGGATGTGTTGGATCGTGCGCACACGGACCGCTTTGGTGTACCGCAACCGATTACGGTTAGCCAGAACCAGATTGAAGGACAGTGCATCGTGGTAACAGGGCATAATCTGTATGCATTGGAGGAGTTGCTTCGTCAAACTGAAGGGAAAGGAATCAACATCTATACCCACTCGGAAATGTTGCCTGCACACGGTTATCCGGCGCTGAAGAAATATGCCCATCTCAAGGGTAATATCGGTAAAGCATGGTACGATCAGCGCAGACTGTTCGAACAATTCCCGGGTGCTATTCTCGCAACGACGAACTGTGTTATGCCGATCAAAGGCACATATGCAGACCGCTTTTTCTCATACGAAGTGGCGGGTCTGGAGGGCGTTGCCAAAATTACAGAGGATGACTTCTCACCCCTGATTGAACGCGCATTGTCACTGCCTGCGGCTAATGTACAGTCCGAGCAAGTTTTAACGACAGGATACCATCATGAGACCGTGATTGGGCTTGCGCCCGAGATTATTCAAGCGGTGAAAGACGGGCATATCCGTCGATTCTTCGTTATCGCTGGTTGTGATGCGCCAGGCAAAGGTGGCAACTACTATCGTGAACTTGCGACATCCTTGCCGAATGATACCGTAATTCTGACGACTTCCTGTGGTAAGTTCCGCTTCAACGATGTGGATTATGGTACGGTTGGAGACACGGGTATACCGCGTTATATCGATCTGGGTCAATGCAACAATTCCGGTTCTACGGTGAAAATTGCAATGGCTTTGGCGGATGCTTTTGGCTGTACCGTGAACGAGTTACCTGTCAGCATTGTGCTGTCCTGGTTTGAGCAAAAAGCAGTTGCGATCCTGCTTGGCCTGTTCAGCCTTGGCATTCAGGACATTCGTATTGGACCAAAACCGCCTGAGTTTATATCGGAAGGTGTCTTGGATGTACTCGTAGATATGTTTGGTCTAAAGTTAATTATAACGGCAGAAGAAGATATGAACGCGATGTTGGCACTGTCATAGGATGAGGATGTATATTTACGTGCAACATCATCTGATGACTGCGAATGTCGGTTGTGAGTATGAAGAGTATGACTCATAAGTACAGATGGATAAGAGCCTACATAAAAGTAGGCTTTTTTGCTTTTTCGACTTTCATAGGTCCATATACCTTGTATAAATGAACATGAAATGTCAGGTAAATTAGTTTTTTTATCCTATTGAAGTTTTTTCATGGAAATGTGTATATAGATAGAGGCATATTAGATCATAACACATCACAAAACACGGGTTTACCGTAATATGAGGAGATCGTACATAATGCATGACACACAAATTGAAGATTGGTTGAAACTCGCAGGTGGCAAGGAGAACATTAAGCTCGTAGAACATGATAAGGACACAACGACACTGGTACTGAAGGACAGTACACAGTTGAACATGTCGGCTCTTACCTCCGCAGATGTTGTAGCAAATATTCGGGTAACAGGTGAGCATTGTCATCTGGTAATAAGAGATGAATCTTCACTCATCTACAATACGTTACTGGGTATGGACGCTTGGGATTCGACAGGGACAGCGTTGCAGGAAGCGGGACACGCGAAGAAAAACGGATTCTCGATCTTACATTTTGTATCCGATGTATTCAGGCCCTTGATGCCTGCGATTCTCGGAGCCGCTGTTATTAAAATTATAGTCGCCATTATTGCGTTAATGGATACGTACAGTTCTGCCGACTCTTCAGCATTGATGGACAGCCAGACCTTTACGATCTTCAGGATCATTGGAGACGGTGTATTTTATGTACTGCCTATATTGGTAGCAATCAGCACAGCTTATCGGTTGAAGAGCAATATCTATGTTGCAGCATCTATTGGCGGACTCATGTTTTATCCGGAGATGACCATGCTGATGTCAGGGGAAAAAGAGGTGCATTTCCTGGGTTTGCCACTTGTGTCTCAGCCTGCTTTTTACTCTACGCCCATCTGGGTCATTCTAACGATCTGTGCAGCCGCCTTATTGGAAAGAGTCGTTGAACGATGGAGTCCAAAATTCTCCAAAGGGATGGTTGCTCCATTCCTGACGTTACTGATTCTTGTTCCGCTAGTATTGATGATACTTGGTCCAGTCGGCACCTGGATTGATGAATATCTGCCGGAGGCATTGAATTCACTAGTAGCTAATGCTCCAGTGTTGTCGGTGATGTTACTGGGAGCTGTCTTCTCACTGATGTTAATTATGGGATTACACTACTGGCTGATTGCCATCATCATTAATGAAATGGTTATGAATGGTGGTTCTATGGTGATTGCTGCCATGTTAGTGGCGATTGTTGGACAAGCGGGGGCTGCGCTTGCAAACGGAATCCGCTCGAAAGAGCCAACATCCAGAAGACTTGCTTTCTGGGCTACTGGAACAGCCCTCCTTGGAGTTGTAGAGCCTGCATTGTATGCGGTCAACATGAGAAAAAGATCCTCTTTCTATGCGGCATTGCTGGGTGGAGCTGCGGGTGGACTATATTTCGGATTGTTATCTGTCAAGGCATTTGCTATGGTGGGGAATCCGAGCTTGGTCAGCCTCCCGCTCTTCATCGAAGAGGGTAGCCTGAATCTGTTACACACTTGCATTGGTGTGGTTATTGCGTTTGGTGTCTCAGGTGGACTAACGTATTGGATGGCAGGAAAAGGACAGAAACGGGGACAGGGGTCACCGAAAGCCAGCATTGAGTAATACGTAAAACGTAGCATTGAAAAGTAGTATTAAAGTTGTAAGAAAGAGCCTGTGCCTTGTGGTACGGGCTTTTTTGTTGTGTTTTTCTGATTAATGTAAGTATGAAATGTATAATCGCTGTCCTCCATGTTATTCAAGCCATACCTTGTTGGTTATGGAGTTGTCATGTATTTTGATATAGTGAAAACTATAAATCTGGATTACTAATCCCTTTGAAAGGATAACCTATGTCTGACAACATGGAATGGATTGCTCAATGGAAGTCAACGAATGCACTAAGCAACGCATGGATAACAAAAGGCGAGCTGCATCACTTTTTCAGTCACACCTTGATATTTATCATTGATGGAAAAGCGATCTGGAATATAAATGGACACCGAGTTCACGTCTCCTATGGAGAATTAATTGCGGTTGAAGAGAACTCCGTAATGGAGGTCATTGAAGGTGGCAACCTGGATCTGGCAGGCTGGCATGTTCAGTTCGATACATATTCGGTGCTGCATGATAGACGGGAAGCTCAGAAGTTCGAATGGCGGTTACCGTCAGGAGAGGCGTATCAGAAAGTGCAACTGTCCGGTGGAAGTCTGGCAAGTATCATTCAGCATTGGAGTGAAGTGCATACACAGGATCAGAGTGCAGAAAGGGTTGGCAATCAGCATTTGTTATATGAGTTGTTAAGTAATCTATATCGGAAACAACCGGATGACGAGTTGAAGCCAGAACACGGTATACTTCGCTCCATTGACTACATGCAGCAGCATTATGATCAGGTCATTACACGTACACAGTTAGCTCAGATTGCCGGAATCAGTCCATGGCATTACTCCCGCAAATTTAGTGAGCGATATGGTAAGCCACCTCTGGATTATCTTGCACACTACCGGATCTATCGCGCGCAGGAAGAACTGATATTAACCGCTGCAACCTCACAGGATATTGCCAAAAAGTCTGGATTTGAAGATGCTCATTATTTTAGCCGGCGCTTCAAACAATTGACTGGCGTATCACCTAAGATATATAGGCAGACGATGAAGCAGCGCAAAATCGTATCACTTTCTCCAATCTGTGCAGAAATTATGATTCATCTGGGTGTCATCCCCCATGCCGTAGTGGTAACTCCGATCCTGTTGTCTCCACATCACCGTGAACAATTTACCGCTCATGGAGTGAAGATGCTGGAGGTGACACAGTATGAGGTGGAGATAGAACTTGTTCGACAAGTTCAACCGGAGATGTTGATTGGAAACGTATTGACGGAAGAGGTCAAAAGGGAACTGCGCACAATTGCACCGATTCTAACCGGACTTCATCAAGATGTAGAACCAATGCTCAATCAATTGGCAGCCTGGTTTTATAAAGAAGATGAGGCTTATAGACTGCATCAGCAGATGAAACACGAAGTCAGCGTAGCTAAGCGACAGTTGCAACCCTTCATCCAATCCGCGTCCACTGTCATGCTGCTGAGGGTAGAAGCATTTGGTTATCGATATCTGGGTGGGCATTCACACGGGGTATCACACTTGTTATATGAACAGCTTGGATTAACACTGCCGCAAGCACTGGATTCAGGTACAGCATGGTTTAACCCTTGTTCGCTTGAACTGCTCAAACAAGCCAATCCCGATTACCTCTTTGTGGAGAAGCGAATCATGCAGCACTTCAGTGCTGAAGAGAATATGAGGAAACTATGGGAGAGTCCGCAATGGAACGAGCTGAAGGCTGTGAAAAATAATCGGGTATTTTACGTAGATACTCACCTGTGGGTAGACGGTCACGGAATAACGGGACACACTCTGATTCTTAATCAGATCATTCGCCATTTTGCGGAATCTTTTCATGAGAGAGCACAATAATCCAACTGAATACGCACGATATGCTATGGAAGCAACACTTCTTATTTGATACTATTTGATAATAATTATCATTATCAATATACATAAGGGGCGAAGTATATCATGTCACGAAGATTTAAAGGGTTGGGCATCATGCTGTTGGTGATCAGTATGATGTTGGCGGCATGTTCCGGTGGAACCAAGGAAGAGAATGCTACAGCTGGAACAGCAGGGGCTTCAACTGAAGGAGCAGCGAGTACTGCAGAAGAAACAGCGACTGAAAGTGGGACTAAGGTGGTGAAGGATCAGTTTGGAGAAGTAACGATTCCAACTCATCCTCAAAATCTGGTTGTGTTTGATTCGATTTATGCCGAGTATCTGATTGAAATGGGTGTTACACCCCAAATCGTTTTGTTAACTCCAGAAGTTGAAGCGGAATACCGCCCTGATTATTTGAAAGAACACGGGGTCCAGATCATTGAAGTCGAGCAATATCAATATAATTATGAGCAGTTGCTTGCGTTGTCACCGGATATGATTCTTACCGCTGGCGAAGGTATGGAACAGGGCGTATATGATGAATTGTCCAAAATCGCTCCTACAGTGGCACTTGATGCCAACAGTGAAATGAAACGTGCTATGCCAAAGCTGGCTGCCATATTTGACAAGAACGAAGAATCTGCCAAAGTACTGGCTGAATTCGATGAGAAAGCCTCACAAGCGAAAGAGAAAATTGCGACAGCCCTGGGAGACAAGACCGTATTGGTTCTCCGGGTAGAGCACAATCGTTACCGTTTCATGGGTCCCAAAGGAGGAAGCAGCAGTGTTTTCTTCTATGATATCCTGGGTCTGAATAGTCCTGAAGCGATCAAAGACTCTACAGATTGGTTTAGCCAGTTCTCTCTGGAATTCTTGCCTGAGATGAATCCGGATTATATTTTCCTGGAAGACAGAACCCTCGTAGGTTATGACACGAAGAAATCTATGGAAGATCTCAAAGCAAGCCAGGTGTGGTCGAATCTGGAGGCTGTGAAGAATGATCATGTCTTCCCGTTGAAGACAAGCCAATTCGTATCGGGTGTGGGTCCAATTGGCTCTGTAAAATTGATGGACTATGTTGTTGAAAAGTTGGTGCCATAGATGACGATGGAGACACAATTGGATATCTACGATATTACCATCGTTGGTGGGGGACCTGCTGGAATGTACGCCTCCTTTTATAGTGGCATGAGAGCCATGCGTACCAAGATCATCGAAGCCAAACAGGAACTCGGCGGATTCATGCGTACATACCCGGAGAAGCTGATCTGGGATGTGGGCGGGGTTGATCCGATTCGCTGTGAGAAGCTGATTGAATCGCTGGAGAGACAAGCGAGAACGTTCGATCCAACGATTGTATTTGGGCAGGAAATTGCTGAGCTTGAACGACGTGAAGATGGTGTATTTGTACTCATGTCTAAAACAGGGGAGCGCCATTACACACGTACCATCCTGTTATGTGCGGGCAGAGGCATGACCCAGGTGCAAAAGCTGGATGTCGAGGGTGCCAATCGGTATGAGCTGACAAATCTGCACTATACGATAACGGATCTGTCCCGATTTGCCGGGAAGCGTGTTCTGATCTCGGGTGGTGGTGATTCCGCAGTCGACTGGGCGAATGAAATGGGCAAAATAGCAAGTGAAGTTACGGTGGCACACAGACGTCATGAATTTACCGGACACGAGTCGCCAGTTGCTCAGATGAAAGCTCAGGCCAACGTCATGACGCCATTTAACATCTCACGCTTATACGGTACAGGTGATAAAATCGATCGTGTTGAGTTGGCCCATGTAGAAACTGGTGAGATCACACATGTTGAAGTGGATGAAGTTGTCGTAAGCCACGGATATGATCGTGATTTCGGTAACCTTGTGCAATGGGGACTGGCGCGTGAAGATTACGGCGTGTCCGTTGATCAGCGCATGCGTACCAACATTCCAGGCATATTCGGAGCAGGTGATTTCATTACTTATGGAAGCAAAGTCAGGCTGATCGCAGGTGCTTTTAACGATGCGGTGCTCGCAGTCAACAGTGCCAAGACGTATCTGGAACCTGCTGCTTCCGATATGGCAGGGGTATCTTCTCACAATGCCCGGTTTTATGAGAAAAACAAAGCGCTCTCCAATACGTAGATAGGTTTGCGTGAATGGAAGGCAATCTGAAGAGCCCGACACAATTTCGAGATCTCCTCGAAATTGTGTCGGGCTTCAAAAAAAGTTTACACAAACAGCGCCCACCAGAACGAGGTGGCGCTGTTTTATTTGGTTTGAACATGTCACTATTATCAATAAGGATACGCTGAGATGGATAAACGGTCTTGAATCTCCAGACTGCCGATCTTGGCGAATGGATAGATGATTTTCTAAGGAACTCAGGACATCTTATTTGGCCTTCAGCTCATCTTCTTAAATTGTAAGGTCCATCAGACACGTTATCTACCAAAATCCCCTTATAAAAAAACTGAAAACGGCTTGTTAATCGGATATAGAGTGTCTCAAGTTCTTTAGGTTTCTGTAGGCGCTTCAAATCGTTGAATAAGACGTCTCAGATTCGTCAGTGCCTGCTCGCACTTGAAAGGTACGTTCTCATACATTCAGGATTCAGTGCGCTTGCCTACGCTGAACACGTTCAGGTTCGGTTTCGGGCCTCACTAGAATTGAAAACTCGCGCTAATTCAGCTCAGTCTGTCCACTTGCGAGTCGATCTGCGATCTCTTCGGCTTGTAGAATGGAGGTATAGGGATCAGCAGTGAAATATTTATGAATATCCAGTTTGTAGATATGGTCGTTCTGCACCGCAGGCAGATTGTCCCAGACGGTAGGCAACAGGGAGTGATCTTTCGTGCCTTCTGTAACCATCATCAGTAGGTAATCACCTACATACTCTCCAAAGACCTCCGCGCTAGCTTCCAGGTTTTCTTTGCCTTGGTCCAGAAGATCTGATTTTACCTTGGGTGCCGGAGTTAGTCCAAGCAATTCATAGGCTGCTCTTCCACCACGATTGGCGCTGTTGCCGATAATGGCTGGGTTCTTCAAAAAGTTAAAATCGGCAACGGTGAAGGTGGCACCATCCGGAATGACACCTTTAATTTTGGCCTGAGCTGCTGCGATCCGTTGTTTAAATGATTCGTTCCAAGTTATAGCTTCTGCTTCGCGGTTCAGAATCTCGCCCATGGCTGTCACTTCTGCTTCCATGGAAGCATACTGATCGGGTACGAATACGACAGTCGGAGCGATTTTGGAATAGGTCTGAAATTTCTCCTGGTCCCATGTGATAATCAGATCCGGTTCCAGCTCTACCATTTTCTCAAGTGAAACCTCACTGTGGTTACCCAAATCCGCGCTATCCACAAGTTTGTCACGCAGGAATACTCCATAATCCAGCAGGCTACTCGGCACACCAACTGGTGTTACGCCGACAGCCAGAACATGTCCTATATTCCAATCAACGACAACCCGCTCCGGGTTGAGGGGGACTGTAACGTCTCCCATCATCGTGGAGAGTGTTCTTGTTTGCGGTGCGGTGTTTCCTGTTTCTGTCGCCCCAGGTTTCACGGTCTCTTTCTGGGTACAACCACTAATGAATACGGCCATGATCAGCAAAACAGGCAGGGTGATACGATACCAAGCTTTCTTAAACAACATGACGAACCCTCTTTCTAATTGATAATGATTTTCATTTAATATAACTCTAGAGACAATCTAACGATTGCACAATAACCAATTCGGAAGCGGAAGCATAACCATTTCAGAACTCAATCGACAGGTTGAACTGAGAATGATTATCATATATGATGAGGCGAAGCTTTGGATGTGGTAACGAGGAAACACAAAGAAAGGTCCATGACGATGAACATAGAAGAATACGGGGCATTATGGGAGCATATAACAATCCGATTACTGGATATTCGGATTATGACCGTTAACATCAGTGAAGATCCTAATACGTGGACGCTTCCCTCGAATGCTTTTTTACTAATTACGAATGGCAAGGGGAAGATCTGGCTTGGTCAGGCGATGCATCACATTAAAGGGACATATATTCTGCACGCCTCCAAAGGAACGCGCCTGGATTGTCTGGCTAAGAAGCCGATGGAAATACATATGTTGTCTTATTCGTCACCAGAGTCAGAGAAGCCAAATACTGAAAGATCCCAAACATATACTGGGTCGGAGTCTTTGCAAGTAAGTTTTGGTTTTGAACCAGCGTGTCCATTGCCATTAATTGAAATCATGCAGTTGATATACAGACAATGGAATGAACTACAGTCAGCAGGCCGGATTCAAACCAAGGCGCTGTTCTACCAATGGCTCGCCGAGATGCTGAAACAAATGCAGGAGCAGAAGTTTAACGATGCTAAGCTGGATCGGGTAGATCAAGCGGTGCATTATATGAAACGTCACTTCGGGGAACCACTCAAGATAGAACAGGTAGCTGAAATGCTGAATTGTAGTCCAAGGTATCTAAATCAATTGTTTCAGCTTCAATTAAATACGAGTCCCAGCCGTGTGCTGTCACAGATTCGGATGGAACAGGCATTAAAACTACTGGTGAGCACGAATGGGACCTTACAGGAAATCGCGGAGAGAGTAGGCTATGAGAACGGCTACACGCTAAGTCGTTATTTCAAGAAACATTATGGTGTATCTCCTGAGTTTTACAGAAAGCGTCGAGAGTGCAGTGCTCCAGATGTAGCCCTGCAAACATTCCAACCACTTGCCGTTCTGGAAAGTCATTATTCGGGATGGAGCGAACGAACGGTACCCATACTTGAAGCCGACCAGACCTGGCCAGAACAGGAGATTGTAGATTTGAAAGGAGTCCAAGTGAGGAAACCCCCAGCGCCCGCGGTACCAAGAGCCAGAACTCGGATGCTTGCCACAAGCATGGGCGAGATTACGATACCTAACAAGCCTAGCCGTGTTGTCGTCGACTGGAATTTGGGAGAAGTACTGGCATTGGGAGTGACGCCTCTCGGAGCGCCGCATTCACTCATTGAAAGTAACCAAATGCTGGAGCCTTATATCTATGATCAAGTACAGGATATCGGCAATCATAATTTTATCTCGCTCGAAAAAGTGCTTGAACTGGAGCCCGATTTGATTATCACCTGGAATCGTGCTGCTTACGCTTCCTATGCCAGAATTGCACCAACGGTGGTCTATGGAGGGACTGGTTACGGCTCTGTCGCGGAGGAGATTCGAGAGATGGGACGTATTCTGAATCGCCAGACAGAAGCCGAAACATGGATTAACGAATACGGGCGGAGAGTACATACTTTGCAGCAAACGATCCCGGGCAAGGTCTCCGCAGAGAAGACATTTACCGTCATTGATCCGAACTGGGGAGAACATATTACCCTTGTGGGAAATACGGGAACTCGTGGAGGTAAGGCAGCCTACGGATTACTGAACTTGAAGCCAGCAGGCAAGGTTCGCCAGGAACTATTGGAGCCGGGCCTGGAATACCTGGATATTGCGCGGAGTGCGGTAGGTGGGTACCTGGAGGACTACCTGTTGGTGTTGGATAATGGTCCAAGACACGAACTTGATCAAGCTTCAGGCAAACCATGGCAGAAGTCTATCGAGACAGATCACTGCCAGATTATTAGCCTTGACTGGAATAGATATTTCCTCTCCGACCCGTTGTCTGCGGTGCTGCAAGCCGAGGAAATGGCAGACCGGATTATGGCACCTTGAGATGGAATACAGTATGAGAGTGAAAACAACAGATTGGTTTAGATTTGTGGATTAACTTTGACATAACAGACAAAAGGAAGCACACATTATCGGTTATCCCACAAAAGCCTGTCTATTTGCTGATTGAAAGAGCTTTCATTTCATCCGTATACTAAAGGTGTTAATAGATTGGGTGTCGTAATGAGGCACTCATCGTAATAGGAAAGGATGATATGAATGGGCAGATTAACTGGAAAAGTTGCAATTATAACCGGTTCCGCAAGTGGAATGGGATTGGCAGGTATTCAATTATTTGCAAAAGAAGGAGCCAAGGTAGTGGCTACCGATGTGGCAGTCGAAGCTTTGGAGGAACAGGTTAAACAGATCGTAGCTGGTGGCGGTGAAGCCATTGCGTTGAAGCTGGATGTGTCCAGCCCAGAGTCCTGGAAAGCTGTTGTGGAAGAAACCGTATCGAAATACGGCAAAATAGATATTCTGGTCAACAATGCGGGAATTCATATGGCCAAAGGCATTTTGGAAGCTGAGTTAGAGGATTGGGACAAGGTTATGTCCATTAATGGTACAGGTGTATGGCTCGGCATGAAGGCAGTCATTCCTTATATGCAGAAGAATGGACAAGGTTCGATCGTTAATACCTCTTCCATTGCAGCAATCATTGGTGGAATAGCGGATGCCCAGGGCGCGGCTTATAGTGCTTCCAAGGGATCTGTACGTTCATTGACCAAACACGGGGCACAGTGGTTTGCCAAAGACAATATTCGTGTGAACTCCGTACATCCGGGTGCTGTGTTTACGGGTATGGTGGAGAAAGCAGGCATCAAATCACAGGTGGAGATGGGGGAGAATTACAAAAATCTTGCTCCATTGCCTCCACATGCTGGTGAATCTATGGATATTGCTTACGCCTACCTGTTTTTGGCATCTGATGAATCCAAATTCATTACAGGTGTTGAGTTGCCTGTAGATGGTGGATGGATCAGCAACTAATTAAAATAAACGTTTCGACATATTAAAGAGGTACTGTATCTCAAGCTTCAAGGGAGACAGTACCTCTTTTTAACAACAGATCCCACTACAGAGTTATGGCGTAACGTTATCTTGATGGACTCGTTGCAGAATGGAGATTAGACCGATAAATCTCTTGGGATCGGTTCATGCGTGTGAATTCCAACAGTTGTTCAGCCATATAGGAGGCGCTGTATTTGAAATTGCTTTGCACCCAACCCGTAACTAAACCAAGAACGGCATTAGCCTGATAACAGGCGAGAAGTTCCTTATCCAACCGTGGATCAGGCGACAGATCGGTTACATCCTCCAGATACAAGTTCTTAAGTGTTATATAGAGTGTATCCCTGAAATCCAGTAGCACGTTAGAATTAACCAGCAATGTATAGAAGGAGGCATGAGCCAGCACATGGTCAAAAATTTGAATTGCTGAGGCGTTAAGGTCCTTAATATCGAAATCTCGGAAATGCTGATAGGGTGCTCGATAGGCTAATTTTAGATCGTCAATCACGTCATTTAACAATTCATCAAACAGGTCTTCTTTGTATACATAATGCTTGTAAAATGTGCTGCGGTTCAAATCGGCGGATTTGACAATATCGGTGATGGTTATACTGGCCAAGGGCTTACGGGACATCCATTCCAGAAGGGCTGTTTTCAGAGCCAGTTTGGATTTGTGTACTCTTCGATCGGTGTCAGATACAGATGGAGACTTAAACATATACACAACCTCCCTTACTTATCAATGATACAGTGCACAGGCAGCAAATTACTCTTGCTACAATACAAAAATGTGAATATATGGTTACTTTGGTGTCGTAAACTGTCCGTATCACTGTGTTCTCCCTTATAATAAACCAAAACGGACGAGGAGATGGACTCCAAATGAAGAAACAAATGTGGATCATTGCAAGTGTTGCAGTTGTGATTGTAATCGGAACCTATCTGTTTGCAAACAATACGGGCAAGGATGAGGCGGGCACAGCCAATGCGCCCAACATCCGAAAATTGGTGGAAGATATCAGCACAGGAAAAGAGACACCGGAATCTGCCTCCATTAATGCCAAACAGTTAATCGTCACCGATCAAGATGAAAAAACCATTACATATGATTTGCCTGAAAATGAATTTTTCCTTTCCATTGCACCCTATGTGGACCAGACCCATCCCTGTGCAATTCATAGCTTGACCGGTTGTCAGGGGGAAATGAGCAATAAGGAATTTAGCGTTACCATTCACGATTCTCAAGGCAACACTTTTATGAAAGATGAAGTAATTAAGTCTGGTGCAAACGGATTTATGGATTTTTGGGTGCCTAGAGACAGAACCTATCTGATTCGTATTGTTGGAGATGGAAAGGTTGCAGAAACGCAATTGTCTACATATGAAAATGATAATACATGCATCACTACGATGCAGTTGAGTTAACAGCAATCAATAGAAGGGAAGGATGGCTTTTGAGCTATTCTTTCCTTTTTTATTTGATAAAAGAATGGGAATAAGGTACTTTCCATTGACAAAAATTCATTCCTACGGCATAATCCAATAGTGATAATGATAATTGTTATCATATAAATACATATTAACAGGGGAGAAAAGAGATATGAAAAAAGGGTTGAATGGACTGTTGATTATGCTGGCCTTTGTGCTGGTTTTGGCGGGTTGTGGTAAAACCACGACTACAACAGATACAAGTCAAGGTAGTGGCTCGGGTAGTGCTCCGGCTGAAGAGACAGCAGGTCCTGTTACCGTGAAGCATAAACGTGGAGAGCTTAAGCTGGACAAGCCAGCAGAACGTGTTGTTACGCTTGAATGGACATATACGGAAGATGTCGTTGCCCTGGGTGTTCAACCAGTAGGTAACGCAGATAACGCTAACTATAAAGTGTGGGTAACATCCGAAGCAGCACTGGATGACAGTGTAACGGATATCGGAACACGCAGTGAACCCAACCTGGAAGCTATTGCTGCATTGAAGCCAGATCTGATCATTGCCAATGCGGATAATAACACGGCGGTCTACGATCAGCTGAATGCAATTGCTCCAACGATTGAATATGACCCGTATGATGGTGACGGCTATGATTATGACAAGATGACAGAGATCTTTAATAACATTGCAACAGCTCTCGGTAAAGAAGACAAAGCAAAAGAAGTTCTGAGTGATCTCGATCAACACTATGTAGAAGCCAAAGAAAAACTGGCTGCTGCGGGGAAAGAAAACTTCAACTTTGCACTGACGCAAGCGTTCACATATCAAAATGCAGTCAGCCTGCGTATGTTTACCGATAACTCGGTTGTGATTGGTACTTTGGACAAAATCGGACTGGTTAACGAATGGAAGCCGGATAAAGTTGAGAACTATGGCTTCTCTACAGTAGGTATTGAATCCTTAACCGATGTAAAGGACAGTAACTTCATTTATATTACACAACCAGACGATGACGTCTTTGGCACAGCCATGAAAGATAACTCGGTATGGAACGGACTGAACTTTGTGAAGGAAAAACGCACATATCAACTCGATAGTACAACATGGACATTTGGTGGACCGATCTCCTCCAAAGTATTGGTTGATGGGGTAGTCGAGGCGATTACCAAATGAGTTCGGTTCAAGGATCTAAGCCAGCTATGAATTGGCGCACAATAAGCATATATGGGGGCGGTCTAACCGCTCTCATCGTGCTTTTTTTTGTAAGTCTGTGTTATGGAGAAGCTTCCATTCCTTTGCATGTCGTTTGGGACGCTCTTACAGGCAGACAGGATTCATTAGAGCACAATATGGTCTGGGACTTGCGCATGCCGCGTACAGTAATCGGTATTCTTGCGGGTGGCGCACTGGCTGTTGCGGGCGCTTTGCTGCAAACGATTACTCGTAATCCATTGGCTGCTTCAGATACGCTGGGCATTAATGCAGGAGCGTACTTTGTGGTGGTGCTGGGAGCTATCGCTTTTCCAGGTCTATTAAGTCAGTCGCCTTTTCTTTTCGCAGCACTAGGTGGTTTGCTGGCAGCATTTGCGGCTTATTTCATGGGCGGCGGACGAACATCAAGCCCGGTTCGACTTGCGTTGTCCGGTATGATTGTATCGATGGTGCTTGGTTCATTTACAAGTGCATTACATATTTTTTTCTCCATGGAGACACAAGGGTTGTTCCTTTGGGGTTCCGGAACACTTGTCCAGAATGACTGGAGTGGAGTGTTTTATGCTTTGCCTTGGGTGGTTGGTATTACCCTTCTCGCGTTAATCCTGTCCAGACAGTGGGATATGCTGGAGTTGGATGAATCAACGGCTTCTTCCTTGGGACAAAAGGTTACATTGGCTCGTGCAGTAGGGTTAATTCTTGCTGTATTGCTGGCCGCTGTGATTGTCAGTGTAATCGGACCGATTGGCTTCGTGGGACTGGTTGCACCTCATCTGGTTCGATTGAGTGGTGTACGTTCTAACCGATTACTTTTACCCGGTGTGTTCATATGGGGCGCAGCGCTCCTGGTTGGAGCAGATGTCCTCGCCAAGATGGTGCATAACTCCAGCATGGAACTGCCAACGGGTGCCGTTATGGCGATCATTGGTGCACCGTGGCTCATCTGGCTTGTTCTTACACGCATGAAGGCTGCAAACGGATCAGGCATGTCTACTTCAATGAGCACAGGAGGAGCTGCGCGTCGCTTTGCATTTGGCCCGATGGCTGTATTATTCTCAGTCATAACGGTCGTGCTTATCTTGCTCAGTACGATGTTTGGCGGTATGCGAATTCCCCTGGCCGATTGGTTACCAAGTCTGTTCCAATCGGATGGACTGTTCTCCGCGCTGATTCAGCTTCGGATTCCGCGTACACTTGTTGCCGCAGGTGCAGGAGCTGCACTGGCAATCAGTGGTGTACTCATTCAGATGGCGGTACGTAACCCGCTGGCAGATGCTTCAATTGTTGGTGTGTCCTCAGGTGCAGGGCTTGGAGCGATGATGGTCATCATCTTATGGCCGGGTCTTCCGATATACTTGCTGCCAATTGCGGCAATCATCGGTGCAGCCATTGCTGCAGTGGTGGTGTTCTCCCTCGCCTGGAAGAAAGGACTGAACCCTTCGGCGGTTGTGTTGCTGGGGATTGCAATGTCTGCCATTGCTGGAGCAGGTATTCAGATTCTGATTGTCCGTGGTGCGGTTTACGGTAGCAGCGGATATATCTGGCTGACAGGAAGCACCTATGCTCGTACCTGGGAACAGGTGAGGGTTATCGGATTATTTTTAGTTATTCTGGTACCGGTGGCTTGGTGGCTGGCACGCAGATTCGAACTGCTGGTATTCGACGACAATAGTGCATCCGGGCTTGGTCTCGGAGTACGTCGTACACGATTATTGGCCATGACAGTGGGTGTATTACTTGCAGCAGGTGCGGTTGCTTGTGTAGGAACCGTTGGTTTTATCGGTCTGATTGCACCACATATGGTACGGCTACTGACGGGGAATAAGTTAAGACGATCCATGTTCCTATCCGCATTAGCGGGTGCAGTCATGCTGGTGCTCGCCGATACAATCGGCAGAACCGTTATGGCGCCGACAGAGATTCCATCAGGCATACTCATTGCGATCATCGGAACGCCGTACTTCCTGTATCTGATGTATCGTTCCAACTGGCGCAAGTCTGTGTAAAAAAGTTCAAACCTGAAGCCTGCTCCCCGAGCAGGCTTTTTGCTGTCACGGTATGCCCTCCAGCCATGATCTTATGTTCCTGTTTAACCCGGTTGCATAGATATTGGATCATTGGACCTGACGTGGTACCCACAGATAACCTTACCCGATGAATGGCTAGTTCATCTGCAAATGACAAAATCCCCTCACGTCTACAAGAAGTAGAGACCACGTTATCAAACGTGAAACTCTTACTCTCTGTGGACCTTGAGGGGACTTTTTGCTTGAGCACATTCGAATCGTACTCCCGTTAGCTGGATTTCAGAATCCCGCTGTCATCGACGGATTGTACCGCTTGTTGCAATATTTCATTATCCTGAACAAGCGCGAATCGAACGTAACCTTCGCCTGAAGGACCAAAGGCACTGCCTGGGGTTGCGATGACTCCTGCATGTGTAACCAGATCCATGGCAAATTGCTCCGAGCTGTCGTAGTGCGCCGGAATCCGGCTCCAGACGAACATCGTTGCTTCAGGTTTAGCGATGGGCCAACCGAGATTGCTGAATCCATCACAGAGGATGTCTCTTCGCTGTTCATAGATTGCTCTGACCCGTTCAACCTCGGATTGATCACCGGTAATGGCGGCAATTGCTGCTTTTTGGACCGGTAGGAACATCCCGTAATCCATATTGGATTTTAGCTTTTTCAGCATGGAGACCATGGTTGCATTGCCCACACAGAAGCCGATTCGAGCTCCTGCCAGTCCGTACGTTTTTGACAGGGAATTGAATTCCACACCGACGTCCATGGCGCCAGGGAATGCGAGGAAGCTTCCACATGACTTTCCGTCAAACACGAGCTCGCTGTACGCATTATCGTGAAGCACGATAATATCATACTTCTTGGCAAAGGCAATCAGGTCAAGATAGAACTGATCCGGTGCCATCGCAGTTGTCGGATTGTTAGGATAGGAGACCAGCATGAATTTTGCTCGATGAGCGATATCTTCCGGTATATCCTGAAGCTGAATAACATACCCGTTTTCTTCTTTTTGCGGCATATAATACAGTTCTGCACCTGCCAGTAACGGTCCATCCGCAAAGACTGGATAGCAGGGGTCAGGGACTAACACCAGATCACCTTCATCGACAATGGAGAGGGATATATGTGCCAGCCCTTCCTGTGAACCGAGCAAGGAACAGATCTGTGTTGCTGGGTCTAACTCGACCTGATAGCGTTGCTTGTACCAATCGCTTGTAGCTTGCAGCAACTCACTCTGATCATTCACAGCATATATATAATTAGCCGGATCAGCAGCGGCCTCGCATAGTGCAGTTATAATATGCTGCGCAGGTGGGATATTCGGCGTACCCACACTGAGATCAATAACGGGCTGACCGTTCTCCAGTCTGCGGCGCTTGATCTCCAGCAACCTGGTGAAAATTCCTTCGTTGAAATGATCCATTCGTTTGGCAAAGTTCATGATGATGATTCAGCCTCCAATCCTCTTCGTACGCATATTCATTAATAATAAATGGACAGCGACTAAAAGAGAAGAGCAGGGGAAAGCTTGCGGATCATGACTTTACTTTAAACTGACTTAGTTCGTCTTGCAGTTTGCCAGATAGCTGGTTCAACTGTTTCGACAGATCCGCTACCTGTTCGATACTATCCAGCTGATCCTGCGTGCTGGCGCTTACTTCTTCCGTCGATGCCGAGTTCTCCTCTGTGGTGGATGAGATAATCTCCAGTGCCTGGAATATCTCATCTTTGTGTTTGTGTACATTGGCGGTATTAGTGGTAATCTGCATCATACGTTGCTGTAGATCTTTCAGGTCTTTGTTAATACTGAAGAAAACATGTTTGGTATCTTCTACGGATTTGGCATTCTCCTCCGCAATCTTCATACCGCGCATGGTATGTTCAACAGACAGGGTTGTTTTCTCTTCAATAACATTCACCTTTTTGTTGATTTCCTCTGTTGCCTGAGCCGTCTGTTCTGCAAGTTTGCGGACCTCTTCGGCAACGACGGCAAATCCTCTTCCATGTTCGCCAGCACGTGCAGCCTCGATGGAGGCATTCAGGGCGAGCAGGTTCGTTTGAGAGGCAATCTGTTTGACTGTATCCACAAAACTGGATATTTCATTCCGACTCAGGTCAATCTCCTGGATAATAGAGGACATTGCTTGGGTGGACAGGTGGTTTTCCTCGGACCATTTCGATAATTGTTCCACGACCGCAAGTCCTTGGCTGCTTTGATCAGCAGATGTCTGCACGACCGTTCCCATAGCCTGCGCATCGGTAGCAATTTCATCAATTTGGCTGGATAATGAGCCTGTTTTGCGTAAGATATTTTCCGTTTCGATGGACTGATAATTCGTAGCATTGGCAATCTCGTTGATGGCTGTTGATGTGTCATTCATGGTCACAGCCGTTCGTGAGGAGATGGCTTGCAGATCATTCGACGACTGGTTCAGGATTTGCGCCGAGCTGCCGACCATTTGCAGCATGCCCTGAATTTTCTGCACCATGGAATTCAAGCCGGTGGCGATCTGTCCAATTTCATTATTAGATTTGATATCCAGTTTGACAGTCAGGTCACCTTGTTCAATCTGTTTAATCTTGGCCAGCAGCTGTGGTATGGAGCGTAACAGACGGCGAAGGGTAATGTAACAGATAATCACAAGCAGAAGGGTGGCTGCAGCAAAACCGCCAAGTGTAATCCACGTGAATGTTTTTAATTCCGCAAGAACTTCTTCTTCGGATATAGTCAGACCAACGGACCATCCCGTATCTTTGCTGGTAGCGTAGCCGATATATCGACGTTCCCCATTGTCGTTCATAAGTTGTACGCCGTTTTCACCCGCAAGCATTTTCTTGCCGATGTCTCCCATGTCCCCCGTACTGTTCAGGATGTTCTCCTTTAATACCTTCTCTTGATCCGGATGGTACAGAATTTCCCCGCTCTTGGACAGCAACATGGAATAGCCCGTGCTTCCAAGGGAATAACTCTCCATAATCGCCGGGATATCCTTGAATGCAATATCCGCTGCGGCAAAGCCGATCGTGGTATTGTTTTCGTCTTTGATCGGATAAAAGATACCCATGAGTACATCGCCTGCTGCAATATCAATGTACGGATCGGAGAAATAAAGTCCGTCTGCGTCGGTAACCGGCTTGTAGTATGGACGTGATTGGATATCAAAGTCCGGTGCAGATACGACACCATCATTTTGAATCCAAAAGCCTTTTCCATCCAGACCCGCGACCCAGGCATCGGCAAACGAAGGCTCTGCCTTAACGATAGCGGCGAGTGTCGCCTGTGTTTCCGCAGCGTAGGTTGAACTTTTCGCATCCGCAGCAGATGCTGTTGTTTCTATGTATTGCTGAAATAATGTGTTGGTGGACATTTGCTTGACCAGTGCACCTTTTTCCTTGAATAGTGCATCAAATTCACTAACAATGGCTTGTGTCTTGGTCTGGAGCATGGATTCCTGCTGTTTCACCAGAATGTTTCGTGTGCTTGCAAACATAAATGTTCCCAGCACGGCAAAGACAACTACGATAATGATCAGCAGCACAATGGACAACGTATTTGCCATACTGGATGTCCGTGCTCCCGTTTTCCCCCACTTGTTCAACATGTTCGACATATTCCATCTCCCCAGATGATTAATAAAAAGCTCAAAACGCCTAAGTTATATGTCGGCTTAATCTATAGTTTTATGTAGATTTCTGTCGAATAATCCTGAAAGCGACGGAAAGGAAAGGCATGAGTATGAGAAGGATGAAAGGGGAGGGATGAAAAAAGAGGAAAGGAATGAAAAACGGGAATGGGTGGTGGTTCATCCAGTCGATCTTGTTTATAATGGAATGAATTGGAACTATGGATGGAAAAGGGGGATTATCTGTGAGTGAGTTATGGCATGCTTCAATACAGGGGGTTCCATGGAATGCCGAAAAGATGCACCAGGCGGTGCATCTGTTGCGTCGCAGAGCAACGGTTCATTTTCGCGTTGACGCGGATACATACGAGGACCTTGCCGAGCTCGATGCCAAAGTATTCTTTGCCCGGCCGGATCTGATTCTGCACATATCACATATGGACCCTAAAGGGGTGTATTCATCCGGATTTTTGGGGCGACTGGCACAGTTGAAACATGTGTCTGCCTTGCAGCTTGATCTTTCGCAGGCTCAGGATTTGACGATACTGGGTGCGATGGAGCAACTGCAGTTTCTAAGATTGAATTCACCTGCAAAGGCGACCGTGCTCGATTTTATTAAACACTACAAACGATTGACCTTTCTTGAACTGCGTGGCAAATTCAACGGATTTGCTTCCATTGCGGCATGTCTCCAACTGCATACGCTCATTCTGAACTGCACGATCGAAAGTGCTGATGTGTTAGCGGAACTGCCTATGCTTCAGTATCTATCCCTGGATCACTGTGAGTTAAAAGGGGGACTGGATGTATTGACACAGTCGACCATCTCGATGTTGAAGCTCAGCTCTGTTCGCAAACTGACGAGTATTCAGGGACTCGAACAGATGCGCGGGCTGGAATATCTGCATCTGTCCTTGCCCAAGCTGGAGCAGTTATGCGACTTTTCCCATATGACCTCTCTCAGACAGCTCGAACTGGACTATATGAAATCGTTGCGGGATACCAACCATCTATGGACAGCCCGTGCTTTGGAGTCTATTGAACTGAAAGAGATGAATACGGCACTCAAGGCGGATTCTTTTGCTGGACTAACAGGGTTGGAGCACTTACGCCAAATCGATTTTCGTTTTATTGATGTTAACAAAGGACGAATTGCAGCTATGCGTGATCACCTGGACAAGGCCGGAAAATCCCATTTGTTATATGAAAATATCCCTGAGCAAGAACGCCTGAATTCTATAGGTATTGCGCACTTGTCGCATGTATTAATGTAAACGGGCTTCTGTCCAGCGTGTGTATACAGAGCGCACTCCGGTGAACGGACCGATTGAGGCGTGTAGATGTCATTGCTATCTAGGTGTTCGTATCCGTTAATGCAGGCATGTTGATCTCTTTCACGCAGGCCGCTTTGGACAAGCTGATGATACATCGAACGATGGAGACCATGTCCTGCAGGGGAATGCGGGTCCCATCATACTCGGCCAATGCACGTTCCATCCCGTCTTCATACGGAATTTCTGCCGCCAGTTCTCCCGGGTTGATGCATGTCACCGCGATGCGGTCATTTCTCGTATGTTCTCTTAGAGCTTCCGTAATACCCCGTATGGCAAATTTGGAGGCGACAAAAGAAACCTGGCTGCTGCCTGCATTGCTCAAACCGGCTGTTGAACCAATCAGGATGATCTTGCCTGCTTCAGACTGGCGGAGCTGAGGCAGTAAAGCCTGTATACATACAATTGTAGAAGTCACATTCACATGGATCAGCTGACTGATATCTGCGGGTTCATCCTTATCAAACGTGTAGTGCTCTTCAAATCCTTCCTTTTCCCAGATCCCCACGTTATAAATAAGCACATCCAACGTCTCGCCTTGAAGTTGGCTGGCAACTTGCTCTGCGGCCTGAAGCTCGGAAAGATCAGCCTGAATCCATATTCGCTCGACGCCATCCTCCACGGACAGACTTTCCGGCTTGCTGCGGGAGACCACCCAGACCTTATCACCGGATTGTGGCACACCTCTGACAAATGCATCGCCCAATCCCTTGCTTGCACCAAAGACAATTATATTTTTCAAATAAAGCCCTCCTTATCGATTAGAAATTAATAATATTTACATTAATCTATATCTTACTATAAAGGTGATATATGGAACATGAAGTTTACATGAGGTATGCTTCATCCTTATCAAGAAAAACCACCCCTGCCCCGCAAGGACGGGAGAGAGATGGTTGGAGAGATCATGATAACATTAATGGTAAAGTTTTAACTCGGCGATGGACCACCACCACTCGGGAGTGTCCGCGGTCAAGGCAATTTTGATGTATCGCGCCGTTTGTCTGGAGAACGTATGTGAGATGACAGGTCCTGTTCCCAGTGCTTCCGTAACCCCTTCCCAACGTTCGCCATCATCAGAAGTGAAAAGCTGGAAGCTGCGAGCATAATCGTTGCTGCTGCTGCCTGAGTCCATTGTCAAGCGGCTGAAGCTCTGCTTGCTTCCCAGATCAATCTGGACCCATTGACTGGCATGTTGACCAGATGAAGAGGTCCAGCGTGAATTCAGATCGTCGTCGAGCATCGCCGCAACATCTTCAGAGGTGGAGGCAGTCGCTGTCCATGATGTTCGATCCAGTTCAGCAGGTAGCAGATGATCCTGTTCCTCGGATATCCAAGGTGTCTGATCAGCGGTATAGACCTCTAATTCAGCCACGGACCACCAATGAGAATCGGTACCCGTCTGTACGACCTTAATATAACGTGCCTCATGCAGTGTAAAAGCGATAGAAAGTAGCGCATCTGATCCTTCACCCGAAGCCAAGGCTTTTCCCCAATGCTCTCCATCCAGAGAAGTATATATTTCATAACCGCGAGCAAAGTCTTCCCGGCTGTGCGCGCTGTCCAGCACAATCCGATTCACTGGCTGCGAGGCTCCCAGATCAAGCTGAATCCATTCGCCGCCTGTTTGAGTCTGACCGGAGGTCCAGCGTGTTTGGTCCGAGCCGTCGAGTATAGCCGATGCATCGTCTCCGGAGGAAGCTGTCACGGACCAGCCATCTGGCAGCAGCCTCTTTTGTTTGCCCGTTCCATTATGATGAACAAACAACTCGGAGATCGTCCACCATTGATCGGAATCCCCGATCTGCACCATTTTCACATAACGTGCTTGCTGTTCAGGGAAAGTGATGGACATGCGTCCAGGCGTGCCTTCGCCGCCCGCAATGGATGTGCCCCAGTGTTCACCGTCATCCGAGACATAAATCCGATACTGTCTCGGATAGTCTTCTTTCGCATGGCCCGGGTCCAATTCTATGGCATCGAAAAAACTCTTTTGGCCGAGGTCAATGGTAATCCATTGTCCTTTGGTTTGCTTCCTACCGTTTGTCCATAGTGTATCTGAACTTCCGTCCAGCATATTGGCTGTAACATCTGCTCCTTGAGTAGAGGAGGCGGTTACGATCCATGAAGAGCGATCTGGAGGCGGTACGGGCTGTGGGAGCTCTGGTGTTGCTTCAAGTTTGCCAAATCGGGCAAGCTTTAGTTCAGAGATCGACCACCAGCTGTCTGCAGAGGAAGTCAATACAATTTTGACATAACGGGCGGTTTGCATGCCCAAATCAACGGACAGACTTGGAGATGTTCCTGCTCCCTCTGCGATAGGCTCGCTCCAGTTCTCGTTATCTTTGGATACGTAGATTTCGTACCCGTGAGCATAATCACCGCCGTTGTTGCCGGAGTTCATGAATACCGTATCCATAGTCTGTTCGCTACCCAGATCGATATGCAGCCAATCGCCGGGCTTCTGAATCTGTCCGGATGACCAGCGTGTAGTCAGATCACCGTCCACCATGTGCTCTACCGGCTCCGAACTGGAGGATGCCGTAATGGTCCATTGGCTCCGATCGAGATAGACTACACCCTGAGAGGCATCCGGCTGTTTAACGACGGAATGTTCCAGCGGGTTAACCTTTACTTGCGCTTTGGCATACACGGTAGCCGAACCCAAAGCGCCATGGGCATTGTAGAAATGAACGGTTTTGACAGTGTCGGACGGATTCCAGATTTGAGCTGTATAGACGCCGTCTTTTTCATACACGGTTGCTGCCGGATCATCTGCCCATATATCCATCGTGCGTGTTCCCGTAGAAGCCATGCTGTGCATGAACCAGTACGCGTTAAAACCTTCATTTTGCTGCATCTCGCTCGTATTCCATTTGGCTAGAGCACCTTGCGGGTCTCCAATGGACTGGAATGGCCAGATAATATGCTGCCATGTGCGCTCCTGCTGACCACCCAGGTCCTTAATGAGACCATTGTAGAGAGCCTTAGTATTCTGCGGATCACGTCCATAATAGGTCATCCATTCCGCTGGCGGCAGCCAGTGAATACCGTAAATATGCTCCGCCTCATTAGAGAAGTACGTTCCATACAGGTAGGCGCTGCCGTACACATGACCTATCGTAGCGTGTTGGTAATCCTCCAGCCAGTTATCCCCGTCATAGTTAAACCAGTATTGCTCGGCAGCTTTCTCTTCAGTCATGAAGCCCCAGATCCCGGTGTCGCGATAGGCTTTGTTGCCTGTCACCTCACCCCACATATATTGGCCGACCCAACTAAAGAGCGCTTCTCCTGCGGCCTCCTGGTTATTCCCGCTGCGATTATCGGCGTAACCACCTGCCCAGGAGTGACCAGCGTACGGATCAAAATTGCGAAGCCATGGAAACTGATCATCTGTCCGTGAAGGATTGGCATAGTCCCGAATCAGAAGCTCAACCATGTCGCCGTAATCTTGCAAGAATGTTTTGTCATATGTGGCCAGTACAGCCGATGCAAAAACGTAATAACCGTAGGTGAAATGATGATCTGTCAATCCGGTATTAACACCGAATCCACTACCGTAAGGGAAGATGGTTCCCCATTCATCCGAATAATAAAAATAATACGAGTGCAAAGGTTCGTCCGGCGAATAGGTATACCAATCTGTCAAAATGGTTCGAAGCAGGGACAGATAGTTGTCTCGTCGTACCGTATCTCCTATCTGGTCGCTGATGAGTACACCCAGTGCAAGTGGATGAAGCTTTTTCCCTTGCCAGTAAGGATCCTCGCTCATCAGATTGCCTGCGGTATCCGCGTCAAGCTGATCCAGATAGCTGATTAATTGTGCACGCGAGTAGGTTGGATCATCTGGCTCCACAAATTGCGGAATAATGCCATAGAATCGATCCTGTGTCGTAAACGTATTGCCTTCACTTACTTTCATCATGCCGCGAATGGAAGGGTAAGCAAGCTCCGTTACCGGAGTAGTCGCTAGTTTCCATTGGTGCGGCAACAAGGCCATCAGTGTCTCGGAGGAAAAGCCTGCCCGCTTCGTCCGGGTTACCGAGTTGAAGGTAGTCGTTACAAGTGAAGTGCTCTCATTATAATTGTAGTCCACTGTTGTATCGGTTACAAAGGCGTAGGCATGCCGGTAATAATAAGACAGTTCTGCCGCGGACGGCAGGGTAGCCAGGGACAGATAGTCTTCGCTCTGGCCCAGCTTGATTTTGAGCGTATTGCCAAGTTTCATAAATACGGTTCCTTCAGGTGCAAAGATCCCGTAGTTTCTTGTAAAGGTCTGAGGCGTGGGCGCTCTGTCCTGATTGGTTACTTCAACACCGATATGATCGGCCGTCAGCGATTCTCCATCATTCAGAACAATTTCACGGTTCTGATCATCGAAGAGACGTGTGATGTTGGGAGAACGAACAATAATGGTGTCCGGGTTATCGAAGGTGTTGTACAGGAAAGGGGAACCTTTCACAAACGTGGTATTCATTTTGGCTGTGTCATCATCGCTCATGATGATCGTTGCGGAATAATCCCCATATCCCGCCACCTTGGTATTTACCTCCGCCGGGTTCATATTGCTGGTGCTCATGATCAGATCCGGTTCACCGTCAGCGTCCATAGAACCACCATCAGCCGAAACGTAACCAGCTCCGGGATTCAGAAGTTGAAGTCCTTGTTTGGTATATCTGCTTTTAAGCGGAAGTGTGACCAGACTGTTGCCATCCCCCAGATCGGATACAAGAATAGACTGCCACCAGTCATTGGAAGGGAGGGGCGCTGTGATGTCAGCCGTGCGATTTTTCGGGTTTTTCGGCTGCAGCATGGTGATGTCATTTACAGCGTAACTGCCGGAACCCACCTTTACCGAGGACGGTTCAGGGATATTCGGAATTGTATGCACAGGTTTGGCATCGCCTTCGATATACTCGTAGACGTCGAATGCGTACAGGGAGTATCCGTTGGTTGTTCCTCTGCCAAGTCCGGCTAATTTCACATACCGTGCTTCGGCGTATACCGGAATCTCATCCCGTCCACCGTCGCTGTGCAGTTCCCGGTATAATGTAGTCCACTGGTCTGCATCATTTGATACTTGAATATCGTATGCACGTCCAAAAGCGTTTTCCCATTGTAGGGATACGTTCCCGATTTCCCGGACTAGTCCAAGGTCTACAACAATCCATTCCTGATCCATGTAGATGGAAGACCAGCGTGTATCCGGACGGCCATCCGTTACATTCCGGGCTTCGTAATTCCCTTTTTCCATTTTGGCTTTATCCTCGGCTGAACGGCTGGGCTCATCAATTTCTTCCGAAGATGCTGTAACCGGTTGTCCTAGTGCAAGGTTCATTGCTAATGGTTTGGGAGGTGGATTTGCTCCGCCCGTCCCATATACATTGAATTCGTATACAGAGACGCCATAGGCTGGCTGTGCTCTTTGATGACTGAACAAGCGCACATATCGAGCCTCCGCTGTGACCTCAATTTCTGTCAGGCCGCCTTGCCCCTTCGTTGTTGAGTAAACAGACTGCCAGTTGACCTCGTCGTTGGATACTTCCAGATCAAAGGCGGAAGCATACGCATTTTCCCACTGGATGGAGATGCCCGAGATGGAGGCCACCGTGCCTAAGTCAACATAGATCCACTGCGGATCTTGCTGCCATATGCTTTCCCAGCGGCTGTTTTTGTTGCCGTCAACCACAAGATCTGCCGTATTGCCGCCCAGAGATGAGGAACTGTACACAGGCCGGTTCAGGGATAACAGATGATGTTCCTCATCTGCGGCGTTCACTTTTGAGACCGGCCACAGCGGGATGCTGCTAATCAACAACAGAACAGATAACAGCAAGTTCATGTAGATGTTGTGTGTTTTTCCTCTTTGACTCGTTCGTACCTTCATATGACTACTCCTTTGTTAGCCCTTGCCATCTCACCAGACAGAGCTTCTCTTATTCTCTTACTCGCTACCGTATGTATCATTTTGTTTCCCGTGTTGCTTTTGTGAGATGTGAATCCAATGCTCAACACGGGATATTCAGGTGCCCCATTTTGTATATCGATCATTTTGTCTGGAATATAAAGGTTTTTTAATCGTTTTCGTGGAAAAAGAGACATATGTCCTACATAATGTATGGGGAATGTGCAACTGTGAAATCAAGATTTGGAATCGTTGTTCTCCAACAATACGATATCTTCGCCCCGTTGTTGCCTGTGAGCAATATTGTCCCTCCCCCAAGCACACATGACATCCACGATGGTGTTGGCGGTAACGCCATATTCTGTAAGTCCATATTCTACTTTGGGAGGCATCTGTTGGTAGACATGTCTGGTGACAAGGCCGTCCCGCTCCAGCTCGCGCAATTGTTGAATCAGTACTTTTTGCGAAATGCCCGGGATGCTGCGCCCTAATTCGCCCGTTCTCTTTACTCCGGACATCAATTGACAGATGATCAGCGCCTTCCACTTGCCACCTATAATTTCGAGCGTCGCTTCAATGCCCAGATTGTATTGTTTCATCCTGATTCACCTCAGTTTAAGTTTTACGTGTTATATAGGGTGTAACTATTTATTTTCTCACGGTTCTGACACTGAAGTCCATACACACTTTGAGGTAACCATCTTACTTCATTGTGTGTATTTTCTTTTGACTGGATGTGGTCGATAATGGTCCATATTCAATAAAGAAACCAGCACCCTGGATGGGAAGAAAGGAACTTATGATGAAAACACTTGTTATTCTGGCACATCCCGATATCGAAAGTTCAAGAGTCAATCGTCGCTGGAAGGAGGAGTTGTTGCAGCATACAGATGATATTGTTCTTCACGAATTATATTTGGCCTATCCCGATTGGAAGATTGATGTTTGCCGAGAACAAGAGTTGCTGGAGACGCATGATCATATGATGTTGCAGTTCCCGTTATATTGGTACAGTTACCCACCGCTGCTAAAGAAATGGTTTGATGACGTGTTTACCCATGGATGGGCGTACGGATCGAAAGGTAATCGATTGAAGGGAAAGCGGATGGGTCTGGCCATGTCCATAGGGGATAAGCAGGAGAATTATGCGAAAGATGGTTCCATCGGTTACAGCGTAGAGGAACTTGTTGCACCCTTCGTAGCAAGCATGAATCATGTAGGGGTTCAGGCGCTGCCGTATTATGCAGTCTATGGTGCCTCGTTCCAGGCTACGGATGAAGAGATTAACCGAAGTGCTGAAGAATACATGCGTTATATAAAGCAGTTCCGGGATTTTTGAAGTTAAAAGGTGAAGCTCTTCATAGAAAATGTACTGAAAAGGACCTGGCTCACACATGGTGGAGTCCCAGGTCCTGATCAATAAACGAAAAATTAATAACCGAATAAAACTACATTTATTCTACGCGGAAATAATCGAAATCTGCATATCCTCCGGTAGACTTCGTTGCATAATTGAATAGTGCAAACCGATATCCCATAAAGTGTGGCAGGGTGTAAGACATTTGAAGTGTATTGCCAATGGTTGTCCAGTTGCTGCCGTTCAGGCTATAAGCAAAGTAGGCTTTGTCGGTTTGGTTCGTAAAATCACAGATGACGCGTAGATAGATTCTGTTCTGGTTGAATGGCACAGTTGCTACTTCAGTCATGGTGCCGGAACTGGCATTAGCCATAACGATGGATTTAGTGCTGCCCGTCATTTTTACGCCGACAAAACCATATTTGGCCTGAAAAGCAGCGAGTCCAGCATAATCACCATCCTTCATGCCGGCTGTATCCAAAGCGGTCATCCCTGTGCTTTTTGGACCAAAGGTTCGTTGTGACAGCGTGTTGCGGGCTTCTAACAGGTTTTTGCTGATTTTGCCCGCGGTTAACCGCATGAAACCGGGCCGCTGGAGCAGGGACCAGTTGGCAGCATCAGGGTTATGATTCCACTGCCAGAAAGTAGCGAGACTGGATGTACCGGAAGATGAATTGCTCGTCAGGGAGACGTCATCTACATAAAACGCCATCAAATCATTAGTCGGGTCCGGATTCGAGTTATACGGTGTTTCCACAAAAATGAAGCTTTGGGACAGGTCTGCATTCGACGGAACGGTATACGTACCTTGAATGGTACCCCACTGTCCGCGGGTTAACGTCGCACTGCCCATAATGGTAATTCCGGTATAACTTGCACCGTTCTGGATGCTAAGATTGAACGTTTTGGTTGCAGGACCAGTAGTGTATTTGATCTTTGCCGAAAAAGAGTATGTTCCTCCCGGTACTAGCTTCCCTGTAACCATCTGTTTGGCTCCGCCTGCTGTCTGCTGTCTGCCGCTGACGAGCAGACTTTTTGTACCGCTGAACGCTTCGGCATTCGTTAAGTTGATGGTTGTCGTATTGTTGCTGGTCCACGGCTGAATGTTACTTTCCTCAAAGCCGCCGTTCACTAACAGTTGCGTTACTGAAGGTGTGCCTGATGTGGTTGCGTTGAACTCATCGGACCCGTAGATTTTGGCAGCAGGCTGACCTTCAACGGGCATATTCATGTTAAGGGGAACCTTGCCGTTCACCCCAAACACAGGCCAGTTATCAGACCACGTCACAGGAACGAGATAGGGGATGCGTCCAATGGCCCCGCTATCACGAAACAGCAAACCGTACCAAGCGCCGGATGCGGTATCCACGATGCCTCCTTGGGCGATTCCCGAGTCTCTGAGTACAACTTTACCTGTGTATGGACCTGTCAATGTGTTTGCACGATAGGCAAGCTGAATGCGACCATCACCCGAAGGCCAGGCAATCAGGAATACATAGTACATACCATTGATCTTCTGAATGTGTGCTCCTTCTGCCTTTACAATCATGTTGGAGCCGGCTACACTGCTTGCGTTTGGAATCAGGACCTGATTGAGCCCGCCGGATTTAACGGCTTTGGCATCAGGTGTCAGCTCAACGATACTGATGTTATCACTGCCATGAACAAGAAAGGTTCGATTCCCGTCAAACAAAAGGGAGGGGTCATGGTAATAACTGTTCAATGTGTAAGGTGTCCATGGCCCTGTTTCAATACTGCTGGTTTGGTAAATATACGTCTTGCCCGTGGAAAGCGAGCCAAAGGCCACATAATATATACCGTTGTTGTACCGCAAGCTGCTCGCCCAGGAACCATGCCCATACTCGTTTTGTCCATTGTTCAGATTCTGTATATCCCCGTTTCCAAGCGTATCGTATACATAGTTTACGATGCTCCAGTTGACCAGGTCGTAAGACTTCATGACCGGGACTCCCGGATTCATATGCATCGTTGTGCTTGTCATATAAAATGCATTGCCCACCCGAATGACGTCACTGTCAGGAACATCCGCGTAAATAACCGGATTGCTGAACGTTGCGGCTGAAGCTGCCGGACTTGTCAAAGGGAATGATGTTATAAGCAAAGGAAGAGCGAGTAGAAGAGTACTGATTTTTTTCCACATATTCTATCCTCCCAATTGATCATGTCCTATGAATTAAAGCGAGTACTCCAGATAATCAATGTAAGCATCCCAAGTGCCATTATCCGTTGTTACGACCAGTTTGATTTCCTGATTGCCTGTACCGTGAGTGATGCCGGTGAGGGTTTGAACGGTCGGCTCCGTTCCCGTGAAGTAGAAAGAACCGGCGGTTACACCCCCGATGACCAGATCAACACGGGCTGTACTATTATTGTTGGAAGCGCCGCGGACAGAGAATTGATGGGTTGGGAATGCAAAATATTGATTGTATGCTGCATAATCATTGTTCCCGTAAAGAGCGACTCCATTAAAAGGGGAACTGATCACACCAGCGTATTGGCCGCCAAGCGTCATATTCTCGGCTTCGTAACGGGTAACGTTTGGATTGGGATTTGGATTAGGATTTGGGTTACCGCCCGAACCGGATGTGAACTGCCAGTAGTCCAGTTTGAACAGATTTCCATTGCCCGAGCCTGTAAACACCAGATACAAACGATGTACCCCTGTAGCGTTGGTAACATTGGTCTCCATCTCGCGCCAAGTTTGCGAACCACCGGTTGAGCTTACGTTAAGTGTTCCAACTAGTGGGCCTGTCGGACTGTCCAGTCGAACCTCGATGTTGCCATTTCCGGTAGAAGCGACATTGGCCTTGAACTTGGAGGCTCCAGCTGAGCCAAAATCAACATTGCCGACCGCGATCCAATCCCCGTTATGAATATTAGTGACATTCTGATTGGCTACAGGTCCACCGCTCGCTTGACTCGGTTCAGTGTTAATTCCTGCTTGCCAGCCAATGGTTTCGGCTTCCACGCGGACATACGGGTTGAGGTTAGTGGTCTGAGGTACACCTGTCATATTCCCCTGAACTTCCTGGATTGTTCCATCCGCATTATGTGTCAGTTTGTTGATATGTGTGGAACGGTACCCTTTACCATCACCGAGGAATGCCTTGCTTACCGTTTGCGCATGGTACGCCACATACCATTCGTTGTTGAATTGGAACACGGCATGGTGGTTATTGCCGCCTACACCGAAGAACGTGCCGGGATTTTTCAGAAAGTGTCCTTTATACGTGAAAGGCCCCATCGGGCTGTCGCTGACCATGTATCCGATCTCACCTTTTGGATATGCAGTGGGGTGTGTTCCCGCGAAGTTGATGCAGTAGGAGTAATAATATTTGCCGTTATACTTGTGGATGCCAGAATCTTCGAACATATAAGGAGAATCAATAGTCACAGCACTGCCCACCACACTGGTCATGTCGGCACCGAGACGAATGACCCGAGCTGTTTTGGGATTGGCAATGGAAGCAGCATTGGTATCGTTCGGGATGCCGCCTCCAGCATACAAGTAAGCAGAGCCATCATCATCGACAAGTACAGCCGGATCAAAGAGCCATGTTACGCCGGACATACCCGGTGTACCGTGAGTCAGGAGGGCACGACCAATTGGATCGGACCACGGTCCAATGGGGGAATCAGCCGTGAGTACGCCAATACCTCCACCCGAGTTGGCAAAGTACAGGAAAAACTTTTCTTTGCCAGCAATGGTTTTCTTCGCCATGGCAGGAGCCCAGGACTGAGTAGCCCATTTGGCAATTCCTTGTCCATTATTGGCATTATTCGCACCCGCTACCGGGATGGAACCATGGTCTGTCCAGTTCACCATGTCAGCTGAGGAGATGACGTTAATTTTCCCAATCGTGCTGTACTGGTTCTCTCGGACAGAGCCGTCACTGTTGTACAGATATGCATCACCTGTCATGTAGACATAGACCCGATTGTTATGGACGAGCACATAAGGATCGGCTCCCAGTTTATGATCGATGAGGGGGTTAGAGTTTCCAGGAAGTTTGGCAACGGCTGCATTGGCTGCATGGCTTGATTCCATGGGCAGGGTGACAAAGATTAACAGACACGACAACAACAAAACTAGCGGTTTACGAATCATACGTTTCGCCTCCATGAGATTGGATTAGTTGGTGAGCTAAAATTCAGGATAGCTGAGATGATGAAATGCCGAAAAAACGAAAAGATTTTCCTCATGTCACCCCCTTCTTGAAATAATGGTTAGGTTGGCTGTTAGGATAAGTCTTCATGTTGTCATGTATGGTTTAAGCCAGACAACCTGTGCACCGGGTACGTGGTCACGGCAGCAAGGGGAGTGGCTATAACCCGAAGTAAGCCTGCATCTGTGGGTGCGATTAGAAAAACTATAATCTGTCAGGTTTCTTTTTGTAATCGCTTTCAATAAAATGGGCTAGAACACTGAAATTTGGCGAAGAAAGAGGTTTGGCCACATTTAAATGTAATTATATTTCATATTTTCATTTAAATGTTTATTAACTTGACGATATCATATCACAATTTTAAGATAATACAATCTTTTTCTATTTTTTAGTAGAGGATGAAGAAAATGATTATTCTATGTGTTTAACATTGGGCTTGATGGTAAAATACGATCTCATATTCTATAAAACTACACTTTCAAGCATAGCTTTACCCGGCCAACAATTAGATACGAGAAAAAGACGTCTTAAGCTGTGACCGTTTCCCTGGAATCTACCAGAGGAACGGTTATTTTCGTTTTTTTCTGGAATCGATCCTGGTTATATAACAAAATCTACTCTTACTTGCTGACCAACTTTGACATTGCATTACATATTCCAGTTTTTGTATAGCTAAAGCCCTGAGCGTAGAAGGTTGTTAAGTGATAATGGTGGGGTGCCCCCTGTGTTTTGTCCACACCGTTGATTGAGTGTTTGAATATTACTATCGAGTGAGCTTATGCCAAATACTGCTAGAGTCAGAGGTTCATAAAGGTGGGATGGGAAAAATGGCTATTTTGTCAACTGGGCCGATTGAAAACAATCCGGTTTCCGGGGTTAGACCGACCCAACAGGTAACGATTAGATTGGTAAGTCGGGCTGAGGTGGACTCTGTAACAGTATCCATTCAGGGGTATGTGCTAAGCACAACAAGAACGCTGTATGTGAGTGAAGTAATCAGTATTGCTCCTAATGAAGCAGTGACCAGAACTTATTTTGCAGATTTAGCTGCTTTTGAGTTTGTTTTTGGAACAGACGTGGAAGGTGTGGAGGAAGTAGGGATTTCAGTGTGGGGCAAACAAGCCTCTGGGCAATTGGTAGATGCACACCGGGTGGTGGAGCACGAAAAAACAGTTAATGACATCTAGGAGATCAGAAATCCCCAAAAGAGGAGATGTAGCGATGAGCTTTTTATCAACAGGGCCAATAGAAAATAATGCTGTTAGCGGTGTAAGGCCGACTCAGACAGTTACAGTCAAAATTGATAACCGTAGTGATGTGAGTACCTCAACCATACAAATACAAGGGTATTACATGAGTGGTGGAATGAGGGTTCTGTATGTCAGTGAGTCTTTTGACATCGCACCTAATCAAATAGTAACCAACAACTATTTTGCCAATTTAGATGCCTTCGAGTTTACTTTTACAACAACAGCGACGGTTAATGATCCTGTGCAAGTATCCGTATGGGGTAAGAGCAGCACAGGCGCATTGGTAACAGCCCATCGTTTGGTTTCTTCCGAATTGCTGGGTGAAACCCCAAGCATCAACGGAGCTACAGGCGCAACTGGGGCTACGGGGGCGACAGGCACACCAGGGACAGCTGGAGTGACAGGTGCAACAGGAGCACAAGGCACAGCAGGTACAACGGGAGTAACCGGAGCAACAGGCACAGCAGGTACAACGGGAGTAACCGGAGCAACAGGCAC
>NZ_ASPR01000010.1:0-27798 GCF_000517845.1 Paenibacillus sp. FSL R5-192 | reverse complement strand
ATAGATGACAGATGGCGTATAGAAAGACTTCTTTCGCTTCCTGCGAATCACCGATTGGATCGATAGTTCCCGCATCATGAGATGTTCGGATTGCCGGATACTGGAACATAAACGGAAATAGGGAAAGAAAATTCAATCCTTATAGAACTCTAGTGATCTATAACAACCCCACAAGAGCGAATGCTAGAGATGACTGAATTAGGGAGGGCACTTTCGTTTTAAGATGCGAGAAGGTGCTCGTTGGCCGGGCAGTTAGCCCGACGAGACAAGCTGGATCTAGACGCAATCCTTTTGATAGCATGTCTTGATAAACGTGATTAAATTTGTCGCTGTGAACGACAAATTTAATCACGTCTTTTTTTGGCAAATGCTCTGGCAAAAGTCTGTGATATAAAAGCTCATTAACGTTTCGTTCCCCGATCCGGTAAACGACAATTACGTTGATATATAAGTCTTTACTAGTGAAAGGTACAACCAGCGCTTATCAATTCGGTATTGCTTAACGCCGGTCACAAAATTCTGGTCTTGCTTCTTCGCCTTTAAAATTGATAAAAAACCTCCCGTCCCGCATGACATCTGGGCTTGGGAGGTTTTGATTATAGTGCTAATTCAACGTTTATCGTACAAACCATCCAGTGGGCTGAGGGGCTACGTCTGCGGTATCTCGTAAATCATGGACTTTGACATTACTGCCATAGATCATGGAATCGCTGCTCAGTCGGAATGAAGGGAAACTGTGCTCGGATTGCAGACGCAGAGAGGGTTCAAAGTAAATCTGCTGCTGTTTGTTGATTACAAAGGGAAGCGACCCCGCTTCTACGGTAACATCATCGCTATCCGGTTCGTTTAAGATCAGAAGTACCGCAATTCCGTCACAACCGCATCCATCGGTATCATAAAACAATTTGAAATAGCCTGGTCGATCTCCCAGCTTTTCAGTAAGTCTTGCTTCTGCCAGCGGACTGACTTGAATGATCATGACGTTGTTCACACTCCTCTAATCTCCAATGAATTCGCTTACAATTTAATATATGGACCATAAACGCAGATTAGAAGGTGAAATAAAGAAAAGCAAACATGTCCTGTATATATTGACGCTAATGCGTAATGCAAAGAATAATTAACGTATGAATGTTATACCCGGAATTTCTATGGGTTCAGTGTGAAATCATTCGCCCGTCAATGAAACCCATTTCATCGCCATTCCTTATCTGGTATGATAAGCAGGGAAAATAGGGAAAATTAGAGAAAAAGGAAGGTTCCGCTATGACACCGATCACCATATACGACATCGCCAAAGAAGCAAATGTATCTGTAGCGACGGTCTCCCGGGTACTGAATGATACGGCACCTGTGCGTGCAAGCACCCGAGAGAAGATTATGTCCATCATTGAAAAACACCAGTTTCAGCCCAACGCGCAGGCGCGCAGTCTGATCAAGAAAGAGACGGGCACTATTGCCATCATCCTGCCGGACATTACCAATCCCTTCTTCCCGGAAGTGTTCTGGGGCGCGGAGAATGAGGCTCGCGGATTGGGGTATACCTTCTTTCTGTGTAATACCGCAGGCGACTATAACAGGGAATCTGAATATTTGTCCATCCTACGAGAGAAGCGGGTAGACGGGATTATTTTTCTCGGCGGGCGTATTAACATGCAGGTCTGTCCGGATGACATGGCGCAGGAATTGATTGATATGGGCAAACGTATGCCAATCGTGCTGGTCAATGGCAATATTGCCAAAGGCGGGTTCCACCGGGTGTACACGGATGAAGGTGCAGGGGCAGCCCTTGCAGCGGAGCATTTGCTTGAACTGGGGCATCGCGATATCGCCTTTGTTGGCGGCCTGAAAGAGTTATCCACCACCATGGTCAAGGTCAGAGCTGTGCAGAAGAAACTTCGGGAACATGGGCTCGAAATACCCAAAGAACGGCAACTGCTCGGCAGCTTCTCCATCGACGACGGCAAACGGGAGATGTCCAAACTGCTGGATCGTGACAATCCACCTACCGCAGTTATCTGTGTCAATGACAATACAGCGATTGGCGCCATCAAATCGACGATTGAGCATGGGCTCTCAATTCCGAAGGATATATCCATTGTAGGTTTTGATGATACACCGCTCGCCAGTGCCGTTATACCGGAACTGACAACCGTATCCCAGAACACGTATCAGCTTGGCAAACAGGCTGTGGATGTGCTGCATGAGTTGATTAACCAAGGCAAACCGAAGAAGCAGATCATTCTGCAACCGGAGCTGATTGTGCGTCAAAGTACAGGACCTGCTGCAAGATAAAGGGGCCTGTAATTGGAAAAGAAAGCGTTGACATTTCCTCGAAGGGTGAAATATAATGAGTGCGTGAATGAAACCCCTTTCATAAAGTGGAACGGGTTTTATGTTTCAGCTTAATGAAACCCATTTCATGAAACGGGTTTCAGTGTAGTCATCCATTCATTATATCAAGGGGGCGTAACGTATGAGAAGAAGTTTAAAGGTCATTTCGTTATTGATGCTGGTCATGGTAATGGGTCTGACAGCCTGTAGCAGCGGAAGTAAAAACGGTTCTTCCGGTGAGTCCGGTGGCAAGGTTGATTTGAGCATGACAATCTGGGGCTCAGAAGATGAGAAGAAAATTTATCAGGAACGACTCGACATTGTGAAGCAGACGTATCCCGATATTAACGTGAAGCTGAACGTGGTTGCAGGAGATTATGACCAGAAGGTACAGACCATGATCGCCGGAGGAACGGCACCGGACATCATGATGATTGCCGAGAACTATCAGGCTTACGCCTCCAAGAATCAGATTATACCGCTGGATGACATGATTCAGGCGAACAATGTGAACATGTCCGAGCGTTATTCCGATGATATTGCCAACCTGATGAAGTATGATGGCAAACAATTTGGTTTGCCGGATCGGGCAGGCGCGATGGTCCTCTTTTATAACAAAGATCTGTTCGACAAGGCTGGGGTGGAATATCCAACCAAAGATTGGACGCAGGATGATCTGATGGCAGCAGCTCAGAAGCTGACGGTGAAGGAGAACGGAAAAACGACTCAATGGGGTTACTATCCGGGTAGCTGGTGGCCGCAATGGATGCAGCTGATCTACCAGAACGGTGGCTCACTATTCGATGAGAGTGGCAAACCAACCTTCAATACAGAGCCTGTGCGGAAAGCATTACAATTCATGAATGACCTGACCTTCACACACGGTGCGGGACCAACGCCAACCGAGATTGCCGACATGGGGAATATCGGAGCTGATCCGCTGTTCGCGCAAGGCAAGATCGCCATGGAAACGACAGGGTTCTGGAACATCGGTTCACTTGCCAAGGTGGAAGGCATTAATTGGGATATCTCTCCGGTATGGGGCGAAACCAACGCATTCTTCAACGGGTTAACGATTACCAACGCATCCAAACACAAGGAAGAAGCATTCAAAGTCATCGAAGCACTGACCACACCGGAAGCACAGATGCCAATGGTCAAAGCCGGTCAGGATGCTCCTGCAACCAAAGCGGGTCTGTCCAGTGATGAATTCCTGAATGCTGAATACGGTGGCAAAAAAATCAACATGGCTGCGTTCAGTGAATCGACGATCTATGCGGAACCATTCAACCCGCAATGGAACGAAATGATGAAGCTCATTAACGATAAGCTGGGTGTCTACTTCAACAACAAAGCCACGCTTGATGATACCGTAACCGAAATTCAGAGTGGACTGGAAAGACTCTACAAATAGAGGATTTTTCTGAACATGCACAAATAGCAGCGACAGCAGGACAGGTGGAATCGGCGTGAATGCGGGTTCCATCTGCTCTCTATGTCATGGGAGGGCTTAACGTGAGAAAAAAGGACGGGAAATGGTTCTACATCTTCATCTCGCCTTGGCTGATCGGGTTTCTGGGGCTGACTCTGGGTCCGATCCTGTTTTCCATCTATATGAGTTTCACGAATTGGGATCTGTTCCAGTCCCCTGAATTCATCGGTATCGACAATTACAAAACGTTATTGACCGATGATCCGATCTTCTGGAAATCCGTCGGCAATACATTCTTCTATGCGCTGATATCCATTCCGCTGGGCATGTCGATCTCGCTCTGGATTGCATATTACCTCAACAAGAAAATCAAAGGTATCACCTTCTTCCGTATTCTGTTCTATCTGCCTTCCGTTGTTCCGGTGGTTGCGAGTTCATTGCTCTTCATCCACTTGCTTGCGCCGACGGAAGGATTGATCAACCAGGCACTTGCGATCTTCGGTATTCAGGGTCCTGCCTGGCTGCTTGATCCCAACTGGGTTAAACCTGCATTGATTCTCATGTCCTTATGGGGTGTGGGTGGTGGCGTGGTATTGCTGCTTGCAGGGATGAAAGGCATTCCACAGGAGCTGTACGAGGCCGCTGCCATCGATGGGGCGAAAAGTACACAATCGTTCTTCCATATTACATTCCCAATGCTGACTCCCGTCATTTTCTTCAATCTCGTGACTGGTATGATTGGAGCGCTCCAGACCTTCGCGCAGGTATTCATCGTTACTGCCGGGGGACCTGACAATTCAAGTCAGATGGTCGTTCCCTACTTGTTCCAGAATGCGTTCCAATTCTACAAAATGGGATATGCATCGGCGATTGCCTGGGTACTATTCATCATCATCATGGCGTTGACACTTGTTGTATTCCGTTCATCGGCGCTATGGGTGCACTACGAGGAGGGAAAAGCCAATGAGTAATCCATCGACTGTGGAGAAGACGATATCCTATATTTTTCTGATTCTGGTCGGGGTGCTGCTTGCTTCGCCTTTCCTGTACATGATCTCCATTGCACTGGCAAGTGACGCAACAACCGTCAAATCGGCTTTTACCTTCGTTCCAATGGAGTTCCAATGGTCGAATTTTTATACCATCTTCACGAATAACAATCTTGGAACATATCTCAAAAACTCGGTCATCATTACCGTCTTTACGATTGTCGGATCGGTATTATCAGCTTCGATCGTATCCTACGGCTTTGCCCGAATCAAAGCAAAAGGCAGCCGTTTCCTGTTTATTGTGTTGCTCAGTACGATGATGATTCCGGGTGAGGTGACGATGGTACCGCAGTTCATCATCTTCCGTCATCTGGACTGGATTAATACATTTTACCCGCTGATCGTACCGAGCTTCTTCGCCGGAGCGTTCAACGTATTCCTGATTCGGCAGTTTGTCATGAGTATTCCCAAATCACTGGATGAAGCGGCCATGATCGATGGTATGGGACATCCGGGAATCTACTGGAAGATCATTATGCCACTGACTTATCCGATACTTGCGGCCATTGCGATCTTCTCATTCTCCTATAACTGGGGCAACTTCATGGGGCCGCTCATCTATATCAATGATCCGGAGAAAATGCCGCTGGCACTCGGGGTGCAGCTGTTGACTACGGTAGGTGGTGGTCAGATGCCACCATGGAACCTTGTGATGATTGCTTCCCTGTTCCTCACCATTCCGATGGTGTTGGTATATCTGTTCGGACAACGTTATGTCTATGAAGCCAACATTAGCGGCGGAAGCAGCGGAATCAAGTAACCGAGGTGTCTGTAGTGGTTGTATGTATTGAACCTGATGTTCAAGGTCAATGGAGTAATCAACGTACATGGAGAAAGGATTGTATAGCCCATGGCGCATAAAGAACAACGCAGCAGAGGCAAACGGAGTTATATCCTCATGGGTGTCGCTCTGATTGCGCTGCTGGCAGGAGGAGGAATTGTTATCAATCATTTTGCCAATGAATCATCCAAAACACTTGAGTTCCAAGGGGAACCAGTACGTCTGAAGCTGGATCAATCCTATGATCATTTTGAAGGTTGGGGTACGTCACTTGCTTGGTGGGCCAATAATCTTGGTGGATGGAAGGATCAGGCGAAGGTTAGTGAAGTGATGGATCTGGTCTTTGATCCGGAGAAAGGATTAGGTCTGAACATCGTTCGTTACAATATTGGCGGTGAGGAAAATCCGGAGATGAAAGCCCTTCGTCCCGGCGGGGATGTACCTGGCTTCCAGCCTGAACCTGGAGAGTGGGACTGGGATGCTGATGCAGGTCAGCGGGCTGTATTACAAGGCTCGATGGAGCGTGGCGTGAACATTGCCGAAGCATTCTCCAATTCACCACCTTACTGGATGACGATCAGTGGATCCGTTACCGGAGCTGTGGATGGCAGCAATAATCTGCGTGACGACCAGTATGATGCATTTGCAGATTATCTGACCGAAGTTGTGAAGCATTATCGGGACGAGTGGGGGATCACCTTCCGCACACTGAATCCGCTCAATGAACCTTCCTCCGACTGGTGGAAGAAGGGCAATATGCAGGAAGGCAGTCATTTTACCAATGAGAAACAGGCCGAGATTATCAAGAAAGTTGCTGCATCGTTGAAGAGCAAAGGACTGGATGGAACCGTCATTAGTGCCGCGGACGATAACAGCATTGATGAGACGGTGTTTAATTTCAATCTCTATGATCAGGACACGCTGGACGTAATCGAGCAGATCAATACCCACTCCTATAATGGTAGCAAAATGGAAGAGCTGCGCACGCTGGCAGAACGCCATGGCAAGAAGCTGTGGATGTCCGAGTACGGAACCGGCGGCAGCGAGCCGCACAGTCATGAGGATATGACCTCGGTGCAAGAATTGGCGGAGCGGATCATGTTTGATCTGAAAATCATGCAGCCATCCGCCTGGGTATACTGGCAGGCCGTTGAAGATGAAGGCGCCAATAACAATTGGGGCTTCATTCATGCCAATTTCAACGGAGAAGAGCAGTACGAGATGACCAAACAGTATTATGGTATGGCTCAGTTTACGAAGTTCATTCGTCCCGGCGCGACAATTATTCCAACGGATGGTGGACGCACGCTGGCTGCCTATGACGCGGAACATCAGAGACTGGTGCTGGTAATTCGTAATGAATTGTCAGCGGGAACAACGGCGTTTGAACTGGAAGGGTATACGTATGGAAAATCATCCACCGCTCAGGTGTATCAAACTTCACCGGAACGGAACATGGAACAGCTTGAAGACATTCCGGTGTATGCCAACGGACTTGAAGTGCCTACCGCCGACAATTCCATCACAACGGTTGTACTGGAAGGCGTGACGTTGCAGGGGAACTGATAGCAGCACTCGGAAGGTTGTTCTGACATCTGAGTGCTGGTGTGAATATGAACAATATAAATTGAACTAATCATTTACACAGAAACGGAGAGGACAGAAATAACTTGAAGAAGCGGAGCGTGCGCCTTTATCCCCGGATTTTCCCTTTGAGAAAAGGGAATCAAAAAAATCTGGGGATAACAGCGATCGGAAAGTTGTTCTGTAATCGTAGTACCCGTGTAAATGGCTTTTAGTTTAACGGATATGATTCACCTTAAATTAGTTACAGGACATATGAACCTAAATAAAGAGAAGGAGGGGATAACTTTGACAGAGAAAGCATCCCTTTTGCTGCAGGAACAGGAGAAGAACATCGCAAGGGCTGAGAATGGTGTTCTATCAGAATTAACATACGATGCACGCAGCTTTTTCCTAAACGGAGAGCGTGTATTTCTGAACAGTGCCACGATCCATTATTTCCGTATGCCGAAGGAGGAATGGCGTGAGGTTCTGCTGAAGGCGAAGCTGGCAGGTATGAACTGCATCGACACTTACTTTGCGTGGAATGTGCATGAACCGGAAGAAGGACAGTGGTCCTTTGAAGGGGACAACGATTGCGGAGCATTTCTGGATTTGTGCGCAGAACTGGGCATGTGGGTCATCGCGCGTCCGGGTCCGTTTATCTGTGCAGAATGGGATTTTGGCGGCTTTCCATACTGGCTTGGTACGAAGGACGGCGTAAAATTCCGGGAAAACAATGAGACGTATCTGCACTATGTCAATTTGTATTTTGACCAGCTTGTGCCGATTATTCGGGAGCGCCAGTTATCCGCCGGGGGCACGGTCATTCTTGTGCAGGTGGAGAATGAATACGGGTACCTGATGGATGACGCTGCTGCAAGTGACCATATGAATACGCTAAGAGATGGATTGTTGCAACGTGGCATTGACGCTACACTGATCACTTGCGTTGGCGGGGCGGAAGGCACGATCGAAGGGGCTAATTTCTGGTCAGGTGCTGACGGGCATTATGAGAAACTTCGAGTCAAACAGCCGGACACCCCGAAGATGGTCACGGAATTCTGGACCGGATGGTTCGAGAATTGGGGAGGGCCTTCGGCTATTCAGAAGACAGCGCCTTTGCTGGAGAGACGTATCATGGAGATTTTGCGTGCCGGGTATACCGGAATCAGTCACTACATGTTCTATGGTGGCACGAACTTTGGTGGATATGGCGGCAGAACGATGGGTAGCAGTGATATCTTCATGATTACGTCCTATGACTATGATGCACCCCTGAACGAATATGGACGGGTGACACCGAAATATGCAGTAACCAAGAATTTGTCCTATTTCGTCCATGCTTTCGGGGCCCTTCTGATGGAAACAGAGGAAATTCCAGAAGAACAGATCGTTGTACGTCATCCTGAAGGCATATCTGTACGAGGCAGACAGGCTGACAACCAGAAGATTTGGTTCCTGGAGAGTCACAAGGATGAACGCGAGACGATGCACATTACTTTGGAGGAAGGCCGTACTCTTCCCGTATCGCTGAATCCAGGACAGATTGTTCCTTTGCTGGATCGAGTACAGATTGCTGAACACGTATACCTGACTGCGGGTACGATGATTACGGGCAATGAAATGATAAATGGAGAATTGACTCTGTTCATCGTGGCGGCTGCCGGGCAGCGTTCTGTTGTTGAACTGGAAGCCGAGGTATTAAACGTCACGGGCAGTACAGTGCAAGTGCTGGTCGAACATGATTCAGCAAGGAGCGTACACCGCCTAGATCTGTTCCATTTCCAAGAGCCGGGAATGATCCAACTGGAAGCCAACGGCATACCGATCCGTTTCGTTATTCTGGATCAAGAGACGATGAATCGAACATGGCGATTGGTAGCAACAGATCAGAAGGGACTTCGTTATGCGATTGGCTTCGATGACGTAGACGTATTACCATCGGGTCAGGTCAAGGGCATGATTACTGACCCAGATCGCACAATTACGTTGCTTGGTGACTGGACCAATGGAGAACGGACGTTAACAGGTCACGAGTTCTGTGCCAGCGAGAAGCCTATTGCAGGCAAACAGCAGCAGCTTCCGTGGACATTACCGAGTGCGCCGACATTGTCTGATTCTCCTGAGATGTCACGTATTACGTTAACTGCGAAGCAACGCTCGGCGAGTGGACAACCGGAAGACTTTTCCCGGTATGGACAAGATTTTGGTTATTTATTGTACGAATGTGATTTCGAGAGTCCAACCGAAGGGGTCACTAACCTCATTTTGCCGGATATCCAGGATACTGCCAGAATCATTGTTAATGGTGTTCAGCAGGCATTAGTGCGTCAGGTAGGGGCAGCAGGTGTGCAGTTGCAGTTGGACCAAGGGAAAAATACACTTCAAATTCTGGTACAACATATGGGCAGATTGAACTTCTCTCCGTATTTGGGTGAGAGCAAAGGTCTGGCTGGTGCTGTGTATCTGGATGGCAAAGTTCAGGATATTCGTCGGGATTGGGTTATGGAGAGTGGACTTGTGCATCTCGATGAGGTGAACTCTATACATGGGGCGCCACTTCTGAGCAGAAGTTTTACGCTGGATGGCATGGATCGGGCGATTCTTGTGGGTGCCTTGAGCAAAGGTCTTCGTATCAATGGTATCGAAGTTCCGATGGAAGGATATCAGGATTGGTTTGCCTTCCAGACGTTAGACATATCCTTGTATATCGAGACCGGAGAGACAAATACACTGGAAATGCCGTATAGCCGCTCTTCGCTGAATCGACTGGAACTGATCACATATCCGAGTCAGGGAGAACTGAAGGATTGGCGTATGGAAGGGACGGATGCATTGCTTCCGCAACAATGGGAGAGCTACGAGGTAGAACCGGAATCGATCCATCCTGGAGCACAGGGGTCAATCCAGCGTGCAGGACAGCCTGGTATCGCCGCAGGTGGCAATTGTACTGCCAATCCGGTGCTTGACACCACGAATGAATCGGTTAATCGTGCTACATTGAGCGAGAAGTCTCACCCTGTATCCAATCGTACTCCAGTCCGAGGATCGTATGGTCAGCCGGTCTGGTACCGCTGGCGTTTCGCGGAGCCTGCGGTTTCGGAGCATCATAAAGTGAACCTGATGCTTCGCCTGACCGGGATGAGCAAAGGAACGATTCACCTGAACGGGCATCATCTGGGGCGTTATTGGCAGATTGGTCCGCAAGAGGATTACAAAATTCCAGTAGCTTGGCTACAGGAAGAGAATGAATTACTTTTGTTCGATGAAGAAGGCAGAACGCCAGAACGTGTACGATTCCTGTTGGATGCGTTATCCCGTTATCCGTGGGTTGTGGTGGAATAGTTCATGTATGGATCGTTAGCTGTCTTACCGATCCAACTATGGTTGGGAACAATAACTGGATCGAGATAGTTTGAGTCGCACGCAACATTTCACCTTTTACCACAGTCACACTACCTCATTTTCTTAGTCAAATAACCCTAGCTTGTGAATCTTTCGGATTCAGTTTTGCGGAGTGAATTAGGCTAAGGGAATGGGGAAACTGTGGTGATCAGGTTGGTACAAGGAACTAAGGTAACACTTGTAGTTTAATTAGTTGTAACCGTTTACATATGTAAAGAGTGTTCATCCATGATCTGTGAAGGGAGTGATGCTTCATGTAATTGGAATTTGAACAGGTAGTCGTGAGGTGTTGCTCATCAGTGGCAGTCCCAGGTACGCTTTGTCATTGGTAATACAGTAAGGTATTCCTCTGTTCATCACTCATGGATAAGGAGATGACCCAATGTTGACGAAGAAGGAAGAGGGAATAGGAATAGGAGTAGGAGTAGGAAAGTCCAAAGGTTTCAAGGCCGGAATGATTCTGCTGCTCGGAACATTACTTCTATTAACGATGTTATTCCCCAATACAGCCAGAGCAGCGACAAGTGTATATACGATATCCGCTTTTACGAACACAAGTGAGTCCAATATGTACATCTATGAATCGTATAATGCAACCCACTATGGTTTGCTAAAAGGGCCAGCCTATACACCTCCGGCCAATCTGATCCGTGATCCCAGCATCATGAAGCACACAGATGGTCTATATTACGTTGTTTACACCACGAACTGGTCAGGTAACACCATTGGCATCGCCTCCAGCCCGGATAAGGTAAACTGGACATTTGTCCGTAACATTACATTATCCACACCTACCACAATTGCACACACCTGGGCACCAGAATGGTTCAAAGACAGCAACGGCAGTCTGAACATTATCGTGTCCCTCTCACCAGGCAACTATCAGAATTTCAAACCTTATGTACTCACAGCTTCAGGTAGCAATCTAACATCTACCTCATGGTCTGCACCTACTGAACTGGCAGGCATTGCTCCCAATTATATCGACACTTTTATCGTGAAGACAGGCTCAACCTATCATGCTTTTACCAAGAACGAGACCACCAAATACATTGAATATGCGACAGCAACCTCGCTAACGGGTCCTTATACCTTTAAAGGTACAGGGGATTGGGCAGGTTGGGGTTCTTGGGTGGAAGGTCCGGCGCTTGTTCAGCTGGATAATGGTTCATGGCGAATCTACTTTGACGGCTATGCAACACAAAAATATTATTACAGCGACTCTGCTGACAACTTCCAGACTTGGGGTGCCAAACAAGAGATTGCAGGTCTTACCGGACTCGTCCGGCATATGACCGTATTGAAAGAGTCCGGACAACCGGGGGATATCCGCAAGCTGGAGTCATTCAATGTGCCTGGCAGTTTCATTCGTCACTACAACTATCAGGCACGGATTGATGCGAGTGTCAGTCCGGCGGAAGATGCACAATTCCGTATCGTTCCCGGGCTGTCGAATGCAACAGGCATTTCTTTTGAGTCCATGAATTATCCGGGTTATTTCCTGCGCAATAATAATGGCAGCATCACACTCGTGAAAAATGACGGCAGCACTACGTTCCGAAATGACGCCACGTTCAAACGTGTAAATGGACTTGCTAACGCTAGTTGGACATCGTATGCCTCGTTTAGTAACCCGAACCTGTATCTGAGACATTATAATAATGTGCTGAAACTGGAAGCTGTCGTTACCGCACTCGATAAGTCAGACGCGACCTTCCGAGAGATCGGGCAATGATTGGTGTTCGTGTTTCGGAAAATACAAACAAGTTAAACTATACATTTACACGATAACGGAGAGGTCAGAAATAACTTGAAGAAGCGAAGCGTGCGCCTAAAAGCTTTCTGAAAGAAAGCTGCATCGGAAGCATACACTATCCCCGGATTTTCCCCTTTTTAAGAATAATTAAAAATCTGGGGATAACAGCGATCGGAAAGTTGTTCTGACATCGGAGTGCAAGTGTAAATTCATAAGGAGTGAAGCGGATGAAGTGGTTAAAACGAATGAGCTCGCTGCTCTTGGCAGGAAGTCTGCTAACAGGCAGTTTAGGTGTGGGGACAGAGGTATCTGCTGCGGGAGCCTACACGGCTGTTGCCGATCCATCGAAGCAATATCAGACGATGGAAGGATGGGGGACATCCCTCGCGTGGTGGGGAAAAGTGGTTGGAGAATATTCCAATCGGGATGAGTATGTGGAGAAAATGTTCAACGCGAATACCGGACTGGGTCTGAATATCCTGCGTTACAACATTGGAGGCGGGGATAATCCATCATCCAATATCCTTGAATATCGCAAAGCCGTTCCTGGTTACCAGCCTTCTCCCGGCGTGTATGACTGGAATGCAGATGCAAACCAACGATATATGCTGCAAGCTGCCAAAGCTCAAGGCGTGAATGTCATCGAAGCTTTTGCGAATTCCGCACCTTACTGGATGACGATCAGTGGTAATGTGTCCGGTTCGGCCAATGGTGGTAACAACCTCAAGCCCGATTACTACGATGATTTTGCCGATTACTTAACTGAGGTTGTGAAGCATTTTCGGGATAACTGGGGGATCACATTTGATAGTGTAACTCCGCTGAATGAACCGATCTCGACATGGTGGAAGCAGGGCAATGACCAGGAGGGCATGCACTTTGACCGTGCGGATCAGAACACAATTCTGAGTCAGGTACAAGCTTCGTTGAATGCAAAGGGCCTGTCCACAAAGCTGAGCGCACCGGAAGAATACAGTATCGATGATACCGATGTGTCGTTCAACAGCTACAGCAATGCGGTTAAATCAGCGATCACTCAGATCAACACCCATACGTATGGCGGAAGCAATCGTACTGCTTTGCGCAACACAGCGACGTCTGCGGGCAAACATCTGTGGACCTCGGAATATGGAGACGGAGATGCAAGCGGACTTACGATGTCACGGACCATCCTCAAGGATATTCGCAATATGGGCGCAAGTGGATGGGTGTATTGGCAAGCCGTCGATAGTGCAGAAGGATGGGGATTTTTCAAGAACGTGTTGAACAATACACAAACGACCAGTTACACCGTGAACCAAAAATATTATGTCATGGGCAATTACAGCAAATTTATTCGTCCTGGATACAAGATTATCGGCATGAATGATGCCAATACCCTTGCAGCCTATGATGCAGCCTCCGGCAAAGTTGTGCTGGTAACAACCAATTCGGAATCGACGGATACAACGGTAACCTATGATCTCAGTCGTTTTACGAACACAGGCACGTCTGCTCAAGTATATCGGACCTCTTCAACGGAGAAGTTGCAGCAACTGACCAATATTTCGGTGCAAAACAAAACCTTTACGGCTACAGCCAAGGCCAATTCGGTCACAACCTACGTCATTTCCGGTGCAACTTACAATGGCGGTACAGGATATGAAGCCGGGGCCATCTACAAATTAATCAACCGCAACAGTGGACTTGCACTCGATGTTAACGGTGCTTCTTCTACGGGTGGGGCAACAATCATTCAGTGGAATGATAATGGAGCAGCCAACCAGCAGTGGAAGCTGGAGTCCGCAGGTAACGGATATTACAACATCCGCAATGTGGGCAGTGGGCTTTTGCTGGATGTGAATGCGGGTTCTACACAAGGCGGAGCCGCTCTGATTCAGTGGCAGGATAACGGGGGCAACAATCAGCAATGGCTGCCAATTGATGTGGGAGGATATGTGGTACTTGCGAATCGAAACAGTGGCCTGACGGTTGACATCAATCAAGGTTCTCTGACCGCAGGTGCCTCCACGATTCAGTGGGCCGACAATGGCGGGGCCAATCAGCAATGGAGCTTAGTCAAAGTTAATTAGTGTGAGTACACATGAATTAAACGTTATTACGTGTCCTTTTTTCTTGGAGGTGCAGTGCTCTAAGCAACACTGCACCCTCAAGAAAAGTAACTATTTTAGACATACATATATTCATCCACCCAGCTGGTACTTAACGAAAACGGGATAGGGTGAACCTGCTAATATCCTGATCCGTGTGCCCCGTTTGCACCAAGTCGGATAGAATCTGTCCAATGGCACTTGCGAATTTGAAGCCGTGACCGGAGAAACCGCCTGCGAGCCACACACGTTCATGGGCAGGGTGTCGGTCGATGATAAAATCTTCATCCGAAGTGAATTCATACTTGCATACACTACCACGTTTCAATTCTCCAGCTGCCTGAGGCATATGAAGTTCGAGCAGCCTGCGCAGATCCCCCTCGTCCGTTTCTTCCGTACCAAATGGAGCCATTGTACTTCCTGGTGTCCACACCTGACCCGTATCATGACGACCCATCTTCAGACCTGATCCGCCAATGCTTGGAAATCCATAATATGTACCTTCTTTTCCTGCCAGTGTAAAACCGGGGAAGTGTTCCTCGCCGTACAAAGCTTCTGGTGCATCAAACCATCCAACCGTTTTACGCACTGCCTGAATGGGGAGATCCACGAAAGGTTTTAATGTCTGAAACCAAGCGCCAGCGCTCAGGATGATTTGATTTGCATGGTATGTCTCACCACCTGAAGTCTGAACTGCGACGGAATGTGGTCCGTATTCGATATGCTCCACAAGCGTGTGCGTTAACAAGGTGGCACCGTGAGTTTCGGCTGCCTTGCGGAAGGCACGAATACAAGGTTCACTATACAAATAACCCGCATCCGGTTCATACATGCCCTCGTAATGTTCAGGTATTGTAATACCTGGCCAGCGTTTCATCACCTCGGCTGCGTGCAACGTTTCATACCGAATACCTGCATCATCTGCATGGCTCAATCGGTTGTGGAAGGAATGAATCTCCGGATCAACCACATTTATTACACCGGAAGGAACAAACAGTTGGTCTCCGGTCGTTTCCTCCAGCTCGTGCCATAACTTCTGTGCAAGTAATGCCATCGCAATATAGTCAGGCCCACCACTGTACACATGGCGCATCAGTCTGCTATCCCCGTGATGACTTCCTTCCGTATGCGGAGGATCAAAGGCATCGATTAATAAAGTTTTGCATCCACTGCGCGATAGATAATACCCTGCACTCATACCCATGGAGCCGGCTCCAACGATAATAACGTCATATGATTGTGTGATAATAGCACGTCCTCTCCTATGTATCCTTTTCTACAGTAATGCCTTAATAGAACATATTAATAGTAAAAGCTTGATGAAGGCAAGTGTAGTAAAATGGACTTCTACAATGAATGTTGCAAAGGAGACCTCGCATGAGTGAGCAATTTAGGTTTGATCTATTTCCATTAATTCAGACAGAACGATTCATCCTCCGGTCAGCCGACGCTGGAGACAGCCATGATCTGCTCGCGTTATATTCCGATGAAGCTGTGGTTCAATATATGCCATTCACTCCCTTTGAATCTGTGGAGGATGCACAGGGTGAGATGAATTGGTATACGAAGATTTTCAAGGAACACACCGGATTACGCTGGATGATTGAAGACCGTGAAACTCGTAAAGTGATCGGAACCTGTGGGTTCCTGAACTATGAAGATGTACATAACCGTGCAGAGATTGGATACGATTTGCGTTCCTCTTTCTGGGGCCGCGGTGTTATGACTGAAGTGGCCCGTGCTGTGTTACATTTTGGATTCACATGCATGCAGCTCAACAAGATCGAAGCAAAGGTTGAACCGGAGAACGAGGCGTCAATTCAGCTGTTACATAAACTTGATTTTCAACAGGAAGGTGTACTGCGGCAGCATGAGTTTGAGAAAGGCAGATATATTGACCTTGCGGTGTTCTCTAAGTTACGAAGCGAAATATAGGCAAGCTAGCCCACAAGGATTCCAATGACTCCATCTCATTCCAGAGCCGTAAGGCTTGTCCCTCTGAATGAGCCCATGCTATATTGGAGAGATGTGAGGAGATGAGGATATGAAGCTGGTGTCCTGGAATGTGAATGGCTTAAGGGCATGTGTGACCAAAGGATTCATGGATTATTATCAGGAGAGTCAGGCGGACATTTTCTGCCTTCAGGAGACCAAATTGCAAGCCGGACAGATTGAGATGGACCTGGGGGAAGATGTTTATCAATATTGGAATTATGCGATCAAAAAAGGATATTCCGGTACGGCTGTATTTAGCCGAATCAAACCTTTATCCGTTCGTTACGGGATGGAGGAGGACAGCGAGCCGGAAGGACGGATGATTACACTGGAGTATGATGAGTTTTATCTGGTGAACGTCTATACCCCTAACGCGAAGCGGGATCTGACCCGGCTGCCTTATCGTCTGGAATGGGAGGATCGATTCCGGGGGTACATTCTGCAATTGGAGCAGACTAAGCCGGTTATCGTCTGTGGAGACCTGAATGTGGCTCATCAGGAGATTGACCTGAAGAATCCGAAGCCCAATCTGGGTAATTCCGGATTTACCCTTGAAGAGCGTGGCAAGATGACCGATTTGCTTGCTTCCGGTTATGTAGACAGCTTCCGTCATCTGTATCCGGATCGTACGGATGTATACAGCTGGTGGTCTTATATGCCGAAGGTTAGAGAACGGAACGTGGGCTGGCGCATTGATTATTTTCTGGTATCCAATCAATTGGCACCTAAGGTAGCAGATGCGCATATCGACTGCCACGTGATGGGCAGTGATCATTGCCCGGTGGGTCTTACTTTGCAACTATAGGTAAAAGGATCATCGTGAGATAGATTGAGGTAAGAGTTTTAGAATACAAGTATAGATGAACTGCAAGTTTCCTGAATGGGAGATTTGCAGTTTTTTTTGCGTTACAGGTAGGGGAGGGACACTGGACTTTGGTTGGGGAAAGAACTGGACTCGGGATTGTTTCAATCGCGCTATTTCTTGGGTACGATTGAAGCATACATATATAGATGAACCTTTGGGGTAAGGGGTAGAGAAGATGAAGAAGGGGTTACGGAGAGGGTTAAAAGTGCTGGGAGGCATCATGCTTGCCACAGGACTTTTGCTGCTGGCAGGTACAGCGTATGAAGCGTATCAATCCACGCAGGATATGAAGTCCTATCCCCCGCCAGGCAAGTATTATGAAGTGAGTGGTCGCAACATGCACCTCTACACCGCTGGCAAAGGAGAGGTAACCGTGGTGTTTGCCTCAGGCTGGGGTACACCCAATCCGTATGTGGATTTCAGTCCGCTATATGACAAATTGAAATCACAGGTGAAAATTGCGGTATATGACCGGTTCGGGTACGGATACAGTGACTATACGGATGACCCTCGTGATGTTGATACCATCTCGGAAGAGATCCACCAATTGCTGCGAACATCCGGTCAACGTCCACCTTACATCATGGTCGGTCACTCCCTGGGTGCGCTGGAGACACTGCGGTTTGCGCAAAGGTATCCTGATGAGGTGGCTGGCATGGTCATGATCGATGGCGGAAGCCCGGAGTATTACAGTCGTACGGACTTGAATACACCAGAATGGATGATGGATTGGTCCCGTTTTCTGGTGAAAACAGGCATCGCACGAACATTGCTGCAATCGGATCGCATGATGGCATCTCTGGTCATTGACCCAAGTTTGGTAACGGAACCGATGAAAAAGGCCGTCATGATATCCACGTTAAGACATGCGTACAATTACAATGTTATGGAAGAGGTTCGGAACTCCAGAACAAATGCTGCGTGTGTGCTTGAGAACAAAACGAAGTTTGATTTTCCACTGACGATCCTGACAGCGGGTTCGGCGGAATCGGATGAGGACAGTCAGGCATGGCAGGCCGATCAAGCGAATTTTGCTTCATGGTCAAGACACGGAACACAGCTGACGGTTCCACAAGCGACACACAGTATCCACAACAGTCAACCGGATATTGTCGCCGCCGAGATCATGAAATTAGTGACACCGCCAGTGACCTATGAGTAACATGATTCCACAAACACATGATGAACAGGAGGAGGAGGGATGGATGAAAAAGTTTAAAGTGATCACCCGCTTCCTGTCCATTCTTGTAGCCAGTTGTCTATTGTCTCTAAGTGTACTATCTGTATCTGTGATATGGGTTAAGAATAACGTTCATGCGGTGCCTGTGATCCAGCCGTTTGAACGTGATTAGCACATGAAACGAAGAAGAAGGAGTGGTAACAGATGGTGAAGAGAAGGAAATATGTATTGGCCTGTGCGGCACTGGCGATGATGGTGGCCTTGAGTGCTTGCAGCAGCGCGGCAGATGAACCGAGTGATACGGAGAAGATGGACACTGAAGTTTCCTCCGGAACCGGTGAACAAGCGACTGATGAAGGTGCAAGCGAAGCAACAACAAATACAGTGACCGAAACGGAAGGTACGACTGCACCAGCAGACTCCGATTCAGAAATCGGTGAGGAAGCAACTGCTGGAACCAATGAGTTGCCGGAGAACTTGCCAAGTGATTTCCCATTGCCGGAAGATGCTACGATTCGTTTAGCCAATTCTGGTGAGAATGAAGGCAAGCAATCGGCCATGGTGATTTTCTCCACTGAACAAGATATGAAAACCGTATCCCAGCTGTATAAAGATTACTTTAACGCCAAAAAGTTGACGGATGCAGGTCAGACGATCGATGACAAAAATATTATTATTCAGGGAACCGACCCGGAGACGCAGGATGTCTGGTCCCTGATCGGTGGAACATTGGCGGGACAGGAAGGCGTCATTGAACTGACGTTGACCTGGACAGAATCATAAGCAGAAGATAAGGGCTATTTTTCTTTCCTGCTTTTTCCTTCCTAAAATAACGAATGAACGCCATAATACCTTGCATACGGAGCCGCATTATTGCTGCACCGCTGCAAGGTATTTTTATTTCGAACTGGAAACCTGACAGGTTACATGGTATGTTATATCATTATAAACAGAGTAATAGACAACTATAGAAGAAGACAGGAGAGGATTGAACATGATTAGAGTGGGTATTGTTGGTTACGGTAACTTGGGTAAAGGTGTAGAGAAAGCCATTTCCCAGAACGAGGATATGGAACTGATTGCTGTGTTTACACGTCGTAATCCGGAGCAGATGGTCGCTGAAAGCACAGAAGTACGTTTTGAGCATATCTCTGCAGCGGAGCAATACATAGGCAAGGTTGATGTTATGATCCTCTGTGGTGGTTCTGCAACCGACCTTCCAGAGCAGACACCAGCCATCGCCAAGTTGTTCAATACGGTAGATAGCTTCGATACACATGCGAAGATTCCTGAATTCTACAAGGAAGTTAATGCTGCGGCAGAGCAAGGCGGTCACGTAAGTGTCATTTCCACAGGTTGGGACCCAGGCTTGTTCTCCATGAACCGTCTGCTTGCACAGTCCATCTTGCCAGAAGGAAAAGAGTACACGTTCTGGGGCAAAGGTGTGAGCCAAGGCCACTCGGATGCTATTCGTCGTGTTCCAGGTGTTAAGGCGGGTGTACAGTATACTGTACCTGTTGAAGAGGTAATCAACCGCATTCGTGCAGGGGAGACACCAGAGCTGTCTACACGCGAGAAACATCTGCGTCAATGTTATGTGGTAGCAGAAGATGGTGCTAATCAGGATGAGATCCGTGAGACGATTGTGTCGATGCCAAACTATTTTGCAGATTACGATACAACGGTAACGTTCATTAGCGAAGAAGAATTGAAATCCGAGCATGAAGGTATGCCGCATGGTGGATTTGTAATTCGCAGTGGGGTTACAGGTGCTGGTCAAAAGCAAATTATTGAATTTGGTCTGAAACTCGACAGCAATCCTGAATTTACAGCAAGCGTACTTGTAGCGTATGCAAGAGCCGCACAACGTTTGAGCGTGGAAGGACATAAGGGAGCGAAAACGGTATTTGATATTCCGCTCGGTCACTTGTCTCCAAAATCGGCTGAAGATCTCCGCCGCGACTTGTTATAATTCTGATTCGTTCCAGTGATTTTATAGAAACAGCTCGTCCTTGGATGTATAGGACGAGCTGTTTTTTTGCTGTTGCTGTATACGATTCATACATTCATATGAATTGGCAGGTACTATATTGCCTGTATCCCTGCTTATGCTCTTGCGGAAATGGCATCCTACACCCAGTGTGAGGGAATGTTAAGATGGTCCGGCAACTTGGTATTCACATTACCTTTGGCTGCATTAATCTGGGATTGCGTCAGGAAGATGCCACCTCTCAGGTCTGCATCGCCCAGATCCGTATCCCGCAAGTCCGCGCCAATCCAATCCGCATTTCGTGTATCTGCATTTCGGAGATCGGCTGCGATCATTAAAGCCCCTCGGAAGCTTGCGCCCCGCAGGTCAGCTCCCTTTAAGTTGGCACCAAAAAAGTCACTTCCCGTACGTTTCTTACTCTTCTTCGACTTCCCTTGTCCATGAGCGCTGGGGGGCACATTCGCACGTACCATCTCACTTGCCTGGATCAAGAGTTGATTCACACTGGACCGATAATTGGCGATGTCCAGACGGAGAAGGGCTGCAGGCTCCAGATTGCTCAAGCGCTCAATCTCCTCATATAACTCACCAAATACCGAGTGAAGGGATGACGTCTCCGGTCTCATCATCATTTCCTTCATATAACTGAGCAACTCGTGAAGTTGTCGCAAGGCAGGCAGACAATCGAACATCTCATTTGCAGACTCTGGATGATCACGCCAATCTTTGCCCGCGTAGGTCACTTGGGACAGCTTCTGTCCAGCTCCGAAACAGTCGTATACCGTGCAACCTTTGAACCCTTTCTGCCGAAGCTCGGTATGGATACCGCAGCGATTGTCCGTGCGCAGATTGGGACAGGGTGTGCCGCTGGCTTTATCAAAAGCAAAGTCCGATGACTTGCCATAGGGCAAGGCAACACAGCACAGGCCAAAACACTGCTCGCAATCTGCGCTTAGATGCGGACTCGCAGTGCTGGCAAATGGTTGGTTAGACAATGTAAACACTTCCTTATAATAGTACAAATAGATGGAATTACGTCAGTACCACTTTACCATTGCCTTGCGATTAGAGCAATTGAAGACAAGGAAAAAAGGGCAGTTACCCAAATAGATGGGAACGCCCTTTGATCGTGGAGAATCACGTATTTAAATTAAACTACACCTTGAGCGATCATGGAATCGGCTACCTTGAGGAAACCGGCGATATTCGCTCCGGCTACGAGATTACCTTCACAGCCATACTCTTCAGCAGCTTCTACACAGCTGGTGTAGATGTTCTTCATGATGTCATGCAGCTTGGCGTCTACTTCTTCAAATGACCAGGACAACCGCATGCTGTTCTGTGACATTTCAAGAGCAGACACGGCTACACCTCCGGCATTAGCCGCTTTGGCTGGACCGAACAGCACGCCTGCACCGTGGAAGACGTCAATGGCAGCCAGGGTGGAAGGCATATTCGCGCCTTCGCCAATGGCCTTCACGCCACCTTTGATTAGAAGGGCCGCAGCTTCTTCATCGATCTCATTTTGCGTTGCACATGGAAGAGCAATATCACAAGGGATAGACCAGATGCCTTCACAGCCTTCGGTATATGTAGCATGCGGGTGTTCTTTGATGTATTCGCTGATGCGAAGACGATCAACCTCTTTCAGACGTTTCACAGTATCCAGGTTGATTCCTTGTGGATCGTGTATGTAGCCACCTGAGTCACTACACGCCACGACTGTAGCTCCAAGCTCCTGTGCCTTCTGAATGGCATAGATGGACACATTACCAGAGCCAGAGACAACGACTGTGCTGTCTTGGAAGCTGAGCCCCTTGGATTGCAACATCTCCTTCACGAAGTACACACAGCCGAAGCCAGTAGCTTCCTTACGTGCCAAGCTTCCTCCGTACAGCAGACCTTTTCCTGTCAATACGCCTGCCTCATGCCCGCCATGGATACGTTTGTATTGGCCGAACATGTAACCGATTTCCCGTGCGCCTACACCAATGTCACCTGCCGGTACATCCGTATCGGAACCGATATATTTGTACAGCTCTGTCATGAAGCTTTGCGTGAAACGCATGACTTCCAGATCCGATTTTCCTTTGGGATCGAAGTCAGAACCACCTTTACCGCCGCCAATGGGCAGACCGGTCAAAGCATTTTTGAAGATCTGTTCGAAGCCAAGGAACTTGATGATGCCCGAGTATACAGAAGGATGGAAGCGAAGTCCGCCTTTGTAAGGGCCAATGGCACTGTTGAATTGCACCCGGAATCCACGGTTAACCTGAACTTTGCCCTGATCATCTACCCATGGGACACGGAATGTGATTACACGTTCGGGTTCAACAAGCTGTTCCAACAGACTATGGTTCTTATACTTGGGGTGTGCTTCAATAACAGGAATAAGGGAATCCAGAATTTCTTTGACAGCCTGATGGAACTCGTCTTCGTGCGGATTTCTGGCGACAACCGACTCATAAACGGAATGAACATATTCTGCGGCAGTAACTTGAACGGACTCTGTAGTTTCTTTTGTTATCGTGGACACTTTTTCGATGCACTCCTTTATTGTGTTAAAGTCTGTAGAGGCTTATTTGCATAAATTGAATAAAAGTTTGTAGTTAAATATACAGGAAAGCAAATAAAAATACGAGATAAAAATTCATAAAATGTTTTTTATGCAGTAATTAAAATGTTCTATGGATCTACCATATGATGTGAAGAATTAAGTTATTAAATGGAAGATATGACCACAAATGATAATAAAAAAGCAAGTTAGACGAATATACTGGATTAAAATATTAGTTTTGGTAAGATGGTAAGAAGGTCTCGTATTCCGGGGTCTTTTTAAAATATAAAGGAGGAAAACAAGATGATGAAGAGAAACATGCCAATCAACATGGAGAACAAGGCTTGTATAGGGGGGGAAATCTACTATGAACCATAGGACCTCCCGCCATAATTGCAGAGAGAAGCTGGTGAGCCAGCTATTTACATTCGGTGAAGAGAAAAGAACATTTCTCGACGACTATTTCGACGCGCGTGATCCAGAGCGGATACAATTGGAAAAACAATTGTCCGCATATACAGAGTATGTGGAAAAACTGCTCCTGGGTCCTGATGAAGATCTGGACTCAGCTGTATTGATCGGCAGTCATATTGATTTTGAATATCTCGATTTTCATACGTCAGATTCGTTCATGATTGTCATGCCAGAGGATACTAATCCTGATGAGGGTCGTATTTCCTTCCTCTCTCCAGTAGGGAGTCAATTACTGCTTGGCAGTAAAGGGGAAGTTAGGTCTGTTCATACACCATCAGGTTCCATGAGAATCCGCATTACGGGGATCGAGCTGAGGAGCGAAACCTTGAACGAGCCGGCGCTAGGGGGTGCAGATCATGCACTTTAAAGAGACGGACTTACCAGGGATTGGACGTAAATACTGGCTGCATACCCGTAGTGGTGAGCATTTGGTCATAGTGATTCATAACGACGAGCGACGTGACCTGTTCCATATGGAGTCAGGGGATACACCTGAAGAGGTGGGTGATATGGTATCTCTGGTCACCCTGGACGATGATGAAGCCCGGGCGGTAGCCGCTATTGTTGGTGGTATGACCTATAAACCGAAGTTTCAGGATGAGCGTGAAGTGATGCTTGAAGGGCTGTTAATCGAATGGCTACGGATTGAGCCCCACGCCGCAAGCGTAGGCATGACGATTGGTGAACTGGATATCCGTCAGGCTACGGGCGCCGTAATTCTCGCTGTTGTGACCAAGGATAAGGAGAAGCATTTTAATCCAGGCCCGGATTATGCTTTTACCGCTGGGGCTACAATTGTAGTTGCCGGTGAACGGAATCAGATCAAACATCTCAAACAATTGTTAACTGATGGACGGACTTAGCCTATGGATATGCTCATATTCGAAGTGGGAATTGCCGTTGCGCTGATTACACTTACTGGGCTGATATCTTCACGATTACGATTTTCAGTCATTCCTTTCTATATCCTGATTGGTATGGCTGTTGGACCACATGCACCACAGATTGGCATAGTGGATTTACGTTTTATCGAAAGTTCGACCTTTATTGAATTTATGGGCAGGCTTGGCATTTTGTTTCTGCTATTTTATCTGGGTTTGGAGTTCTCGGTCTCCCGGTTATTAAAGTCTGGCAAAGCCATTCTGACCGGGGGCATGTTCTATGTTGGTCTGAATTTTGTCTCTGGATTGCTGTTGGGGTGGTTCATGGATCTGCCCCTTCAGGAGACACTTGTTGTCTGCGGGATCATGACCAGCTCTTCTACAGCCATTGTAGCTAAAGTGCTCGTTGATCTGAAACGCACGGCAAACCCTGAAACAGAGATTATTATGGGCATGATCATGTTTGATGACTTGTTCATCGCGATTCATATCTCCATCCTGACCGGGCTTGTGCTCAGCGGGGCAACTTCATTCTTAAGTGTTCTGTTAGTATCGCTGTCTGCCCTGCTGTTTATTGTGCTATTCCTGATTATTGGCAGGAAAAGCATCAAATATATTGATAAGGCACTGAATATCAAGTCATCAGAGTTGTTTCTGCTTACCGTCATGACACTGCTCTTCCTGGTGGCTGGTTTCTCGGAGACACTGCATGTAGCAGAAGCCATTGGAGCATTGATGATGGGGCTTGTGTTGGGCGAATCAAGACATGTAAGTCGGATTGAACATCAGATCATGCCTTTCAAAGATTTTTTTGGTGCAATTTTCTTCTTCAGTTTTGGCCTGACCATCGAGCCGGCTTCACTTGGCGGAGCTGTTGGGATGACGATTATTGCCGTTATTCTGACGATTGCCAGTAACTATGGTGCAGGTATGATCGCTGGCAGACTGGCTGGAATGAGCCCTAAGGCCTCATTGAATGTGGGCTTTACCCTGGTCTCGCGGGGCGAATTCTCCATTATCATGGCGAACATCGGCAAGGCCGGAGGGCTGATGGCATCCATCCAATCGTTTGCCGTGTTGTATGTGTTAATTCTGGCTGTGCTGGGGCCTATCCTGACCAAAGAATCTCCGCGGATCTATGCTCAGTATGCGCGGCTAAGGAAGCGGATGAAACGAAGGGAAACGGGTTGAGTCAAACGCTGTCTGTCCTAGGACAGACAGGTTATTCTGACCGTAGTGTTTAATAGGCGCCACACCATTTGGAGAGCGAAATTACTCCAGGGCGTGGCGTTTTTTATTACTGGGAACCCAGCCTTGTTATTATACCTATTTCAACAAATTATGGTATGTATCCATATCTTGTGCGTGGTCGTGAATGTTTAAGTCTAGAGGCAGGACTATAGATGTGATTTGGTAGAGAGGGATTGAAAATAAGAACATATTATGTAAAATAATGTTATATTCAAATCTAGCAATTGAACGCACTATGTACACGAGAACGAACGAGGAGGAATAGCTCATGAACAAGAAAAGTAGATTTCAACGGTTAAAATGGGCCGGTACAGGGATGTTGCTCAGTCTCGTATTATTTGCTCTGCCTGCATCTGCTGCATGGAACGATACATATCAGGGTTACGCGACGTATACAGGCTCAGGTTACTCGGGAGGTGCAGTGTTGCTTGATCCCATCCCGGCGGACATGAAGATTACTGCACTTAATCCGTTTCAACTCAATTATAACGGTGTCAAAGCCGCTTTAGCGGGAGCCTATCTCGAGGTGCAGGGTCCTAAAGGCAAAACAACCGTCTATGTAACAGACCTTTATCCAGAAGGCGCCAGCGGAGCGCTGGATCTCTCACCGAATGCCTTTAACCTGATCGGTGATCCAAAGGCAGGTAAAATCGATATCAGCTGGAAAGTGGTCAAAGCTCCAATTCAAGGCAACGTCTCCTATCGGATCAAGGAAGGCAGCAGTCAGTGGTGGGCAGCCATTCAGGTTCGTAATCACAAATATCCGGTGCTGAAGTTCGAAGTGAAACAGAAGGATGGCACGTGGCTCAATCTTGAAAAGCAAGACTATAATCATTTCCTCGGAACTGGACTGGGCAAAGAAAAATTAAACGTTCGTATTACCGATATTCGCGGTCAGGTATTAAATGACACGATCCCGGCTCTGCCTAATGATGGGTCAGGTGGTGCATATATTGTACCGGGCAATGTACAGTTTCCCGATTGACAGATATACGAAGGTGTTATAAAAAGAAGTATGGTCATAGACGTGTTTTTAACGAAAAGTCGTACACTGTACGGCTTTTTTTGTATACGAAAAGAGGAGAATATACCGTATGAAAAAAAGTCTGCCTTCATATCAGACAACACATCCCTATTGGAAACAGTATCAGGGCTTTTTCCCTGAAGAAGTGAGGTTAGGGGAGCATACATCTCCTGAGGAAGAATGGTGGGAGTCAAATGGGGTTCATCTGCATATCGATCGTTTACCTGCGCCGGAGTCTTCAATCAAAATTCTGTTCATTCATGGTGCGGGAGGCAATGGCAGGTTGCTCGCTCCGTATGCCCGCATGTTGCAGCGACATGGATACGAGGTGGTATCGCCAGATCTTCCGCCATATGGTTTAAGTTACGCAATGTCTGGTACACGTATTAACTACGAACTATGGATAGAGTTGCTTGTGTCACTCATCGAACGGGAACACAAAAAAGATGGCAAGCCAATCGTTGTATTGGGAAGTAGCATCGGAGGTATGCTTGCCTATCACACCAGTGCACGCAGCAAGCGTGTTAAGGGTTTGATCGCAACTACATTTGTAGACACGAGTAACCAGGAAATGCGAGATCAACTTGCACCGAATCGTCTGGTGAGCCGGGTGGGAAAACGGATGATGGATATGTTCCCTGGTCTGCTGGATCATGTACGTATTTCGGTCAAACAGGTATCCCGAATGCAACTGATTACTAATAACCAGGACTTAACCGGGCTTATTATGAATGATCCACAAGCGGCAGCTACACGTATTCCGTTGGAATTATTAAGAACATTTCTTAATAAAAAACCGGAGGTAAGCCCGGAACAGTTCAGCCAGTGTCCGGTCCTGTTGGTTCACCCTGAACTGGACCCCATGACACCGATCAGGTTCAGCCAATCTTTTTTTGATCGTCTGGTGGTGGAGAAGGAATGTGTGATCTTGGAAGGGGCAGGTCATTTTCCTATAGAGCAGCCAGGGCTGAACCAGTTGGAGGTAGCGGTACTACGATTTTTACAACAAATTCAATGATGAACACTGGCTACTACACTGCTTCGCATAAGATAGTTTACATATCCTAAGTACGTAATACACCTCCCACTAAGGGCAATGTCATTAAGTTTAGCTCAAAGACAAAACTGAGAATAAAATGAAATCTGAAACGGCATGGGAAAAAGTCCC
>NZ_ASPR01000009.1:0-35702 GCF_000517845.1 Paenibacillus sp. FSL R5-192 | reverse complement strand
AACTTTCGCGTTCATTCTGCAAGCAGAATGTTTACTCACTCGTTGTTCAGTTTTCAAAGATCAAACTTGTTTCGTTACCGAATGTTGTTCTCTTCAGCAACTCTTATATAATATCATGTCCGAACCAACTTTGCAAGCTCTTTTTTTAAGTTTCTTTCGAAGCTTATTTCATTTGCTTGCCGCACCGTGTATCTCGTGTTTTTTTGGCCGGAAATAGAATATACCATGTAGAACACACACTTGTAAAGAGTTAATTTCAAAACTTATCAAATCCACGATCTAACCATATTAAGGACCTTCAATCTACCATGAACTCTTAGGTTCAATTTTATTATCCTGCAGCTTAATCTTCTTTATTTAAATCTGTCTTTCTTCTATATATAAGAAGGCAACCCTCTCAACTCTCATATTCGAGACGAAAGGGTTACCTTCTATAGTAATCTATATTTATTTCCGTTCTACTTTATATCCTTTATCCTCAAGCAGTTTCACGATGCCGTGATCGCCCAAGTAGTGTGCCGCACCAACAACAATGAAATACTCCTCACCTTTGCCGTTTTTCAAGTAACCATCGATTTTGTCCGCCATACCAATGTTACGATCAACCAGCATTGCTTTGTTATATTCCTCGTTAGTGGAGAAGCTGTTTGTCAGTTCAAGCAGTTGCTCGTCATTACCCGTTTTCCACATCTCAGCCATTTCTTTCACACTGTTATCCAACACGTCGAAGTTTTCGATTGTCGCTTTCAGTGTTTCCTCTTGTGTTTCTTTGGAAAAGTCGTTAAACATGCCAAGTTGAGATTGATAACTCTCCAACTCAATAACTGGAAGTTTGCGCTCGATCGCTTTCTGGATGAAATACAGATCCACTCCTGCTGACGCTTCGTATCCTGCCGTTGTGGACTTCAAACTTGCAAGTGTGCTCTCTACTACCCAAGGCTTAAATGCATCCAAGGCGTTAGACTCCAGACCATTTTTCTTCAATACATCACCCAGCTTAGTATACGTTTCACTGGAAATGTGGTCTTTCAGTGTTGTTCCATCTTGATACGAACCCAGACTTAGAACCAGCTTTTGCTGCTCTTCGTCAGCGGCTTTGCTAATATCAATCTCTACCCCGAGATAATCTGCTTCGGCAAAAGCTTCTTCAAACTCCGGACGCAGTGGGTAAAAGCTCTCATCCGCAATATGCATGGACCCTACCAGATAGACCGTGTTGCCATTGCTTTCAACTTCCCACATGAAGCCACGTCCACCGGTTTGCGCAGTTTCAGTTGCTCCACCTTTGGATACCAGTAGCACGGTGCGCGTTGCAGCATCCCAGCGAACTTCATAACCCGCTGCATCACCGACGATGCGGATTGGAGCATACGTTACACCGTTGATACGTGTAAGCTTGCTTTTGAGTGTAATCGTTTTGCCATCTACTACAGCCGTGATCGTATCTTCTGTCGCAGTTGTTAGCTTCACATCCATAGCATCCAGCGTAGTCCGCAGCGGAACCAATGTTGTACCTTTCTCCAGGATCGGCGCTCCTGTAGCATATTTCACAGCTTGGTCATTAACCTTGACGGAAGTTCCTTGTGGAGCAGCCATAGCTGGCACTGCAGATACAAGCAAACCTACTGAGATGGTAAGAGATAAGAGCATGCGTTTCCAATTCTTCATATTATGTATCCTCCTTTAAGGAATATAGTTGCCAATCCAATTTTTAATAGAATGGACATACTTAGATACTACGGATAAAGGTGGGAATTGGTGCCACTCCAAAACGGAGCAGCACGTTCTCCCTTCATTATTACTCTCATTAGATAAGAAACAATAAATAGGAAACAATCATATAGGTTCAATGTTAGATATTCGCAAAGTCTAAGCTATGCCAAGATAAATAGATACTTATCAGCGCTAGGAAAAAAAAGGATATAGAAACCTTCGGATTGTCCCACAGCTTCACTCCATATGCGACGAAGAAAATAGCGATAGCTAATTTGGAGATGCTTTGGTAGTTGCCCTGCTCTGAAAAGGCTGAACTGCTAAATACAATTGAAAGTAGTAGTGTAGTCAGGATCGATCAATGCTTTAAACCACAGAGGTTCCCTCAAAAACTGTATATAGAACCCTTTTAACTGCTGCATGATCATCGACCCTCTCCTGAACTCGATTTAATATGACCACCGACACAGCACACCACTTGTCATAATTAGTGAGAAAAAGTCATCAATAAAGCTTATCTATCAGGACATGTTTTCATGATAAGTAGGAAAAAGCGCAAAACTCATTTTGCATCTTCATAAATGATAATGTATATGGATTTTTGCGATATTTTTTCTTAATTATACATAGCAAAAAGACCACTATCTAGTATTAGATAACAGTCTCATTTTAGAATACTTTATTCATTTAAATTAAAATCATTCCGTCTTCTATTCTTCTACAGAAACATAAATACTTAATCGTATGCGAATTGCCGCTATCTCAAAACCAGTTAGAATCATAATCCAATGATCTTTCCTCCCCTTCTTTCTCTAGTAATATGTTCAGGAAAACATCAAGCAGCTCCTATCAGCTTGAGTACAACTAAAAATATTGCTGGGATAATCGAATTGATGGAATTAAATATCCAGTGAACGATGATATTCGACCATATATTTCTGATAGCTCCTTCTAAAGTAAGTAGAAGCTGGATCCCTATTCTTGCTGCTTCATTCGGAAAGAATCTCACAAATTTTGTGCTTCGGCATGTAGTTGTCATGATTCATCCTCTGGTATAGAGTCTAACTAATCTTCTTGCACATTTCGGTACAGTTTATCTAATATCGTTTTTAACTGATTTAATTCATCGTGTTCCAAACCTCGTGTAACATAGTCATGCGCGTTTTTAACTGTTAACAACAGCTTTCCTTTAACTTCTTGACCTGTAGAGGACAAATATAAATAATGTGAGCGCTTATCTTGATCATGAACAATACGTCGAACCATGCCCTTGCGTTCTAAAGAATGTATCATTCTCACTACCGTTGTTTGATCCCGATCGATGGCCTCCGCCAGCTCTTTTTGAGTCATAGCTTTATCTATATCAAGACAGGAGATAATGCTCCACTGCTCCGGTGTCACCTTGTAGGGCTTTAATTGTTTCGTAAAATAGTTTGTAAGCTTGACATCTGTACGATGGATCAAGAAGCCGGTAATATTATATAAGTCCATTGCAGTACCCTCATTTATCATTTTCTTAAATCAAATATAGTCGATCTCTCAAAGGTTACACATGAAATCCGTCAAAAATTCGTTAATTTCGTTTAGAAAAAATGATACATGGATACAATCAAGCTAAGTATGAACAAAATGAGTGCTGGAATGGCCTTCTGAATCGGATCTTTAGCTAAGACTATTAAAGTAAACGCTCCAGCAAGCATTGTTCCGGCTAGAAGCAAACCAGCTAAAATTGCTGCGACAGGCATCCAGATGCCAACGATCATACCAGCTGCCCCCACAATCTCGAACGAACCAGTCAAAACATTAAAGAACGATGGCAGTCCAAAACGTTTAAACTCATTGGCCATTTTACCGGAAATAATTTTGCTTCCTGTAAAAAGGAAAAAACCACCTAATAGAACCTGTAAAACTGTGATAAATATGAACATATCTACCCCTCTTTCATAAAGTTATGCATATGAATTTTATATATGCTATAGCATGTATTTTGTTTGAAATTTTATATATTGTCAACCCTAAAATAAAGCTTTATAGATTATAGCCCTCTTATATCCTTTTAATTTTTCTTAGATTATCGTTCCAAAGGAAGGTTTCTTTTTCACATATCGTTAATATTTTCTAGCATGGATAATTCAATTTCTGTTCTTTGTTGAACTGTGGTAAATTTCTCTGTAATCAGCCAATTAAAAGCCTATGCTTCTTACTTTCAATAAATTTAGTAACAAACAAAGGTAATTTACTTAACTTATTGTCAATTCGACCTACGGAATGTAATTTAGCTTGTTTATACAAAAATCAACCATCCCAAATTAAATATAACTTCTGAGTAATTATTCGTTCTTGACTGTTTGTATCGAACACCATTAAACAACATGTAGCGCGTTCAACATTAAATTGGCCACCAATGGCTGCAAGCTAATTTAAAATAGAGATATGCGTATTTATGGATAAATACGCATATCTCTATTTGCGACAACACACATTTTATTAAAAAACACTCAACCTAGATCTTATATGCCTTCATGGCTTTAAACAATTCCTTAAAGGTTGGGCGTTTACCGTACATCAACACACCTGTGCGATAGATTTTGGCTGCAAGCCATCCGAAGATGATAATGGATACGATGAGAATCGCTAAGGACGTTAGAATCTCCCAAGTTGGCGCAACTCCTGCGCCGATTCGTACCAGAATCGCGGTCGGCGACGTGAATGGAATGAAGCTTGCGATTTTCAACAACAGAATGTTCGGCGTAGAAATACTGAAGATCGCAATATAGAAGGAAACAAGCGACAACATCGTAATCGGCAGAACAGCCTGACCGAGTTCTTCAGTACGGCTTACCATTGAACCAATGGCAGCAAACAACACGGCATACAGGAAGTAACCCAGAATGTAGAATATGAGTCCGTACACAATAACCGCACTATTCACATCACTTACACTCATATTGAAATCACCTAATACTGCACGGTTATGCGGCAGCAAGATATTTCCGGCAACCACCGCTCCGAAGATCCCGATTTGCAGCATCCCCACCATGAAAATACCGATGATTTTACCAAACATCTGACTGAGCGGTGATACACTCGTAATCAGAATCTCCATAATACGTGAGCTCTTCTCAGCTGTGATCTCGGAGGCAATCATGTTACCTGTCATCATCGTTGAGGTAAACAGCAGGATGATCAGCAAGTACACCACAATATAGTTAATCGGGCTCATTTTACCTTCAGACTCAGTACCTGCTCCGCTCTCATCTGTACTCAAACTTTGCTCAGTGAGCTTCACAGGTGTTGTAATCAGTTCCTTCTGCTCCGCTGTGAGTACATCCTTCACAACCACATCCAGCTTCACACTCTGCAACGCTGCTTCAATGGATGCAATGATCTGAGGTGATACGTCTTCTGCTGAATATAGAATGGGCTGCGGGAACTCTTGCCCGGAAACTGCTTCAAACTTCAGATAACCATCGGTAAGCCCAGCTTCCACATCCGCCGCAAGAGCAGCCTCATCTTTGTCACCACTGGCAATGAATCGATAGGCCTGATCTCCTTGAGCCGCAGAGAAGCTCTCCAGTTTCTCGGAAACTTCAGGCTGCCCTGTACTCAAAAGACCAATATTTACAGGATTACTGCTTGAAGCTCCACCAATGGAACCCCCATTAAATAAGGTAATGAAATATGGGACATTGAGTCCGATTGAAATTAAAAGTGCAAGTACAATGGTCGTTACCATGAATGATTTCGTTTTAACTTTGTTTTTGAATGTAAAACCCGTAATCGTTCCCATTTTATTCATTCGACTCACCTACCTCACGAATAAAGATTTGGTTAAGCGTTGGTTCCTTCAGTTCAAAGTGTTCCACTGTCGTCTGGGTCATGGCTGTTCTGAGAATCTCTTGAGCCGCTTCCACCTGACTAATATGTATCAGGTACCCACGCTCATTCCGCTCGACTTTCTTCACACCAGACAACTGTTCGAGTCCTTCCACACTACCAATCGTGCCCAGGAATACCTGTTCACGCGGATACCGGCTCTTGATCTCCTTGATCTCTCCTTGTACCACCGTGTTGGAACGATGCAGAATGGTGATCTGACGACACAACTCTTCAACGTGCTCCATACGGTGTGTAGAGAACAGAATGGCCGTGCCTTCGTCACGCAATTCTTTGACGGTGGACTTGAGTAATTCCACGTTGACGGGATCCAGTCCACTGAACGCTTCATCCAGAATGAGAATCTGCGGTCTATGCACTACAGCCGCGATAAAGCCCATTTTCTGCTGATTACCTTTGGATAACTCCTCGATCTTCTTATCGTAATACTCAGGTACCTCAAACCGATTCAGCCAATACTTGAGGCTCTGATCTGCGTCCTTACCATTCATGCCACGAAGTCGTGCCAGGTAATTAATCTGTTCGCTGACTTTCACCTTCGGATACAATCCGCGCTCTTCCGGAAGATAACCCATAATCTGTTGTAGCTCCGTATTATAGGGCTTGCCGTTGTACAGGATATTCCCTCCGTCAGGGTGAATCAGTCCAAGCACCATACGCATTGTTGTTGTTTTACCTGCACCATTGGCTCCGAGCAGTCCGTAAATCTCCCCCTCTTTTACATTGAGCGTAACTCCATTAACGGCTGTTTTGTCTGCATATTGCTTGACGACTTGCTTCAATTCCAATCGGTTCATCATTTATCGTCTCCCTTCGGTTATTTCCACTGTACGGGTGCATACCCGGCAATCCAGAATGCCAGCACTTCATCCAATTCCAAGTTACGGATTTTCAATACCCGGTTATTGGACAGCTCCAGCCTCTCCTGCGCCTCGCTGACCCGGGTTGTAATTACGCGAACCAGACCTCCCTCTTCTATAGAAGATTCCACAACACCAGGAATACTTTCTGGCCTTAAATCTCCTTCATACCAGACTTCTTTCCACTGATCGAGCACCATATCTTTCTCGGCCATCCCCAGTGACTGACCACGGTGCATCAATACGATGTAATCCGCAAGCCTTTTGACTTCGTCTGCAATATGTGTGGCAATCAGAATCGTGGTGTCTCCCCCCGCCATGAAGGTACGGAACTGCTCAACCATCACTTTCCAGGCAAAGGGGTCCAATCCTGATGAAGGCTCATCCAAAAGCAATAGTCTTGGGCGAGCTGCAATTGCAGCTGCAATCTCAAATTTTCGCCTTTCTCCCTTGGACATCTTGTTCAGCTTCACATCAACAGGTACTTCCATATCCTGAATCAGTTGGTCGAACAACTTCATATCCCAACGTGGGTACCAGTACGCCCGGAAATGGGCCGCTTCTTGTGCTGTTATCCGGTTCTCTTCTGAACCAGCGTTATCTGCCACAAAACCAATCTGTTGTCTCAGTTCAATGGGAAGTGGCCCATCATGTTCCTGACCAAACCATATAATCTGCCCAGCATCTGGCAGCACCACTTGCTGTAACATGTTAAGAAGGGTGCTTTTGCCTGAACCGTTGTGACCGAGAATAGCCACTATATACCCTTCCGGGATGGTCAGATCAATTGGGCCGATAACTCTGCGTTTTCGCATTTTGGATATGCCGTTCAACTGGATTGCTATGGGTTCCACGTATGAATCACTCCCTTACTTCACGTAAATAGCCTTCAGGACTTCCCGGAATAGGCTCTCCATCTCTTCTTCCGTACAGCCTACCGATTTCCCGGACTGCACCGCTGCCTGCATCGCTTCCTGTGCGGCCTTTAATCTATAATTTTCTCTGTCACCGGCTTCTACCTGGGCCACAAATGTACCTGTCCCCTGCTTCGTACGAAGCAAGCCTTCATTCTCCAGATCCTGATAGACCCGTCTAACCGTAATAACACTGCAATTCAGTGCTCCGGCGAACTCACGAATGGACGGCAAATGTGTTCCCTCCCCCAACTGACCCGTAATAATTAACGATCTTAACTGATTTTCAATTTGGTGGTATAAAGGTTCAGCGCTATTTTCATTAATTTGAATGGGTATTTTCACATCTTGCACCTCGCCCTCCGGTACACTCCAGTCTGTTACCTGACCGTGCCGGTTTCATCCTGTATTCGTACATAAGCTCAATTCTCATTTTAATTCAAATCCCGATGAACCAGCTTCTTCAGCGTAAAACGACTAGACAGCCATAATCCCGCTACGCCAGCCACCAGAGAAATCCACATGATCGGGGAAAGCAGCCCCCATGATTTACTTCCATCCATTACAATCCGTAATCCGTAACTGCCTGATATTCGAATCAGTATGGATATGCCAATGGCGAATGGTATAAAAAGCATACTGAGAAGCAAGTATTTCTTGCCACTGTTCAGAAACTCTCCGTAAATATAGAACCCTGTTACCAAAAGGCCATAACCTGTACAGGTAAGGCTAAAGGCCAGATACTGATCCCATCGGAATCCTTCGACATGAAGGTTAACCACGTATAATGATCCGTAGAAAAAGATTCCATTGTACGTAAACGCCATCAGAGACTGCTGTAGCCTGGACCACATCACCACTTGTTCAGGGATGGGAATTCTACGATAGTAGGCCAGCATCTGCGTATAAGAATCTTCCTGTATGTAACGGAAGGAGCGCCTGCAGAACATAAACCCTTGAAATGGCAACATGATTAAAAAGAAGGAATCCACTACTGGATTAATAATATCTGTCTGTTGTTGTCCTAAAAACATCACACCGCTCATGCCGCCAGTGTATATCATGAATAATGCAGACCATAGCCATTGGAGCCTATCCTTACTCATCTGGCTGCGGGTCAACCACCATGCCTGCTTCCATTCGTTCATATGCATGCCTGCCTTTCACCTGTCATTCACTCATGTTGCTTACTGTGATTACTGTATATATCAATATACACAGTATACAGACCTGTTTCTCATCCCGTCAACCCCTAATTTTCCTGAATCAGGAAGACGGGATGGGACACAGTACGAATTTACGTTAAAATAAATTAGAATCATAGAAAGGAAGGTTACAGCTATGGATTGGCTGGTAGAGATCGGATTTGTCCTCCTTTTCCTTATCGTCGTAATCTGGTTGGTCCTTCGGGATGAGCCTCATCGTCATTCTGCCAAAAAAGGCAGATACCGCATCCGCCGTAACAACGGTTATACCGACTCTGCTTCGGGATATCCGGTCATTATGGGAGATGACTCCTACGATCGACATGCCAAACACACACCGGATCACAAACATCATGAGTCGGATTCTTCATCAGACACACATTCTCATCACAACAGCGATAGTGGTAGCAGCAATGACAGCGGTGGAGATAGTGGCGGCGGAGACAGTGGGGGTGGCGGGGATTAAACATCATTCCCCAATCACAAAAGAAGGGCTGTACCCGTTATTGTGTAAACACAATTCGGGTACAGCCCTTTGCCGCTCTCTAGCACCTGTTAGAAGAAGAGGCCTTACGATTAAACGAGGTTATAACCACTAGGCAGACTGCGATCCCTGCGGATTGCGCGAATCTGAGCCAGCGTTAACCGTTGATTGGTGGAGATCAGGGATTCCACATCATTGCCACGGATCAGATCATCCAAATCTCTCAAGTTGGTGTTGCCTCGGAAGACCCGGAATCCACCTTGGAAGTTAGGACGTGTAAACACAACCAGTGTTGCATTAGAACTTGTTGAGAAAAAGCGCAGGCTCTCCACCCCATCCAAAATATTGTCCAGGTTACGAAGACCCGTGTTGCCACGATAGATGCGGCTTCTCCCTCTGTAGTTCTCTTCTGAATACACGGTAAGACGTGGATACGTCTGACTGACGTTGACTGTTTTTTTCATTTTGTTTCCCCCTCTCGAACTCATTCTATGAATGAATGAGAGAGGAAGCGTGGACGAATGATCTGCTAGATTCGTCCATTTTCATATTTTCAGAAGGTTATAGTGACGCACGCCCGAGTAACCGGAGGTTATATCTCTACTTCTATACGCCGAGGATAACTTCCCATACCGGACGTGTATGACCACCAGGATATAAGAGATATAAAAGAACATACACAACAACACCTGTTAGCGCTGACCCAAACCAGATCATGGACGTGAACTTGCCCCAGCGGCGATGTGTTCCGAACTTCTTTTTGAACCCCAGTACCAGTGTGGAGATGCCAAATATCGCTGCCACGGTAGCGAGGATAATATGAAAGATCAGAAATATCCGATAAAAGATCTCCAGATCCGGGTCCCCGCCCCAAGCCGTATTGCCCACGAACACTGTACGAGACATATAGATCACAAAGAAGATTAGAGCTGCAATCGCACCTGCTACCATGGCGGACTGATGAGCCTCACGTTTCCCCCGAATAATCAGTACCCATCCAATCCCCACCAGTACTGCACTAATCACAATGAAAGAAGTACTGATCGTTGGTAGCCAAAAATACATATCCATCGTGTGTTCCCCCTCTTGTCAGAACATTACTTCATTATTTGGCAGCCGGATTGAGCGGCCCTCCTGCGCCCCCTGCAGGATACGAATCATCATCATCTTCCTGCTTCTCTTTCCGATACCATTGGAAAAAGACATAAGCCAGCATGGAGGCAAAGATTCCTTCCTGAATAAACTTCATGACAATGCCACCGACCTGCTGATCTTCTTTCGCAGAAGACAGGAAGTTGAAGAACGCAGGCCCACCGAATGAGCGAAGTAATGCCGTAGAATCTCCAGACACACAATACCGCATTGCTTCAGCCCATACTGCCGGGTTGCTGTACGTCTGATACAACGGCTCGGCCGCAAAAATAATCAATCCACACGCAGGCGTGAGCAGTACCATATTCAGAAAAATAAAACCAATCTTGGATAACCCCGATGCTTGTCTGCCTTCTGGTAACGGATTCAGCAATGTCCACCACATGAGCATCGAGGTGATGAACAATGCAATATAATACAACCGGTGAACGGTAAAATTCAGCATGACGTAATCATGTACAATCGGTAGGTGATACAGCGAGAACAGCCCGTTAAAGAGCACTGCCGCAACGATCGGATGAGCCAGGAACGATAGCTGTCGTGTAGGCAACCAGCGTACGATTTTGCGCCATACCCAGATCGGCAAACCTTTCATCATCAGCGGCGGGGCTACCAGATAGGAGAACGCCATGCTCACCATATGGAAGCTAAACATCACGTGACCAAGCAGATTAAATGGTCCAGCTTGAGCCAGATACAGGACAAACAGCCCTGTAATAAACATGATTTTCTGTGCAGCAGTCGCAGGTTCTGCATCCTTTATTTGCTCGCTTAACGGTCCCACAAGCACCAGATAAGCCGCAGCAATGATCAGAAATAAAGCCAGTATAAGCGGACTCCATAAATCATTGAAGCTAAAATATTGCAACCCGAGCATACGGGAAACCTCCCCGTGACCTGATTTGGTTGTTGCCTTCATTACTTTGTGAAGATTCATTCGCCAAAAAGGGGAAAAGACGGCGGCATTGCGCCGCCGCCATCTCTTTTACCACCAGACCCAATAGAGTGCCATAATGATGCACGTAAAGGCTACGAAAAAGCCAAAGGCCATGAACAGAATCGGCATCAAGTGCCCTTTGTCCTTCAAGTGCATCCAATAACCCAATTGAACGAATACTTGAAGAATAGCCATGACGAGCAAAATAATAATGATAAAGGTTGTGTTGACCCCTCCGGCAGAAGCAGCCGCAAACGCAATCAGCGTAAGAATAATGGAGAAGATAAACACCACGACGTGTTTCTGTGGCCCTTCCGTCCGGTGACGGTGTTTCACAGGCTGTTGATCTGTCTTATCCTGTGCCGACATGTGCTACCCCACCTTTCCGAGCAGGTACACGACCGTAAAGATGAACACCCATACCACGTCAATAAAGTGCCAGTACATTGCGGAGACGTATACTTTAGGTGCGGTTACGACCGTCAATCCTTTTTTGAACAGCTGACCGATAATGATTCCGATCCACACAATACCAAAAGCAACGTGGGCTCCGTGGAACCCGACCAGTGTATAGAATGCTGAACTGAATGCACTCGTGGTCATGCCAAACTCTTTATGTTTCACATACTCGTAGAACTCGTAAATTTCCAGTGCGAGAAATCCCATACCCAGTACTACCGTGATGCCAAGCCACAACGCCAGTGCATCTCGCTTGCCCTTATGCATGGCCTGAATCGCAAATACACTCGTCAAACTACTGACCAGGAGAATGAACGTTGCAGCGGCCACAAGTGGCAGGTGGAACAGTTCATTCGCCGTAGGTCCATCATTAGTTTGGCCACGAAGAGCCAGGAAGGTAGCAAAGAGTGTACCGAACAGTACCGTCTCGCCGCCAAGGAACAACCAGAAGGCGATAAGCTTGTTACGGCCTTCCAGCGTTGCTTTCTCCGGTTCATGCGGCAATTTGTCGTTCACCGGTTCGGCATGTGAGGTTGTCATGTTCTAGCCCCCTTCTCATCCTGATCCTCCGGTTCAATATGCCAGCCATGATCATCATAAAGTGAACGAAGTGCCATTGCACCGAATGTGATTACGAGACCAATAATAACTACAATATAATTGTTGAAAATGACATTCATAAATGCATTACCAAATTCATCATTGCTGAACATCAAGCCAAGTCCGGCGATAAAGATACCTACTGACATTACAAACGGCAACGGCGTTGCTGAAGGCATATGAATCGAACCTACAGGTTCTGCCGGTGTCATCTCCGTATGTCCTGCCATTTTTTCCTTCCAATATGCATCAATTCCGCGTACCAGCGGCGTCTGCTTGAAATTATATTCCGGCGGCGGAGATGGAATAGACCATTCCAGTGTACGGCCGTCTTCCCACGGATCGTTTGGCGCGCCAGCCGGTTTTTTCATTGTGATCACGATGTTCACGAGGAACATGATAACCCCAACACCCATTAGAAACGCACCGACGGAGCTGACCAGATTGAGCAGGTCAAAGTCCTGATTCGGCAAGTATGTAACGATCCGGCGCTGCATCCCCATCAGACCGAGGAAATGCTGTACAAAGAACGTTAATTGGAAACCGATCATAAATGTCCAGAACGTCCATTTGCCCAGTGTTTCGCTGAGAATACGTCCGAACATCTTCGGCCACCAGTAATGCAGTCCCGAGAACAATCCAAGTACGAGTCCCCCTACAATAACGTAGTGGAAGTGGGCTACAACAAAGTACGTATCATGGAACTGGAAGTCTGCCGGAGCAGATGCCAGCATAACGCCTGTAACACCACCCATAACGAAGGTTGGGACGAATCCAACAGCAAACAGGTTTGCCGCGGTAAAGCGGATCTGTCCACCCCACATCGTAAAGAGCCAGTTAAAGATTTTGATCCCGGTAGGTACGGCAATCAACATCGTGGAGATGGAGAAAAGCGCGTTGGCTACATTACCCAGACCTGTTGTAAACATGTGATGCGCCCATACCATGAAGCCCAGAAAGGCAATCAGGATGGTGGCAAATACCATGGAGCTGTATCCGAACAAGCGTTTACGCGAGAAGGTCGGAATAACCTCCGAGATAATACCAAATGCCGGCAAAATCAGAATGTATACTTCCGGGTGCCCGAAGATCCAGAAGATGTGCTGCCAGAGTACCGGGTTACCGCCACCTGCTACATCGAAGAAATTCGCTCCCAGTATACGGTCAAACGTCAAAAGTACAAGCCCTACCGTGATGGCAGGAAAAGCAAAAAGGATAATGGCAGATGTAATAAATGTCGTCCATGTAAACATCGGCATCCGCATGTAGGACATGCCTGGAGCACGCATTGTAATAATCGTTGCGAGAAAGTTAATGCCCCCGATGAGCGTTCCCAGACCCGCGATCTGAAGGCCAATGGTGTAGAAATCCACACCATGCGTTCCACTGTACTCACTGCCCGAAAGCGGAGTATATGAGGTCCAGCCCGCATCCGGTGCTCCGCCCATAACCCAGCTCAGGTTCAGCAACAATCCACCAAAGAGGAATGTCCAGAAACCCAGCGCGTTAAGAAACGGGAAAGCAACGTCCCGTGCCCCGATCTGCAAAGGCACGACAGCATTCATAATGGCAAAAATAAGTGGCATGACACCAAGGAAAATCATCGTTGTTCCATGCATTGTAATCAATTCGTTGAAGACCTGTGCCGATACAAAATCATTCATAGGCTTCATCAGTTGAATCCGAATCAAAATGGCTTCAATGCCGCCGATTCCAAAGAAAAATCCACCCGCAACCAAATAGAGAATGGCGATTTTTTTGTGATCGACGGTGGTGATCCAATCCATCAAGCCCCTGTACCTCTTGACGCTATGCGCATGAGCCAAGGTTGTGTACCCCCTTCTTCGTCCTTGCTGTTCTATTCATAGTCCAATTTGTAGTTGGCCAGATATTCGGCAATTCCGTCGATTTCTTCATCCGTCAACCCAAGATCTTTGGGATTCGGCATGGTATTGCCCGGCTTCACGGATTGTGGATCATGGAGCCATTCTTTCATGTTATCCAGTACCGGATTACCTTCTTCCTGTCCCTCGCGAGAATTCAGCAAAATGCCTGCGACAGATTCCTTGCCGCCAATTCCCGTCAGGTTAGGTGCAACCGGTCCACCTTGATCACCAACAGCGTGGCAAGAAAGGCAGTTTGTTTTGAACTTTTCGGCCAATTGAGTGTCTTCAGGAAGGACTGCAGGTGCTTTCATCTGGTTCACCCATCTGTCAAAGGATTCCTGACTCACTGCTTTTACCTTAAACTCCATAAAAGCATGCGATCTGCCACATAATTCGGCACATTTACCACGGTAAACGCCTTCATTCGGTGCAGAGAAACTGAACTTGTTAAGTGTTCCATCCGGGTTTGTGTCCATTTTGCCCGCAAGTGACGGCACCCAGAAGGAGTGAAGCACGTCAGCGGTTTTTAATTCGAATGCAATTTTTGTTCCGGTCGGGATGATGAGATCTTGAGCGGTGGTTACGTCATATTGAGGATAAGTGAATTCCCACCAGTACTGATGCGAGGTGACTTGGACCTTAAGTGCATTTTTGTCATTGGACAGATCTTCGCCTTGGGCAAAAATCGTTTGGACCGTCGGTACTGCCAGAACAATAACCAGCAATAACGGAATGGCTGTCCAGATTACTTCCAGCTTGAAATTACCTTCAACCTGTTCGGGCATCTCAGTCTGCCCGGCTCGTCTACGAAACCGGATCAGAACATAGGCCGCTATGGCAAATACAATGATGAGCACCACGATCATAATCGCGATGGATAACTTCATCAGATCATATTGGCCTTGCGCTACAGGACCCTGAGGTTTCATTACCGACAAGTCTTCCCGCCCGCATGCGGATAGCAGCAAAGAGAACACCGCCAGCAAGGGGAGAATTCGCTTTGCAACCTGCCACTGTTTCATCATTGATCTACCCCACTTTTTTACGTTTTCGTAGATTACCGTTGTCGTTCGGTAGAAAGGCAACAAAAGGTACGTTTCAGCACGATACGCATAATCCTCTTCATCATACAGAACGCTTAGAAAAATAACGCTTCCAGTACTCCCGTGATTTCCTGCTCAGGGCATGTCTGCGCATTCTTCCAATTCATTCTATATGCTTCAATCACTTATTAAATATAAGTTGAGGGTATGATTTTGTCAATCTTTGGACACATGTTCACAAATTGTTCACTTTATGTAAAAAACCGCTCTACAACTTGATTTGCAAACGATTTCAGTTAAAAGTATTACACTCTACATTTGAAAATTTTTGCCAAATTTCGGTGATAAAACTCGATTTATTGGTGATTTTTCTCACATTGAAAACATGTGCTATTATGCAAAAGAAAGATCAGAATTTATGGAAAACCTCTTCCATATCCATTCAGAAGACATGCCTATCGCTCCATACCGCTATCTTCAAGCTCAAAACAGCATGGAGCATTTGGGAGAAAGTTCAACTCAAGTCCTCTTCTTCTCTGATTTCATCTCACGTGCCATCGGTCAGAATCAAGGGGCCATTCCCAGTAATCGCAACCGTATGCTCATACTGGACCCCCCAGCTGCCATCTACCGTCCTTACCGTCCATCCATCGTCATCCCACACAACGGCCCCAGAACTGCCTTTTGTAAAGATTGGTTCAATCGTAATAACCATACCCTCCGTGAGCATCGTGCCCGTTCTGCGTTTGCCATAAGGCAACACATTTGGGGGTTCATGAATATATTGACCAATCCCATGACCAATGAGAGGCTTCACAATTCCGTACCGATACAATCTGGCTGTTCGTTCAATGGCACTTCCAATATCTCCGAGTGTATTCCCTGGAACTGCCTGGGCAATCGCCCGCTCAAGTGCCTTCTCCGTGCGCCTCATCAGCTTGCGAATGGATCTGCTTGTTTCACCAATTCCATATGTCCAGGCCGAGTCAGCAAGCCAGCCGTCTTTGTTCACCACCATATCGATGGTCACTACATCCCCGCTCGCCAACTCCTCTTCCCCAGGAAATCCGTGGCAGACCACTTCATTAACAGAGGCACACGTCGCGTAAGGATATCCTTTATACCCTTTTTGCTCCGGTGTGGCTCCTCGTGCTGCCAGAAACTCTTCCACCCGCTCATTAATCGCTGCTGTCGTGATACCAGGGACCATCCACTGCTCAATATGCTGGTGACAGCTCCACAAAATTCTTCCTGCTTCCCGCATGTAGCCAATCTCTTCTTTGGTTTTCAAAATAGGGTCCACATGCATTCATCCTTCCCGCTGTAGGTGTACTACCATATATATGCAGCAGGAACGCAAAAAAAACCGCCTTCCGGAGCTTAACGCCCGAGAGACGGTTCTATTCATTATCGGAACAGTATAATCAGAGTTGTGTGTTGTTTCAGGACACGGAAGAATCCATCTTGACAAGCTCATGCTCAACCACAGAAGTCAATTCTTCCTCATATCCACCCGTAATCCGGTATTTTCTCACGTACTCCTTCACGAATTTTTTTGGATCCTTAGGACGGAAAATCCGAGTCATTTCCCTCAAACTTTCTTTGACCTCATTGTGACCTTTCGTTGCCATTGTAATTCCCTCCCAAAACGTTGAAAGTGAATGCTCCGTTTAGAGAATGCCGAATAAGTCTTAAATGCCATCCATGAAGTTGTGTGCGCGGCTTAAAGCAAGCTTTAGGTCGGGAACCTCGCTAGAAAGCAAGTACCTGACACTATAAATACCCGATATGATTCGGAATGAATCATAATCTTATTGTAGCATATTCGGAAGTATCTTACGACTTGACGATTTCCTCTAATAAATATAACGGTTTTCATGCCCAAAAAGTTTAATTCCGAATCATATGTTAAGATTGCCACCATTCTATACGGAATTAATATATCCAGCATAACACCGAACTATTCGGGGGATATTATCACGGACAACCCATACAGTTAAATTACTGGTATCCAAAGGAGGCGTCGTCTCATGGACCGCAAAGAACAAGATATGCTGCCCCTTTCTCATGAAAAGGTGGAAGTAGACGGAGTTTACATCAATGAAGCCGGACGTGAGGAACATCTGCACCGGGGGCAACATTTCCCGGCCGATCCCGTTCTTGGCAAGTCGGAATGGAAACTGACCGAATATGCATATGATAATCATCACGAAGGAAGAACCGATGAGCGGTTGGTTCCCAAAGAAAACGACACCGATAAAATGGGCAAGATTACAAACCCTCGCAGACAGATCGAGGGCGGATAACGATTTCGTTTAAAGCAACGTTTAATCGTAAACGATAACAGGGGCAGAGTAAGCTGTACAATGGCTTGTTCTACCCCTGTTTTCTTTTTCCTATGTGTTGATCCCCATCCGTCACAGGCAAATAAATTCATCGGTTCAGTTCTGTCCACCTCTCTCATAACCTAGTTAAAAAGGTCAAAGGAGGCTGGACCGATGTCCCCCATGAAATCGTCTAGCGGTCTGGATGAAAATATTGCCGGCATGCTTTGTTATCTGTTTACCTTTGTAGGTGGGATTGTCTTTCTCGCTGTGGAGAAGCGGAGCCGGTTCGTGTTATTTCATGCGCTGCAATCTGTAACGGTCTTTGGCATCATTATGGTTGGGCATGTATTATCGGCTTTCCTTCCGTTGTTCGGACCACTGGTGGCATCGCTGTTATCCCTGCTTGGTGTAGTGGTCTGGCTTATTATGGTCGTTTCCAGCCTGCAGGGGAAATGGTTGAAGCTACCGTGGGTTGGCGATTTTGCAGAAAAACAGCTGCGTCATCTGTAACTTCAGGCAGAAGGTATACGTGTTCCAAAAAGAAAAGACGATCCATTTCCGTTCAACCGGATGTGGATCGTCTTTGATTATAACGAGGGAAACGAGTCAACCTCTCACCCCCGTATCATGAACACGTGGCTTAGAATGCTTTTTACGGATCGGAATGAAACTTAGATAAGTACCACATCTCCATACCCATTCCAGCGGCCCATACTGGAACCAGCGCATCCACAGATTACTCGCGATGACTTGTACAATAACCATGCCAATGCACACAAGGGTAGACACCGTATACGATACAGCAGCATCTGCAAATATGAGTTGGTATACCACCAACAAAATGATGGTCTGTGCAATATAATTGGTCAGGGCCATTCGTCCGAATGCATGCAGGGGACTTAACATTTTGGCAAAGGTCATGTTCTGGTTCAATCTCAGTAATGTACTTAGATAAAAGATGGATACCACCGGACCAATTGCCACACCGATATGTTCTAATTGAAAAGCAGCATCCATATTGGCTTGCTCAGCAACAGGCAGGCTCGCACCAATCACTTCGTATAGAAACGGACTCATCGCATCCGGAGGAGCAACCCACCACATGATACCGATCCCCACGATAGAAGCGATGAATGAAATGAACCAGATTCTGCCCAGATACGGAAGTCCTTTCTGGATCTTCTCCATCAGTTGATATTGACCTGCTGACAATCCCAGTATAATTAAAAAAGGAATCGTTAGCATTTTGACACCTATCGCGGCGGCTGCAATAAATCCCACCACACCGATCACCAAATTCACAGTTCGAGGTGCCCAATATAACGGAATGACAACCAACCCTATGATGGCATAAAGAAATAAAGCTTCTCCAGACTGATACTGTTGATGAATATATCCCAGCGCTAATAAAATAAGCATCCTGCGGATATAGAGAAACAGCTTGGTTTGACCTTTGGCAGCTGACCGGCTTAGAAAAAGATAAAATCCAAGGCCAAATAAAAAACAGAAGATATCGTAAAAACGTGCCTCCACCCAAAAATATAATGCTCGTTGGATCCAAAAATCTACACGAGTATCCGGCTTCAACATAACCCACAATGCCAATACATTTACGAATGGTAGGCCTATCAAGGAAAACCCTCGAAACAAATCCAGAAACTTCATTCGATCTTGTTTTGATACAGGTTGATAATTCATCGTTCCTCCCAGTGAAATTATTATTATGTAATCAAAAAGCGATTGGATCGCTTATCTCTTTGGTGTATATCCCCATGCATGATAACAGTCTATCCTTCATACAACATGGCTTGCCATCGAATTAGGTGAATAACTTCTTACATCCGGCATAAGGTCTTGTTCCTGTATTGTTCCTGTACAGCAGCACATTGGACGCTATGCTGATGATAAACAAAATAAAAAAAACACCGAAAACACGACTCTGCTGAGTCTGTATCTTCGGTGTTTCACATATAAAAGTGTCTCTTTCATTTATTCATGGGATTGAATATTCATAGCATAAACGATGTATGTCATAAACCATTCATGCTGTGTATCACCATGATTAACCTGATTCATTATTTATCTTGTGAATCGTCTATTTATAACAGTTAACATAACAATACTGCTGGATAATAATCCTAGCCTAATTCGGCTATTTAAGCTGACTTGCCCGTCTCTCCAAGGATGGCATCTGCCTGTTGTTCAGCCATCTTGGCAGCCGTTTCCTTGGTACCCAGACCATTAAACAGCAGGTTCATGAAGATCGCCGTGAAGCTGCCTGCAATGATACCATTACCGAGCATAATCTGAGCCCAGGCCGGTGCTCCTGCGAACAACTCAGGTACAACGGTAACCCCAAGCCCCATACCTACAGAACAAGCGATGACAAACAGATTCTCATGTCGGTTCAGATCAACCTGACTGCCGATAATTCGAATGCCTGATGATACCACCATGCCAAACAAGGCCACCATGGCTCCGCCAAGTACTGCCCCTGGAACGAGCTGTGCGAGGGCTGCAATTTTTGGTACAAATCCAATGACCACCAGGATTCCACCAGCCACCACAATGACATCACGTGTCTTCACACGTGTCATCTGTACCAGTCCTACATTTTGCGAATACGTTGTATACGGGAACGAGTTGAAAATACCACCTAACACAATGGCTAGACCCTCTGCGCGATAACCGCGCGCCAGATCCTTGGAGGACAGGTCCTTGTCCAGAATTTTGCCCAGAGCCATAAATACACCTGTGGACTCGGCCACACTGACAATCGCCACCAGAATCATCGTCAGGATCGGTACAATCTCAAATGTCGGTCTGCCGAAGTAAAACGGCTGAACAACGTGGAACCAACTTGCATCGCGGATAGGAGCAAAATTAACCTCGCCCATAAACCCTGCCGCAATCGTACCTACAAGCAGACCAATCAATACTGAGATGGAACGGATAAAACCGGTTGTAAAACGAGTCATTAGAATGATAAAGAGCAGCACGCCGAAGCCGAGCATGAGATTAACTCCGCTGCCAAAATCTTCTGATCCCTGACCGCCGCCCAGATCGTGGAAAGCAACGGGAATCAAGGTTAAACCGATGATCGTAACCACCGAACCCGTAACCACTGGTGGAAAGAGCCGAATAAGCTTCCCAAAGATTCCGGAGAAGATCAATACGAACAGCCCTGAGGCAATAATCGCTCCGTAAATGGCAGATACTCCACTGTTCATCCCGATTAGGATCATCGGAGACACAGCCTGAAATGCACAGCCAAGCATGACAGGCAGCCCTACGCCGAAATATTTATTTCCCCATACCTGAAGCAGTGTAGCCACACCACATGCGAGCAAGTCAATGGCAATGAGATAGGTTAGTTGTTCCTGTGTAAAACCCAATGCGTTACTGACGATCAATGGAACGACAACAGCTCCTGCATACATCGCAAGCACATGCTGTAGTCCGAGGGAGAACGTTTTGATTGGATGCCGATGCCGTTGAAAGATACGTTCGCGTGCCATATTAGTTCGTGCCCTCCTCGTCCGCAAATGTAACCTGTCCATCCGACAGTGCCCCGATGCGAACCAATGATTCCACACGGTATCCTGCTTCTTTCAGCAAGCGACCTCCCGGCTGGAATGCTTTTTCAATCACAATACCGATACCCACCACTTCAGCTCCAACCTGCTCCACAATGCGAGCCAGACCAAATGCTGCTTCGCCATTCGCCAGAAAATCATCAATGATCAGCACGCGATCACCAGGCTTCATGAACTTCTTGGCAACGGTAATTTCATTGGTCTCCTGCTTCGTGAAGGAGTAGACCTTCTCTACCAGAATGTCTTCCGTCAGTGTGAGGGACTTCTGCTTCCGTGCAAAGATCAGCGGCACGTTCAGCTCCAACGCAGTCATGATACCTGGGGCGATCCCTGACGACTCAATTGTCAGCACACGTGTGATATTCTCACCTTCAAAGCGGCGAATGAATTCTTTACCTACTTCCTTCATCAGAACCGGGTCCATCTGGTGGTTCAGGAATGAATCCACTTTGAGTACTTGCTCGGACAGGACAATGCCTTCCTGTCTTACCTTGTCTTTTAACAATTGCATTGTAATTCTTCCCCCTGAATGCCCTCCGCACAGAAGCTCACATGCTCTTCCAATCGCATGGTAAAAAAGCAAAAAGCCCGCCTTTTCACACGCTGCGGAATAACCGGAGACGGGAAAGACGGACTTGTACGTATATGGACAAGCCGTATGGATGCTGCAAGTGTGCTGGATGGACAGAATGACAGGAGTTCAATCCTGCTCTGAGAAACCTCAAACAGTGTAATCGGAAACAGATAAAAGCCACTTGAACCTGCTCTTCAGTCAAACTGTCTGAGAATGATCTCATGCCAACCATACAAAACATTGCAACATCTTTCCCGTAGTCCGATCATTCCGGTGATCAGGTAGAGACATGCAGGCCTATTCCTGCACATATACGAGTAACGGCATATTTAATTTTTTGGCTCCATGATTCGTTACAATGTATGATCGCGAACCTGAATGTAAAAGGTTAAACATAACTGACAATGTTAGAAGTATACCGAATCGACGCCGTGAAATAAAGAAGTATTTTCATGGAAGTTGCGGAAACTTGTCTTAATTTGCAAACAGGGGGTGATAGGAATCTATTTTTTATGTACAATATGAGAACGGAAGCGCGGATCTGAACGGAGAATGGATGGAAACGCGGTCTATATTTTGAATTGAATGATCAAAGGAGATATGCAAACATGAAAGGCGTACTTAACGAATTCAAGGAATTTGCCGTCCGCGGCAACGTCATCGATCTGGCGGTCGGTGTCATTATTGGGGCTGCTTTTGGTAAAATCGTCACGTCCCTCGTGAATGATATCATCATGCCACCGGTGGGAAAACTGATGGGTGGAATCGACTTCAGTCAGAAAATCATCAACCTGGACCGGGATATCAAAACAGCAAACGGACAGGACATCACCACACTCGCTCAAGCCAACGAAGCTGGGGCTACCGTGATTGCTTATGGTCAGTTCATCAACGTCATGATTGATTTTCTTATCGTTGCGTTCTGTATCTTCATGCTTGTGAAGGGCATCAACTATCTGAAAAGCAAAGAACACAAAAAGCCCGAGCCGCAAAAAACGACCAAGGCTTGCAAGTATTGCCTATCGGAAATTCCAGCCGCAGCTACCCGCTGCTCGCACTGTACTTCAGAGCTCGAAGCTGAAGGCACCGGCGCTCTAGCATAATTACAATGAACGTTTAAAGACGCACCGAGTTGAATTACGGATAAATCCTGATGCGGGGGACAACCTCTTACTTGCTAGGGTTTATGTATGAAAAGCTAGCCATATGGGCTTCATTAACTATGGGTTGCGTAGCTTAAAGGTTTGAAGGTTCCACCATAAAGGTGGGGCCTTTTTTGTGCCTATCATACATGTATTACATATGCTCCCCCATGAATTTCATTCGCGGCCATGCTCATGAATTAGAAGCGGCGTGGCAGCAAATGCTCCAGGATCGACTTCAGATCTTTATCTTCTTTGTAAACTTCTTCCCCAGTATCAAGCTCTGTCACACGAATATATTCAAAGTTTGCCGAAGCATCCACTGGCTTGAACAACAACTGTGCCTCATCTTCCAAACGTACATTAAATCCCATATCCTTAAACATGCTGCTTAACTGACTGTTAGCCGGTTCCTGACCTTGCCCTACAAATATAAGTCCTCTAAGACTTTTACGTTCCTGAGGTTGCGGATAAATCACCTGAAAGTGTACAATGCATTCCATACGATGGTTCCCCTTTCGTTTAAAACATACTTTGTGAAATTTTGAACTTTAAAATCTGCTATATAAGGAGATACGTTTCATGACCCCAGAACGTTTCGACATTTATGACGATCAGCAAAATTGGATCGGCACTTCACTACGCAGCGAGGTCCATGCCAAAGGATATTGGCACCGTTCATTCCACTGCTGGATCGTGCGTGACGAAGGCGAGCAGCGACGGGTTCTTTTTCAGCGGCGGCGTGATATTAAGGATACCTTTCCCGGATGTTATGACATTACAGCAGCAGGTCATCTCACAGCAGGTGAACAACTGCAAGACGCCAGTCGTGAGCTGGAGGAAGAACTGGGTGTTTATACTCCATTCGAGGCACTAACCTATCTACTCACGGCCACACAGCAGCTCCAAGGAGAGGTGCGTGGCGTCCCATTCATAGATCGGGAATTCAGCGCCGTCTATGGACTATGTCTGAACCAGCCGCTCGAAGCCTACGTTCTGCAGCCCAGCGAGGTGGATAGCCTGTATGAAGTGCCGCTGGATGATCTACTCGCTATGTTCCGTGGCGAGATCGACGTCATCCAAGCTACTGGAGTTCAGACCCACCCGTCTAGTGATCATGCAGCTGATGAACCGGAACGTATCGTTCGCGAGATTCGGGCAACGGAATTTGTACCCCATGGCACAGCTTATTATACGGACGTGCTCGAAGCTCTGTATCACGTGCCCAAAGACTGATCATGTACAATCCTGTTTAACCCGATCCCGTTCAATCGAATGTTCATAGCTTCATTTTCTCAAAAATAGCATAACTTCATACCTTTACTATCGACTTGACTGGAAACAGATGCTGTGACGAACATCACTGTCATATCTCAAATCAACACAAACAGGCGTCTGCCTCGGGGCAGCGCCTGCTTTATGTACACACATATTCATTTCATCAAAGAAAGATATCCTACGCTGGCGTGTTCACTTCATCAGAAGTGGTTAAGTCGCCGATCTGCTTAGTTCTTGTCATCCTCTCCTGAAGGTGAAGACCAGTAACGTGCAGAGAGTTCTTCGTACCGGTGCCCATATCGAGACTCCAGTTCCTCACCCATATCCTGTTCCAGTTCGTACAACACCAACTCTTGAGCAAAATGATTCAGCAGTAGCCCGGTCATTACCGGATGCTCTGTCACCACTGCTTGTGTGGCACATGATTCACCGCGCATGCCCAGCATGCACCAGCGGCGATCCACCACCAGGGAAAATTTCCGACCATTACCTGTGCCATACAAAGGCAAGCCCGGCAAAGGAACAGGCTGATCGAGCATGCCTTCGCCGCCATCACACGACCATAACAGCCGCACACCGCGAGCTTCAGCCTGCTGTAAGTCATTACGTAGCAGCTCTGCCTCTTCACGCCAAACGTCTACGACAATCTCATGCTGAGCCTCAGCCAATTCACGGCTCAGATTCTCAAACACATTTTTGTCACCTTCAATGTTATAGAAGACAGGCTTCTCCGGTTCACTCTTGGGCATGCTGCTTTGGACATAATCCAGAGAGGTACGCATTTGATCAGAGATCATGCGTGTCATCTCCTCAGGCTTCAGCACACTATACTTCGCTGGCTCCCCCGGACTACACCGCAAGAACCCACGCTGTTCCAGCCGTTGCAGGGTCGCATATACATTGGAACGGGACACGCCCAGCCGCTTCGCAACCTCATATCCTGAGGCTGATCCCTGACGAGCGAGTTCCACCATAATTTTAGATTCCATCTCGGTAAACCCAAGATGACGCAAATGATGCAGCAGTTGGTCCATATTCCCGTCCCCCCATGCTGTCAGCAACCCGCGCTGCCTCACACTGATGCGGCAGAGCTTCTACTGCATCAGATCAGATCTGTTCGGCACCACATCGCGGGCACCATTTTGAACCTTTGGGCAGCTCAGCTGCACAAATCTGACAATTCACCATTTCGCGTGAAACTTCGGTCTGTACGTCCACCGTGTTCACGATCGGGTTATTTTCTTTCCAGTAGCGGATGCGTTCGTCCAGCTCCTGCTGACGCTCACGTTCCCGTTGCATCTCTTCATCTCTGCGACGTTCCCATTCCGCATCGAACGCTTCCTTTTCTTCTTGGGTAAATTCCGTACTGTTATATTCCGATTCTGTCTCCAGATCCGCTATGGACGGAATGACCGTGTGATACGGCTCATCTTCCTCCAGTTCCAATTCAGGTGGCGCATCGTAGAAGTCCGGCTCTGGAGTTGGGGTCTGAGTTACAGCTGCCTCCTGTCTCGCGGCTGTGGTCGCTCCTGCAACTCCTGCTGCTGCTACTTTAGGCGCTGCTGTCTTGAGTTCACCCAACTTGCGTCCGCATTTAGGGCAGAAGTTGGCATCCAGGGAAGCGACGTGTCCACACTCGCACAACCGTTCGTTCTTGAGTTGTGCAATCTTGTTGCGCAGACCATCAATCTCGTCCTGCAATTCGTCGCAGAGCTGCGACAGATCCACCATCTCTTTTTCCGCACGCGTCATATCCTGTGCCCGATAACCCTCATAGAAGATGCGACCCATATCTGTAAAATGGACTTCCTGTTCCTGTTGCAAGCCCACAATCTGGTTGTTCAGTTTCCCAATCTCAACGGCGTGTTGGGCACGCTCTGTTGCTTTGTTCGCTCCGTCTTTGATGCGCTGAAGCAGTTTCATGACCATTCCTCCTCTGTCCCGTCAAAACCAATATTATCATTTCTATTTAGTAGTAAATTAGCATATTACATCTTTCATGCAAAATGCTCAGGCATATAACTTATACGATATCATGCCAAAAAGTTGCGTAATCTCGTGCAGGTGCCCGTTTTATACCGATACTGGATGAAATCGGGGGCTTTCGTCAAGACCATATGTTCGGGTATAATGAAGCTTTGACCATACTTAACCGCCTGATTAGGCGACTAACTCTATCATACCAATTTACAATGCGATTGTGAAAAGGGCAAATGGTTTACTTTTAGCCGGGATAGTCCTATCCCTGAATGCATACAGAGGTGGATGAAACATGTTAAGTCCGAACTCAACGTTCTACCCCCGTCCGCTCGGGGTTACCCCGGCGGCGTCCCTGCCCCAGTCCCCGTCTGCTCCGCTGGAGACCAGTCGGCAACTCGTGGGCAATGATCAACAGGATGCCTTTTATTTTCGCTCGCTGGAAGAGGCAGGCATCAAGTTAAACGCACCACAAATCTCGGCAGTCCGTCACGGCAGAGGACCTATTCTGACGCTCGCCGGAGCCGGTTGTGGCAAAACAACTGTACTGGCTGCAAGAGCCGGCTACCTCATAGAGGTCAGCGGCGTACATGCAGGCAGTATCCTGCTGGTGACGTTCACGAACAAAGCCGCCACCGAGATGAAAGACCGGATCGCCGCATTGCCAGGCATACGCCCGGCAGCCGCGAGAGCCGTACAGGCTCGCACCTTTCACTCTTTTGCGCTGACATTATTGCGTCATTACGGTGTGCAGGAAGAGATCTTTGGCGAGTCGCGAGCCCAGCATACGGTGCTGAAGATGCTTCTTCGCCAAAATGGCATGAGTGAAGCCTTCCAGCCTGAAAGTCTGCTGGCTATGCTGTCCGCATGGAAGATGCAAGGATCGGAAACAACCGACCTGCCTGAAAAATCGCAGGAAGAACGCGATGCCAAACGTGTTCTGCTTGGTTACGAAGCCTGGAAGCAGGATCGCGGCAAAATGGATTTTGATGATATTTTACTACGGGCAGCCTCGCTGCTTCGTGATCCTGCTGTTCTGGGGCCGCTTCAGAAGCGTTTCCAGTACATTATGGTGGATGAGTTCCAGGATACCAACCATCTGCAGTATGAAATTGTGCAAAAACTGGCTTCCGCTCACCGCAATCTGATGGTTGTGGGAGACGACGACCAGACGATCTATACCTTTAATGGCGCACGCCAGGAATCGATTTTGGAATTCGATAAAGTATACCCCGGTGCACGTATTGTGACGCTGGATATCAATTATCGTAGTGATGCACGCATTCTGGGACTCGGAAGTGAACTGGTCGCTCGCAATAAACGCAGACGTGACAAACGGCTACGTGCCGCTGGAAACCGTGGAGATGCGCCTCGCTTCGCTACACCTTCCAATGCAGAGGAAGAAGCGGCGTGGGTTGTAAACCAGCTGTGCCAGCAGGTTGAAGAAGGACAACACACCTATCGCGATATTGCGATTCTTCACCGGACAGCAAGCAGCAGCCGGGCTGTATTCGAGCAGCTTGTGTTGAAAGATGTGCCTTTTGTACAGCATGGTGCTTCTCCGGTGTTCTATGACCAGTCTCTCATCAGACCCCTGATGGATCATCTGCGTCTGTCCCTTGACCCACGAGCCATGGATGCTCTTCCAAGTGCACTGGGTCCGCTCTACGTCTCACGCGATGCGGGTCTGGAATGGATACAGCGTTGTGAACAACAACAGGCGAAGAAATATCCGCTCATCCATCTGGTGAAATGGGAAAAGCTGAAACCATTTCAGCAGGAACAGGTCAAAGAACGCATCAAACTGATCAAATCACTGCACAAACTAAAACCCATCATCGCCATTCAAGAGATGCGCAGGCAGTTCTACGACAAGTATATGGAAAGTGGTGATCCCAGCATCTTCACCCATTATAAGGAAACGATGCTGGAAACTCTGGATGAATTCGAAGCTGCTGTCAAAAAATTCGAAACGGTAGAAGAGTTCATCCAATTCGCGGATGAGCTGTCCCGCAGACACCGTGAGATGGAATCTTTGCGTCGTGCGCAGGATAGTGACGCGGTACAGCTGATGACGATCCACCGGGCCAAAGGATTGGAGTTCCCTTGTGTGTACTGGATTGGAGCCAGTGAAGGCATTGTGCCTCACAGTACAGCACTTCGCCAGGATATTCCCGAGGATCAGAAAGCTGCGCTTGCTATGCAGCAGACAGATGCCGAACTGGACATGGCGCTGGAGGAAGAACGCAGGCTCGCCTACGTTGCCATCACACGGGCCAAGCAGTACTTGTATGTCACCTCACCGGCGAGCCATCACGGAAAACCAGCGGATGTGTCCCGTTTCCTGCTTGAAGCCTTCGGCATGGAAGTACCGGACAAACGCAAACCTCGTGAGGAGAGCCGGACGAGCAGTCAGGCTTCATATGCTAAAGGCAACGGACAGTATGCCCGCTCGTCCGGCTCAGGTGCCCGTTCAGAAGGTCGGGATGCGGCACAGCGTCGTGCCATCAGCCACAGTGACCGTCGTGACTACGAGGTCCACAACGAACGTGATGAGGATCGCCTCGGTGAACGACGTGGCAGTGGGGAGATTCGCAACCATAAGGCGTTCAGCACTCCGGGTGTGAGTCCGACCGCTGCGAGTTCCTCCAGTTCGCAGTCGTACACTTCAGGTTCAGGTAATGCTGAGCGTACGGAGACCGTTGCGATCTGGAAATGCAGTTCGTCCACCTGCAAAGCGTGGCTAAGACAGAAACCGGCTGTACCTTCAAAAGCAACCAAGAAGGTATCATCGGGTCCACCTGCCTGCCCTCTATGTTCAGGATCGATGGAGGCCGGTACTCGCCAGGTTCCTGTAACGGGGAGATTTGGGAAATAACTCAAAGGAAGAGGTCCCTTAGGAGTTAGCGATGATTATTAAAGAGCGGATTCAAGAAAGATTCGACACCCTACAGGAATTGTACGATATGTGGTTTACCGAAAATCCGGCTTATATCGCTCCCAAAGAAAAACTTTTTCCACAATCACATATTGAGAGACTTAGAACCATTACTTATCTATTGGATAAAGGGTTCATCGTCGTTAATCCCGTTAAAGATGAACCATCACTCGTGTCAGTCAGTATTACAGTAGATGGAATTGATTTTTTTGAACAAAGTCGATTAGAAGGTAAAGGTAATGGCTGGTCATATGTGACTGAACATGTGGATGAGTAAATAACACACGAGCATAGTAGCTCGTTTCAGGGCGCTTTTTGCTGTTTATTAACAGTAGAAGCGTCTTTTTTCCATTTCAGAATGGGGGTTGGAATATGCAGGACGGCAAACAACATCTGTATGTATCGGTAACACATAATCTTATTGAGCAAACAAAGAACGAATCTACACCCTTTGAGGTGTTGGTGGATGACGAACAGTTGGGCCGATTGAAAGATCTGATGAAGGTGCTGGAGGATGACGATGCCTATACATTGCAACGGGCGCCAGTACCCTACAAATCGGCAGACCATGATGAGGCAACGGAGCAGTTTTCGGATGGCATGACCTTGCTGTACACCTTTCTGTATGACCACGGCACGCCGGATACCCGGCAGGCAATTGAAACCATGAACGTGCTTCCAAGGCTGCAGGATACGGATTATGATGACCCTGGATACGAGAATTCACCACTGAATAAATGACCTGATGCCAAAAAGCATGCGTAACCGCAGATCACGCGGAAGACGCATGCTTTTTAATATGCCGAAGGACAACTGCCATGTAAAATGAACTCAATCCAGACGAATCTCCTGCCCTTTCTCAGCGGATTCGTAGATTCCGCACAACATGCGCGTGGAAGCCACACCATCCGCAATTGGGCTGATCGGCTCTGTACCATTCAGGCAGCAATCCACAAAGTGGTCAATCTGGTTCTGGAATGCACTATGAATATGGAGACCCGTATTGTCCGTCTGGGGTTCAATATTCAGGATGGTGTTATTTTTCTCCGTGACGATCAGTGTCTCCGGCTCCAGTTCGAACCCACCACGCTCGCCGTATAATTTCACCGAAGATTCATCTCCGCGTGCATGCAGGGTAAAGCTCACATCCACCGCCAGCGAAGCCCCGTTTTCAAACCGAATGAGCGCATTCGCCATATCTTCTACGTCATTCACAGCTGCGCTGTAGTCGGCTGCTTTGTAAAAAGAAAGATGTTCAATATGGGCACGATTGCCCAACTTCCGATACGTATTACCACTGACCGTAACAGGTTTCGGCCTGCCCATGAGGTACCAACATTGGTCGATAATATGTACGCCCAGGTCAATCAGAGGGCCGCCGCCGGAACGGCTTTTGTCAGCAAACCAACCGCCCGGATTGCCGTGTCGCCGTAGAATGGAAGCTTTGGCATAATACAGTTCACCAAACTCCCCGGCATCAATGAATCTGCGCATCATCTGCATATTGTTATCATAACGCCGCACAAAACCAACGATAAACGTACGTCCACTCTTCTTCACCGCTTCTTCAATCCGCAGTGCATCTTCCACATTGGTTGCGACCGGTTTCTCCAGCAACACATGCTTGCCTGCCTCCAATGCAGCAATGGCAAATTCCGCATGTGTATTATTCCAGGTACAGATACTGACAGCATCCACATGCGGGTCCTCCAGCATCTCCCGATAATCGGTGTACACGGATTGAGCATCATACTTCTGTGCCGCAGCTTTAGCCCGTTCTTCGTTCAGATCGCAGATCGCATAGATGACGGCATCCTCGTTTTTGGCATAACACCTCATATGAAGATCCGAGATTGATCCTGTACCGATCATTCCGATGTGCAACATTTGTTTCGTGCTCATCATCGTCCTCCCTTCCTTTTCCACAGCTTCCACAACATCATTATTGTCTAGTCTGCCCGCAGCATACCTTCGTAAATACCCGGCGTTGAATTTTCAATCTTCACTGCACCCAGCGTCCGGGCATAGAAATCCACAGGTCCCGCTGATCCGATAATCGCATACCCGTAACCGTCCGCCTTCATCGCATGCATACAGGCCAGTAACAAGGCTGTGCCTACACCTTTGCCTCGTGCATCCTGGCTCACACCGGTCGGTCCGAAGAAGTTGCGACATGTCGCTTCGTAACAGGCAAATCCAATCATTTTCCCATGCTCAACCGCAATATAACAGGACACCGGCTGACGCGCAAAAGCGACATCACATTCATCTACCCAAGCCTGACTAAAATGTGACCTCACCCAATCCAGTACAAGCTGTTTCTCTGGGGCAATGGCTCTTCGAATCACAATGGAGGATTCCTCCAGCATTCTCAGTCCACTCTCTTGCTCCGGTAAACGATAGAGCGCTACCAACATATCACTCATCTAATCCGTTCCTCCTCGTACTTGAATGTGAAATAGGACAAAGGTTTGGCCACTTACCTGAAATTAACCTGATCCTGCTGCGGATAACCTGCAATACAAGCGATATTTCTAATTTAAACTAACCTACCGCTTACATTCATTGCATTTCAACTGCAACACTTAGACGATTTGTCCCGTCTATTAACTTGAAGCGCGGCCCTAAGGAAGATTTTACCGCGTCAGTACACAGATTAGAAGGGATGAATATTGATGAACAACAACATGAAAAAAGTAAGTGCACTGATGGCCCTATCCATGGTATTGGGTGGTGGAGCCGCTTATGCAGCAACACTGGACAACACACAACCAGTCCATCAAACATCCGTTTCAGCAGATAGTAACGCAGCGAGTGTAGTAAACGTATCCGTGAATGGTGCATCCATCTCTGATGGTTATTGGAACAAAGATGGCAAAGTAGCCATGATCCCGCTGCGTGATCTTACCGACGCACTGGGTATTGAACTGGAATGGAATAAAGAAACTAAAACTGCAGAGCTGACTCGTGGTGCTCTTTGGACACAGGTAATCACAGGCAAGGATCAATATTCCGTGAATAAAATGTCGCTCACGCTGGGTACAGCGCCCGAAATCACAGGCGGCAAATTGTATGTACCGGTTTCTTTTGCTGAGAAAGCACTGCATGGACAAGTGAACACAACCGGAAATCAGGTGACTATCTCCAGTGAAGAGGACGTGAAGACGGTTACTGAGCGTGGTGTCATTACCAGAATCTCGAACCAAGATAAATATCAGTCCATCCAGATTGGCGGTGCAGGTACGGATGGTATTGTGCTCAATCTGAGCGATGAGACAAAATTCATCTCAGTTGAGGGAAAAGAGATTGCACTGACTGATCTGGCCATTGGCATGAACGTGGAAGCTGAGCATTCCCTGATCACCACCCGCAGTCTGCCACCACAAACGCCGACCTATACAGTCACTGTGTTGGATGCGGCTACAGCATCTGAGGCACAACCTAAAGAGCTTCTGGGTACAGCGGGTACAATTGAAAATGTAACATCAGCTGAAGGTAGCATCTCACAGATTGAGATTACAGGTACACGGTTAACAGAAACCGCTCCTGACCATGTCGTGCTGAACATTGCTAAAGACACGTTGCTCGTGAACCACGAAGGTGAGACGGTGAAAGCTGAAGAACTGACCAAAGGCGCTAAAGTCATTGGGTTCTACAGCCCTGTGTTGACGCGTAGCCTGCCTCCAATCGGAACAGCTTGGAAAGTGGTTGTTGAAACACCTGCAGCAGAACTGGAAGCGAAATAATACGATTGGAAAAACGTCTGGCTGAAACACATGTTATATGTTGTTGCAGACGACCGTGTGCATCGCTTAGCGCGGGGTCATGAGTGTGGAGCATCATAATGACCAGCCATCCGCATGTAGCTCCTGACGCGCGGTGTAATGAGTTTGGCGCATCAAGAACTCAGCCGTGCGGCCAGGCGGCGAAGTCAATTCAAAATAACCTTATCCGCTTGTCTTTTGACAGGCATGGATAAGGTTGTTTTTTTGTTTTGGTTTTGGTTTTTTAGAGTGTGTCTACAAACTGCTTCAAACCGAAGGGTATCTGAAACTTGTCCGGAGCAGACACGTGCGATGTGCACTGCATACGAAATACATTGCTTACCGAATGTAAGAGCAAGCGGAGTTAACGCTAAGGAATCTGAGGCATCTTATTCAAGGATTTGAAGTACCCGCAGAAATCTAAGGAATCTCAGGCACGCTAATTTGAATTAATAGCTGTTTATAGCATTTTTATCAGAGGAATTTGGGAAATAACGTGTCTGAAGTTCTTTACATTTTAGCTAGAGGACCTTATGGCCAAATAAGACGTCCTGTGTTCCTTAGATATCTTCTGGATAACCGTCAGAATCAATCGGCTTGGGTTTCATCTTCAACGATCGCTTCCACTTCAATCTCAACCATCAACAAGGGATCAATGAGTGCGCTAACTTCAACCATGGTAGCTACAGGCTGGATCTGTCCAAAAAATTCACCGTGCGCCTTGCCAACTTCCTCCCATCTGGAGATATCGGTCACAAACATCCGGGTTCTCACCACATGCGACATGTCAGCCCCCAGTTCTTTCAGTGCATTCTCGATCGTCTGCAAAACGAACCTTGTCTGTGCATACGGATCACCTGCCCCAACAACTACACCATCTTGCATCGCGGTTGTACCCGCCACTTCGATTCGTTTCCCTACACGGATTGCACGGCAATATCCCACCAACGGTTCCCATGGGGAGCCCGTAAAAACCTGCTGTCTGCTCATTCTCTCGTCCCTCGCTTTGGTTGTATTTGTCTCTTCAGATTAAACATAAATTATATCAGTCCCCCATCATCTCGGACAATGGAATCAAGTTTAATTCTATCTTAAATCCATTAACATTTTTGCACAGAAAAAAATCCCCTGAATGACTGCCCATTGGTTAGATCAAGGACGGTTCATTCGGGGATTTATGAGAATTAGGATTTTTGAGAATTAGTATTAGTATCTTTTCTTTAAGGATGAAACATCCAAATTACAACTTGATATTAGCCTCATCGAAGTATTCTTCCAGAGTTAACCCACTCTTCGCCACATCCGGTGCCAAATCTGTACCGATGTACCGGATATGCCAAGGCTCATAGACGTAACCTGTGGTATCTTCTTCACCTTGCAGATAACGGATGACATATCCGTATTCTGCAGCATGTTCAGCCAACCACTGGCCTTCCTTCGATGTGCCAAATACCTCTTCCAGCACATTGCCCACACTCGGACTCGATACATCGATGGCAAGACCCGTCTGATGTTCGCTTCGGCCTGGCACAGAACTCACACGATCTGTGTATTCTTGACCTTTGGTTTTGACATTATTGTTATAGATGGATACCTGACGCTGATATGAACGATAACCGGACACCGCACGAAGCTCAATGCCATCCGCTTTTGCACCTGCAAACAACTTCTCCAGCGCCTCCGCAGCTTCCTTGCGCATATGCCGCTTCTCGTGTGGTTCGTCGAAGGAGAACGGTACATTCGGCTCTACCAGATCGTCCGGCTCGTAACCGTCAGGCAGACTCCGTTGTTTGTTCACAATGACGGTCATAGACTCGGCATTGGTCACCACAGATTGTGCATCAATCGTCGTTTGCAGTGCGCTGATACTGCGTTTCTCCAGCAATGGATCTTCCCCTGTCGCGCCATTACCATTGTCCGAAGAGCCCTGCCCTTCGCCCGCTGAAGCATTCCCAGACTCGCTATCCGTGCCTTCACCGCTGTTGCCAGAAGATGATGTGTCATCCCCGCCAGCATTGTCGCCATCCGTTCCTTTATCCTCCGTAAAATGAACCGTTGTGCCGTCCGTCTCCTGTTGCGTGTTACCTGTTCCATTCGGATTCTGGCTCTCCTCTGTGCCTGAACCGTTCTGGCACGCGGCAAGCAATGCTCCGCATATCATCAATGAGGACAGCATAACCACCATGCGGCGCTGTCTTCCTGTAGTTGATTTCATGTAAAAACTCCTATCGCAATAATATAAATGTTATATAGTTCTCAGCGTGCAATGTTCCCTGCGACAGTATACCTTAATTGGGAGCGAAGCTCCACCGGTAAAGACCTCCTTTAGAAGAGATCCGAATGAACATATACGGGCTGTACAGCCTGTATGATCGTTTTTTGGACTTTTAGAGCAACATCCCCGTGCTGTACACAATAGAATTGAAATGGGAATATACCTTCATATATCCAATATGCAAAAAATTGATTATACCCAGATGCACTTTACTAATGAGCATTAGCATTGTTGGATAAAGACAAAATTCATCTTGTACCGGGAAATGAATTAAATCAAATAATGCAACATGCTGCAATAAAAACAAGCAGGGGTGATCTGAGATCCCCCCCGCTCTGATGGGTGCATCATTTGGTTGCCGGGCTGTCCGTCTTCTTCTGGACAGCCTGCCACATCCGCGCGGCTACACGCTCGCGGATCAAATCCAGCCCTGCGGTGGCCGGCACGCCCGGCAGCAGCGCCGTCAGCTCCGACAAGGCCGGCGGCTTGCCCGGCTGCGCGAGGCGCACCTCAACGGCGCCAAAGCCCGGCCCCGGCTGGTGCATGGCGCCGTCCGCGGCGGCCTCGGCGATCCACTCGCCGACGGCAGCGCCGCCTTCGCCGCCCCGCACTTGCGGGCGGCCAGCCGTTTCCGCTGCGCGGCCGGGGCCGCTGGGATCATGGGCGAGTTCCTCCGCCCAT
>NZ_ASPR01000008.1:0-146087 GCF_000517845.1 Paenibacillus sp. FSL R5-192 | reverse complement strand
ACGCTTCGCTTCTTCAGATTCGATTTCGTCCCCTCCACTACGCTTGCACGAATCACCGTATCTTTCGAATTGGGGTGCAGCAGTTAAGTGGCGTTTCGGTTACGAATCGATCTTCCGATCACTGTTGTCTCCAGATTTTTTTGATTCCCTTTTTAAAGGGAAAATCCGGAGACAAAGGCGCACGCTTCGCTTCTTCAGATTCGATTTCGTCCCCTCCACTACGTTTGCACGAATCACCGTATCTTTCGAATTGGGGTGGGGTAATTTAGGTCGCTTCCCTCTGAATTCCTTTAGGCTTGTCATGGTTGTCTTTTCTTACTCATAGGATGAGTTAAGGAACCGGACGGAAGGAATGATATTACTATGTTTAGAGATGTGATATTGCCCCTACTCTATGGGCTTATTATCTTTTTTGGTGGCATGAAGCTGATGGAAACGGCCTTGAAGCGCATGGCTGGGCCCATGTTGGCGGGTTGGCTCAATCGCGCCACCTCTGCTCCATGGAAAGGCATGGCCTTCAGTGCAGGCGCAACAGCCCTGTTACAGAGCAGTACTGCGGTCACCGTACTCACCATTGGACTGGCTAATGCCAGATTAATTACCTATGGACGCACACTTGGCATCATCCTCGGCACCAACATCGGGACATGCCTGACGACGGAGCTGGTGGGACTGCAGATCGGACGTGCTTCCCTGCCGCTACTCGTCCTGTCGCTAACGGGCTGGGCCATGTTTGTTGTTCTTGGTGAACGCAATCTGGCCGCTCCTGAACGCACGCGTCAGACTCTGTTTAACATCCAGTACAGCTTCCTCGCAGCTGCCGGATTTGCACTTGTTATGACAGGCATTCAGGTGATGCAATCCATTGCCTTACCCTTGCGGAGCATGGGCGTATTTCAATGGTTTCTCGACCGCTCGGCCGACAGCTTGTGGTGGGGCTTCCTGGCAGGTGCCTGTCTGACAGCGCTCATTCACAGCAGCGCAGCTGTCATTAGCATGGCGATTACGCTGGCAGCCACAGGGGTATTGCCTGTGGAGATCGGCATCGCCATTGTGATCGGGTCCAATGTGGGGACCTGCATCACCGCTGTGATTGCTGCCGCGGGTGGAGCATCCGCAGGCAAATTTGTCGCAGCCTCCCATGTTGTATTAAACATTGCGGGAGCGCTGCTGTTTATGCCGCTGATCGGCCAGCTGCATGCAGCTTCGGCTTGGCTGTCAGCGGACAACGGGGCACAGATTGCGCATGCCCAGACCCTTTTTAACATCACCAGTTCACTGCTTGCTTTACCGTTCTGTTACTTGCCAATCTGGCACAAAAAACCACCGGTCCACGCCCCCGCGGCGAAGTCACCCGTGGCTTGATGATCTGCCTATCCAGACCCCACAGAGCGCGCGGCTAACTGACTCGAACCAGAACTATAATGCGTTATACGTTAACGCCTAACTTGTTCAGGGCTACACGCAAGATATCATCGTTATTATCATATCCGCTCTGCTGCTGTAAGGACCATGCTTCTTCCGGAGCATACCAATCCACACCCTTGATTTCTTCAATCTGAGGCTGTAAATCACCACTCTCGGCTTCAACGAGATAATAATGAACTTCCTTGTCCACCGGGCCAAAGTCTGCATGTTGGTACGTGTAAGCAATGATATCAACCGGTTCTACAATGCGGCCCACCATACCTGTCTCCTCCAAAATCTCGCGCAGTGCCGTCTGTTCAATTGTTTCTCCATCTTCCATTTTGCCCTTGGCGAGAGTTGTTTTACCATAACGATCTACGATAAGCTGAATTTGAAGACGTCCGTCTTCCCCTGTTCTATAAACAACTCCGCCTGCTGAAATTTCTTTTTTGTTCATCGTGCTCTCCCCCATCAACTTCGATATCTTTATCTTATTTTTTTGCAAAAGAAGGACCTCATCTCCCCGGGTAAGCTCCCCAAGGAAATGAAATCCTTGTTTCTGACGCCTCGATCACATCGCGGCGGACTTAAGATTCTCTTCCAACACACGTACCAGCGTAGCCTGACTCTCGTTGACGCCGGCTTTAACCACTTTGACTCGGCACACTTTACCGACCATATCCATCGTTCCGTCAAAGACCAGTTGAATGTAGTTGTCGCTATAACCGTGCAGCTTGCCACTTCCCTCGCGGCCTTTGGCTTCCCCTTCGGGAATAACATCCAGTACCTGTCCAACAAACTGCTCAGCGTACTCCAGCTGCATCTGTTCAGACAAGTCAATCAGTTCATGCACACGTGCATTTTTGACTTCTTCGTCCACCTGATCTTCCATTCGTGCTGCGGGCGTGCCCGTACGCTTGGAATAAGGGAATACGTGCATTTCGGAAAAACCGATCTTCCGCATCAACTCATAGCCATTACGGTACATCTCATCCGTCTCACCTGGAAATCCAACAATGATGTCTGTTGTAATCGCTACATCCGGCATTGCTTCCCGAATGCGAAGCATCTTGTTGTAAAACTCTTCTGTCGTATATTTACGGCGCATGCGTTTCAACACCGTATCATCACCCGCTTGCAGCGGAATATGGAAGTGACGAACAAGTTTGTCCGAACGTTTGATCACGTCGAGCATGCGGTCATCGATCTGGCTGGCTTCAATCGAGCTGATTCGAATACGCTCCAAACCCTCTACCTTATCCAAATCCCACAGCAGATCGGTCAGATCATAGTTCTCCATGTCATCCCCATATCCACCTGTATGAATACCCGTGAGAACAATCTCTTTGTATCCGGCGTGTACGAGTTGATGCGCCTGTTGAATAATGCTGTTCGCCTCACGACTGCGTGAGAGACCACGAGACCACGGAATGATGCAGAACGTGCAAAAGTTATTGCAACCATCCTGAATCTTCAGGAACGCGCGGGTACGGTCAGCAAAATCCGGTACGTCCATTTCTTCAAATACACGGGTTTTCATAATATTACGTACTGCGTTAACCGGTTGACGGGACTCCTGAATTTCATTAACATATGGCAGAATCTTGTCACGGTCCTGTGTACCGATAACCAGATCCACCCCTGGGATGTCCAGAATCTCTGCCGGAGAAGTCTGCGCATAGCAGCCTGTAACGGCCACAATCGCCTCCGGGTTGCGCCGAATGGCACGACGAATAATTTGACGGCTCTTTTTGTCGCCGGTATTGGTTACTGTACAAGTATTAATCAAGTATACATCCGCTGTCTGTTCATCAAAGTCCACTTGATCGTAACCTTCGTTTTTGAACAATTGCCAAATCGCCTCTGTATCATAGAAATTAACTTTGCAGCCTAAGGTGTAAAACGCCACGGATGGCATAATTACATTCCTCCCATTTCTCCGGATTCATATAGCACGCAAGTTAGTGCTGCCATTCCAGCTGTCTCAGCACGCAAAATGCGTTTGCCCAGTCCAACAGATACAGCACCTGCCTGATCAGCCTCTGCCGTCTCCTTCTCAGAAAATCCACCTTCCGGTCCAACCACGATCAATACTTCTGCACTTGCATCAGGTGCAAGTTGCTCTATAAACGGTTTCAGTGCATCTCTCAGCTGTTTACCGTTTTCTTTCTCATAACAATAACATACCAGGCTATAGCCCTCAAAAGAAGATAATAGCCCTTTCCAGGAAAGCGGCTGTTCGACGGATGGAATACGATTCCGGTGACTCTGTTCGGCAGCTTCCTTGGCAATTTTCCGCCACCGCTCCAACCGTTTGCCTTCTTTCTTGGCATCATATTGCACAATCGTACGTTCTGATAGGAAGGGTACAAATGATACCGCCCCAATCTCAGTACATCTCTGGATGACTGTTTCCATCTTGTCGCCCTTGGGCAAACTCTGTGCCACGGTTACACGAATCCGTGCTTCATGGTCCATCTCGAGAGGTTCCACAATATTGGCTGTCACTTGGCCCACTTCAATACTCTCAATTTCCACGAGTGCTTCTCTGGAGTTTCCGTCACTGACAATCAGTTTATCTCCAGGTTTACCACGCATGACCTTGCCAATATGGCGTGCATCATCACCTGTGATAATCACAGCGTGTTCAATAAACTGTTCTGCAGATACAAAATATCGCTGCATTAGTCAATCCACCCATTCTGTCCTGTTATGACTGGAATTCACCCCGCCTGATGGCAGGCGTGAATCCAATCGCCACAGATGATCATACAACTTTTACGTGTTTCTGACCAGTATTCCGGTCCATAAACAATGCGCTTTTAGCGATATAATTCGATGATCACCTTTGCCAGATCCACATACATCGTTTGCGCAAACTCATACAAAGGTTGAATCGTCACATTTTGCAACGGAGGTATAACAAGGATCAATAGGAAGATAAAAATAGACCATTGCTCCACCCCTTGCAGCTTGCGGCTGATTGAAGGTGGCAGTAGATCCTCTAGAATCCGATAACCATCCAGTGGTGGCAACGGAATCAAGTTAAACAGGAACAGGAAAAAGTTGGTTAAGTTAAAGATAGCGAAAAACGTCGTGATTGCTGTGAGCAGACGCTCATTATCAATCCCACCGAGTGCTCCCGAACCAACCAGTGAAGCATAGATGATTGTACCGATGATCGCGAGCAACAGATTGCTCAGAGGCCCTGCTGCAGATACGATGATGCCCATCAATCTAGGTTTGTCGAAGTTAGCCCGATTAACGGGAACTGGACGTGCCCAACCAAAGCCGGCAATAATGAGCAGCAGCACACCTAACAAGTCAAAGTGTACAACCGGATTCAGCGTGACCCGACCCAACAGCTTCGCTGTTGGATCACCAAATTTGTTGGCAAAATATGCATGCGAGAATTCATGCACTGTAAATGCGATCAGAATGGTCAGCAGGAAAAACGGAAGCTGATCGATCGGATAACGAAAGAACGAATTCCAAAAGTCCATACGTTACCCCTTTCTGGCTACAAACGCCAGCCAATCCTCATCACGGTGGATCGCACTCACTTCAAATCCGGAGGCTACCAGTGCATCATGCACAACCTGCTCTTTGTTCTTCCAAATGCCGGATACAATATAGGTGCCACCAGACTCAAGCGCATTATAGACATCGTCTACGAACAACAAAATGATCTCAGCCAGAATGTTCGCCACGACAACCTTAACCGGCAGTTGTACACCAAGTGCAGGGTCCTGACTCCCAAGGACGGACAACAGATCACTCTCTTTAACCGTAATTTGTTGCTCCAGCCCATTCAGTTCCACATTCTCCCTGGCACTAATTACGGCAACTGGATCAAGATCGAGCGCCAGTACATGTTTTGCCCCAAGTTTTATCGCTCCAATAGCCAAAATACCAGAGCCTGTACCTACGTCAATAACTTCCTCGCCGCCCTGAATAACCGTTTCCAGTGTGCGCAAGCAGAGGGAGGTCGTTGGATGTGTTCCTGTACCAAAGGCCATGCCTGGATCAAGCTCAATAATTTTCTCATCTGGACTTTCAGGCGTATACTCTTCCCACGTTGGCTTGATCGTCAGACGTTCCGATACACGTACCGGCTTGAAATATTGTTTCCAGGCTGTTGCCCAGTCATCTTCATCCACTGTACGCGTCTCATAACGAACCTCGCCTGTATCAATTCCGAATTCGGAGAGTTCCTCAACTCTCGGATTAACTTCTAACTGTAATGCAACCATATCCGTACCTTCGGAGAAGTACCCTTTGATGACTGCAAAACCTTCCGGAATATCATTCAAAGGAACGTCGTATAACTCACCATATGTCGTGTCCCGTTTTTTATTTAAAGTACCGGACTCTTCAATCGAAACCCCTCCAGCACCCGCTTCATGTAAAAAATTAGAAATCATCTCCACAGCTTCTTCTGTGGTATGTATTGTTAGTTCATGCCATAACATACTTGGTTTTTCCTCCTCATTTTTCAAACATCCCAACTATTGTACTACACATGCTAGCCGGAGCACAAAGCCGCACCAGTAAAAGAAAAACAAAACAGGATATCCGCAGCCTGACTGCTCGAATATCCTGTCATCTATTCATACATATCTGTTTCATATACTTCAGCATATTGCATAATTTGAATCTCAGTTAGCAAAAACGCCCACCATTCTGCGTGATCATCTCTGCGGCTTGCGGGAGCGAATCATTGGATACGGACACGGTCAGCAAAATTTCTTGTTTTAGCCTGTTGGCCGAGTCCTCTTTGGGTGTATCATACACCTGACCATTGGACAACATTTCCGTTTCATCACTAATCAAGGCAAGTACATTCAGTTCGCCACTAAATCCTCCGACGACGGCCGTAGGAGAATTATCGGAGCCCGTAACATCGTTTGAGTCCAATGCAGACGCTTCATTGCCAAGGCTCTCAATGCTTAATTGGTTCGGGTGCAAAAATTCCAGGGCTCTGCGTGCAGACTCGGCCTCAGTCCAGCTTGTAAAAACAGCTTCGAGGGTCACTGCCGAGCGATCTTCAGTCATGAAGCTCCCGTCCCTGTCGTCGATCAGCCGCTTCACTGCGGCGTAGTGCTTCTATATCTTCATGATCCGCAGCTTCAGCGCTGAATTCCACGTCCTCATTTTTCGCGGATTGCATACGTTTCATCTTTTCCGTTTTCGTTAAAATCTTACCTGGACGTTCATGTTCTGCCATTGTAATGCTCCTCCTTCAAATTAAAATGAACTAATATTTGTTACACTGTAAGCTCCGATTGTAGCCCCATCCTCCGATCGCTGTTATCCCCAGATTCCTTCAACTCCCTCCTTAAAGGGAGAAATCCGGGGATAGCGTATGCTTCCGAAGCAGCTTTCTTGCGAAAGCTTTTAGGCGAACGCTTCGCTTCTTCAGATTGGTTCTACACTCTCCGTTAAAGTGTAATTATCTGTCCATCTTATATGGATTTCTTGAAACTAGATCATTCCACCGGCTTGTTCGATTATGGACATGGCGCGGTGATGTACCGATTCATCTACGATGACAGTTAGCAATACATCTCTTCCTGTAGGTCCACCCTGTCCACCATCACTCATGCCGCTTGCAGAAGGGTCCGCCGCAGCCATAATTCCAGCACTGGCATTTGTTTGCATCGAATCGGGCACCCATGATGAAAAACTGCCGGAAACGCCCGGCTTGTAGGAAGCCCCGCTTGGTCCTACACCCGCATATCGGCTGAATCGATTAATTGACAGGTCCTCCACTCGCAATGCCTCCAGTTTTTTGGCCGCCCCTTGAGCCTGCTCCGGGCTGTGAAAGTACGCCAAAATATTTTTCTCGGTCATCCGCTTCACCTGCTTCCCTAATTTCTCGCATATCAGCTATGCATATCATTCTCGCCATGCTATCTTTCCGCAAGTTCGCTCAGAATATACCGAAATGCTCCCACAAATTGCTGTCGTTCTTTGTAGCATAAATCCATGGATTTCACAAAAACCACTGAACCACTAAAAAAGGCGTACAAAAAAGGACACCCCGCGTTAAAAACCGCTGTGGTGTCCTTTTGAACTTACTTTATTTTATTCTCAGTCACCGCGGAAGGCGCGTTTCACTCTATCAAAGAAAGATTGTTCATGCTCATGTGTTTGCTCTCCATCCAGCGAAGCAATTTGGCGAAGCAGATCCTTCTGCTCGTCATTCAGCTTACTAGGTGTAACCACAACCACTTTCACATGCTGATCCCCCTGCCCCATACCGCGCAGGCGTGGTACACCTTTGCCTTTGAGGCGGAAATACGTTCCCGTTTGTGTACCAGCTGGTACTTTCAACTTCACTTTCTCGGTCAACGTTGGGATCTCAACTTCATCTCCCAGAGCTGCCTGAGCAAAGGTAAGTGGGATTTCGCAATAAATATCGTCGCCTTCACGCTCGAAGAAATCATGTGATTTCACGCGAATGACAATATACAGATCTCCCGCTGGTCCGCCACGCAGGCCGCCTTCGCCCTCACCTGTCATACGCAGTTGCGCGCCATCATCTACACCCGCTGGAATGCGGACATGGATTTTGCGTTGCTTGCGGACTTTACCGCTACCACTGCACGTTGTACATTTTTCTTTGATAATTTGGCCCGAACCGCTACAGTTCGAACATGCACGACGATTAACCATACGACCAAACGGTGTATTTTGCACGACTTCCTGCTGACCGCTACCTTGGCAGACCGAGCAGGTTTCCGGTTTCGTTCCAGGTTTGGCACCTGAGCCATGACAGGTATCACAGCCTTCGGTACGCGGAATCGTAATATCGGTTTCTTTACCGAATACAGCTTCCTTGAACTCAATTGTCATCGTGTACTGCAGATCATTCCCGCGTTGCGGAGCATTTGGATCACGTCGTCCACCGCCACCGCCGCCAAAGAACATGTCGAAGATGTCGCCAAATCCGCCGCCGCCAAAATCACCGCCACCACCGAATCCACCTTGATTCGGATCGACATGACCATATTGATCATATTGTGCACGCTTCTGACCGTCACTCACTACGTCGTAAGCTTCTTTAACTTCTTTAAATTTAGCTTCCGCATCAGCAGCCTTGTTTACGTCAGGGTGATACTGACGGGCAAGCTTACGGTAAGCCTTTTTAATTTCATCGTCGTTAGCCGTTTTACTAACGCCAAGCACCTCATAATAATCACGCTTTTCAGCCACTCTTCCACCCCCATATCATTCACCATATCGCACATCGTGACAAAAGGAAAGCCAAAGCGCGGGAGCCCCGGCTATGACTTTCCCTCTAATTCGAACGTCACCGATGTTTAATTCGCGTAGAACTACGAATTAGTTTTGTTTTTTATCTTCATCCACAACTTCGTAATCAGCGTCTACGACGTTGTCACGTTTAGCAGAACCTTGTTGTTGCTCTTCAGCACCTTGTGCTTCTTGCTCTTGCGCCTGAGCTTGCTCATACAGTTTCACGGACAGTTGTTGAACGATCTCTGTCAGTTCTTCTGTAGCAGCTTTGATATCTTCCAGGTTGTCGGAAGCCAGAACGCCTTGCAGTTTTTCTTTGGCAGCATTCGCTTTTTCAACTTCGCCAGCATCTGCTTTTTCGCCAAGATCTTTGATCGTTTTGTCAACAGAGTAGATCAATTGATCTGCACTGTTTTTCGCTTCAACGAGTTCTCTGCGTTTTTTATCTTCTTCAGCGTGCAACTCAGCATCTTTCATCATTTGCTCAACTTCAGCATCGCTCAAACCGCTGGAAGAAGTGATTGTGATTTTTTGAGTTTTGTTCGTACCTTTATCTGTTGCAGATACGTTAACGATACCGTTGGCATCAATATCGAAGCTAACTTCGATCTGTGGAACGCCACGTGGAGCTGGTGGAATATCACCCAACATGAAACGTCCAAGCGATTTGTTACCCGCTGCCATCTCACGCTCACCTTGCAGAACATGAATCTCAACGCTTGGTTGATTGTCTGCATACGTGGAGAACACTTGAGATTTGCTTGTAGGGATCGTAGTGTTACGCTCGATCATTTTAGTGAATACGCCACCCGCTGTTTCGATACCCAGGGACAATGGCGTTACGTCGAGCAATACAACGTCTTTCACGTCACCTGTCAGTACGCCCGCTTGTACAGCAGCACCCAAAGCTACAACTTCATCCGGGTTAACGCCTTTGTGTGGCTCTTTACCCGTCAGTTTTTTGATTGCTTCTTGTACTGCTGGAATACGTGTCGAACCACCAACCAATACGATCTTGTCGATATCGTTAGGCGTCATACCCGCATCACTCAATGCACGACGAGTTGGTTCAAGCGTACGCTCAACCAGACCTTCAGAGATTTCTTCAAATTTCGCACGGCTCAGGTTCAACTCCAAATGCTGAGGAACGCCATCAGCAACTGTGATGAACGGCAAGGAGATCGTTGTAGTCAATACGCCGGAAAGTTCTTTTTTCGCTTTTTCCGCTGCATCTTTCAAACGTTGAACCGCTGCTTTATCTTTACTCAAGTCAATGCCTTGATCTTTTTTGAATTCACTTACGAGGTAATCAATGATCACTTGGTCAAAGTCATCCCCGCCTAGTTTGTTGTCCCCGCTAGTTGCTTTAACTTCGAAGAAGCCATCACCCAGTTCAAGAATGGATACGTCGAACGTACCGCCACCCAGGTCATATACGAGGATCGTTTGGTCTTCGGATTTCTCCATACCGTATGCCAAAGCTGCTGCTGTTGGCTCGTTGACGATACGCAGAACTTCCAAACCTGCAATTTTACCCGCATCTTTAGTCGCTTGGCGCTGACTGTCATTGAAGTAAGCTGGTACAGTGATAACTGCTTGAGTTACCGTTTGACCCAGATAAGCTTCAGCATCGGATTTCAATTTTTGCAGAATGATTGCAGAGATCTCTTGTGCGGAGTAGTCTTTGCTATCGATTGTTTCCTTGTGGGAAGTACCCATGTGACGTTTGATCGACATGATGGTACGATCCGGATTGGTGATGGCTTGACGTTTTGCTGTTTCACCAACAACGCGCTCTCCATCCTTTTTGAAACCAACTACGGATGGAGTTGTACGTGCGCCCTCCGGATTTGGAATTACGACAGCCTCGCCGCCTTCCATTACTGCTACGCATGAGTTTGTTGTTCCTAAGTCAATACCAATTACTTTGCTCATCCGAAAATTTCCTCCCTCAACAATTTAAAATGAATGGGTCTGATCTGACCCTTATTTAGATGTTCATGTTGCTAATCGTGCTCTATGTGTACAAACCTTTATATTAAACTTCGCCCACATTGTTCAACCATGGAGCCGACTCATTCCTTCCTATAAGGAATTTATGAGCTGACTTTAACCATAGCTGGACGAAGCACTTTATCTTTCAGCATGTAGCCTTTTTGGACTTCCTCAACAACGATACCTTCTTCGTACTCGTCGCTCTCCACTTGCATAATTGCTTGGTGGAATTCAGGATTGAACGGTTGTCCTACCGATTCCATAGCCGTCAGACCTTCATTATTCATCACGGTTTCCAATTGACGGAAAATCATTTGGATGCCCTTGGAGAAAGATTCGACCTCTGCTCCTTCCGGTACAGTAGCCATGGCGCGCTCGAAGTTATCAATAACCGGTACCAGTTCGGTGACCAGCTTCATCGAAGCGTATTTAGCCAATTCTTCTTTTTCCTTCTGCGTACGACGACGGAAGTTATCAAAATCAGCCTGTGCACGGACATAACGCTGTTGTTGCTCCTCAGCTTCTGCCTTCAGACGTGCAAGCTCATCCTGCTCCTGACCAGCCATCTCTTCAGCTTGTGCTTCTGCAGCGCCAGCTTCATTAATAGGCTCCTGCTCAGTTGCTGTTACCTCTTGTTCTTCTGTAAATGATTGCTCCTCTTTCAAGATGTTCACCTCCTTATACGAATGAAATGGTTCATTCCCGAATCTTATTTGAAACGATGTGTTAGCATCGCCGTCAAGTCACGGGATAGTGTATTTAAAATATGAATGACACGTGCATAATCCATCCGCGTGGGTCCTAGAATACCGATCGAACCCAAAGCCTCACCGTCCAATGAATAGGAGGCTGTAATCAGGCTGCAGTTGGCAAAGGCTTCATGATCATTCTCAGTGCCAATTCGCACTTGAATACCAGATCCACCCGGCACGGGCATCATCAATTTCATGAGTGTTGGTGTCTCTTCCAGCAGGTCAAGAATATCTTTTACCTTTTCGATATCTTTAAACTCCGGTTGAGTCAACATATTGGTGGCACCACTGAGGAACAGACGATTATCATGTTCGTTGTCAAAGGCACTGTTCAGCACCTGCATAACTTCCTCGTAACGTGTAATATGCCGTTCCATCTCTTGCCCAAGTTCGGTATAAAGACGGGATTTCAATTTGTAGATTGGTACGCCCACAAGCTTGGTATTTAACAAGCGAACCACATTTTCCATCTCGGCTACCGAGATTTCTGGTGGAATCTGCACCGTCTTGTTCTCCACTTGACCTGTATTGGTCACGATGATTGCCACAGCTTCACTCTCGTTCAGCGGAAGCAATTGGAAGTGACGTAAGGACGTATGGAATACTTCCGGTCCAAGCAGGATCGAAGTATAATTCGTCATATGTGACAAAATATTGGATGCATGCTGAATAACTTGTTCCATGACGTTCAGTTTTTCAGCGAAGAACGACTTGAGATCATCCAACTCCTGAGGCTCCACCTGATTCCAGGGAACCAAATGATCGACATAATATCGATAGCCTTTATGGGATGGAATACGTCCTGCCGATGTATGCGGCTGTTCCAGGAAACCCATATCTTCAAGGTCCGCCATTTCATTACGGATCGTCGCCGGACTGTATCCAACATCTCCCCTTTTGGAAATGCTCCGGGACCCTACGGGCTCAGCTGAACGGATATAGTCATCCACTATAGCGTTCAGAATCATTCGTTGACGCTCTGTTAACATGGTGAGTATCCCTCCTTCTGACTGTACTGTCCCATGTCGTTAGCACTCCGGTTAGATGAGTGCTAAGCGGTAATACAAAAATACCAAACTGACGTGAACATTGTCAAGTGAGTTTGATGAGTGGGCTCATCTATTTATAGTATAGACCAATGTCGACGAGTCCTAACAACTTTATTGAACATACTTTGAAGTAAAAAAGGACTGCATGTAGGGCAGAGGCAGACTCGGCTCGATCCATGCAGTCCATTCAGTTGTTAAGCTGAAACGTTAAGCTCTTTTAATACCGCGATCTCATCGCAACAATCCTGCTTGCTGCAATGAACACAGTCGGTCCATACTTTCTCAGGGAAAATCTCTTTTTCCACTACGGCAAACCCGTTTTTGAGGAAGAAGGATACTTCATATGTCAACGCCATAACCTTAGGAATCTGTTGTTTCTCTGCTTCTTCTACCAGTCGGTCCAGCAATCGGGAGCCAATACCGAGCCCTTTGTGTCCTTCCGAGATACCGAGTGATCTGACTTCCACCAAATCATTCCCCAGACGACAAAGCGATCCGCAACCCACCACTTCACCATCAACTTCGGCTACAACAAAGTGCTCCAGCTGTCGGTGCAGTATTTCCCGTGATCGCGGAAGCATGATCCCACGCTCTGCATAGCCCTTAATCATTTCATACAGTGGTTCAACATCTTCCGACACGGCTTTTCTGCATATTACCGACATCCTGCTCTCCTCCTATTACCAAGCTTTCCAGAGGAAAGCTGACTTCGTAGTTGTTAAATTAACACGCTCTGTAAAATCAATATGAATAAATATACAACAAAGCGTATACAATTTCAAGCTACGAATTCAGCGATATGGACCCGATAAACTCCGCAAAAACGTCATTTCCGAACAGGATACCCTGCTCGCTCAGTCGGAAGCCGTCTGCCGTCCGCTCAAGCAACCCTGCATTCAACATTTTGCCCAAAGGCTTCGCAAACACTTCTTCCATAGACTCTCCGAACTGTTCGCTAAACCGAGAGGCCGAAGCTCCCTCCAACATTCTCAGTCCAACCATCAGATAATCTTCCATGGCCTCCGGGCGAGCAATCTCAAAATGATCCAGACGAGGCAGCCCTGCTCGTGAAGCTTCAACATAAGGATTTATACCTTTAATATTCATATGCCGTTCGCGGCCCACATATCCATGCGCACCTGCACCCAGACCATAGTAGTCCTCATTACGCCAGTAGGTAATATTGTGACGACTCTCAAAGCCCGGCTTGGCAAAGTTGCTGATCTCGTATTGTCCATAGCCTGCTTCTTTCATACGTCTCATTAATAGAAGGTACATCTCCAGCTCATCATCTTCATGAGGAAGTGGCAACTGGTTCTTCTGATACAGGGTATGGAAAAGTGTATTCTCTTCCACTTTCAGGCTGTAGATGGAGTAATGCGGCAGATCCAGTTCCAGCGCTTTGTCGATACTCTCATTCAACATTTCAACAGTCTGGTTTGGCAAACCAAACATCAGGTCAATGGACAGGTTATTCAAGCCTGCTTTTCGAGCATTCTCCAAACTGCGATATACATCATCCGTATTATGAATACGCCCAATGCCTGTCAGCAGATCATTCTGAAAAGCCTGCACGCCAAAGCTGACACGGTTGACGCCGCCTTCTTTCATCGCAGCGAGTTTCTCCGCATCCGTTGTTCCCGGGTTGGCTTCCATCGAAAATTCAATATCGTCCGCCCAATTTGGGAAATACGTCTTCACGGAACGAAGAAATACGGCCATCTCATCCGGTTTCAGAGCTGTTGGCGTACCCCCACCTACAAATATCGTCTTGATCTCGCCCGGTGGATTGGCCTTAACTGTATGTTCCATCTCCCGTTCCAGCGCTTCGAGATATTGCATCACGGGCTGATCTTTCAGAACGTAAGAGTTAAAGTCGCAATAAAAACATTTATTCGTGCAAAAGGGAATGTGAAGATACACCGCTTGGGGCGCACCTGTCTTCCGGCTGTGTGCTGCCAATGTCATGGCAAGTCCCCCTCTATTTGAAAAAAGGAAAGCCATCCGGCTTCCCTTTCAGCTTAGTTATTTAATATTCTGTGTTGTAACCATGTTTGCAAGCAAACGTCCTACAATTCAATTTCGATACACACATTATGTGATGTACCCGAGACAAAATATCGTTTATCCTTTCATACACAAATTATTGATGTACCAAAAGGATTCACGTGACGTTAGCAAGCAAACGTCCTAGTCATCAATTTTCAGTACCGCCATGAATGCCTCTTGCGGCACCTCAACGTTACCAACCTGCTTCATCCGCTTCTTACCTTCCTTCTGCTTCTCAAGCAGTTTCCGTTTCCGCGAGATGTCACCACCATAACACTTGGCAAGTACGTTTTTACGCATTGCTTTTACCGTCTCACGAGCAACAACCTTGGTACCTACTGATGCCTGAATTGGCACCTCGAACATTTGCCGTGGAATCAGCTCGCGCAGTTTCTCACAGACAATGCGTCCGCGGTTATAGGCACGATCACGGTGAACGATGAAGGACAGAGCATCCACCTGTTCGCCATTGAGTACAATATCCATTTTTGCCAGATTGGACTGACGGTAACCGGACAGCTCATAATCCAGGGATGCATATCCTTTGGTACCGGATTTCAACTGGTCGAAGAAGTCATATACAATCTCGGACAACGGAATCTCATAGGTAATGGTAACCCGAGTTGTGTCCAGATATTCCATATTTACATATTCACCGCGTTTAGTCTGACACAGCTCCATAATGGTGCCTACGTAATCATTCGGTACGATAATATCTGCCTTGACGTATGGTTCCTCGACGTAATCAATCCGTCCCACCTCAGGATAGTTGGATGGGTTGTCGATTTTCATCACTTCACCATTCGTTAAGGTAACGTGATAGATTACACTTGGTGCCGTTGTGATCAACGGAATGTTAAACTCCCGCTCGATCCGCTCCTGGATAACGTCCATGTGAAGCAGTCCAAGGAATCCGCAACGGAATCCAAAACCGAGAGCACTGGATGTTTCCGGTTCAAAGCTCAGAGACGCATCGTTCAACTGCAATTTCTCCAACGCTTCACGCAGATCAACATAGTCCGATGTTTCGATCGGATAGAGACCACAATACACCATTGGGTTAATTTTACGATAACCCGGCAATGGTTCCGGTGTTGGATTTTTGGCATCCGTTACCGTATCCCCGACTTGTGTATCGCCAACATGCCGGATACCTGCAACGATAAATCCAACATCCCCGACGTTCAGCTCGTCCACGATGGTCATACGAGGTTTGAACGCTCCAACTTCAATGACTTCAAATGATTTTCCTGTTGCCATCATTTTGATTTTGGAACCGGATTTGATTTTGCCGTCAACAACACGCACATATACGATTACACCTTTGTACGGATCGTAGTGCGAGTCAAAAATCAGCGCTTTCAAAGGCTGGTCAGGATCACCAGTTGGTGCCGGAACACTTTTCACCACTTGCTCCAAAATTTCTTTGATTCCGATTCCTGATTTGGCCGAAGCCAAAACCGCATTACTTGTGTCCAAACCAATAACATCTTCCACTTCCTGCTTCACCCGTTCAGGATCAGCGCTCGGAAGGTCAATTTTGTTGATAACCGGTAAAATTTCAAGATTGTTATCCAATGCCAGATACACGTTGGCAAGTGTTTGAGCTTCAATTCCCTGAGCCGCATCCACAACCAGCAGAGCACCTTCACATGCAGCAAGACTGCGTGATACTTCATACGTGAAGTCTACGTGTCCCGGTGTATCAATCAGATTCAATAAATACTCTTCACCATCATCCGCTTTGTAAGTCAAGGCTACTGCTTGTAGCTTGATTGTTATTCCACGTTCACGTTCAAGGTCCATTTTATCCAGAACTTGTTCCTGCATTTCACGTGAAGTGAGCGCACCTGTGTGCTCCAAGATCCGGTCCGCAAGTGTTGATTTGCCGTGATCTATATGTGCAATAATAGAAAAGTTACGAATTTTACGTTGTCTTGCCCGAATGTCAGTCATTCCTTACCCCCAGAAACAGCCTAGTGTCAATCACTTCATTATAACAGTTGAAGCACAGTGCATCAATCCCGTGATGTCTCAACTTTATAATAAAGTGTCATCATGCACTCCCAGAGGTTATATTGTACCTTAAAATTATAGTATTTTATTCAGCAACGCCGCTAAAAAGAGAGACCACCCATTTGATTCCACTGTGTGAGAGATTTTGCAATAATCCAGCCGTTTTGTCTGCCAACACATCAACCGGAGCCTTATCTTGATCTGCCCCAAGCACTTGGCTTGGTGACTGAACAGGTACAAATGGTGGTTCTTTAATTTCCTTTTGGACAGGTGCAGTCGGAACAGATTCGGTCACCGATGAAGTTGGCTCAGTTGTCACAACGGTTGACGTGCCTCCTGATGGATTGCCCATATGAAAGTTGCTGCCCGCCAGCTGCATTCCAAACAGAACACCCAGCAACATTAATACAGCGATGGATAACAGTCTTTTACCGAATCTGGACATATGCTTTGCCTCCTGTCACTCTCTACTATTTTGTTCTTCATACATATAGAGTCCCTATCCACCCTGTGATGACGTTTCTGCACTGGCTTTGTCCACCTTCTGATCTTCCCAATATACTTGGGCAATCATGTCTGCTAGAATCTTCGATGTCCGTTGGAGCTCAGCTCCTGTGTTGTCGATGCCGCCAATCTCAATCAAAATGCTGTTGGGTGAAAGGGTTTGGTTATACTCTCCATTGTTGGCTCCTCCACCATCTTTGCCCCACACACCACGGGATACCCCAGGATACTTGGCTTCCAGTTTCTTATGAATTTTCGCTGCAAAGGCTTCATTTTGCCGCCAATTTGGATTTTCATGTCCAATAATGAAATACACTTTGGCGTAGCCCAAGTCATTAATAGTGGTTGTTGTTTTGCCATGACGCTGTGAATCGCGATGAATGTCTATGAGATATGTCAGATCATCATTTTGAGCGAGTGCCGCTTTTACCGTTTGACGGGAGTATTTATAAGAATAGTTCCAGTTATAGTCCTTAACTTTAGTGGGGTAATCATCCTTGGCGTGTTCTACGCCGATTCCCAGCTTCTCCAGACTGTCTGAGAGGTAGGTTCCCACTTGAAACACATTGCCTGTTGATTTGCCTGATGATGGATTATCACTTTTCGTACCTAGCAGTGGATTGTAGCCTTCCCGTGGATGGGAATGATAGATAAGAATTGACTTTTGGCCTGTTGTCGGTGAGCCTGAATTGTCTTTCTCACCATTCTTTGCTGGGGGATCTTCTTTACCTTCTCCATCTCCAGGCTCACTCGACTCAGGTGGATCCGTATTGTCCTGACCTGGTGGAACATGCAGCTCACTACCGGGTTTTCCTCCACCTGCGGAAGCCGTATCTGTAAGACCGGGGCCGGGCTGATAATCTTCGGGAGCCTCGGCTTTTTCGTTACCAGATCCAGGACGGAGCAGAACAGGTTGGTTGGAACCCATACCCGGCATTTCTCTCGCAATCAGGCTCTTCGGATCTTGAGGATTTACATTCGTTAGTAATTGGAAAACAAATGAGGTGAGATTTTCACCGGATATAGCAGACGTCTGTTCCTTCTGGGTGAGATGGGGCATCTCCATACCGAGCATATCGACGAAAAAGCGGCTTGATACGGCACTCGCAAATCCTTTCATGGAAGAAACGGGTGAATTATTCAAGCGTTTCTCTGCCATTCCCCCGAGACCAAGTACGACAAAAAACAAAGCAGATATGATCATAAGCAACAACAACGTACGGCCCATGGCCAGCACGTGCAGACATCTTTTTTTCCACTTTCCAATATTCCAGGCCAATATCTTGTTCATTCTGCTGTCTCCTTCCCTGCTGGACAACTCTTATACTTCAACTCTATGAGCCCGCCCAATTTGATAGAACAGGAAAATGAAAGATTCCAAAAACAAAAAAAAGAAAGTCCGATAGATTCGGACCTTCTTCTCAGCAGTTTTAAGTTTTAATGTGTATAGGCCGCTACGTTATCTGGATTCACAGCATCATGGAGTGCCGCGTTAAGTCCTGTAGCAATAACATTGGCAATTCCCTCAATAAACTCATCGATTTCCTTTGGGGTAACAATGAGGTCATGACCTAGTGGCTCCAGTACCTCTTTCACCAGACTCAAGCGATCTTGCTCACCAATGTCGTCCAGCATACCCATGATCTGTTTGGTCTGATCCGTTTCCTGGCGGAAGTGTGAGCGCATCATCTCAATCACATTGTTCACAATGGTGGACGCATAACATACGGTTGGTACTCCGATGGCGATGCAAGGCACACCTAATATCTCACGGGTCAGGCCACGCCGTTTGTTTCCAATACCGGAACCAGGATGAATACCAATGTCTGCTACCTGAATCGTTGTATTTACACGTTCCAAGGAACGGGAGGCTAGCGCATCAATCGCAATAATGGCATCCGGCTTGGTCCGGTCTACAATCCCCTGTACGATGTCACTGGATTCAATGCCCGTTGTACCTAACACGCCGGGAGCAATCGCGCTGACTTCCCGATACCCTGGCGCAACCTGATCAGGCACCAATTCGAAATACTGACGCGTCACCATCAGATTTTCCACAACAAGTGGACCAAGTGAATCCGGGGTGACATTTAAGTTGCCCAAGCCAACAATCAAGACCTTGGATGTTTTGTTAATTCCGGCCTTAACCATAAAATCTTCCATTTCACGGGTGAACTCGGCTGCAACTCGCTCCTGTAACTCGGTATCACCATTCCGTAGTGAAGGTACTTCCAAGGTGACATAGTGACCTTTCACCCGACCAATAGCCGTGGCTGCTTCTTCAGTCAGGACATCAATACGTGTAATCGTAATTCCCTCTTTTTTCTCTACATCTTCCTGTAGTCCGGGAATCGTCTGTTTCTGTCCACCTTGCGCCATTTCCTTGGAGTCGATCGCCAAATCGGTACGAACTGTATAGTTTTTCAAATCCAGTGTCATTCTGTCCCTGCCTCCCTTACCGCATTTGAGCATATTGTGTGGGAAAAAGGGTTTCTTTATACAGCATGTCGAACATCGTAGGAATATCTGTTGCATTTTACATGCTAGCGTGATAGAATATTTTAAGTTGTGAAACGTTTGTATTCATGCAAATGCCTTACAGGAGGTGAATGTAATGCCAAACATCAAATCCGCTGTTAAACGCGTAAAAACGAGCGACAAGCGCCGCGCACTCAACGCTTCCCAGAAGTCTGCACTCCGTACAGCTGTTAAAGCTGCTGATGCTGCTCTGGTAAGTAACGAAGTTGATACTGCAAAAGCTGCGATTCAAGCTGCTTCCAAAAAGCTGGACAAGGCTGTAACTAAAGGTCTGGTTCATAAAAATGCTGCAGCACGCAAAAAGTCTCGCTTGGCGAAAAAACTGAACGCTCTTTCCGCACAAGCGTAAGAAGCGTTACTTATACGATCCAATGGAAAAATCCTGAACAGCATAGGCTTTCAGGATTTTTTAGTATCTGATTCGATAAGTATAAGACAAAGATAAAGCGACCTTTATTCCGATGATTTAACGATCATGGAGCAAAGGTCGCTTTGTTTGTTTCTCACACTAGTAATCTATTACGTTTACTTATCCATTCATGCACCAAGTCTCAATAAGAACAGCTCCAGACCAAGCACTTTATCCACCGCTCCTGTTTTCATCTGGTAATCCAGTTCGCTGAGGTGACTCAAAATCATTCTCAGACGTTCCGGCTGAAATTTCCGAGCTTGTTCACCCGCAATCTTAACAGCATACGGATGCAAACCAAGCTGACTGGCAATCTGCTGCTGGGAGTAACTTTGTTGTCCCAACTCTTTCACCTGGATCATGATCCGAAACTGGCGTGCGATTAAAGCCGCAATTTTAATCGGTTCTTCCCGCTGCTTCAGCAACTCATAGAAAAGAGCCAACGCTTTCTCCAGTCGCAAATTAGCGAGTTCCTCCACTAGTGAAAATACATTCTGCTCTGTACTACGGGCAACCAGTGACTCAATATCAGCACGTTTGATTGTCCCCCCATTACCCGCAAACAAACATAACTTGTCTACTTCAGCAGACAGGGTCTGAAGACCTGTTCCTGCATAGCTGATCAACGTTTCCGCCGCTCCCGTCTCCAAGGAAACATCCCGCTGCTTCGCAAGTTTCACTATCCAATTCAACAGCTCTTCTCCACTGAGTGGAGCAAAAGCAAGAACTACTGCCTGTTTCTTGACAGCTTTCACCAGTTTCTTACGCTCATCAAGCTTATCCCCTTGGGCCAGGAAAACAATCGTACTGTAATCTGCCGGATTTTCCATATATGTAAGCAGACGATCAACCTGATGTTCAATCTTGGATTCTTTACCTGCGGTGAACAGGCTCGCATCCCTTACAATAATTAATTTGCGTGGAACCAGAAAAGGTACTGTCTCTGCTTCTTCAATAACAACCTCCACAGCCGTTTCAGACAAATCATATGGAATAATCGCAAAATCACGATGTTCTTCTTCAATAACCTGTTCTTTTAACATATCCGTAAATTGCTGTATCTGGTACTTCTCCGTTCCGTACAGCACATAGATCGGTGCCGTTTCTCCATTACGTATTGCCTTTGTTGCACTTTTTACATCCATTCACGGCGCCTCCTTATCCCTCTTATCCTACCAGAAAAAACGCAAGACAACAAAGGGACCTTACATCCAGTTGCGGATGAAGGTCCCCTGTCCTACATCTATATAAACGCAGACACCAGCAGTTCTAGAAAAAGCGGGTGCGCGGTCATACGACGTCAGTTGTTTGAACTGAGATAGGACGTTTTGTTACTTCCACTATATGCTTGTCATACTGAAAATGTTCTTTCGTTTAGAGGAGCGCACTCCCCATTTTTAATTATTTCGCAGGAGCTCCACCTGAAACAACAGGTACATTAAACGAGTTCTTCGCCGTTGTTCCGTCCTTGTCCGTTTCGTAATTAAAAAGGGTACCGTCCTTTGACCAACTCGCTGACTTCAGTGTCCCCTCTATGCTGCGTTGTTCAACCAAATTTAGAACATCCGGTTCGCTCACAGGTTTGGAGTATATGCTGATTTGATCACCAATAAGCATAACTACATAGGAACCGTCAGGTGACTTCCATTCTTTTGGTGTTGCTGTTGTAGTCATTCCCTGATCCGGTCCTGCTGCGAATCCTTTGTTCCCTCCAGAAGCGTCTGCACCTGCACTGGAATCAGGTACAGTGTTACCTTCAACCGGAACATCTTCAGTCATATTAGGTGTTGTATCCTGAGAAGTGAAGGATTGGGCATCTCCATTTTCTGTTTCTGTTTCTGTTACTCCATTCTCTTCCCCATCTGCAGAAGATTTAGGAGAATCTCCTGATTCCTGAATTCTCTGCTCAGAATCTTGGTTCTGAGCCGGATTCTTCTGATTATCGGTCGAAGGAGTTCTGGACGAATTATCTTGCGGTCCTTTATTCGGAGCAGGCGTTGATTCAGTAGCCGGTTGTTTAGGTGTCGGATCTGACTGAACTTCAGGCTCCTGTACCTCATCTCCACCGTTCTCTTCAGGCATTGTTTCTACGTCTTGGTTATCTGGTTTAGTTGGTGAATCATTCGATTGACCCACAAACACATCGTTGCTGCTTCGTTGGGACGAAGTGGCAGGATCATAATTTTCAATATTCTTGCTTAATGAATTCTCATCCAAATTGCCGCCCTCTTGAGAAGCTCCAGAGCTCATCAGCATGGAATCGGCATTCTCAATCTGTTCAGGCGGATTCCCCCAGATGGCGAATCCCAATATAACTGCCGCAGCCGCTGCACCCATGGACATACGTCCTGCCATCGAGTTAAGCCATTTTTGCTTCGTTTTCCGCTCACTTGAACGTTGTAAATTCTCAAATGTAGCGGGGACAGGATTCATTTCCTGTATGGTGCTACTTTGTTCCTTCCGCGCTTCGTCAATGGCATCAAGCTGTGGCATAATCGCATCAACCAGACTAAATTTCGGGCTTACTTGCGGCAATTCTTCCAGTTCTCTGGAAAGAGCTCTGAGTAAACTAAAATTCTCGGCGCACTCCGGACACTTTGCCACATGCTGTAGCATCTGCGCGGTTTCCGCCTCGCCCAGATCATGATCCAGATAGCGGTGCATCCATTCCACCACCTCTTCGCATTTCATCCTGTCACACCACCTTTCTGATATTCCTGTAGTAGATTCTGTAATTGCTGCCTGGCTCTAAATAAATAAGATTTCACCGTATTCAACGGAAGATCGAGACAATCCGCAATTTCATTGTAGGATAAGTCCTGCAAATATCTTAGAACAATAACGGTACGATGATGCTCGGGAAGCTTGTTGATCGCATCCTGAATGTCCTGGGCCACATATGTAGACATGACCTCGTACTCCACATCCTGATTATCCTGAAAAACCATGTCATGTTCGTCAATGGAGACAGACGGCTTGGTTCTTCTGAATTTATCAATACAGATGTTCGTGACGATGCGTTGTACCCATGTTTTGAATTGGGCCTTTTCTTCGTATGAATTGATTTTGGTGTAAATTCGGATCAACGCTTCCTGCGCAGCATCCAAAGCGTCCTGTTCATTATTTAGAATGTAATATGCGGTCCGATAGACATGTTGTTCAATCTCCCGCAATAGGGTAATTAGAGCGTCGCGATCGCCCGATTGAGCGGCTCTGATGAGTTCCGGCTCTACCACAAAGGATCCCCCTCTCCCTGCAACCTTACAGACGTGATCATCAATAAAATTGTTGCAAAGTTAAGTATTTTTTTAATTTGCCATAACAAAATAACGGCGTATGTATTAGGGCCGCTGAAATCTTCTCTTAGAATAACAGAAATTGCATAACGAGTCACCAAACGTATCCAAAAGGGATTCCATTACTTACACGACTCAATTCAAATGCAATGGCATACATTATAGATAAGCACTTTTTTGGTTCCTAAAATAAAAAAAGTCGAAATTTGTCCAAATTTAAGCTGATTTTAATGCAATTTTTATGAAAATAGTGTATTGTAAATTTACATTCATAAACACGAGGTGATGAGCATGCCAGCTCTTGCGAAAATTCAAGCTTTAAAAGAACAAATGCCCAAAGAATATCAAAGTATTTCCCACTTTGTTGAACATGCATTGGAGTCCATTGATACTCTGGTCGAGGAACATCGGAAGTACGTAGCTGCACAGGCATTATACGGCGATAAAATCGTTGGATCGGAAGAACGCTTGTACAGAGAAACCGTACTTGATGTCAGAGCACAGTTGTTGATGACTCTTGAGAAAACGGTAGAAGATCTGTTGCACAAGGGAGATAAACACTGGAGCAAACACTTTAAGGATGGCGTAGAGTAGTTCTTATATTTCTTCTACATTTTGAAAAAATGGCCCGTTTTCCGATATTCTCCCTCGTGGGGTGTAACGGAAAGCGGGCTTTTTTTGTGCTGTGCTGTAACCTGCAATCAAATGAAGTGATTAATTGGTATATTCATCAGTAAATCGCCATCAGTTTGCCATTGAGAAACCCTAAAGCTCTTATGCCTGCGGAGCTGGCATACACCCAAACCTCGATTTTGCCTTTTGAACTCGTTTCATACGTAATGCTCGATGGATCTCCCCAAGCAAGGCGCACCTGAGTTATATTCATTCCTAAAGCTACTTCTCCAGCAATGATTTTATTCCAAGTGGACTTGGACCAATTGTATTTCTTATACGGATCAGAAGAGAAGAATTGGTTGGAATCGGCAAGCATCTCCGTCACACTGGAAGGTGCACCTCCTGCGTAGGCAGAAACGGTTTTTCCTTTTGCATTACGGAAGATAATAGAGTAACTTCGATCACCGTATTTAATCTTTTCAATTTTGATATCTGATATGGTCACTTTACTGAAACGTTGCCCTAAACTCGTATCACTGTTGATCCAGTAGGACTTGCCAATGAAACGAGCAAGATTCCCCAACTCTTTTTTCTTGATCAGTGCAAGTGTATCCTTCGATTCCACTAGAATAGAAGAATTTCCAACCAGCACCTTGGCCTGCTTTAGCTCAGCATCCCATCGAACCTGAATACCCGCAGCCTGTCTTAACAAGTCCGCAGGAAATACAGTTTGCCCTCCAATAGTTTGTACTTTCCCTTTCAACTTCAGCTCTTTGTTGTTTAATCGCACAACAGCACTCCCTTTTTGCAAAACAATACTGTCATCTCCAAATTGAATTTCAAAAGATGAACCCTTCACATCAATTTTGGCTCCCAAAGTTTTGAACATCGACTGTACTGGCAAGTATACATTTCCATCCAACAATGTGGCGCCTGTTAACTTTTGCTGTGAATCAACGTTCAGTTGAAGACTTGAGGCCAAATCACCTATCTTCAAAGTCACTTTGGTTGTTCCCATGCCCGTAACCTTCAGTTTGCCTCCTGCCTGAATCTGTGCAACTTGGGGCTGCTCCACTATAATTTCTTCAGGCAATGGCGCACGCTTGTTTTTGAAACCATTACTATAATTCTCCTGAACAGCAAGCGTGATCGTATCCCCAATATTAGCTTCCTTGGAAGATGCCGTAAGTGTCACTTGATTTAACGCGGGAGCTGATAGAGGAGTTAACTTTCCATTATCATATGTAACCCATGATCCATCCTGTAATTGTGCATATAGCTCATCCAGATTAGGCGCATACACCATCCGCGATACGTTACTTAGACCAGGCAGTTGCTCGCCCTTATATTTGGCAGTTCGATCGTAGCTCCAGACGCTTCCATCCTGTTTCACCGTGAGCAGCTTATGCGTACTCCCCCACCAAATCAAAGATTGCACATTATTCGCAACCGTGATGTAGTCATCCTCATACAGCATACTTACGATCACTACCGAGCCATCATTTTTCAGCACTGCTGCGTAAACACCATTCGTTGCAATTGCTTTACCATCAGGTACATTTCCAGCTTTACGTATTTTGTTGTATTTGTCATAATATATATCTCCTGATGAAGATAATGCGCTATAAGAAGAATCGCTTCCAAAACTATAAGAATCCGCATCGATAATCGATTCCAAAATCTTAGCCTGATCATCAAAATTATAAAGATTCCCATCCTGAAGCTGAACCCATCCATGGCCATATACCTTAATCACACCATTGAATTGTTTCGTTACTGGTATATGCGCATTGTCCTTATTCCACCGAATCACTTGGCCATCAGCAGTCCAACCAAAGATGAAATAATCGTCTGATTTTGAAATACCAATCAGCTTCCGATTTTGTGTCCATACTCCACTTGTGATCCCTTTAGACCAAAGTGTACCATCGTCCAGCAAATAATTATTTCGGTCAAGAACTGAAGTGATGGAGTTTCCCGATCCAGATGATGCAAAAGCGGAGGACTGTCCTGCAATGAAGCTGATAACCAAAACTCCAATCCACAACGCTATTGTCTTCCCGACCCTTTTCACTTTAGACTTCTTAGTTGCATTGGTGTTGCTTTGTGTCAGTTCTACAAGTTCCATTTTCTTGATCCCCTCATTATTATGTATAGTGCTACGATCACTAGGTATCTCTAGCCCTTCTTCAAGGTGGGCCTAACTAATATTCGGTAAAAATAACCATAATCCTGCAACAAAAATCATATAACATTAATCAAATCCTTAACTAAAAATATATTTTTACATATATACAACAAACCAAATACAAATGATTGCATTTAATAATCTAAAATAGAAAACATATTACAAACTAAATAGAGCGTGCAACCGTAACAAACTTCTAAATGGATATGCGGGAGACTAAAATGAATCTAAAAATATTTTTCATATACTTCCTGGGATTCTTTCTACTCAGTAGTGTGTTATTCATTGCATTTAATATGATAATTTGGCATAAAAGTTGGGATCAAATTGATCATATACTAAACTTATTCAGCGCAACTATAATTAGCTTGATAGTTGGCATATCAAAGGCAAGAGAGTAACTGATTTTTAGTCAACTATCCTAAGTGATAGTCTAGATGTCCTTACACTTCATGAAGTATTACTTACTTCTAGTACGAAAAGTTGAAAAAAAGATGACTGCATAACTAAAATATTATAACGCTGGAACCATCTGTCGCTAGCGAGTGAAGCAGCTTATGGACAAAATGTTCGTTAGAAAAACTCTTACATCCGTATCTGAATATAAGAAACTATGGAGAAATCGGAACAGCAAGGAATGATTTTTAAATCCAAATAAATGAAGGTCGGTTTATATAGGATAGTACAAATCCATTCTTATAGAAGAGTACAAACCTTAGAAAAACAAAGGTTTGTACCTCTTTTGGTGTGATGAACTTATTGATTATAATAAGGGCCATTTCCTGTGGATTCATTCAAGGACAACAACTGAGAAACCGTTACGAATTGGTAGCCTTGCTTTTTTAGTGATTTAAGCATTCGGGGCAGCGCATCAGCTGTAGAAGTGTGAATATCATGCATAAGTACAATCGAACCTGATCTGATGTTTTTAGCAACCTCTTTATTTACAGCTTGGGCGTTCCGGCTTTTCCAATCCAGCGAATCCACAGACCATAAAATAATGGGTGTTTTCTGTTCTTTGGTGACTTTTTTGACTGATTCATTCATAGCACCATAAGGCGGACGGAATAGGGTTGGTTTTTCTCCAGTCGCATCTTTGATTCGGTGCGATGATTCTATGATTTGTTTGCGCACCTCACTCAGGCTCATATTCGCAAGATTCGGATGACTCTTGGAGTGATTGCCGATCTCGTGGCCGGCCTTAGCAACCTTTTTAGCCATATCAGGATAATACTCTACTTGTACGCCCAGCATGAAGAAAGTAGCCTTCGCGTTGTACTCCTTCAAAGTCTTTAGAACTCTAGGTGTCACCTTTGGGTGAGGCCCATCATCAAAGGTAAGAGCCACATATTTCCCTTTAGGATCAAGCGGAGGCTGAGTTGGCCTCTTCCCTTTTGGTTCATCGTTATTTTCATAAGTAATATTCCATTTTTTAGTAAGGTCCTTCTTCAAGTAGGAATGCAAGGATTTCAGTGGAATGTTCACTTGGACCGTTCCGGCTGCACCAGCAGCGATCTCGTATTTATTAAAGTATAAAGTAAATACTCCGTTACCTATGGACCATTTCCATCCAGATGGATTTTTTATAGATTTTTGAAGTTCTGCTTCGAATACATAAGAGTGAACGTTTTTCTGTTTCTTCAGTTCTCCCTTCACGATGGACATAATATGGTTAACAGCTGCTTTGTCATAAGTCATGATATCAGATAAATTCAATATTTTATTTTCAGCTGTGTCGATATTAAAAGATTTTATTATCGATTGTCCATTAGCACTGCCTGCGGTGATCTGATAGGAAGTGAACACTAAACTATATAAATGGTCACTAATTTTATTCGTATCTACTGTAATATTCAATTCAGCACGATAATCGCCTTGAAGCGTTTTTGCACCGGTTTTAACCTGGGTTAAGAATTTCTTTTCCTGATCATTGACCCACGTCTGAATAGGAGTATTAATCTCCTTGCTGTTTGTGAGAACGTTGCTAATCGACAATATATAATGCTTCGTATTCTTCGTCCTTGTTTCGATATTTAAGCCTGGGTATGCACTGGGCGACACTTCAACGTTCTCTGTAACGCTGTGGTTTCCAGCTAGAACATTTTGCACCATTAGATTGATTCCTAGAATCCCGCCAGCTAATACAATAAATCCAACCAGCCAAACGGGCCACCGTGTTTTCTTCCTTTTGTTCATTTCAAATCATCCTTATCTTTATTCTAGTCATAAAACTGCAAGTCATTGTCTATCATTTCTTCCGGCGATGGTAGGCCATGACAGCCATGACGGATAATGCCCTTAAGCCATCAAATCCTGGTATATAACGTTTACCATCGCCTCGTACCGGTGCAAAGTTCCGGATTAAACTTCCGAAATGATTCATGTTGTCGTGCATTTTGCTTTCGTCCCTATCCTTTTTGATTTGTCGCTCATAGGCAGGACGCCGAGCTTGTGAAAAAAGTTTTCTCCAATTAATGTAATCAATGAAGAGAACAAAACATTTTCATGGAACTTCTACCTTTAGAACTAAAAAAAGCATCCCGTAAGAAGAGAGTCTTCGGGATGCCACATTCAGAATAATCGTCATGTTTCCAGCATAAGACTTGAATTAATGTTGTACTTGTACATTTAAAATGTCGGACACAAATTGGATTGCGCGGAAAACTGATTTTTATGAATCGAAGTGGCTGCGCCGAGCGCTTTGGGAGCCATTTTCGAGAAGAAGCAAGCTGCCACCTTTTTCAGATCCAACTTTACTGCGATTTCTGGCTTCATATCATTCGGCTTTGCCTCAGAGGCTGGCATTCTTCAAATTGAAACGGAACTCCGGTGAAGCCACATATCCCGGCGCGATACTGTATTTTGGGAAGACGATAACCAGTTCGCCTTTTTCAATATAAAACGACTGTTCCGTGAACGTCCCTTTGAATTCTTCCAGGAAGTATTGATCGGGATCCTTTCTCATTTGCGCAAGAATATCTGCATCAAGCTTTTCTTTATAGTTAGAACCGAGGAGATCCTCCAGTGTCACGCGCTGAGCCGCAGAGGCATTTTTCAAGTTGTAGGTATCGATCCGGGGCATGCTTGTTCCGCCCCTGTAACCTTCCGTGATTACTTCAAGCGAAACTACTCCTGCCGGGTTTCCAGTTCCGTCCGACTTTAGCTTATAGCTGACGTAAAATTCATAGGGGTGGAACTTCTGGTGATTTACTTTTGCCTTTTTGGCCGTTTTTGCGGCATCCTTCTCCCACTGAGCAAGATCCTTTTGCGCACGGGATAAAAGGATGCCATTCAGTTCATTCTGGTATCTGGTGTCCAGCATGCCGTCCAGCTGCGGTACCTTGATGTTCACAATAAGGTTCTTGCTTGTTGTGCTCAGTACCTTCTCCACGATTTTTACACCTGTAGCCGAAGGGACGGTTGCTTGTACCTTAGAGCTGACAGTTACGTTCGCTGAAACAGGTGCCGAGGCCAGCGCATATGCAGATAAGCTCGCTGCGCCGACGCCGAGCATGGCTACACAGCCCATGGCCCCCATCTTCATGTATTTTATCGTTTTCTTTTTCATAGCTTTCATCCTCCATCTCTTTGTATGAGTGTCTAATCACGCACACTCATTGGCTAGACGCATGAGATGGTTCAGAAAGTTTTGGAAAATCAAAAACAGAACAATGTCTCTTCGACCAAAGTACTAACAAAAAAAAACCGGCGCGGGGTACCCCATCACCGGTCTCTTCCATTACTTAATGTATTTGTTATTAATCAGAACGTCTTTCAACACATCCGTGGGAATGACGAATTCCACAGAACCCATATAGCCTGGCGCAACGTCATATTCGTTGAAAGCAATCACCAGCTTGCCGTCGTTGTTGATATAGAAGCCTTGATCCTTCGCGATGCTCTGGAACTCACTGGTGACCGGCACGTCGGTAGCTCCCGGAGCCCAGTAAATCTTATTAGGGTCCGCTTTCATTTGCCCCTGCATCTGCTCTTTAACGTTGTCGCTGATGAGCCGTACATAACGATCGTCCTTGAACAGCATCGGCAGAGTTATGAGGATTTGGTTTTTCTTATCGATCGTATCAAACTGAAGCTCCTCCGAGGATGAACCGGCGGTCTCGACCACGTATCTTTGTATAGATAAAATCTCGTCGTTGTCCGTCTTTACTTCATATCCGACATCAAGTCCCAGATGGCCTCCGCCTTGCTTCTTCAATTCGCTGATTTCCGCCTGGAACTTTTCGTAAAGCGCTTTGTTCTCCTTCATATATTTCTCGTTCAACCCGCTTTGCAACTGCTCATTCTCCATATCGGTAATGGAAGGCACTTTGATATTCGCATTGTAATTAGACTCGTCAACCACGTATTCCTTGAACGTGAGCACCTGGATAACCCGGTCCACACCCGGTATGGATGACAAGGCTTTCGCTACGGGAGGGCTCACATTGATCGCAACAAGGAACATGAACGCAGCCGCACTGGAAACGGCTAACCATCTGTACTTTGAGCCGCGGCCCCTCCTTCCCTCCTTAGAGAATTTATGAATCGATTGGTTTACAATGCTATCCAATTCATCTGGAATGGGTATTTCTTGATATTCTTTTCGCAGCTGTTCCATGTTATTGTTCATCTTACTCGTTCTCCTTTGGTTGTTTCATCATTCATTGTGATTCGCAATAGCTGATGCGCCTGATACAGCCTTGTTTTAATCGTATTCACATTCTCATCCAGTACAGCAGCAACTTCTTCGATCTTCATGTCTTCAAAATATCTCAGTATAATGACGCTCTTGTACTTATCCGGCAAGGATTCGAGCGTTAGCTTCAAATCAATGTCCGTATACGTATCTTCTGCCCCGAGGCTGTAGGTTTCGATCATTTCATGATCCATCGAGTGAACCTTTTTGTTTCTGCGCAGAAAATCCAGGGCGGTATTCACCACAATCCGGTAAAACCAGCTTTTAACCGCGTCTGGGTTTTTCAAACGTTCGAGATTCGTCATCGCTTTGTATATGGAGTCTTGTACGATATCCAGGGCATCATCCTTATTTTTGACATAGCTATAAGCAAGTCGGTATACGTTCTCTTTATGCTCGGTAATACAGTGTGTAAGAATTTTTTCAGTTTTTCTATTGAACATGGTCGATTATTCCTTTTCTATATAAATCTTTTGTCGTAACAAGAAGTAAGACGTTTACGGGTTCCCAAAAAGTTTTCGCATCCGAAAATTTTTTTTACTTCTGCAAACCGTTCAAGGCCCTCACAAGCAGGTCAACGTAAACCTCGGCGCCTCTATTAAATGCACCTCGTCCTTTTAAAAATAATCTTCCCTTCCTTTGCTTGCCAAATACCAGTCTACTACCGATGACCGAATTCATTTGAAACTTTTGAAGGTTTCTTTCCGAAAAAACAATGTATCACTCGGAACCGAAAGTCATTTGGTAGTCTGTAGCGCCTTTGTCGTTGTAGGCTTTCTATATTAACGATATTTCATATTTTTAATCCGTCTCCTTCTGATCTGTGTCGGTGGAACCACGCTCCCCTCCCTCATTTCCTACCCTGCCACTACCAAAAAATATATGTCACCACCATGAGATTAAGAAAAAAGTCGTTCGCAGCGAAACGACTTCTTTCTTTTATAGGTCAACTAAGTACTTTCTTTCTCTAATTCCCACTTTTCCTCAACCTCTGTATGTTAAAATATAGTAACGCCTTAGCCTATCTCTTATTGAATATAGTTATTTAGGGAGGTCAATTTTCGAATGACAAAAAACCATAGAATCAATAGGCCGCGCGGAAAAATAGTTGCAGCTGTATTAACTGCAGTGTTCATTTCACTTGCAATGGGGATATATCACTATGTCCCTATAGATGAAAGATTAGAGAATACTTACTATTATTCATTCGGGTATACATTTGCGGTTGGATTATTGATTAACCTCGCTATATTACTTTTCTTACTTACGCCACTTTCTATATTGGTGGATGGACTACTTTTATACAGAAAAAAAGATAATACGTATATGAGATTGCTTGTTGCTATTGCCGCATATGTTCTATTAGGCTTCACAGGTGGGATCATCTACTCGATATTTACACTTAACTTCACTACTTTTTCCGCTCAGACTATCCACATTGTTGTATGTTCTATTGTCTTTTTAACCTTTCAGTTGGTATTAAATCGGAGTTTTCTTCACTTATCTTCACACCGATAAATAGATTGCGTGCCGTCACTCAATCCCAACCAACTTATAACGAACATCAATCTTCCCATCTTTCACTCTCATCTGGACCTCACCCATCTGATCTGTCCGATAAATATCTGACCCGTTAGCCTCCAGACGTTCCATCACTCCCGGATTGGGGTGCCCATATGTATTGTTAACACCGGCAGATATGACCGCGGTTTTGGCATTCCAGTATTGGAGCCAGGCTTCGGTTGACGACGTTTTACTCCCATGATGAGCGACCTTTAGAACATCAATGGAGACAGATGCTGAAGCATCTTTTGAATCAACCTGCAGCGGGCGGGTAAGTATCCTTTGTACAACTCCCTCTGTAACTCCAATATCTGCACCTTTCTGTTCAAACTGGGCAGCCAATGAGCCATCCTGAATCATATAGAGCAGGTCCTGCTCGGCTGCCGCATCCATATCTCCGGTGAACAACATGGAAGCCCCGGCCATTTCCAGCAAAAAGACAACGGAATCATGATTCTGATTTTCAGACACTGGTAAATTGCCTGATGCATTTACATCCATATGTGCCAGATCCGGAGCTATAAAATGTAAAATTGTCTCTTTATCAGCCTTATAGGACATGCCCTGCTGAATGGCGTACAGAGGAATTTTACGTTCCATGGCTGTGTCCAGTAATTTATCAAAGTTTTCTTTACCACTGGTTGTGCCATTAAATATGAAACGTTTAACCGGAATCTGTTCCAGCACAGCCTGTAGTCCTCCGGCATGATCCTGATCGGCATGCGTTACAATTACAGTGTCCAGTTGATGGATGCCTCTCTTTTTCAATAGAGGAACAACCACCTTGGCTCCCACCTCATACGGATCACGCCTTGTTTTCCACGATTGTTCGTTGTTCCCAAAACTAACTGTTCCCCCGCCATCCACCAGAATGTGTTTGCCTTCCGGGGTTGTAATCAATGTACTGTCTCCCTGACCAATATCCAAAAACTGCACGATGCCGGTTCCAGCAGGCTTGGGAGTCTGATATGCCCACCATAATCCAGCAATAAAGCTGATTGCGAGCAACCCGCACAACCATTGCTGAGCTTTACTCATTCGTTCATTTGAATAATAACCTGCGCCTCGTATAGTAAATGCACTTGTATACTCCGGCCAGGCAATACTGGCTCCTAATGTCGTTAATGAAGATTCTTTTCCATCTACGCGGTTCTTACCTTGATCCTGTAACACGGTAGACATCGAAGAGCGAATGCCCATATTCGCCATTGAAACTGAAGGTTGTCGCCTCACAAGAGGAGCCGTCTCTTCCTCAACAAATGCTGTTTCTTGCTGCTCACCATTGCCACGATGCAACAGGTAGAGTAAGGCATACAACACAGCATAATAGGCAGCAATCCATAACAAGGGCGGTGTTGCCCAGATCGACACAAAACCTGGCAGGCTGTTCATCCACTCCACGCTTACAAAAGTCAGTTGATTCAGTTGCATCGCAATCCATACGAGAGGTTTCGCCAAGGGAACCCATATGAATGACAATAACATGGCGACCGTCCCCAGAGGTAATACAATGGCACTAATCAAAGAAACCAGCAGAAAGTTAGCTACAAATGAGAGTAGTGAGAACTGGTTGAAATACAAAATGGTTACTGGGAACGAAATCAGCTGAGCGGTCACGGTAACGGATGCCGTTGCAGCCAGAGATTTCGGCCAGCCGCTGAACAGCCGGTTAATTAATGGCATGTAGATCATCAAACCTGCGGTCACGAGAAAGGATAACTGAAAGCTGACGCTCAGCAAAAAGTACGGGTCCCACCACATCATCAGCAACGCTGCTGCACTAATCATCTGAAGGCCGTCTCTGGCGAGACCTCGACGTGCCATGTACAACCCAATCATGGACATCATTCCTGCCCGAATCACTGAAGGTGAACCTCCGGATAACAGTACATAAGCTGGCACCAGGATCAGAACAATCGTGAGTGCCGTCTCTCTGGTAAGCCTTAGCCAAGATAGAATGAGAAGCAACGAAGCAACATATACTGCGACATGGGTTCCGGAGATTGCCAGGATATGCGTTAAACCCAGTTGTGAAAACTGACCATAGGTACCTGGATCGATATCAGTAGCCATCCCGATAATAAGCCCCTTCATATATCCTGCATGAGGCTCAGGAAATAACTGCTCAACCGCCGAGCCCAACTTATGCCTCGTCCAATCCGTCCAACGTAGTACGTTATATTGTCCAAGTCCCTCAGGAGCAACTGCTGTTACCGAACTGGCTCCCTTCACTTTGAACAACCAGTGGATATGCAGGGTGCGCAAGTAACTGCGATAATCAAATCCGCCAAAGTTCCTGGCTTCACCAGGAAGGACAAAAGAACCATTAAGCGTAATCAAATCACCCCTCTTCCAGCCCGCTGCTACCTGTTGTTCTTCTTCCTCCAACAGTCTGACTTGTACCATCAATTGTTCATCTATTTTGAATGCAGATGATGCTGTCAGATCTGCATCTGCTGACGAATCCGATGTTGCCAATATTGAAGACATCTGAATCTTAAAGTCAGCCCGATCTCCATCAATACGTACATCTGACACAAGCTCACCCTGAATTTCAGCTGACCATCCGTCCAACTCATGAGCAGCGATATGCATGATCTCCGGCAGACTACTATAATTGCGTGCGTCATTCCACTCCCAATGTGTAGCACCTCCAATAAAGGCAGCGAGTAAAAATAAAACAGACCATCCACGCACATCCATAAAACGAAGTAAAAGTGGCAAACATGCCAGAGCTCCAATTAACCCCCAGATTAACGTCCAGCCTGTTAACGCGCATGCTATCCCGCTCCCGCACAACCAACAAATCGTAAAGCTTAATAATGGTCTGCCTTTCATCTCTACCCCTCCTTCATTTCACCCGTTGAACGCAGAAAAACCCCCGGAAAGCCCATTCAGGCTTGCCGGAGGTTCTCCCTCACGTATTCGATCATATTTACATTAATTGCTCACAGTCATCATCGTTTCCCGCGGGGGCTGGTAATTCTCCAGCCTGCGGAACGTTATGCCCTTCTGTTCCATCATATTGGTAACCTTGCCGGTATCTTTAGGATAAGAACGATGAAACACGATTTCTGTAATCCCGCTATTCGCCAGCATATTGGCACATGTCCAGCACGGTTCGTCGGTCACATACACGGACGAGCCTTCGCGGTCGATTCGATCTGTGAATAAAAGCAAATTTTGCTCCGCATGAATTGTGCGAATACATCTTTGCTTTTTCACCATTTCTTCTTGCCCATCGGTCACGACCAACTCATACTCTTCCGATATCATGCAACCTGCTTCAGAACAATCCGGGACGCCGGTGGGTGCACCATTATAGGCTGTTCCCAGAAGTTTCTTTCCCTGAACAAGAACGGCGCCCACATGACGACGCGAACAGCGGGAACGGGTGGAAACCATATACGCGATGTCCATAAAATACGTATCCCAGTCCTTGCGTACCTCTGTACTCATGCTGCTTTCCTCCCGCTTAATACAATTTATATTTTAATTTTACCGGATCTGCACATACGGCGCCATCTTCTCCAGCATCTTCATCCCGATTCCTTTGACCTTTGTCAGATCACTGACTTTCGCAAAAGGACCATGTGCATTCCGATAGTCCACAATAGCTTGAGCCTTCTTCTCCCCAATTCCGGGAAGCTCGATAAGCTTGGAGACAGGAGCGGTATTCACATCAATCTTGCCATTGTCGCCAGATTCCTCACGAACTACAGGTGGATTACTGCTTGATGCCGTCTCGGAGGTAACCGAAGGATTCGAATTCGTACTTTGCGTGACTGGTTCAATCGAATTCGAGGTGTCCGGTGGATTATCATTCGTCTGACTTGTAGTTTGAACAACTGAATCACCTTCAACCCCAACGCTCGCAAGCTCTTTAGACTCTTCTGCCTTTGCCTCATTCCCAGTCTGCATCCCACTTGCATCCGCTCCCGAAGATGCTCCTGTATTGCCCTGAACCGAAGTAGCCGACTGTACAGCAGGGAGTTCCTGCTCTATCGTCGGCTTCTCGGTGCCGAGCTGCAAGGGTTCCCAGCCACTAGGTGGTTGTTCACTTTTGCCCGACCATAATATAAGTATACTTCCAACCACCGCAGCAGCAATGGTCATCCCTTTGTTCCATCTCATTCTTCCACACCTCTCCCTGAATTCAAAATCATTCATTTCGAACACGGGCGGTGCTTCCGAACCGTTGAACTTTCCTGATGAAACAAGTTGTGCATTTTTCATGTCATGTGAAACAGGTCCTCACGCATAGAATAGAGGGAATGAACTGCGCCAGTACCGTAAAGCATGAAAGGAGGCCTGAAACAATGAAGGTTGGATTTATCGGAACCGGCAGCATGGGCAGCCTGCTAATCTATGCCCTGATCCAATCGGGTGCACTTGAGCCCCGGCAGATCGCGGCCAGCAATCGAACCCCGTCCAAAGTACGTCAGTTATCCCTCCGTTACCCCGGTCTGCATGAATCCCAGAGCAATCGGGAAACGGTGATCCGAAGCAACATCATCTTCCTGTGCGTGAAGCCGCTTGAATTCAAACATGTTATTGACGACATCCTGCCTGTCGTGAATCCCAATCATATAATTGTCTCGATCACCAGTCCCGTGCAGCTGCGACATCTGGAATCTTCACTTCCTTGCAAAGTCTCCAAGGTAATTCCCAGCGTCACACACCAAGTCGGCAGTGGAGCATCCCTCTGCATACATGGCGAACGAATGACCAGTGAAGACCGCGCTGTGTTGGAAAGTCTGCTCAGTCATATAGGCAGGCCGTACCAAGTGGATGAAGCCTGTACACGAATCACATCCGACTTCTCCAGCTGCGGACCTGCATTCATATCGTTCTTTTTGGAACAGTGGATCGAAAGTGCAGTGAAGCTGACAGGCATCAAAAGGGCAGATGCCTGCGCTCTGGCTGGCGAAATGCTCCTGGGAACAGGCAAGCTGCTCACCGAAGGAGGATACACCCCGCAAGAGCTTCAGGCTCGTGTCGCTGTACCTGGCGGTATTACCGCTCAGGCACTCGCACTGCTGAAGGTTAGTCTTGACGGCGTTTTCGACAACCTGATCCACACGACACATGACAAATATGATGAAGATTTGTTAAAGCTGGATGAACTATTCCGAGCCGGTGAGATTAACCGGCAACAATATTAACGAGTTTGCCTGGAACGGCAATGACCTTACGAATGGTCTTGCCTTCCAGCGCCTGCTTAACAGGTGCCAGCTCCATCGTAAAGTCCTGCATACCCTGTGCATCCAGATCCTTCGCGATTGTAGCACGAGTTACAATTTTACCATTTACCTGAACAACGATTTCTACTTCCGCATCCACTGTCATGGACTCATCATATTCAGGCCAAGCCACGTAAGAGATTCCACCTTCATGACCCAAACGGCTCCACAGTTCCTCTGCCATATGTGGTGCCAGTGGTGACAACAGCTGCACAAATTTCTCCATCGCTTCACGAGGCAGTGTGTCCGCTTTGTATGCATCGTTGATGAAAATCATCAGCTGGCTGATGGATGTGTTGAAGCGCAGATGTTCCAGATCTTCCGTAACCTTTTTAATCGTTTTGTGAGCAGTTCGTTTGAACTCATCCGTTCCACCGTCCACCGTAATCTTGTCATTGATGGCTCCTGTGTCTTCGTTAATGAAGAGACGCCATACACGTGACAGGAAGCGGTGCATGCCTTCAACCCCGTTTGCATTCCACGGTTTTGTCGCTTCCAATGGTCCCATGAACATCTCGTACAGACGCAATGTATCTGCACCGAATTCATTGACGATTTCATCCGGGTTAATAACATTACCACGTGATTTACTCATTTTCTCATTATTGGTACCCAGGATCATACCTTGGTTCACCAGTTTGTGGAAAGGCTCTTTAGTCTCCACAACACCCAGATCATACAGCACTTTGTGCCAGAAACGAGCGTACAGCAAGTGAAGTACTGCGTGCTCTGCTCCGCCAATGTACAGATCAACTGGCAGCCACTGCTGCTGTTTCTCCTTGGAGATCAGTTCCTTGTCATTGCGCGGATCGATAAAGCGCAGGTAATACCAGCAGCTACCCGCCCATTGTGGCATGGTATTGGTCTCGCGACGTGCCTTCATTCCCGTTTCCGGATCTACCGTATTCACCCACTCCGTAACATTCGCCAGTGGTGATTCTCCTGTACCCGAAGGTTTGATCTGGTCGATATCAGGCAGCAGCAGTGGAAGTTGATCCTCCGGTACGGTCTTCATCGTTCCGTCTTCCAGATGCAGAATCGGGATTGGCTCACCCCAGTAACGCTGACGGCTGAACAGCCAATCGCGCAGACGATAAGTCACTTTTCCTTGTCCTTTACCGTTCTCTTCCAACCAAGCAATCATCTTGGCAACCGCTTCTTCATTGTTCAGTCCGTTCAAGAAATCGGAATTCACATGTGCGCCATCACCCGAATACGCCTCTTGTGTAACGTCTCCACCTTGAATAACTTCGATGATATCCAAACCGAACTGCTTCGCAAATTCCCAGTCACGTGCATCATGACCCGGAACTGCCATAACCGCACCTGTGCCGTAACCTGCAAGAACGTAATCAGCAATCCAGATCGGCAGTTTTGCACCATTAACAGGGTTGATTGCATAAGCGCCAGTGAATACACCTGTTTTGTCTTTGGCCAAATCTGTACGTTCCAGATCACTCTTACGAGAAGCCTGCTCCTGATAAGCCTGAATCGCTTCACGTTGGTCATCGGTTGTAATTGCTTCTACCAATTCATGTTCTGGAGCAAGTACTGCAAAGCTCGCACCGAACAATGTGTCCGCACGGGTAGTGAACACCTTGATAACTTCCTCGCGACCCTCAATGGCAAATACAACTTCCGCACCTGTTGATTTACCGATCCAGTTGCGCTGCATATCCTTGATGCTTTCAGACCAATCCAGCTCTTCCAGGTCTTCCAACAGACGCTCTGCATACTCGGTAATTCTCAGAACCCATTGACGCATCGGTTTGCGTACAACCGGATGTCCCCCACGTTCACTCTTGCCATCAATAACCTCTTCATTAGCAAGTACCGTTCCAAGGGCTTCACACCAGTTAACTGCAACTTCATCCACATAAGCCAAGCCTTTATTGTACAGCTGAATAAAGATCCATTGTGTCCATTTATAGTATTCAGGGTCCGTTGTGCTGATCTCACGATCCCAGTCATAGGAGAAACCAAGCGATTTGATCTGGCGACGGAAATTGTCAATATTACGGAATGTAATATCTCGTGGATGTTCACCTGTATCCAGTGCATGCTGCTCAGCAGGCAGACCGAAAGCATCCCAACCCATTGGGTGCAATACGTTGTAACCGCGCATACGTTTGTAACGTGAAACGATATCCGTTGCCGTATATCCTTCCGGGTGACCTACGTGCAGACCTGAACCGGATGGATAAGGGAACATATCCAGTGCATAAAATTTCGGTTTAGCAGGGTCCTCACCCGTCTTAAACGTTTTATTTGCATCCCAGTATTGCTGCCAACTTTTTTCCATGACTTGTGGCTGATAGCCGTGTTTCGGCTGGTTATTCTCACTCATCTATTGTTCCTCCTTCAGGTTATTCGCTTTAGCTTTAATTGCAACAAAAAAACCTCAGCATCCCGTAGCGTTTGCAGCGCTAGGGACGAGAGGTTGAATTCCCGTGGTACCACCCTAGTTAGCGGACGAACGTGCTTCGTCATCCACTCCCTTTGGACCTGTAACGGCGGTTAACCGATGCGGATTTCCATTCCTGAACCCAAGCTTTATACAAGCAGGTTAAACAGAATGGTGTAATCACCGCATTTCTCCAAGGCGAGTTCGCAAATCACTGTCAACCGGCTTGCACCAACCGCCGGCTCTCTGTTATGTACAGGAATTACTACTGATCCTTATCATCGAAATATGTATACAATATCGGGACCATTATATAAAAAAGCAAGCCCAAAGTCAATATTACACGTTATAATCACCCTTTTAAGTCACACGGTTCGTACCGTTCAATAATACTCGTTGCTGTTCAGGATAACCGAAAACGCTCAAGGCCTTCCTCCAGATTATGAATGGTCCAATTCACATGTTCCTGATTATCATATTGACGATAAGCGCACTCAATGCGCAGCACCAGATCAAAGTACAAGTCATAGAGACTTCTTCTTTTCAGCTCACTTTCAGTCGTAATCTCATGCCCATACCCTTTCACAAAACCAGGCGTATAGTTAAAATGACTGAAATAATGCTCCATCAGGGGATCTGCCCACAGTGAACGTTCAAAATCAATAATCGCTGTGATTCGACCCGCGTCCACTAGTACATTGCCATCCCACAGATCCCAACTGATAAGCACAGGTTCTTTGACATCGTCCAGCACATCCGATTTTTCTTCAATCAGGCGTCTCAATTCAGGGTAATCGATCGAAAATGTAATCCCGGCTTCTTCCCCATCGGTAAGAATGTCATCCATCAGATTCATAAATGCATCTTTCCATGTGGAATATCGCTGTTTTTGCTCCGAGAAATATCCAAACTGCTCGCCCTTGATTTCATTAATTCGACGATTGTACCGACCGAGCTGGTGTTCAATGACCTCCTGCTCTTCCGCAGAATATTGATCCTTGACCTGATTATAGGGTGTTCCAGACATGTACTCCATGATAAAATAACGCGCTGAAACCATAGTTAACGAATCATCATAAGCCAGCACTTGGGGTACGGGAACATCCTGTAGCTCCGTGATGAGGCGTAGTGCCTCAACCTCAGCAATCATGAGATCCTGCTCACAGCGCATCAGATTTGTCGAAGCCGACGGTGCAATTTTGAGTACCACTCGCTGTGCGTCACTCAGTGTAATGAGATATGCATGATTGGCCCAGCCATCCACCATTTCCTTGTAGTCCTGTATACTTGCAGAGAAATGCTGCTCTATTATGGCATTCAACTGTTCTGACGTAAGTCTTGTTTTATATGTACTTTCCATTTCTACACCTCACATTGACATTTGATTTATTTCCTCAGAAAACGCTTTCTATCCGACTATTATCGCCTTCTTTACTTTAACTGGCAATACTTTTTGTCACGTCGTTATGTCTTTTCTTGCATTCCTTTACCCTATTTAAGACTATTGCTATTCATTCTCCATAAAAAATCAAACAAAAAACTGCCCTTATGCACAATAAGGACAGTTCTCATTATTCGCTCTTACTTCACAGCCACGTAGAACAAGCGCTGTGCACTGTCTCCGGCCTCTTTCCATTCAAAATCCGCATATACCTTCACGTCTTTAAAACCTGCCTTGGATAACTCCAGCTTCATCCAGTCCGGATTATATGCACGCTGGACATGAACTTCTTCAAACCGCTGATACATATCCTTATTACCATCATCCACACGCGAAAAAATACTGAGATGATGCTCAATCTCACAGCGATCCTGGTCCAGATCACAAGTCCAAATATAAGATACGGAGCGCTCATCCAGTACAAAAGGCTGCTCCTCATCATAACGAATAAGGGTATTGGGATGATGCACATCAAACAGGAACGTTCCATCAGGCTTCAGCATCTCGTATGTCCGCTGGAATGTTCGAACGACATCTTCTTGTTCAAGCAAATAATTGACACAATCACAGAAAGATATCACCGAATCCACAGGTTCCGGAACTCGCCATTCCCGCATATCCTGCTGCACCCAACGGACACTGCCCTCGCGATACAAGCGATGACCCTGAGGCGTGGCCTCCATCTTGCTGCGCGCAACCGACAGCATATCTGATGAGAGGTCAATGCCTGTAACTTCGAAACCGGAGTTCACGAGCGGGATCGTAATGGAGCCCGTTCCACAGCCAAGTTCAGCGACACTTTTGGGCATTCCATGCTTTTCCCATGCTGTTCTTGCAAACCTTATCCAGTCCGGATAAGGCATATCTTCCATTAATTCATCATACACATACGCAAATTTCCGGTAAGACATGTCAGGCACCGCACTTTCAATTTCATTTTCGAATTGATCTATATAAGTTGAACCAAAGAATATTTACACTGGACACTCCAATGACAGAACAACCTTCCGATCGCTGTTATCCCCAGATTTTTTTTATTCCTTTTATAAAGGTTTAAATCCGGGGATAAAGGCGAACGCTCCGCTTCTTCAGGTTCTTTCTGTCCTCTCCGTTTCGTGTAAATGTTTAGTTCAATTTATATAACAAAAGAAAAAGCAGGGGCATCCGGTGTTTACCCAGCCTATCCCTGCCTTATCCGAGTTCCATATTACAACTATTTAATCAGGAAGATTACTTGTTTTCACTTTGATCGGCAGGAGCAGATTCGGACAGATACGTCCAGCTTTCCTTTTGGACCACCAGTCCGTCCTTCATCAATTTGCCCAAGGCACGCTTGAAGGCAGACTTACTGATGCCAAAGCGCTGCTTGATGATATCCGGCGGAGTTGCATCCGAGTAAGGCATGCCGCCCATAGGACGCTCTTTCATGAAAGCGAGCAGCTTGTCTGCATCTTCGTTACGTCCAACTTGTTTGAGTTGAGTCATGGCCAGATTCACACGTCCGTCTTCACGTACCAGTGTCACCCGACATTTCACTTTCTCACCAAGACGCAGCATATGACTACGTTCGGATGAATGAATCATACCAATCGCGCCAAAGCCCAGTACACCGCCCTCTACAAGTACAAAAGTACCCATCTGCAGTGGCTTGTATACCGTCGCTTCAACCCACTCGTTTAACCATGAAGTTGGCGCATGGAAAGACAATGGTGAAAGCTCACGTTCCCCGGCCAATTTGGCACGCAGACGTCCCTGCTTGTCATGTTCCATGATGACAAAGACTTCATCCCCCACTTGAGGACGCAGTTCTTCCAGTTCAGGCAATTCACGAATAGGAAGCAGCAATTGCCGTCCAAGGCCCATTTCCAGGAAACAGCCCAGTCGTGGGTGAACATCAGCCACAACCAGTCGTGCCATTTCGCCAAGCATGAGATAAGGCTTTTTCATCGTTACGGCCAGACGATCTTCAGTATCAAAGAACACAAATACCTCAAGCGTCTCACCAATTTTAATATCCCGTGTTAACTCGGTGTAGTGAAGCAGTACATCTTCCGATCCTGTCGTCAAAAAGAAGCCAAACGGAGACACTTCACGTGAAACCGGCAAAGAGACGACTGTTCCAGCAATCAAACTCATACAGTTTCCACCACTTTGGCATCAGACCAGAGTCGTTCAATGTTGTAGTATTCACGCTCGTCACGGTGGAAGATATGAACAACAACATCGCCCATGTCCATCAATACCCAACGTGCGGAATCCATACCTTCGATACCTTTGATCGTCGCTCCGGCTGCATGAGCCTGTTTGCGAATTTCAGTGGCAATGGCTTGTACCTGTGTATCGGAATTCCCGTGACAAATAACAAAATAATCTGCCACCAGAGAAACATTAATCAGATCCAACGCTACAATATTGGATGCCTTTTTGTCGTCAGCAGCAGCAACCGCCATATTCATAAGTTCTTTCGATGATACTGTCATGAACCAACCTCCATAATCTATAATTGTGCAATTAAGTCATTCCGCGACAGCATGGTCAAAGGATAAATGACACGCCGTTGCGAGATCAGCAAGCTGATCGTCGAATCGAATCCGGCAATTAAACCTTCCTCCAGACTACGTTCAGCCTGTTCGCGAATGTGATCTACTCCCGGGAAATCTCGTCCCGGTTCAATGTAATCGGCAAGACATACCACTTTGTCCAGCAAGCTCATGCCTACCCGACCCGAGGTATGCCACCGGATGGCATTAATAACTTCGGAATCTTCCACACCGTAATCACGCTCGGCTACAAAAGCACCGACTTCGGAATGCCAGAGCTGCTTGTCATGCTGCAGAAGTTCCTGGTTTAATCCGTTATCACGGATGACCGCTTCCATCTCCGCTACGGGCCAGTACTTCGCCACATCATGCAATATCGATGCCAGATCCGCTTTTACAGGATCAGCACCATATTTTTCAGCCAACTTCACTGCCGATTCCATCACACCCAGTGTATGCTTCCAGCGTTTCTCCGGCATTTGTCCGGATACGGCTTGAATCAGTTCCTCACGGCTTAGTCCCATATAAACCGCTCCTTACAATGTATTGGTGCACTTCATCAGGAATCATAAAGCGTACCGAATGTCCTTTGGCCAGACGTCTGCGTACGGCTGTCGATGAAATATCGACCAAGGGCATCTCGGCCAGCAGGACCCGATCCTGTAACTCCTCTGGTAAATCATCCAGATGTAACTGGAAGCCCGGCCGACCAACTCCGATAAAGGTTAAGCGTTCTGCAAGCTCTTCAATCTGCTCCCATTTGGGAAGATAGTTCACCATATCCGCCCCGATAATGAAATAAAATTCATGTTCAGGATGGCGACGCCACAGTTCCTTCATCGTATCGATGGTATAAGACACTCCGCCCAATTCCATCTCGATACCCAGCACCTCATATTGCTGCACACCCTTCACAGCCGCTTCCGTCATATCAAGACGTTGCTGTCCCGAAGCTCCGGCTCCGCGTTTGTGAGGTGGAACATGGGAAGGCATGAACCAGATCTCATCCAGTGCATGTGAGTCCCTTGCTGCTTCAGCTGCCAGGAGGTGTCCCATGTGGATCGGATCAAACGTACCACCCATGATACCGATCTTCACCTGCGTCACGCTCCCTTATCTAGGTAGTTCGATTTGTTTGTTATCGCGAGATTCTTTGTACAGGATGATTGTGTTACCGATGAGTTGTACAAGCTCACTTCCCGTTTCACGGGCAACTTCTTCTGCCATCTCTTTTCTGTCCTCGTCATTGTTGTTCAACACTTGCACTTTCATCAATTCGCGCTTCTCAATCGCATCTTCGATGTGACGGAACAGGTGCTCGTTGGTTCCACCTTTACCAATCTGAAATACAGGGGTCAGGTGATGTGCCTGTGACCGCAAAAAGCGCTTTTGTTTACCGTTTAACATGAATACTCCATACTCCTTATGTTGAGCAGGCCCTGATCGACAGCGCAAAAACTGTCCGGACCTGACCATTCAATTATTATTTTTCAATGGTAAAAATGATCACTGAGTACACAAGGTGACTCCGATTGCAGTACCATCTTCCGATCGCTGTTATCCCCAGATTTTTCTGATCCCTTTTCACAAAGGGAAAATCCGGTGATAAATGCGACCACTTCGTTTCTTCAGATTGGTTCTGCACTCGTCGTCTGCATGTACTCTTAATATCATTTTCACACTTTAAAACTGTTTAGTACAGCACGTCTCATCGTCTCCACTGGAGCCGGAATGCCGAGCCAATGCTCAAAAGCCACTGCACCCTGGTATACAAACATACCCAGACCACCGTGCACTGTGCATCCACGCTTCCGCGACTCTCTAAGCAGACGGGTCTCCAGCGGGTTGTAGATCAGATCACTCACCGCTGCGCCTTCACGGATCAGTGCAGGATCAACTGGTACGTCATCCACATGAGGATGCATTCCGGCAGCCGTTGTGTTAATCACGATATCAGCCGTAGCCAGTACCGTTGCAGCGTCTTCCATGCCACTGCCCGAGATTTCTCCCAAGCCATGGCCTCGTAAATCCGAAGCAAGTGTAATAGCCCTGTCCGCTGTACGGTTCAGAATGTGGATCCGTTCAGGCTTCTCCAGTGCAAGTGCATATATGACACCTCTCGCTGCTCCACCTGCTCCTAGTACAGCAATACGTTTACCCCCAAGCTCAGGCACAGCCTCTTCCTTCAGCGATCGGACATAACCAATACCATCCGTATTGTACCCTGTCAGTGTTCCACCTTCATTAACGATGGTATTCACCGCACCAATCAGGCGAGCACTTTCATCGATCACATCCAGATACTGCATCACCTGCTCTTTGTGCGGGATGGTGACATTAACACCACGATAGCCCAGTGCCACAATTCCGCGAACTGCCGCTTCCAGTTGATCCGGATGAACATGCAGTGGCATATACATTCCATTCACTCCTGCAGCCTGCAGAGCCGCATTGTGCATTGCCGGAGACTTGGAGTGAGCAATAGGATCACCCATAACACCAAGCAACACGGGAAGTGAAGAGTTGAACTTTTTCTGCTCAGACATAGGTCCGCCTCCGATCCATCTGATGTACAGGTTCTGAGATTACTAGATCAAGGATGGGCGGATCTGTACACGAATGCCTTTTGGAGCATGAACCGCAACAAGCGCTCCAATATCGCCATTGACCTTAATCCAGCCCAAGCCAGAGATGAATACATCGGATTGACTGCCGCGTTTGATTCGGAATTCATGTCTGGTCCATTCAGCCATCTCTGCTGCATCCTCACGGGTTGGCGGAGACAACAGTTCTCCCAGATGGTCGCGGTACAGATCATCTGCACGCTCCAGCTTCGTCCGGTGAATATCAAGCGCAGTGCTGATAAAACAAGTGAACGACTGGCGATCACCTTCCACAAAGTCAAATCGAGCCATGCCGCCAAAGAACAGCGTCTGACCGGAGTTCAACTGATACACAGCGGGTTTAAGCGGTTTTTCCGGCATGATGGCAGCGAGATCCTTACGTGAAACAATCTCGCTGAAACGCCATGGATATACGATTCCAGGCGTATCAATGATATATTTTCCATCATCCAGCGGAATGTTCACCATATCCAGCGTCGTTCCCGGATAACGGGATGTGGTCAGTTCCTGCTCCAGATCGCTGTAATCACGGATCAGACGGTTAATCAGTGTGGATTTGCCCACATTGGTGCCGCCAACCACATATACGTCACGATCTTCGCGATAGGTTCCAACAAGCTCAAGCAGACGGTCGAAGCCCTGATTTTGCTTCGCACTGCACAAGACTACGTCCACTGTACGCAAACCCTGTTCTTTGGCTTGCTTTTGTACCCAGTTGCGAATCTTGTTCCAGTTGGTTACTTTCGGAAGCAAGTCCGTTTTGTTCACAGCAAGCAATACCGGATTGTTGCCTACAAAACGTTGCAGACCAGAGATAATACTGCCATCAAAGTCAAACAAATCAACGATATGGATGACAAGTGCATCCTTATCCCCGATTTTGCTAAGCAGCGCCAGGAATTCGTCCTGATCCACCGTAACGGATGATGACTCATTGTAGTTTTTGATACGGAAACAGCGTTGGCATATAACCGGTTCACGATCCAATGCCTTCTCGGGGATAAACCCTGGTAATTCCGAATTTTCTGTTTGCAGATGCACGCCGCATCCGCTGCACCTTACGGCAAGGTTGCCGTTATGCGGTTCTGTCATTTCTTCTTTTCCTCCTCAAGCCATAAGCCTTTCTTGCGTAAACTCGTTAGAGCAATCCGTTCCACGCGTCGATTGAAGCGGGTCATAAAACCTTCGTCCCCAATGGAGATTGGCAGTACCAGAACGGTATATAACCCCATTCGGTTCCCTCCATAAACGTCCGTAAGCATCTGATCACCTACTACAATCGTTTTTTCAGGAGATAACTCCATCATTTTCATTGCTCTACGAAACGGTACATTCGATGGTTTGCGTGCACTATGCACAAACTGGATATCCAGCGGGGTCGCAAACAGGGATACACGATTCAAATTGTTATTGGACACAATCATTAGCTTGAAACCTGCCTCTTTCACACGTGCAAACCATTCAATCAGTTCGGGCGTAGCGTCAGGGGCTTTGGCTCCAACGAGTGTGTTATCCAGATCAGTTATAATTCCACGGTAGCCTTGAGCGTACAGCTCTTCCAGATTAATGTCAAAAACCGTGTCTACACGCAGCTTGGGCATTAACATTTTAAACAAAGAAGTCACCTCAGTTTCATACGACACACTATATCACAAATCCGTCTTTCCTGAAAATGCATACAGCGCCTGATGGCATAGGAAAAAAGGAAAAACGGGACGGGCAACAACTATGCCCGTTCCGCTTTCAGTTCCTTCCGCAGCTTCAAGGCGGTCTGATAGACGGCCTTCCAGTCGTCGGCTTTTACGGACGCTGGACTGTAACGAGTCTGTTCAAACTTCGTGAGAAGCTCATGCAATGTAGCTTCTGCAGCAGGTTTTGCCTGGCTCCAGCGGGCTACCGATTCACGAAGTGTCTCGTCTCCGCTCCGGGTCAACCCTTTGCGTTTCACATACTGAATCCAACGCTCGGTCTCTGCCACTACCTTCTGTTCAGGGGTGAGCGGTCCACCTGTCCGTAGACGAAGCAGGAAGAATCGCATGGAGAAACGATTACGCCAGAACATATATGCTACCCACAATACAATAATGGCTCCTGCAGCCCAGATAACAAAAGTCGGGATGGCAGACGATGTCTGCTCAGGTGCAGGAGTCTGCTCTTCCTCTTGTACCGGCTCCTCTTCTGGCTCTTCTTCAGGCTCATCTACAGGTTGTACATCAGGCTGTTCCGTTAGCAGCGGCATATCAAAGCCCGGCGTTGCTTCAACAGGAATCCAGCCATACTCACCAAAATAAACCTCTGCCCAGGAGTGTGCATCTGCATTGGTAACGGTGTAGGTCGTCTCAATCTCCGCACCAGGTTGACGTGGGGCCTGCATGTCCGAATTCAGGGACAATTGTCCAGGCGCATAACCTTTAACCCACCTTGCAGGAATGCCCTCCGAGCGCGCCATCATCACCAGCGCAGTGGAGAAATAGTCACAGTAGCCTTCCATAATATCAAACAGGAAACCTTCCACAAAGTCGCTGCTTACTTTTCGAGATAAATCCGGATTGTTTGTGTATTCAAAATTAGTTTGTAAATAGTTTTGCAGTAATGCCACTTTTTCATACGGAGTATTCGCAGATGCCGTTATCTCGGCTGCCAGATTCGACACCCGGTCAGGGAAACGGGATGGTAACTGCAAGTACATATCATCTGCCGGATTACTGTTATACAGATCTTCAAATGACTTCGTACGAAGCTCATCTTCCACAATCACAGGGGCTTCCGATACGATAGTATACGTCTTGGGATACTGTGGTTGCTGACGGTCTGTCACCACATGCAGTTCAGCCTGTTCAGCATTCCACAACATCCGTTCCGTTCTGTCCTCACCATTAATTGAGCTCACTTCCGAGATCGAATAAGCACCAAAGAGAATCGGATAGACATTATCATTCAGCATTGTTACATTCTGAGTCACTTGTTTGGTATTCACATTACCGGATTCTTGGTTCTCCAGAGGCTGTCCGGATTCAATATTCTCTGTCGCACCCCGTCCACGGTCATCCCAGCCTGTGCCTGTATACTCTGCACGTGTCTCACCGCGCCAGTAACTACGCTCATTGGTCGTGACAGACATGACAGGGGTATAGTCGAAGTTGAATCCTCCACCAAGCTGATTGTCTTCCCTGCTGTATCCCGATTCGGTAGCCGCGGGAATATCAAGGTTTCCGTTACCAGCCTGACTTGTGGAAGTTCCGGTATAGTTACGCCACGCCGTATATGGGTCCGTCAAGGTGGGTGGAATCTCCGGCATATTAACGCTGGCTACAATAATCAAAGAAAAGATAATAGCAATATTGGCCAGGACTTTATAAGGATACCGGATGATTCGTTTCCAACCTTGAGGATACTGTAGCTGATAGTTACGGAAATGCTGACATACGAGCCATCCCATCCCCGCAAACATCACCCACGCGATTTCAATCCAGAGTGGAATCTGGGTGAAAGAATCGAGAATCCCCATCGAAATGATGTTAACACCCAGAAAAACAAGAATGCGACGTGTTGTGGTCACGAGTCGAAGCGCTGCTTCAAGCATCACCCATGCACACAGGGAGAACCAGATATACGGCGTCATGTGTAATATGAACTGCTCTGCTCTGTCTGTTAAAGAGCCATAAGGGATGTACACCGTATAATCGATCAGCGTTTTATGCAAAATGTAACCAACAACGACCGCCTTGATGATCGCCCGATAGATCGTTTTGAAGGGCAGAATGACCTCCAGCACACTGACCGCTGCAAGTGTCCATAACACCAGAGAAGTTGTCTCCGTGTACCACGATTCCTGCGTAAATGAAATCCACTGCATTCCAATCAGGAAAATCCAGAGCAATGACGCTGCATGATACCAGGATCGTTTGCCTGCAATACTTTCATTTCCTTTTGAACTCATACAGAACCTCCCCCCATCACCGTTGGAAGCTCCTGCAAGTGAGAAACAGTGAATGACCTCGTGCCTCTTCCACGCAACATGGCATTCCACTCGGCACTCCGGCGAGATTCACTGGTATCGATCAGAATATGACATGGCGTCATGCCCCGCGTATCGGCCCAGCGCAACAGTTCCATTATTTTTTCATCCTTCTGGGGAGAAATCACGACAAAGTAAGCTCCCTGAGGCAGTTGACGTGCGATTTTTTCCACGCCGGGCAACAGATGGGTATCCTGACCGTTATATTGAATATCCACCAGATGATGCATCATCTTCTGTCGTTCCATCAGACTTTCACTGGGGGCCATGAAGGATGTCTGGTCTGACAATGTCAACAATCCCATCCCCATTCGTTCCCTGACACCATACTCCAGCAGAGAGGCAGCCGTGGAAACGGCAATTTCAAATGCATCCCCATGTTCATAACTTGATGCCAGCGCATCCAGAACCAGAATGGTTTTGGGCACAGACTCATGTTCAAACTCCTTGGACTTCCAGTTCCCTGTCTTTGCCGTTGCATTCCAGTGAATGCGGGAAAGTCGATCTCCGTATACGTAGTCACGTACACCATTGATCTGAGTGGTCTCTCTCCGTGAGCGGGTTAACGCCGTCTGAGGACCGGATAACCGTGATTTGCGGTCGTAAAGCTGCCAATATGGAATAAATACCGTTCTTGGCAGTACGCGAAACTCACCTTTGGCCTTAAACTTTCCTCGATGTTCAATCAGTCCAAATATGTCCTCGCTGGCACATTCCGTTTCTGAAAAAACATACTTTCCCCGCTCAAGTGGCGGTGTCTGAAAAGACAACTCTCCATTACCTCGCAAATTGGGAATCAAACTTTCCTTGAACGACCACGATTCTCCGTTATGCCGATGCAGCATTTCACGCACAACAACATAGGGAAGCGGGAGGAATCCCGGAATCGTCAGACTCAGCTGTACTTGAACCTGGTCACCCGCATGCAGCAATTCTTCGTGGTCTGGACCAGAAGATAACCTACGAACTCCTTGAGCACGTCTTACCCCGCTAAATCCAGCAATGGCAAGGTACACACAGAGCAGGGTCACCATCGACAGCAACATAAGGGATGTCTTCCCGCCCTGAAACAAAACATAAGCCAGACAGCACATCCACACCATTGCGATGCTCCATACGCGTGGGTGGCGTAACCCTCTATTGACTGTTCTCAAAAGCGGCTTCATGAACTATTGCCCCATGGAGACGGGCACGCGTACTTGCTGGAGTACGGCATTCAAAACGGCCTCGGAACTCATACTGTCCAGTCTCGATTCGGGACGAAGCACAATACGATGAGAGATCACATAAGGGGCCATCGTTTTCACATCATCCGGAAGCACATAATCACGTTCCTGCAAGAAAGCAAAGGCTTTTACGGCCATCATGAACGATATGGCTGCCCGTGGGCTGGCACCCAGCAATACAGATGGGTGGGAGCGGGTTTGACGAACAACATCCAGCAAATAGTCCATGACCGGATCACCGATAAAGACCTCTTTAATCTCCTGTTGGATTGCCGAGATCTGGTCCATATGAGTCACGGATTCAAGACGATCAACAGGCTGACCGAGCTGATGCTGTTTCAATAGAATTTTCTCAATTTCCTTATCGGGATAACCCAGACTTATTTTCAACATAAACCGGTCGAGTTGTGCTTCCGGCAACGTATACGTACCTTCAAAATCAATTGGATTCTGAGTTGCACAGAGCATGAATGGATGTGGCAGATCATACGTATCACCATCAACGGTTACGCTACGCTCCTCCATCACTTCGAGCAGAGCCGATTGGGTTTTTGTTGTGGCCCGGTTAATCTCATCAGCTAGCAAAATGTTGGTCATCACAGGACCTGGCCGGAAATAAAAACGCTCATCCTTCGGATGGAACACAGATACGCCCGTAATATCACTAGGTAAAATATCAGGATTACATTGAATACGCCGGTACTCACCACGCATGGATTTCGATAATGCCTTGATTAACTGCGTTTTGCCAGTTCCCGGTACGTCTTCAATCAGAACGTGCCCGCCTGCAAGCAAAGCTGTAAGTAAAAGTTGAATTTCAAAGGATTTCCCCATAATGCAGGATTCCAGATTTGAACGAACTGCGGATATGATTTGGATCGACTCTTTGCGCACAGGCATGTGGTCTAACCTCCTAAAAAAGCATACAGATTTCCTTTTATTGTACATGATCCAGAGTCACGAGTACACTCGAAGGAACTCACAATTTGTTTCCAGCCCGTCAGATTCACCGCAGTTCTCGCATGAATACGACAAAAAAGCCCCGGATAAAAGTTATCCGGAGCCTCTGCTGAATCGCAATATGTTCAAGGAGATTCCTCATTCTATGTTAGCCTTTTGGTCTAACGACCAATGCCGCGAGAAAAGAAAAGATGATCGCTGACGATATTCCCGCAGCAGTCAGATCGAAAATCCCTGTAATCACACCCAGCCATCCCTCTTTTTCCAACTCCGTCAATGCCCCGTGCACCAAGGAATTACCGAAACTTGTGATGGGGATGGTAGCACCCGCACCTGCAAATTTAACCAAGGGGTCATACACGCCAAATGCATCCGCAAGCGCACCTGTCACAACAAGTGTACTCATGGTATGAGCTGGCGTCAGTTTAACCCCATCCATTAAAAGCTGTCCGATAACACAGATTAAACCGCCAACAATAAATGCCCACAAGAACTGCATTACCTTTATCCCTCCTTTTCTATGGCTACGGCATGTGCAATACAAGGAATACTTTCACCCTGCTGGTACGAAATCGGAGATAACAGCGCCCCGGTAGCAACAACGAGCACCCGTTTAAGATCACCCTTCTGCATCCGGTTCAAAATATGACCATAGGTGACGGTGGCAGAACATCCGCAGCCACTTCCCCCGGCAACCACATAAGGCTGTTTCTCCCGATCATAGATCATCAGGCCGCAGTCATTAAAAACTGTCTGTTCCATGGGAATGCCTTCTTTTTGCAAAAGCTCTTTCGTAATTGGCAGACCGACGGAAGCCAGATCCCCGGTCACAATGAGATCATAATAGCCGGGTTCCAATCCCGTATCCCTGAAATGAGAGATTATAGTGTCGGCTGCTGCTGGCGCCATGGCTGAACCCATATTAAAGGGATCTTTGATGCCCAAATCCATAATGCGTCCAATGGTGGCTTTGGTAACAACGGGACCATCACCCGTACGGGAGACCACACCACACCCTGCTCCTGTGACGGTATATTGGGCATAAGGCGGCTTTTGGGAGCCATACTCCGTCGGATACCGAAATTGTTTCTCCACCGTACAGTTGTGGCTCACCGTTCCTGCAAGAACATAATCGCCAGCTCCGGAGTCAACAATCATGGACGCTAACGCTAACGTTTCCATGGAAGTAGAACAGGCTCCAAAGACACCCAAGTAAGGCACACCCAGTTTTCGCGCTGAAAAGGAACTGCTGATAATCTGGTTCATCAGATCTCCACCCACAAAAAATTGAAGCTCTTCCTTGGTGATATTTGCATTTATCAAAGCCAGTTGGGAGGCCTGTTCGAGCAGTTTACGTTCTCCCTTTTCCCACGTTTTCTCGCCGATCTCGAGGTTGTCGTAGACATAATCGAAATCAGATGACAGTGGACCCTCGCCTTCTTCTGGTCCTACAACTGCGGATTTACCGATGATCCGCGGACGATTCTCAAACTGCCATGTCTGGCGACCCAATCGTTTCACAGGTGCCCACCTCCAAATCCCAAAAAGGCATAAACGATCCCTACGACAAATGCTGCCACGACACCAAACACAATAACGGAACCAGCAAGTTTAAACATGTTGGCCCCTACACCGAGCACCAGTCCTTCAGCACGATGTTCCAGTGCAGCAGAACACATGGAATTGGCAAATCCGGTAACCGGTACAGCCGTTCCCGCTCCTGCCCATTGAGCCATTTTATCGTAAACGCCGAGACATGTTAGAATAACCGATATGAGAATCATGACCGCTACCGTAGGACTGGAAGCTTCCTTTGATGTCATGTCGAAACCGGCCATAAAAGCCTCTTGAATGGCCTGTCCAATCAAACAGACGGTACCCCCAACCAGAAATGCTTTGAGGCAATTTTTCAGGATTGGACGAGGCGGCTCATGTTTTTTTGCGACTTTTTTGTACTCCTTTTCATCCATGGACAGGGACGACGATTTTTTTTCGCTTCCGGATGCAGATTGAGCTGGCAAGATACAAGACCTCCTCTATGTGAAAATGGTTCAAAGCTACGGCTGAATGCCAATGTGTGTAATCCTATATTCATTGTTTGTTAATAATCGGAAGGTTATGTATCCGGCGACAGACAGCATATGTTTCCAACAAGATTATGTTGTGAAAGCAAGATGGGAATACGCCGGATCTGAGGACTTTTAGATACGTCTATAAATAAAGAAGAACAATCACGAGCAAGATAAAAAGAACGATAAACAGTACTTTTTCCGTGCCCTCTTCTGGAGGCTTCATTGGATATTTAGCTCCTTCCTGTAAACAGACAAACAAATATTGAAATAAAGAACTTCACAAAATGATGACATCTCCTCCATATATTCATATTCATTGAAGTGGCATCAGGACTGCGACTACAGCGGATAGAGTCATGAAACTTGGACACGGTAAGCGCCCAAAATATGCCTTAAATACGTGACATAAACATGGACAATCACTTGCGCAAGGTTCATACTGTAATGTGACCAGTGGTTAAATAACAAGTCCTCAGCATATTAAAGTGCATGTTCAAAAAGATAAAAGACTTTTTGAACTACATCTTAAAAGGACAACAGGCGGGTAGCCGTTCTACTGTGACCTGAAATACATACCAACAGAGGAGTTGTTGACACATGAATGAAAAAACGATGGATATGTTTCGTACGTTGACGGAATTTCCTTCCGCATCCGGTTTTGAACGTGAGCTTCGCGGTTGGATGAAAGATAAGCTTTCCGCTTATACTGATAAGTTCGTCCAGGATCGCCTGGGGAGTCTATTTGGTGTATTACGCGGGGAGGAATCCGGTCCTAAAGTTATGGTAGCCGGACACTTTGACGAAGTAGGTTTCATGACTACAGGCATTACGGAAACGGGTATGGTCAAATTCCGTCCACTGGGTGGATGGTGGAGTCAGGCTGTACTGTCTCAACGATTGGAAATCATCACACCTGATCGTCGGATTACCGGAGTTGTAGGTTCTACACCTGCACACTTGCTGGACGAGTCCCAGCGGAATAAACCTGTGGATCTGAATTCCATGTATCTCGATATTGGAGCAGACAACCGTGCGGAAGCAGAATCCTGGGGCATTCATCCAGGGATGCAGATCGTACCGATCTGTGAATTTACGCCTATGGCGAACCCGAAAAAAATTATGGCCAAAGCGTGGGATAATCGTTACGGCGTAGGACTTGCACTTGAACTGGTTGAAGCGCTGCACAAGGAAAAACTTCCTAACACACTTTACGCTGGTGCAACGGTTCAGGAAGAACTGGGGCTTCGCGGTGCACGTACGGCGGCCAATCTGATTCAGCCTGATATCTTCTTTGCACTTGACTGTAGCGCGGCAAATGATATGACAGGTGACAAACAGTCATTTGGACATATCGGAGAAGGCGCATTGCTTCGTATTTTTGACCCGGGTATGTTCACCCATCGCGGAATGGTTGAATATGTTCAAGATACGGCTTCATCCAATCAGATCAAAATGCAGTATTTCATCTCACCAGGTGGTACAGATGCAGGTCAAGTTCACCTGAGTGGCATTGGTGTACCATCAATAGTTGTTGGTATCTGCGCACGTTATATCCATACCTCTTCTTCCATCATTCATACGGATGACTACGATGCGGCCAAAGAACTGATCGTGAAACTGGTCAAAGGTCTGGATCGGACAACGATGAATACCATAATTAATAACGCGTAATAGCTGACAAGAGACTTCCTATCCATCGGGAGGTCTCTTTTTTATATTCACAACGATATCAGTTAGACACGTAGATTAATAGGCCGAACATTATAGGGAATTACACATAAGATACAATAACGGAAGATGAATTAAACACCAAACAGCGGGGGACCTGTTATGGCAGTGAGAAGGAATGGAAAATCGAATAAAGGTTCCAAAAAAACAAATGCCGCAAACACCCTTCTCAATGGCAACCTTAAAGGAAGAAATCTGGAACTTATCGTTGCAGCATTACTGGTCAGTGGGAAGTTAAGAGTGGATGCGGTCACGTTGTTTCGAGAAGCTACACTGGTCGTTGAACTGGTTGGGCAGTATAAATCGCTACAAAATATTACACCATCGAATCAAGACAAACTGGTGCAATTCCTCGATGAGATCGGTGGCGATATGACGTTGAATGACGTTATACGGGCTTTCCAACAGAGAATCAATTCCTAAACGCCAAGAAATGAGGTTGAAGTGATGTCTGACTTTGACGGAAATGGGTTCGCTGAACTACTGATCATTGTCATTCTTGTTGTTTTATTTGTATTTGGTTCTTCCGATATTGACGACCTGACTGATTCTCCTTCTCAATCCTGAATTGGCTAAGTTATTACGATTTATTCATTATGAAATGCATACCTGTAAACGCCAGCCCACAATATGCGGGCTGGCGTTTTTGGATGGCTATAGAAATAGCGGTGAGAATGCAATCCAGGCCAGAATAAGAGTAAGCACAATGCAGACATTCTCTACAACGGCCCCACGCTTGGTCCCTGTACTCATCAGATTCACCCGTATGCGCCACTTGAGCGGTGGTAACGGACGAATACCCCGATTGGTTAGTGAATCGGCCAATAGATGCATCGCATATGCCGTGCCTCCCGCTACCCAGATCTCCGGTCCCTGCTGCTGGGTCGTGCTGTACAACAAGCCCGCCCATATTGCGGTTCCGTACAGGGTATGTGTCAGTCCCCTATGAGTCAGTGTGGTACAGAGCATTAACAAACTGCCTGCAATCAAGTTCCACGGTGCGAACGCGTGACCATAAAAGACCAGCCCGAGTCCAATCGCAAACATCAACACTTTGCGAAGCGAACGCGAAGGCAGGAATGACACAAGCGCAATGAGGATCGCAAGCAATAGGTTCCATGGTTTGGCATGAACATAGAAGTACACAAATACAGCTGTGGGCAACAGAATCGTCTGTAACAACCTGATCAGACTGTTAGGCAAGGCTCTGGATACCAGCAGCGAATTTGGCTCATCAATGTCAGGCAATAACGAACCAATCAGAGCAACCGTAACTGCCGGCGCAGTCACCGGCATACCGGCCAACTGCAGAACAGAAAGCGACACGCCGGTCCCGATAATAAGGTGAGATCTTCCCATCATGATGCAAAAACGTCCTTTCGAAGAAATCGGGAACAATACGGCCCAGTTTCGATTTTACAACGAAAACAAAATAAGAACAATAGTTCGCATTTCTTATTTGTATGAAAATAAATATAACTTTCTGTGATGGGGCTCACATTATTATATTTATGACTCTTTTATCTTTATTAGTGAATTAAATCACATAAACTGTCGTCAACTACTTGTATAATTTCAAATATAAACCACTAAAATTTTGAGTAATGTACAGCGTCTATTCAAGGAGGCATACACACATGAACGGAAAAAAAGAGAACCTCATTATCATTGGTAACGGTATGGCAGGAATCAGTACCGTTGAGCAAATTTTAAAATTAACTACGCGATTTGATATTACCGTTTTTGGCACAGAGCCCTATCCTAACTACAACCGCATTATGTTGTCTTATGTACTGGAAGGAAGCAAAACACTGGACGATATCGTGCTGAACGACCTTCACTGGTATGAAGATTACGGCATTACGCTGCACACAGGCACAACGGTTACACGAATCGATGCCGAGACGCACGAAGTTGTGACTGAAGATGGAACTCGCGTTCCTTATGACAAAATCATCATTGCGACTGGCTCCAACTCCTTCATTCTCCCTGTACCAGGACATGACAAAGAAGGTGTTGTCGGTTTCCGCGATATCGCCGATTGCAATGTCATGCTGGAAGCTGCTAAACAGTATAAACGAGCGGCCGTTATCGGGGGCGGACTGCTAGGCCTTGAAGCTGCCAAAGGATTGGTACAACTTGGTATGGAAGTTACCGTAGTGCATCTGATGGAAGATCTGATGGAGCGTCAGCTTGATCCACAAGCTTCAGCCATGTTGAAGGCAGAACTCGAACGTCAGGGTATCCGGTTCAAGATGGGTGCGCAGACTTCCGAACTGCTGGGCGGCGAACGCGTTGAAGGGATTCGTTTTGCAGATGATACGGTTCTGAATGTTGATTTTGTGGTCATGGCTGTAGGGATTAAACCTAATACGGTCGTAGCTCGGGAAAGCGGTATGGAAGTCAACCGGGGCATTGTCGTGAATGACTATATGCAGACTTCCCTTGAGAATGTGTATTCGGTTGGGGAATGTACAGAGCACCGCGGCGTATGTTACGGCCTCGTTGCCCCATTGTTCGAGCAAGGCATGATTCTCGCGAAACATATCTGCGGTGTGGAGACCGCTCCTTATGAAGGTTCAGTTGTATCCACGAAATTGAAAATTTCGGGTGTAGATGTCTTTTCAACTGGTGAATTCATCGACAGCCCAGAGCACACCGTCATTTCGCACAAAGATGACTGGAAACGGACTTACAAAAAAATTCTGCTTCGTGATAATAAAATGGTCGGCGCTGTTCTCTTCGGTGACATTACGGATTCTGCCGAATTGCAGAAACTGATTAAAAATCAAACCGAAATGACCGAGGAATTGTATGGTTCACTCATGGGTACAGGCTGCGGCGGTCATAAGAAAGCAACCTCTGTTGAAACGATGCCCGAGGACGAGATCGTCTGTGGATGTAACGGGGTAACCAAAGGAGCCATTGTTGATGTAATTACAAACCAGGGCCTTACCACTGTTGATGAAATCAAAGCCTGTACCGGTGCAACACGCTCTTGCGGTGGGTGTAAACCGGTTGTGGAACAGATTCTGCAATATGTACTTGGAGACAGTTTCAGTACTGGAGCCAAACAGGGCATCTGCGGATGTACTTCCATGGGACGGGATGAGATTGTAGCCGAGATTCGTGAAAAAGGACTACAAACGACCAAAGAGGTCATGAATGTACTGGGTTGGAGTCAACCTGAAGGTTGTTCCAAATGTCGTCCGGCGATCAACTACTACCTTGGCATGATTGCACCAGACACACACGAAGATGAGAAAGAATCCCGTTTTGTTAACGAACGGATGAACGCGAATATTCAAAAAGATGGAACGTATACGGTTGTACCTCGGATGTACGGCGGGGTGACTACACCAGCGGACCTCAAACGTATCGCTGACGTTTCAGTCAAATATGATGTAAAAGCAGTCAAAGTGACTGGCGGTCAGCGTCTCGATTTGATTGGTGTTAAAAAAGAAGATCTGACCAAAGTCTGGGCTGAACTGGATATGCCTTCAGGTTATGCATACGCCAAATCGCTGCGTACGGTCAAAACATGTGTCGGCTCCCAATTCTGCCGATTCGGTACACAGGATTCCATGGCCATGGGCGCTCGCATCGAACGTAAATTCGAACGTCTGGATCTGCCAGCCAAGTTTAAATATGCCGTCAACGGTTGTCCGCGGAACTGTGCAGAAGCATGTACAAAAGATATCGGTATCGTTGGTAACGACGGAGGCTGGGAAATATTCATCGGTGGTAACGGCGGTATTAAAGCTAGACTGGCTGATTCCTTATGCAAAGTGAAAACAGATGAAGAGTTGATTGAACTGTGCGGCGCCATCATGCAATATTACCGCGAGACAGGTAACTATCTGGAACGGACTTCCGAGTGGGTGGAACGCATGGGTCTGGAGCATATTCGTTCGGTGGTTGTGAATAACCTTGAGGAACGTAAAGCGTTGATGCAGCGGATTGAATTTGCACTTGAGCATGTTGAAGAACCTTGGCAAAAAGCGATTCGCAATGAAGAAGGCCAGAGTAAAATGTTCCATGGCATCGAAGTATCAGCTCGTCCATAAGTAAGCTTGCAGATTAATACTGCCGGAATGTTAAATATAGATAAGGAGTGGTTTAAGATGACGACAAAACAATCAGGCACCTACTTCCCTGCCGGAGTAGTTGAAGAATTCCTGCCACGAATCGGAAGAGTAGTTGAGATTAAGGATCATCAGCTTGCTGTCTTTCTTGCATCGGATGGTACCATCTTCGCTGCGGATAATCACAACCCCCATCCTAAGGGTGGGCCGCTGGCTGAAGGCATCGTGTCCGGGCATTATCTGTACGATCCGCTGTATGATTGGAAAATTGACCTGACTACAGGTCTTGTGCAAGCACCGGACGACGGTCAAGTACAGATGTATCCGGTAAAGGTAGAGAACGGCCAGGTTTGGATCGAAATATAGCGAAACGTTCAAAGATTGATGCAAAATAATGGGGGAAACCGTGATGTATACACCAAGTGTTGAGGGAATTATTGAAGCTGCGGTTAAAAAACGGGATCAAATGAACGCAAGCCTGTCACGATATATGGTTGCTGCCTTGATGGCTGGTGCCTATGTAGGGCTTGGCATCGTTCTGATCTTCAGTATTGGTGCTCCGCTCCTTGCGGCACAGTCACCACTGCAAACTATGTTGATGGGTATGTCCTTCGGACTCGCGCTCACGCTGGTTATCTTTGCCGGATCGGAACTGTTTACAGGTAACAATATGTTCTTTACCATGAGTACACTGGCAGGCCGAACCACAGTGAACGAAACGCTGAAGAACTGGGGGCTCGTCTTTGTTGGTAACCTGCTCGGCGCAATTCTATTAAGTCTACTTATAGTCGGTAGCGGCCTGTTCAAAACGGCTACGCCGGAACATCTGTTATTCGTTGTCTCTGCCAAAAAGATGGCGGCACCCATGTCTGAGTTGTTCTTCCGAGGCATTCTCTGTAACTGGCTCGTCTGTCTGGCGATCTGGATGGCAGCTCGCTCCAAAGAAGATATCGCCAAACTTGTTCTCATCTGGTGGTGTCTGTACGCATTTATCGCAAGTGGTTATGAGCACAGTGTTGCCAATATGACTTTGCTGTCTTTATCCTGGTTGCTGCCAAACCACCCGGATACAATCACGATGGCAGGCTGGTTCCATAACATGATTCCGGTAACGCTTGGTAATATTATCGGCGGTGCCCTCTTTGTTGGAATGGCGTATTGGTATACTTCTCCGGTACGAAAAAAAGCATAATTCTTGATTCAACTGCACTTATGTAGCCTAGAGCACAACATCTACACACACTGAAGCCACGATGGATGCCGAACTCACGTTCAGTCACACATCGTGGCTTTTTATTGTTTGTCGATAAGCTGTTACTCTCTCGTACGCTTCCCATTCATCCTCTCGTCCTTCTATAGAGAATTAAAACTTCATTTTACCTTCGTCGCTATCCGCGTTAATCCACAGTTGACATAACTGGCGTATAGTCGATGGATACTCACACTTATACTCAACCAGCAAAGGATGAACGCTTATATGGGAATTCACACGTACTTCAGGTCACTAAACGATCTTGAACGTATTATTCGTACACCTGGCAAATTCAAATTCGAAGAACACAGCGTATCCGCCCATTCCTGGAAAGTGGTACAGTACGCCAAAACGCTCGCAGATATTGAGGAGCAACATGGAGTCACCATCAATTGGAAGAAGTTATACGAAATCACCAGCAGTCATGATTATGGCGAAATCTTTATCGGTGATATCAAAACACCCGTCAAACATTATTCACTGGAGCTGCGTTCGATGCTGCAAAAGGTCGAAGAAGGCATGGTTGAACATTTTATTAATGAAAATATTCCTGAAGAGTTCCAGCCTATTTTCCGCAGACAGCTGCGTGAGGGAAAAGACCAATCGGTTGAAGGACTGATTCTCGAAGTCGCAGACAAGATGGATCAGGTATATGAAGCCTTTGCTGAGCTCCAACGTGGCAATACGGAGAAAGAATTTATCGTTATGTACCGTTATGCCCTGGTCAAAATCAAAAATATCGACCTCCACTGTGTGCAGTATTTCCTGGAACAGATTCTCCCCGACATGATCGAAGAAGGTATCCGCTCCCCGTTTGATATTCGCAAAATAACAGAAGAAGCTCTGGCCCAGTAATCAGCTCAAGTCAACATGGTGCTCATCATCCATGGACAGGGCTTTTTTTCGTTCCTGCAATTGCAGTCGGTACTCGCTAGGGTACATGCCCGTTTTGTTTTTGAAGATCCGGCTGAAATAGTGGGAATCACTATACCCTACCGCTCCACCAATAGTCTTGATATCCATATTCTCGTGCGTGACGAGCATACGTTTTGCTTCATTAATCCGCAGACCTGTCATATATTTTAGCGGAGTCTCACCCGTTACTTTCTTAAAACACTTCCCCAGATAGTCCACACTAAAATGCATCTGTCCCGCCATGTCCTGGAGTGTAATCTCATGCATGTAATTCTGCTTCAAATACAACTTAACGGCCTCTGCGATATCCTCCGGCTTCACCTGCTCATCCAGCACGGCACTGACATGCGCAAGCGAATCCACAGCGCTCCCAAGCTTCAATTCCATCGCATCCAGCAGTGTACGAAGCTGTTCTTCCGATAATGGTTTGAGCAGATAATCCTCCACCTTGTAACTGATCGCCTGCCGTGCATATTCGAATTCATGATAACCACTCAGAATGACAATTTTCACATGCGGATAGGCAAAGTACAGATGTTTGGCGAGTTCCAATCCATTCATTACCGGCATCTGTATATCAGTTACAACCAGATCAGGTACGGAATGTTCAATGAGCTGTAACGCTTCCTGACCGTTCCGCGCTTCACCGATCACCTCGAACCGGGTGTCCAACTCTCTGAATTTGCGCGAGACATTCCGGCGAATCAGGGCTTCATCTTCCACAATAATCGTTCTATATTTGATTGTCATGGGTTCAGTCATGCTCCTTTCGAATGGAACCACCTATGGTAATCTGGACACCGCCGGAAGGCTTGTTCGTAATCTGCATGTGGGCTGCCGTGCCATACCATAATTTCAATCGGACCCATATATTTTTGAGTCCCATGCCGTTGATTTCGAGGTCAGGCATACGCTCCCACTCCTGTGACTGTTCGATGTAATGCATGATCTTGGCAAGTGCCTCGGGTTCCATGCCAGGTCCGTTGTCTTCCACGTGGATCTGCCAGGTCTGCTGTACCGCATCCATATCTCCAGTAATATTCAGTTTCCATGGAGGGGTATCACCCAGTCCATATTTCATGGCATTTTCGAGTAGTGGTTGTACCATCAGCATCGGAACCTGGATATACTTCATCTCTTCCGGAATATGAAACTCGTAGTGCAGATCATCCTCAAACCTAATCTTCATACACTCCAGATATCGCTCACAATAATCCAATTCTTGAGACAGGGGAACCCCGTTCTTACCCGGAGTAGAAATATAACGCAGCATAGACGCAATATTGGCGCAGAACGCGACAATCTGCTCATTCATGCCTTCTTCCGCCATGATGCTAATATTAGTGATGTTGTTATAGAGAAAATGCGGGTTCATCTGGGATTGCAGCGCCAGTAATCTCGCTTCTGTCTCCTGAGATTTCATCGCCAGCCTGTCCTGAAACGATTGTACAAGCTGTTGATTCAGCCGGATAAACGTATCATTTAGCTCATCCATCTCCCGAATAGAACCGGGATGCTCCAGCTTGAACAATTGACCGGAATCCTGACCCGATACCAGATCATTCTCACCCGTTTTGAGAATAATGCGCTGCAAACGATGCAGCGGCAAAGTAACCCGTTTGGAGATCAGATACGAGAGAATCAGAATCAGCATGAGAGTAGCTAACGTCGCACCGATAAACATCACAGCCATCCGGTTGAGACTCGCGAAAAGGGACTGTTTGGACTGCATGACAATAACGGTCCATCCCGTCTCCTGTGACGTCATGTACGTCATCATCTGTTTGGACTGACTCAAAGGATCGCTAATCTCCTGCATCGTATCAGGCGGAAATGAAAGATTTTGAATCAAGTCCACATCATCGAAATGGCCTGCTTGAGAAGCATCGGCATCCGAAGAAAGTGGATATAGCCGTGTATTTTGTTCATCCACTACATAGATCCGAAGATCGTCGTTATTTGTCTGCAAATCATTCAAATGCTGGAACAGGGTTCCGGCATCCTGCAAAATCTCAACGACACCTTGGCTGACATAGTTGCCATCTTTGTATACCCGGGTAAGGGAAATGTAAGGTTGATCTGATTTACCATCGCCTGTTGGCATGGGCAAAGCTCCGCCCTCTAACAGTTGGATTACCCGCCATCCACTCCGCTCCCAGGTTTCCTTGTACCACGGTCGCTGAGTCAGGTCTACCGACAGTTGACCGTTGAATGCACCCGCTCCCAGCATCTTGCCGTTCACATCATAGATGTTGGCCTGCTTGGCTGTATTGGAGCTGCTGATGATCGCGAGAATGACGTCAATTAGTGTGGTTGTATCCTTATACAATGCTGGATCACTCGTCATTGTCTGCTCACTGTCTTCTGCTGGTGCCAAGTAGTGACTGAAGTGTTCCTTGACCAGATTGGAATACACGATATTCATGGAGAAGTTGTTCATTTTCACCACTTCCTGATCCAGGTTACTGACAATTGATACCCCCAGTTGTCTCTGCTGTTCTTCACTTCGCTGACGAATGTCACTTGCGAGAAAAACATACAGAAGCCCCGCCACAATCAGCGAAAAGATAATAAATACCGCAGAGTAATAGGCAAACAGACTTTGCTGAAGCGTTCCAAATCGATATCGCAATCCTCACACACCTCGTCCTCTGATGATATCTGTCACACCATTCGAAAATGTCCACCCAACAGAACGCTTTTGTCTATTGAGCACATCCCTTGTTCACAGTAAAGTTATCCACATAAGAATACGCTTACATTAAGCGTTTCGGCAAGTGACAATTTTCTTTATATTCCGGGAGGTTCAATGATGAGAAAACGATTTCTATTTTCACTTGCAAGTGTGCTCCTGCTCTCCACTCTGCTGCTTGCCGGGTGCAACTCAGGTAAAAGTACGGAAGGTTCGGGTAAGGTGACTCTCACGTTTGGAACAAGTCAATCCGGTATTCCGCGTACAGGCATCATGCAGACGATGGCCAAGGAATATGAGCAGGAGACCGGGGTCAAAATTGACTTTCAGGTCGTACCTGACGCACAGTGGCGGGACCTGATCAAGGTGAAGCTCGCTTCTGGCGAAGCACCTGATATTTTCAATGTCGATGTGGACCCACTAAGCATGCCGGCTAACGTAAGACCGGAGGAAAATGCCATTGACCTGACCAATGAGGAATTCACAGGTCGGATGTCTGAAGAGATTTTGCCAACCGTCAGTCACAATGACAAGGTGTACGGGGTTTCTTTTGCGCCAACGAAAATCTGGTATGTGTACTATAACAAACGTATCTTCCAAGAGCTCGGCACAGAGCCTCCTACATCCTATGCCGAATTCAAGGCAATCAGCCAGAAAATTAAGGATAAAGACATTATTCCGTTCTATCAAGCACCTGCCAGCGGCTGGTATCAGGTTCTGCCTTTGTTTGAAACGGGGCCCAACTATGAGCAAACAACAGAGGGAACGTACGAGAAGCTGAACAATAATGAGATGAAAGTCGCAGATATGACGCAACTCAAGACGGTCATTGAACAGTTAAAAGAATTTGCGGATCTCGGTTATTTCGGCAAAGACTTCTTGTCCAATACGGTAGAAGCGGGAATTGAGGCGTTTGGTCAGGAGAAGGCAGCGATGTTGCTGCGGGTGCCAGGGACGGAAAAGGAAGTCTCCGAAGCGTATCCGGAAATGGAAGACAATATGGGATTCTTCGTCATGCCATGGGGTGACAATCAGACGATTGGTGTGAATCCGGGCGGATCAGCTGCGATGTTTGGTAACAAAAACAGTAAACATCCCGAAGAAGTGCTGAAATTCTTCCGCTGGATTACCGAGCATGATCATCTGCAGCGTGTGTTCGATGAAGGTGAAGGCAACCTGACGATCTGCTGGCCGGAAATCGAACCAAAGCTGACACAGGACTATATTGATTATGAGAAAGATCATGAAAAAGGTACGGTTATGCAGGCCGCTGTGAAATACATTGATCCACAATGGATGGATATTGGCAAGGACTTGTCAGGTATGTTCGCTGGCGCAATGACACCGGATCAGATTCTGCAAAATATTGATAAACGTCGTGCTGAACAAGCCAAAGTGCTGAAAGATGAGAAGTGGCAGTAACAGCGCAAATCACAGATAAACATAAACGCTGAACAGCGTTACATGCAGCGGGCATTTGCCCGCTTGTGTATTTTGGCAGGAAGGAAAGGTGTTACGGATTATGAATGCAAACAAAATCTATCCCTGGTATTTCTCATCTGGAGCGATTGTGTTATATCTGCTGTTCATTGTCGCTCCCGCCCTGCTGGGCATCTATTATTCCTTCACCGACTGGAACAGTTATAGTTCGGAGAAGAACTTTATTGGTCTGGAGCATTTCCGTACCATTCTCGCGGGTGATCCGACCTATCTTCTTTTTATCAAAAACACAGTCCTGTTCACCCTGGTTACATCCATCGCCAAGACGGTTCTCGGCTTGTTTCTGGCCCTGCTGCTGGTCAGCGGTGTAAAGGCCGCCAATCTGCATCGGATGATTATCTTCTCACCACAGGTGCTATCGTTCCTGATTGTTGGACTCGTGTTCAAAAGTCTGCTCGACCCCAACAATGGGTTCGTTAACATGACTCTGCGTTCCATGGGACTAGACGTTCTCGCACAGAACTGGCTGGGCTCCCTGACCTGGGCCATGCCATCCATCATGGCAGTGGACACGTGGAAAGGCATGGGGTACATCATGGTGCTGTTCATCGCCGGACTGCTCGCCATTCCCCGTGATTATTACGAAGCAGCATCCATTGATGGAGCCGGGTTCGGGCAGAAGCTGTTCCGGATCACCATTCCGATGCTGATGCCTACAATTACTATCGCCACGGTGCTTAATATTACGTATGGGCTGAGAGTTTTCGATGCCGTATACGTGTTAACCAACGGTGGCCCCGGTAACGCGACAGATGTGATTAACACGGCGGTCTATTCCTCTTTTGCCAAAGGGTATTGGGGACTGGGTAGCGCACTATCCACCATTCTGTTTGTCATCATGGCGATCATCTCCTTTTTCATCATTCGTTTGATGAACCGAAAGGTGGAATACTGACATGCGATTGAGAAAAAGATTGGCTTCGATCGGGTTAAATGCTCTCGCCTGGTTGCTCAGCCTGGTGGTCCTGATTCCTTTTGTCGTCATTGTACTGAATTCATTCAAGTCGGACGCCGAGGCCAAAGTGCTGAAACTGACGCTGCCCGAGAAGTTTATTTTCGAAAATTACAAAATCGTCTATGAACAGGGACATTTGGGAGGTTCTTTTTTCAACAGTCTGCTGCATTCCGGGGCCTCCTCCCTGTTATTGGTGTTTGTTGTGGCCTTCTCGGCCTTCACGTTATCCCGCAACCATTCGAGGCTCAGCAAGTTTCTGTACTTCTTCCTGATTCTCGGTATCACACTGCCGCTTAACTACATTCCACTGATGGAAGTAATGAAATCGATGGGTATGATCAATTCACATGTCGGCATGATTCTGCTCTACACGGCCATGGGCATTCCAATCTCGCTGTTCATTACGTATGCGTTTGTGTCTAACATCCCGAAGGAACTGGATGAAGCCGCGATCATGGACGGATGTAATGGGATCAAGCTGTTCCTGAGAATCATTGTACCTTTGTTAACCTCGGTGCTGGTAACGGTATTTGTTCTTAATTTCCTGAGTGTCTGGAATGAGTTTACTGCCCCACTCTATATGCTGAATACAGTGGAGATGTGGCCGATGACGCTGGCTGTATATAACTTCTTTGGACAATTCAGTGCCCAGTGGAATCTGGTCAGTGCCGATATCGTGCTTACGTCATTGCCTGTGTTGATTGTGTTCCTCATTGGGCAAAAGTATATTGTAGGAGGACTAACTTCTGGGGCGGTTAAAGGGTAAGCTCCACCGACAATCCAAATACACAAACCCATCTTGTCTAAGTACATCTGCTGACTCCTCAGCACAAAAAGCCCTTGTCTGCCCATCGTGTGAATAACTTCTTCTTACAGAAGAAGTATCACACGCTGCTGCGGACAAGGGCTTACGCTGTTGGATTCGAATTAATCGTGCGCCAACCCGCCAACATCGGATGGAGCTGTTATATCTGGGCTCTGCTCTAGAGATTTGATCATTTTCAAACGGGATGTGATTATTGCGATCAGAATAACAAACAGACCCGCGATGATAAACAGAAAGGCAATACCTCTGCCTGGCCCAGTTCCAATAATTTGACCAACAGACGAAGCCAGTGCTCCCCCCTCCATCAGCAACGGATTAAACACATGGTCGGCCAGAAAACCAGCCAAACTGTACGCGATAATAAACCCGAGTTGTGACAGAATACCAATGATTCCCCATACCCTGCCCTGCTTATCGTTGGCGATATTGTTTCGCACCAGTACATCTGCGCTCATATTGACAAACGGCAGTGATGACAGGAACAGAAAACCTGCGAAGATAATAAAATAAATGTTGGTGGATATGCCCAGAAGTGAAAAGGACAAACCGCACAAAATCAGACCCATCACAAGCACACTTGCGTATCTCTTTGTTATTGTAAATATGCCGATGCACAAGCTGCTAATCAGCATGCCGATGGCGCTAACAGACTGAAACGTTCCAAGTGTCTTTGCATCCGTGAATGACAGAAGCATCGGACCAATGAGTGTCTCCAGGAATCCCAGATAAAAGGTGACAAGTGAAATAATCACCACCAGCAACAGTACTCCCTTGTTGGTTACAACTTCTCTCCAGCCCTCTTGAATATCGGTGATCCAGTTTTTTCCTTCTCGATCCTCTCGCTCCACCTTCATGCTCTTCCGAATAACCAGCACAGCCAGAATGGCAACCAGGAATGTCAGAATATTAATGACCAGAATGACTTCAATAGTTGTTATACTAAGCAGAATGCCCGCAATGATGGGTGAAAACAGAAACTTCGAGGATTCAGCCAGTTGTACAAGACCGCTGCCTTTTGAGAATTGATCCTTATCCAGCAGGTCCGTAGCAGAGGCCTTATATGCCGGGCTCTGCAACGCGGAAAACACGGAACTAAAGGCCACTCCCACATAGATATGCCATAATTGGATATCACCTGTGAGCATAATGGACAGAATGAAAATCAAACCGGCTGCCGACCCCAGGTCGCCGATAATCATCATCGTTCGACGGTCGAATCGGTCTGCCAGTACACCTCCAATAGGTCGAAGCAGGATATTCGGCAGAAACGTGAATAAGGTAATCAATGCAACACTTGTTGCCGTATTCGTTTTTTCGAAGGCATATACCCCCAGGGAGAAGGCTGTAAGTCCAATCCCAATCATGGAGATGAGCTGACCGAACCATACGACCAGAAACTTTTTAAATGATTTTTGAACGGTATGTTCCATGGATGATACTCCTTTCTCGGCTAACCTTGATTCGGAAAATAGAGACGAGTGACGTAGGCGAAGCTTCCTTGTTCTACTCCCAGCACACGTTCCATAATATGTGTGAATGCTTCAACCTTTTTTTGAAGTTCTTCCTCCTCCCATTGAAAGATGCCTCGATCCAGCAAAAATTGTGACGATACGAGCAGGAATTCGATGGATTCCTTTGGGTTAGGTGTATGAAATACCCCCTCCTGAATGCCCTGCTCTACCACCTCGGCCAAGATGGGACTTAATCGAATTACCGTCTCTACAAGACTCTTTTGGTGCATCTCCACATTATGAACACTGTGCAATTGCTCGATGAGATCATGTTTTCTGCCGTCTGGCTGATTCTGCGCCATCATGATGCGAAAAATTTTGTCATGGGCATTCAGTTTGGGATCGGACACGACGTGCCTGGCCGATGCCTCCCCACTCAAAATAAAACGCATCACGATGGCGTTCATAACCTCTTCCTTGGACTGAAAATAATAATAAAATGTACCCTTGGCAATGTTGCACGCCTGAAGGATATCCATGACCGTAGCTTTGGTGTACCCCTTTGTTATGAACAGAATCTCGGCGGCATCCAAAATCTCGTTCCTGCGTTCTTCCGGGTTTTTTATCAGTCTCATATCCTGGCCTCCGATACGTTCGACCGACTGTCGGTCTATTGTAGTCATGGAGTTCTTTTTTTAGAACCCCATTTCATTCAACCATTGCGCCAAATGGCTTTCCCTTTTTTTTAAATCCTGACGCTCTCTTGCATATTTTCCAATATTTCTATCTGCAACCAGCTTACCGTCCATCATAAACAGTACACGTTCCGATCTGGCAGCGACTTTCACATCATGGGTCACCAGCAGAATGGTTGTACCCGTTGCATTAATATCGCCCAGAATATCCATGATTTCATACGTTGATTTGGAATTCAGCGCCCCCGTTGGTTCATCGCCGAATAAAATATCTGGATTATTGATCAGCGCACGGCAGATGGCAATCCGTTGAAGCTGTCCGCCTGAGGCTTGGGTGATGTTATGCCCAGCAAGCTCATCAATCCCCATTTTTTTCATTAATGACATTGCCCGTGTATTAATCGTTTCTCTGCTGCTATTCTTGGCCAGATACGCGGAAAGTACAATATTGTCTAATAGATTCAGATTCTTGAGCAGATGAATATTTTGAAAGATGAATCCCATCTTGGTCAAACGTAGACTTGCCAGATCCCTCTCCTCAAATGCCGATATTTTTTTGCCATTAAAATAGACACTTCCAGCACTAATCTGATCCATACCACTTATGTTGTACAGTAAGGTAGACTTGCCTGAGCCAGATGGCCCCATGATGGAAACAAATTCTCCCTTTTTTAATTGAAGGTTGATATCTTTTAAGATGTTATGTTCTTCATTCTCGCCGATCGCTACGGATTTATTCACGTCTTTAGCCTCAAGTATAGTTGTCATCGTTGATCCTCCCTATTCGACAATCATTTTGGATATGCTCGTTTCCTTGATCGATTGGATGCTAATCCATGCTGTTAGTACAATCGTGCCTGCAAGTAACAATGGACACAAAATATATGCCTGTAACGGGTTAACAACAAAAACAATATTGGAAGCACCAAACGTCGACATAATGGCACTAACCAGCAACGGACCCAACGTATTGGACAATATCGTTCCAGTAACAACCCCTAAGATTAATATGACAAGTGACATCACGACATACTTGAACTTGATTTTAGACAAGGCAAACCCAAGGCTTCTTAGTACAGCAATGTCGTTGTTGTCCTTGGCTACTAACATCTGAAGGAACAGCGCTGTAATTAAAATAGATATGAAGACACCGATGACCAAGGCCAGCATCGTCACCATTTTCAATTGTTGGATGGTTCCGCCTAATGTCTGATCCAGATAACCTTGAAGATCGGTTACTTTGGCTGGCGAGAAAGCCGCCTCATATTCAGCGATTTTGGTAGCCATGTCCCCGCGATTATTCAGATCCAAACTGACCACGTACCACAACACACTATCCTTGTTGTAGGGCAATAAGGCCTTCGCCGTTTTGCCACCATTCGTAACGTCCTGGTATATTCCGCTGACCGTCATCATCTGGTCCTTGCCATTAACCAGCAAGGTAAGTTGCTCACCAGTCTTCAGGTGCAGCTCGCTACTGTTGGCATCAGATAACGCAATTTCATTCTCGGTTGTTGGCGCATTACCGCTAACATAAGACAATGGGAAAATACTGAAATCCCCAGTTTCTACACTCAGATTGTCGTAACTTCCTTCCGCATTTTTAATCTTGAACTGGCTTGTTACCAATGGGGAATAGGTTTTGATGTCTTTATCATTTTGGATCTGGGCAACCAGATTGTCATAACGCTGCTCCACATCATCTGTGTGCCTCAAGTCAATGCGAATATCACTTTGTCCAACACCCATATAAGAGATAAAACTTGGCGCCTGCAAAGTGTTCAGGAAGTTGACCGGCACAATCATGATAAATGAACTGACTACAAAGACGAACAACAATAATCGAAACATCTTGATTCGCTGTATCACTTCCTTCAGACCAAGAAAGACAGGTACGGAAGACCAGCGATTGCGGGACAAACTAAGCCGGTTTCGAATGATCTGTGTATCGCCCAGGCTTCCGGTACGGAGAGCATCCACCGCGGAGATGGAACGAAAACGCCGCAGTACCGTTCGACAGAACAGAACAACCATGGCAAATATTATTCCAGCGGCTAATAACGGAATCGCGAAATGCAACAGGGTTGCAGGTGCTTTTCCCATATACAACATGATGTTGGAAACAAATAATTTGTTAACACCAAGTGATGCAATGTAACCAAGCACGGATGCAAATCCGGCCATAAATACATACTTCATCAGATACAGTCTCTTAATATCCTTCTCTGCGATCCCTATCGCTTTCATGACACTAATCTCACGATAATCCTCTTCGATGGTCGCAAGCATCGTGAATCGGATGCAGAGCATCGCGATCAGAATCAGCACAAGACTGACCAGAATAATAACGGCTGCAATGACTCCGTCGGTCATGGCATTCAATACTTGGAAAAGCCCATAGGTTACGACTGGACCCGCGTTAGGAAGTCCGGCATTTTGGTAAGCCTGGGTAAATTCACTCGTCAGTCCGGGATCCGTCAACCGGAATTCGATGAGATACTCCATCTCTCCGATGCTCTGCTTCAGTTCTTGCAAATTCCCTGCACTCACGATAAAACGTTTGGAGTGCACAACCGATGGATTCATCTGAGCATCACGGACAAAATCAACGATGGTGTAAGAACGCTCAAATTGACCATTATCGATCCGAACCTGGTCGCCCACGCTCAATTTTTTTTGCTGCATGTAATATACCGGAACCGCGATCTCGCCATCGTTCACCTGAATAATCTCACTGTCCAGATTCAACAAATAGTCGAAACCCTGATTCTGTGTAACAAAGTCAATGTCCATAACGCTGTTCTTTTCGGACTCTGCTCCGAGAAACAGATTAGAGCCGTCAATGTTAACCATTTCCACAATCTGATGCTGCTGGACCATGGCATTTTCTTCAGCCCATGTATTCACTTTGACCTGATCGAGTTCTCCGGCATGCATTTGCACAAAATGTGGTGTTTTGGATTCAGAAAATAGATATTGGATGGAACTCGTCAGTTCCATAATCATTCTTGACCCCGAAGATACCAGCAAGGCGGCCAGCAGTACAAAAATAAACAACGCAGCCGTAATCCCTTTTTTTCTCGTTATATCGTTTCTCAGCATTCGTAGCAGCATAAACGAACATGGCTCCTCTCATCTACAAGTTGTTCCTATTTATCTGGAGTCATAAAGCTTGTCAGACAATGCGCCACCGTTGAAGGTTGATGCATCATGAACATATGAGCACCCTCTTTGATGGTTTGAAGCTTCATGGATGTGCCAAAATATCGGCCCCATCTCAACGCTGATTGAAGGGTAACAGTACGATCCCGTTCTCCCCACAGATACAATACCGGCAATGAGAGCGGCTCATATTCAAGCGTTGCTGCAGATTCCAGCATCCTGAAATCCGCCCGGATGACGGGCAGAAAATAATTCAATAATTCTTTTTCATGTATCAGTTCTTGCGGGAGAGCTTCATAGGAAAACAGATGATCAATCAGATTTTCGTCTGACATCCGATCATAATTCTGCATCCCGCATTCATCAGGCGTGTTGCAGGCAGATAACACAAGCCGTAGCGTTTTAGCTACATCTGGACGTTCCTGACATAAGCGCTGCGCAACGAAGTAGGCTGTAATTCCTCCCAGACTATGTCCAAATAACAGACTGCCGGGCTGTATAACATCCAGCAGCTTGCTGGTATACAGTTCTACGAGTTGCTGCATATGCTCCAGGGGTGTTTCGGTGTTCAGACCATGACCCGGGGGCGTAAACGCCCAAATTTCCGTGTCAGGAAGGTAAGGCACTAGGGGCTGAAAACTGTTGGAGTTGCCACCGAGATAAGGAAAACAGACCATTTGTCTGTTTCCCTCCCCCTTTTGTAGCTGCTCCAAATAGATCGGTTCCATCACTTATCCACCACCATAACCAGGCTTACTTTCTTTCCAGAACATATGCAGGGAATGTCTGAAGCGAAGTATCCACATTTTTACGCTTGAAAATGACATGTATGACAATAGCCGATATTGCAAAAAAGAAGAATTGCATAATTTGAACTTGCGGATTAAAGTAGTACAAATCAATTTGACTTCCTGTGGCCACAAGCCAGAATGCAAGCAGATAAAACAGAAGTGTACCTTTGGTTGCATTGAAGATATAACTTTGGAACACGATAAATGCCATAAGCTGAACAACGTAGTATATGTAAGTGGTTGAGGTGCCAAAAGAGGAAATCAAGTATCCCGGAAGCACCCATAATCCGAACAACAGGCCGGTAATCAGACCACTTGTTATATTATTTTTTAACTTCCCTTGCAAGAATGGAAGCAAAAATCCGATCCAGCCAAACAGCCCACCAATCAGCCCCGTCTCCTTGATCAGATTCACAATCCCCAACCAGATCATTTCAGGTACACTATATGTCAGTTCAGGGACCGGTATGCCGAATAACAAGGAACCAAAGTGCATTGTTGATGCAAAGATGATGGAAATTCCAATAATGAGCGGTATCCAGAACAGGTCCTGTCTGCGCGGAACCAGCTTCATAAACATTCCTTTTAATGCTTCCTTTCCGCCCATCACATAACATGTAATTAATCCGGCAATGGAAGGTGAATACAGAGCAACGATCGCAAGTGGATGCATCAAGGTTAACTCACCTGTTATGGGTACAATAAAATCCGCAAAGAACATGAACAAACTTGCGATTCCATAACATGTGCCAAAGGAAATTCCCAAAAACAAATACATATATTTGTTGGACGGGCTGGTTGCCGGACTTGTGACTGGACGAATGGATGCCTGATTAGCTGTAATCATAGTGCCGCCTCCTTCTCAGTCAACTTTCTCTCAATAAGATCATGCAAACGGTTAATCGTGCAGAAATTAGCCAAATCCAGATCTTCATTTGCTATCTCAATCTGGAATCTACGCTCTACAAAGTCCACCAAACGCATCGCAAAGAGCGAATTGACGAACCGCTGCTCAAAATAATTGTCATTATCATTAATTTGAGTGTCCTCATGATCCATGGTGAGGTTGTTCCCGATAAACTCCCGAATTTCCTGACGATAATCCACTGCCCTTCCCCCTTGTTATTGATATTGCCCCTCGGGCACTAAAACCTCAATGTAGTCTGGAAACTCTACAGCCTGTTGCAAATCATGATAAAACAGTACTCTTCCTTCCTGATCTGCAGATTGCTGCTTGAAACCGGCAAAGCGGTAGCTGATATTCATCATCCGGTTCCTTCCGGTATCCCTGAAGTCCGCAAGCATCTGTTTGCCCTGCTTCTGAGCTTCACGCATGATATACGTTAGCAGTACACTCCCTGCTCCCCTGGACATCACTCTGCATGACATCAGAAGCATGTTTAGCCGCCATACTTTCTGCTGCATGTGAATAAGTGCAAGCCCAATTTTGCCATACGTTCCGTATTTGTCTTCGAGTTCACACACCAATAACATGTGGTCCTGCGAGGTCATCAGTTGATGCAGCTCCTCGTAACTGTAGGTAATTCCCGTTGCATTTAGTTGATTGGTGCGGACGGTAAGTTCCTCTGCACGTTGAAGATCATCCTCAGTAGCCTCGTAGATGGAAAATTTCATGCCAAGCGTAGCCAGAAATTGTTCTGAAGGTCCTTCATACTGTTCCTCAGCCTGTTTACGGAGTGTATCCGCCTGGTACATCTGCCTTCTGCACGCAGAGTCGGCTGTAATGAATCGGGGCATCAGCCTTGGGTCATCAAGCATGGTTTCATATTGACCCGCATGAAGTACCTGGATGTCAGCATGTACACTTTGCACTTCTTCCAGTTCAAAAGGTTGATCATCCACAAACAGAATGGCATCCATGCCGATATTAATGTTCTGCTGAATCCGCTGAACAGAGACGGATTTTGCATCCCAATGGATTTCGGGATACAGAAAATATTCGGCGATGCCCAGTTCGTTTAGTTTCGCCCAAGCTAGCTCTGCATCATTTTTACTGGCAACAGAATGCAAAATACCTCGCTGGTCCAGTTTTTCAATCACCTCCTTTAAGCCCGGCTTCAGTTGCACATCTGCAGATTCAAGCAAAACCCCATCCCATATGGTGTGGTCCAGATCCCAAACGATACACTTGATATCCTTGAGCTTTTCCATGGTCATGCCACCCTTCATCATTAGTAGGCATAGAATCCTTGACCCGTCTTCCGCCCCCACTGTCCTGCATCAACCATTTTCTGCAACATCGGACAGCATCGGAATTTGGGGTCCTGATAGCTGTCGTACAATACTTTCAATGAATGCACGACCGTATCCAGACCAATCAGATCCGCCGTCTCCAGCGGCCCCATCTGATAATTGAAGCCCTTCTTCATAATGGCGTCCACCTGCTCGGGTGTAGCGATTCCATCCTGTACAATGTACGCCGCTTCATTCATTAACAAGTGCGAGAGGCGATTAGAGACAAACCCGGGCAGATCCTCTATGACAACTGGACTTTTATCAAGAGTTTCCAAAAACGCTACCATCTCATGTTCCGTACCCTGTGTTGTATGATGTCCTTTGATCACCTCCACCATGGATTTAACGGGAACCGGATTCATCAGATGCACCCCAATGACTCGACCTGGTTCAGGCAAAAATGAAGCGAGCTTTGTCACGGAAATACAGCTTGTATTTAGCGCAAATAAAGCATCCGGACGAACCTTGTGGTATAGTCGTGCGTAAACTTCCTTTTTCAACTCCAGGTTTTCGGTTACATTTTCAATAATGATACTTGCCTCTTCCACCCCTTCATCTTGTGTCTGGAACGAGATTCGTTCCATGATCTGATTCAGGGGCACCTGACCGTACCCTTGCTTCAGAAAGCAAGCTGAACGATATTCACGACGTATAACATCAGGGGCGTGTTCGATGACCGACGCCGAAATATCCTGCAAAATTACACGATAACCAGCCCTCGCGACATCCAGTGCTGTGGCGCATCCCATCACCCCTGCGCCAATGATTGCAATGAGTCGATTATGCATACCTAATCACCTCCTTATTGAGCTACCATCAGATCAGCTCGTCGTAGATCTCTTTCATTTCTGCAAGCGCTGCAGGGACACGCTCACGGAACCAGGCAACATCTTGCATATCAAGCAGGATATTCGGATACATCCGCGAGAGCGTAGATACCAGAACACCGTGCTCAGCAAGCTTGCTATTTAACAAAATATCAAAAGACATCAATTCAAACGTATAATCAGCCGTATCCGTAAGCGGCTCCGTGCAGCAGTGATAAGAAGCACAGCCAGACGGCCCTTGAACAATTAAAGGCAGACCTACCTTCACTGCTTCCTGGCAGAGTATGTCATGCATCATCTCAGCGTGGCGGTTCATGCTGTGCATCGCCTGTCCTCCATTGCGTCCCAACATTTCCAGCGTAGCTTTTACAGCAGCTGTACCTAATGGATAGCCATTAAACGTACCCGCATGAATTACTTTTTTGTCTACAAGCAACTTCATGATATCCGCTCGGCCAACCAGGGCTGACACTGGAACTCCGCCACCCGCGATTGCCTTCCCAAGTGTAGTCAGATCAGGCGTTACACCGAATAACTGTTGGGCACCACCGAGACCCATACGGAATCCTGTTATAATCTCATCAAAAATGAGCACGACCTGGTACTGATCACATAACTGTCTGACTTTTTGCAGATAACTTGGAGCAGGCATGACTCCGCCTCCATTTACACAAACCGGCTCCATGATTACTGCTGCAATGTCGTCTCCATGCTGGCGAAATAGTTCCTCCAGACGGGGTGCGTCATTCCATGGCAGGAGGTAGGATTGAGATTCCATTGCATCCCTTGCCCTCCCCTTTGTTCCTTTCATGTCACCAGGATAGTCTGAAGGTACAGGCAGACCTGTACGTGCAGTCTTGCCACCCATAATATTGTCCGCATTGCCATGATAATGGCCTTCAAAACGTACAAAGCGATTTTTACCTGTCCACGCCCGGGCAAGACGAAGTGCATTCTGGACAATCTCCGTGCCTGATAACCCAAAACGAATCATCTCTGCTGAGGGTACATATTGATGGATCAGTTCCAGAGCCTCTGCATCCAGATCGCAATGACTTACGGAAAGAACACGGTCAATGGTATCCTTCAGACACTCGTTATACTCCTCGTTGCCGTGGCCAACGATGAGGGCACCAAAGCGTGCATATAGATCCAAATACTCGTTGCCGTTCATGTCCGTCACTCTGCTTCGGGAAGCATGCTTGAAATGGAGCGGTGTCTCTTCCCAAGGAAGGTGGAAATTATAGTGCACACCGCCAGGCAGCCATTGTTTCACCCGCTGATTGTACTGCATCATCTCCGTGATCATCCCTTATCGCCTCCCCCACTTGTCTGGTTTACTGCTTCATATCGCTCCAGTAACCTGGACCGATCTTGCGGATCATCCAGCGAATAGGCTGCAGGCAAGGTGTTATTCTCAGCCAGCATATTTCTTACGCTCTGGCCTGGACCGATATCGATCCATACCGTCGCTCCCAGATTTTGAATGCGTGCCAATGCCTGATTCCAGCGAATGGGTTGCAAAAGCTGGCTGCTCAGCAGCTTAGGAATGTCCTCGGCTCCGCGAATGAACTCACCATGTACTGTTGAGCAGATGGGAAACACCGGTGCAGAGAAGGAAATCCCTGCAAGCATCTCTTCAAGCTCAGGCTGAATGAACTGCATCAACTCGCTATGATAAGGTGCATCTGCCTTCATTGGCATCATGCGAAAAGGAATGAATTCCCCACCGTAGCCATCCACCTGATCATCCAGCAGTTGAAGACCCTTCGCAGTACCTGCGACGACAAACTGTCCCGGTGAATTATAACCGGAGATCGTCACATACTCGTTCTGACGAATATTCTCGACTAATTCTTCAAGCGCTGCTTGTGTTACATCAACGACAATACCCGCTCTTCCTTTTTGCTCCTGAATGGAGCGATGCATCAACGCACCACGCTGAGCTGTAAAACGAATTCCATCAGCAAATCGCAATGCTCCCGCCGCTACTAAAGCCGAAATCTCCCCCAAACTGTGACCTACTGCATAATCTGGAGTCATTCCAGTCCGCCGAACAAATGAGTCAAATAAAACGTAGCTTGCCGTCAGTACAGCAGGCTGAGCATATTCAGAGACCGTCAATTGATCCAGGCTCCCTTCCATAACCAGTGCCTTCAAATCAAATCCGATCACCTCGCTCGCTTCCGCAAAGATCTGATTCGCCTCCGGCTCACTGCCCAACAACTCGCTGCACATTCCGATATACTGGCTTCCCTGGCCAGGAAATAGCGCACAGAACGTCATACGCTACCGCCACGCTTGTAATAGGCTTTTAATCCGTAATGCGAGATCATCTCCTGCTGCATCTGAGAAGAACCTTCAATAATCTCCAGAATTTTGGCTTCCTTATACAGCCTGGCAACAGGATATTGGTTACTAATTCCGTTTGCACCATGAACCTGTAGCGCATCACTTGCAACTTCAACAGCAACTTTGGACGTAAAATATTTGGCGATCGTTGTTTCCATGGCGGCCTGCGGGTCCTTGGCTTCTCTCAGCTCGGCTGCCCGTAAACATAATGCTCGCGCTGCATGGACTTTTGTCACCGCATCTCCAATCATGCCGCGAATCAGCTGAAAATGACTCAGCTTCTGATCAAATTGCTTCCGCTTCCTTGAGTAAGTCACCATGGCATCCAGCGCTTCCTGCGCAATCGCCAACCCTGCCCAGGCAATGCTATATCTGCCCTGGTCCAGCGCCCCGGTTACGATGTACTCAAAACCTTCATTCAGACGTCCAATAATGTGATTCTTTGGTACACGCACCTCATGGAGATCAATCTCAGCTATACCTGTCTCTCCCGCAACCATGACACCTTCAATAGGTTGGGTCTGTACACCCTCAAACTGGCGTTCGACCCAAAAAGCAGTGCTTCGTCCCTGATTCGAGGCAATAATGATAAATACATCTGCCAGATGTCCAAACGTGATCCACTTCTTTTTTCCATTTAAAACAAAACAGTCCGATTCTTCTCTCCACTCGGTCTTTACACTTTTGGCATCCGAACCAACTTCCGGTTCAGTCAGACCAAAGGCAGCAATCCATTCTCCCTTCACCAACTTGGGCAGCCAGGACGATTTTTGCTCAGGCGTTCCGAAACGTACCAACGTTTCACTTACAAGTGAAGTATGTACCGTTAACAAGCTGCGAACGGCTGGAAGAGCCTTGCCAAATACTTCAGTCAACAGCCCGTACGCCTTAGGACCGAGACCCATGCCGCCATATTCAGCCGGGATCGAGGCAGCCAAGTAACCTTTTTCAGCCATGGCACGGATCAATGTTCTGGGAATGGCTTGCTGTTCTTGAATCTGTTGAGCATAAGGACGAATTTCACGGGCAGCAAACAATTCAGCTTCATGAATGATCTCTTGCTCTATATCTGCTTCAATCATTCGGCAACCCCCTCTTGAAGAAGAGATTCATTGAGATAAGCGGCGAACTCGGCAATTGTTTTGTATTCAAACAACGCAACCGGACTGATGTCAACTTGAAGATGCTTACGCGCACGGTTAATGATCTTGAGCGCCTGCACAGATGAGACACCAATTTTCAAAAAATTCATCTCTTCATCGATATCCTCTGGCTCCTGATTCAACGCTGCAGCAATCTCGCTTTTAAGAAAAAGCTCAATTTCTTCTTTTGTCATATCATGACCTCCGTTCCCTGATTCACATCTATCCAATGTACATACGGCTCGAATGGGTGTGCTGGCAGATGTACGATCTGGCCAGAGCCATTCGGATGTAACTGTTCCCAATCCAGCGCAGCACCACGTACATAAAGCTGTCCCAGCAATAAAGCAAGCTGATCCTCCATGGTAAGTGTCGGCTCGGCAGACAGGCGGATGAAGCTCTCCTTGCCACTGTATTCAAGCTGCTGCTCTGTCTGATCTGCAGCAATCATAATTACAATGTCGGCGTTTGGCATCTTGCCAGGTGTGTCTTGCAGACTGTCTAACGTCACTCTGTTGTTCACTGGAAAGGATTGGCTTGCATGAGCGCTGTGATGTTCCTCGCCATCCAGATGTAAACTGGATACAAGTTCCTCTCCTGCAGCTATTCCGCGAATCTCTTGAATGGAAGGGACCAGACGTACAAGTGTCTCAAGCAAGGTCACCCAGTAGTTCAAGGTTGATACCGTATCTTCATTAGAATCGTCTGGCCTGAGTACCTTACGAGCTTTAGCTTCATCTTCTCCGCGAATCTCATGCCCCCCAACCACAATATTGACACGAGCAGCTCGGTTTCTAGGCTTGAAGCCAAATTCCATCTCTTCGATGTTCCACTCTCCGGTTGAGCTGACAGCTACTGCTGCACGATACCGATAATGTTTTCTATATCTGTTCCGGGTAAAACAAAGATCCTCTAGTGCCAGGTCCGCATGTTTCTTCACATATTGCTCCGTGTTATCAATCAGCTTTTTTAAAGCCTGTTCTGATTTCGCAGAGAACGTTAACAACTGGCCACGTGCGGGGGCATCTGCACGGACAGGGGCTTTCCATTCCTCCAGCACAATGTGGGCATTCGTACCTCCCAGGCCAAATGAACTGATGCCTGCCTTCCGTGTTTTTCCTTCAGGTACATCCCACGTTTTATGCTCGCTAACGATATGGAACGGCGATTGCTCCAGTCGGAGGGCCGGATTCGGATTATCCATGTGCAGACTTGGTGCCAGTTCCCCATGCTGCATACTGAGCAGAACCTTGGCAAGACTGGCTCCACTGGAGGCTGCAAATAAATGACCAATATTGGTTTTGACTGAACCTAATCCAATCGAATTGTCGCTTGTATATCCCTTTTCCCGGAACAGTCGGAGCAAGGCATTCACCTCGATCGGATCTCCAATCCTTGTCCCCGATCCATGTGCTTCAATATAAGAAATCTCGCTGGGGTTTAGGTTGGCATCACGATAAGCGGCACGGAGTACCTCATATTGCCCCTGAGGGTTGGGTGCCATAATGCCCAGGGAATATCCGTCGTTATTCACCGCTGTCCCGCGAATCACACCATAAACATGTTTATTGTTGCGAATTGCCTCTGTTAGCGGCTCCAGATATACAACAACAGCACCTTCTCCCAAGACTGAACCATCTGCTTCCCGGTCAAATACCTTCGTATGTTGAGTGGAAGAACAGATTCCAGCATTGCGTGATAGTTGATGAACATGCGGTGTAGCCAAAATGTTTGCTCCACCTACAACTGCCCCAGAGATACGCTTGTCCTGAATGGCCGCCACAGCTTGTGTCAGTGCTACCAGAAAAGAAGAACATGCTGTATCTATGGACAGTGCCGGCCCTGTAAAATTGTACATGTGTGAAATGGAGGCCGCTGCAATATTGGACATATTGCCTACCATAGCGTGAGAATGAACAGCCTTTCCAAGACTCCGGTTCATATAATCAATAACCAGATCGAAGTATGTGCTTGGGTTAATCCCTACATACACACCCACATCACGCTTATCCTCATGATCCACGAGCATACCTGCATCCTCCAGCGCCTCATGAGCAACTTCCAGCAGCTTGCGATGCTGCGGATCCATAAATGCAGCTTGTTCAGACGGGATCTCAAAGAACTCATGATCAAACGTATCCGGTTGCTTCAGCTCTCCAATCCAGTCATCCCAACCGGGTTGCTTCGAACGTGTTGCACGCTCTAAGCTAACCCGGTCAACACTATCTAACCCGTTAATCAGATTGCTCCAGAACTGCTCTTGGGTGTCGGCATCAGGCAGACGCAGAGACAGTCCGGTAATAGCAATAGCACGATGTACATTCAGGTGATTATCTGTGGTTTCAGCTTGTTCAAAGTCCTTCGTTTCTGCTGGAAGTTCCTGCAGATATTCCACCATCTCACGTACTGTACTGCAAAAAACAAGCAGTTCTTGTCCTAATTCACGCCCCATATGTGCAGACAGCTTGTCAAGTAATTGATAGGAGAGGATGGAATTGCCTCCAAGTGCGAGAAAAGAAGTATCCATCTCAATCTTTCCTGCGGGCAATTGAAGAATTTCGGCCCAGGCTTTACGTACGGTATATTCCAAAGACGATGCGGAAACCGTCTCGTGTCCTTGCTGTTGTGTGTTTTCGCGAATCAGCTCTTCAATGGCCTCGATGTCCTTGGTAAATACTCCACGCTCATAATCGTTTCTCAGCATGAAACGCTGGACCTTGCCACTCGTCGTTTTGGGGATGACCTTGATTGGGAGAACATGAGTGATCTCAATACCCAATCCAGCCCTCATACGTTGGATCAGATCCTGTCGTACATCCAGAAACTGTGGAGTGCCCGATTTGTATTTAACAAATACAAGCAGCTCCTCAACTTGTTTGAGGCTGTTAAAGTGCCCGACTACCGTCAGATTCCCTCTCGGAATGCTGCTATTCTGGTACAAAATTTCTTCAAGATCATGCGCATAATGGTTCTGTCCCCGAATAAACACAATGTCCTTGATTCGTCCGCTTACAACTAGGGAGCCGTCAGCCATATAACCCAAGTCTCCAGTGCGAAGCCACCCATCCACATACATTTCACGATTGATCTCAGGGAGACTGTAATATCCGGAGGTTACCGATTCCCCACGAATCTGGATTTCGCCAACAACCCGCTCATCCAGCACTTCCCCCTGTTCATCCGCAATCCGGATCTGAATCCCTGTCATGGGATATCCTTCATGAACAAATTCGATCACATCCGAAGTATGGCTATCACTGCTAGGTAGCTGGACTGGCACAGCCAGTCCTTCCTGCACCAGCCGTGTACGCGAAATACGTTCAATTCGCGGCTCTTCCCCCAGTCTGGAGGTACATACACCTACTGTCGCTTCGGCCATGCCATATGCAGGAAACATCATATTGGGACGATAGCCACAAGAGCTGAATTTTTTGACAAATCGCTCGATAACAGACGTTGATATAGGCTCTGCACCATTCAAGGTCATACGCAGTGAAGACAGATCAAGCGTTGAGAGCTTGGAATCCGGGATCTTCTGAACCATCCATTCGAAACCGAAATTGGTACAGCAAAACCATTTTCCCTGATGCTCCGTAATCTTGCGCAAGAACAGATAAGGCGACCGTACGAAGGTATAAGGTGACATCACCATGATGTTGGCTCCACTCAGGACGGGTGTCAGATGCTGTCCAAATATCCCCATATCATGCGTATGCGGCAACCAGGTAAACACATTATCTCCTTCTTCAGCTCCAAGAAAAGTCTTGCATGCAATACTGTTGGCGATAATATTGTGATTTGTTAACTGCACACCTTTGGGAATTCCAGTGCTTCCTGATGAGAATTGCAGGAACACAATGTCATCAGGACAGGTTGGGCATAGATCAGCCATCTGCTGGCCTGCTTGAAGCTGGTTCACGCTAATCAACATAAGACCTTTGAATACCGGACTTTCCCCAAGCTGCTTATACTTGGGCATGTAGGCTTCCTCGACGATAACGACTGGACGCCCGAGTACCTCCCACACTTTCGTGAATTTCTCCAGACCGGCTGAGCCTGGTTCCCAGGCAGCCGGAGGACTAACCGGGGCGACAATAATGCCCCCCAGCATACAAGCCCAAAAGGTACGGTAAAATTCCTGTGACTGGTCAATCTCCAAAATAACGACCTGTCCTTGTTGAATGCCTTGCTCCTGAAGAGACTGCAGGTACTTGCGCGCCTGCATCAGTAATTCAGGATATGATTCAAACTGTTCGTCACCTGAAGAGCTGATATAGGTCATTCCCTTTTCTGGATGAGTATCTGCAATGTAGATTAGCATCTCAGCCACTGTTGAATAATGTTCTGGCACAATCAGCTCGGGTCCTCGCTGTATGGATTTACTGGACATGTTGCACCTCCATTGCCTCATTGTGAACTACCACTTTCACATCGCTACCAAGCTTGTCATCAATCAGCTGTTTCATACGTTTGATGTCCAGACCAGCCTGACAGGCCAGATGTACGTACAGACACTCTTCGTCGTAGCGAATAACCCATTCGAATTGGGCGAGTCCCGAATTCGAATCTTGGTCATCCGACGACTGAGACGACATTGGGATCGCTTCGCTACTGGAGATGAAGCCTTGATAATTAAACAGAATCATCTGACGCGGCTCCTGTTCTGTTTGCCTGTAGGCAGTTCCCAATTGTTCCTGTATGCCATCATATTGTGCCGAGAGGGAAGAATCATGTGTAAGTGCCATAAAGTTAATGCTGTGTCGCTTCGTAAATTCCAGACGTTTCAACAGATCTTCCTGTGTGAATTCACTGTCTACCAGCACTGGAATCAGATCAAGGAATTCTCCCACATAATCGTAGTAGGATTCTTCGCCATACTCCCTTCCGTAATGGACCAGGGCTATTGGCAATTGGCTTATGTTCAGATAAGCCGCAATGATGTTGGAAAAAGTTTCAAAGCATGTCCACCAAACCTCTGCAGGCTCCTTCCCTGCAAGGGACAACTCGACAGTCATCGCTGAAGGCGACAATGTTTCTGTTTCCTTCAACTTGTTCATGACGATGGCGTTACATCTCTTCCATGTTTGAAGTGAAAATTGTTTCTCTATTTCATCTTCTGATACCCCTATGGGGCCTTGAGACAGAAAATTTACATAATCCTCATAATTTCGTACTTGGTACAGAAGATCACTCTCGATCTCTATACCTTGCGGTCTATATAATGCCTTCGACTCAAGTTGCTGCTTGATGATTTGGGCACTCATACCATCAAACGCAAGGTGATCAAAACTCCAAATCAGCTTATGCTCCGTGGCTCCTGTACGCAAAATACACAGACGCCAAGGTAGTTCCTTCAACGTATACGTTTTGTGTAACAGAGACTGAACCAGTTTGTACTCCAACTGCTCAATCGTAGCCGAAGCATAATGACGAATATCAAGATACGGGATAAGCTGTTGCAGCATGTCCGCCGCTAACGACATATCACATGGATGCCAATACAATTGTTCTTCCTCATATATCATGCTGTGCAGCAACTGGTGCCGGGATATAACCCCAAGAATCAGGTGTTTTACAGCTTGTTCATTCAATTCGCCTTCCAGCGTTGTTGTAAATCCGCTTGCTCGTGAAGTCGTAGAAGCATGTGCTTGTTGAATTGGAGATAGTGGGAATTGCCCCATAGGGGTCATGCCCGCCATAAAAGATGAAACCTGATTGCAGCTGTTTAAGACATGCAGGACCAGGCTGTCCAGTTGTTTCTCATGAAGTATTATGTCCTGTGGTATGACTATCGGGGACTGAATATGCAGGCTATCTTCGGACCAAACTGACGCCGGAGGATTAATGTCTACCAATTTGGCAAGTCCTCTAACTGTCGGATATTGGAATAATTCGTTCACATTGATGGCAATTCCTTCTTTTTCCAAAATTTGAGTGAATGCAATCGCTTTGAGCGAATGCCCCCCATTTTGAAAGAAGTGATCTTCCACACCAATGCCTGGATCACCCAGGATCTGTCGCATGGCGGCAAGAATGACACGCTCTGTTTTTGTCCGAGGTGAACTCATCTCCAGAGACCTCTGCTGCTCTTCAACCAAATGCTCGGACAATGCTCTTCGGTCCACTTTGCCATTGGCATTAATCGGAAGATGATCCATTCGAATAATGCGTGCAGGTACCATGTACTCTGGCAGCTGCTGGTGAAGTTCTCTTCGAATATACTCAGTATCTGCTCCAGTATCGGTTGTATAAAAAGCGGCAATGTATAGACTTCCTGATGATTCTGTAACTGTCATGACAAAGGCATCACGAACTCCCGAAACACGCTCCATACAATTGCCTATCTCCGATAACTCAATGCGGAAACCTCTAATCTTGACCTGGAAATCCGAACGTTCAATAAAAATCAGACTGCCATCAGCCAGACGTTTGACGATGTCACCTGTCCGATACATTCGTTCTCCCTTGCGGAAGGGATCATCAAGAAAGTGTTTTCGGGTAAGATCCTCACGGTTAAGATATCCAATACCTACCGCATCCCCACTGATATACAGTTCACCTGGAACGTTCGGTGGCACAGGCTTCAGCTCATCATCTAGAACATACAAGGCTGTGTTAGACAGGGGGTAACCTATAGGCAGTGAGCCAGTATAAGGCTCTGTTTGCTGTAATAAGTGGTAGGAGGCAAAAAAGGTTGCTTCCGTTGGCCCATATCCATTTAACAGTCTGCCCGGCCCCACACATGCAAGCGCTTTGTTGGCATGACTCACCGATGCAGCTTCACCACCAAACATCACTCTACGCACATTCTTCAAGCAATCAGCATCCCAATCTACCAGCATATTAAACAAGGATGTCGGAATATAAAATACTGAAATCCGTTGCTGTTGGATGACATCGGCCAAACGAGCCATATCCAAAATGGTCTCTTTTGAGATTAATACAAGAGTAGCGCCATTTATTAATGAAGCAAAAATATCGAAAATGGAACCGTCAAACGCATAGTTAGAAATTTGCAGGATACGATCCTCTGGCACGACGGTAACAAAATTACTATTTTTCATGACTTTGGTTACATTGCGATGACTCATCACAGTCCCTTTTGGGGTTCCTGTTGACCCTGATGTATAAATGATATAAGCCGGGTCAAGAGCGGTCTTGTTCATATTTTCAACGGGCTCCTGAATGTCTCCTGAATCAAATGCTGCCAGTTCATCTGCCGGCACGATACAAGGAACTACAGATTGCCATGTGGAGGCATAAGCCGTTTCAGTCAATAACACAGCCGCATCGCAATCTTGCAAAATAAATTCAATTCTCGATGGCGGCGAAGCCGGGTCGATCGGGACATAACTGCAACCCACTTGGAGTGTAGCAAGAATACTGATCATCTGGTTCGGTCCACGGTCCAGAATGAGAGCAATACTGGAGCCTGATTTCACCCCTTGTCCAAGCAATCTGAACGCCAGCCACTGAACACGTTCATACAGATCCGCATAGCTCCATTCACCGTCTTCCCAGACCAATGCTGTCTTCTGTGCATGCACATGAACTTGTTCCTCGAATAATTGGGAAATGGTCGCATCTCGCGGATACTGGGCGGCATTATCGTTGACTCCGTACAGCAGCCATTCCTCTTCCTCCGGTGTAGTGATCTTAATCTGACCAATTCGTTCAGTATCCCCTGTTGTGATCTGAGACAGGATATACCGGAATTTATCCAGCATCAGTTCCATGGACTCGGCTTTAAACAAATCTGAGCGATAGTCAAGTTCAACCGTGTAACATTGTTTATGTTCGACCAGTGTCCAAGTCAGATCAAATTTGGCATCCACCTTACCTTCGACCCATGGTTCAAGCATCAGTTCCCCGGCTTCAGGATCATCGGTTCCCATATTAATGTAATTTAGCACCACATCAAATAGGGGGTTGCGGCTTAAATCACCGAATAGACCAAGTTGTTCCACCAGTGCTTCATAAGGATATTGTTGATGCTCATAACAGGATAACAGCTTGCCTCGCATCTCATTCAAATACGCCTCTGTGGAGCATTCTCTGTCCATGCTGGTGCGAATGGCAAGCATGTTCACGAACATACCCATAACGTTATTGAGTTCTGGCTTCTCACGCCCCGCAACCGCTGTACCAACGACCAAGTCGTCTTGACCCGTATACTTCCAGATTAATAGATTCAAAGTTGCCATAAACAACATATAGGGTGTAAGCCCTTGTTGAGTACAGAAGTCATTGACCTGTGTGCTTAACGACTCACCAAGTTCAATGGAACGTCTGTCTCCGCTGTAGGATGACGCGCTATGTCTTGGGAAGTCTGTAAGCAATTCAACCGGTGCAGGCATGTCCTCGAATTCCCGTATCCAAAACTCGGCGTCTTTAACAGATTGTCCATGTGACGCAGCTTCATCACGCCATTCCGCATAATCCTTATACTGAATATCAAGAGATTGCAATGTTTCTCCTCTGTACATGCGAGCAAAATCCTGCATCAGGATAGCAATGGAACTCTGATCCGAAATGATATGATGCATGTCGATGAATAAGATGTGTTCCTCTTGAGAAAGGCGAATGAGCTTAACACGAACCAATGGTGCGCTGGTCAGATCAAAAGGCTTGATCCATTCCATGACCTGTTCTAACCCTGCCGTTTCTAATTCCAGCAACTCCACCACGCTTGGAACCTGATCCTCCACAATTTGGAAAAGCTCACCATCAATCATTTCAAATCTGGTACGGAATGCTTCATGTCTCTCTACCAGTGCATTCATTATTAATCTGAATTGCGTAGGGTCAAGTTTTCCCCTTACCCTATAGGAGCTGGCGAGATTGTACGCTGTACTCTCACCTTTCATCCACTCATGCACCACATACATTCTTCTCTGTGCAGAAGTGGTCTTGTATTTCTCTTTCTTAGTAACAGGCAAGATTGGGTTCACTGTATCAGAGTCACTTGTAGCCTGATGTTCAGCAATCCATTGAACCATGTGTTCAAATACAGAATGATCAAAAACCTCTTCCAGCCCCAAATTTAATCCAAACATTTCTTTAATCCTCGACGCCAAGGAAATCGCTTTTAATGAATGACCCCCAAGCTCAAAGAAATCATCTTCAAGGTCGACTGCTCCATTACCAAGCAACTCCTGCCACAATTGCGACAATACATGCCTTATCTCATCTTCAGTCCGTTGAACCCTGACTTTCCCAGATGGAGATTGGTCTAATGCTGCGATAGAACCCGCTGCAACCTGCGACATACCTGCAAGCTGATACAACGCAACATCATGTTGATGAACAATGGGATCAAAGGAATACGTCGGCAGGGAGATTTTTTGCCTACGCCCCGTTCCGTTTAGCTGTTCCCAATCCAGCTCCATGCCAGAGCACCAGCAAAAAGCAAGTACTTTCATTAAATACACGTCTGCCTTAAGCAAGCTCTGACGATCTTCAGTAAGAGCAATGATGTTTGGCTCTGAAAATGAATCCGGGGCTATTTGTTCTGTATCCTGCAGCTGATTCGAAACGATCCACAGCGTATGCCCAGCAGATTCAGAAAGCGTCTTGCGATTTAGCAGCGTAAACAGGAAATTTGGAGATAACAGTGGTGCAATACTTGACGCAAGGTCTGTTACAGTTGCATCTGTCATCCTTCCTGTCAAAGCATCTGACAATGCTCCTTCTTCTAGTGACCAATGCTCCAGATTGTATAGAAGCCCCACGGCATGTACTGGATCAAGTGCATCACTAATAACCAACCCCACCAGTTCGCCAACGCCTTGTCCACAGACAGCATCCGGCTTGATACCAAGCTGCATCACGGTTTTATAAAGAGCATATTGCACAACAAAGCACTGCATGCGCTCAAGCCTTGAATCGGTTAACGATCGCCCTATGCCTTGGCGAATGGCATACTGTTCCTTGGACTCAAAGAGGTTCAGTATCTCTTCAAAGTACTGTTTGAATATCTCTGAGACCTGGCTGCGATACACAGAAGCATATAGTTCCCGAATCTTGCGCGCTTCCCAACTTGCATTTCCGCTGAGGTAAAACATGACCTTAGGCTTCCCATTCATCACACTTGCCTGTGTCTCAAACTCTACAGACTGCTCGCTTGGCGGAGTATAACCGTCTACAACGATTAGTGCTTTACGATGAATGAATCTGCTTCTTCCCTTCTGTAGCGTCCACGCAGCATTGGGCAACTGGTCCGGCAATGCATGAATCGCCTGTAGAACCGAATCGTACGTGCGTTCCAGCGCAGATTCACTTTTGGCCGAGAAGGGCAGCAGAAGCAATGATTCATAATTGGCTTGGCTCTCTTGGACGGGCGGTTGCTCCAGAATGACGTGAGCATTAGTACCCCCGATCCCAAACGAACTGACACCTGCTCGCAGGATACGCTTCGCGTCTTCTAATGGCTGTGGCTCCTTGTTGATATAGAAGGGACTATGCTCCAGCTCCAACATCGGATTCGTCCGATTCATGTGAATCTGTGGCGGAACCACCCGGTGATAAAGCGTCAGTACGGTTTTAATAAAACCGGCGACACCTGCTGCCGCATCAAGATGCCCAATATTGGCTTTCACAGAACCTAGAGCACAATAATTTCTACGATCTGTTCCCCATGACTGCCTGAGCGCTTCAATTTCAATCGGGTCCCCCAGTTTGGTTCCTGTTCCATGCGCCTCCAGATAGGAGATCTCTTTTGGAGACACTCCCGAACGATGCAGGGCTGATTGAATAACCTTGACCTGCCCGGCCACACTCGGTGCCGTATATCCAATCTTGTCCATGCCATCATTATTTATCGCTGAACCTTTAATGACTGCATAGATATGATCTCCATCTCTCTGCGCGTCGCGGAGTGACTTGAGCACAACCATTCCGCATCCATTACCAGACACCGTACCAGATGCCTGCTCATCAAACGGTCTGCAATGACCATCCTTTGAATAAATCATGCCTTCATGCCAGTGATAACCTTCTTTGAGCGGATAGGAGATAGAGACACCTCCCGCAAGTGCCACATCACACTCCCCCCGAATCAGCGATTCAGCAGCTTGGTGGATAGCGACCAAAGAAGTCGAACATGCGGTCTGGACTGCCATACTCGGCCCTCTCAGATTTAATTTGTGAGATACTCGGGTTGTAATATAGTCCTTTTCATTTAAAGTCATGGCTTCAAAAGCCTGTAACAGATTACCGGAGCGACCGAGAAATTGCACCATCCATGGTAAGCTCAGTCCACTTCCGGCAAACAATCCTATAGATCCCTCATAACTGTAAGGATCACACCCGGCATGCTCAAGTGCCTCCCATGAGCACTGATGCAGCAGCCGTATTTGCGGATCCATCATGTTGGATTCCTGATGCGGATATTCGAAAAATCCGGAGTCAAAATACTCAGTATCTTCCAGTACACCTTTGGCCCGTACATAATCAGGATGTTTGAAGTCTTCCGGTCGTACACCCGCAGCGGTTAGATCCTCCTCATTCAGACGGGTGATACCGTCCTTACCTGCCATTAGGTTATCCCAGAACTCCTCGATATTTCTTGAACCGGGAAAATGCCCTGCCATACCAATGACTGCGATATCCGAGGAAGAAGAAATTCTGCTACTGTGTTCTGAAGCAAACGGGATACTCTGTTCCGGTCTGCCCTGATCTGGTCTTCTCTGTTCCACTTTGCTGTGTTCAACTGTGCTCATTACATACTCTTTTGGAGCTATTGTCGGCTCCGGGTCCGTAACAGAATATCCAGCCGAAGCGATATGTCCGCTCTCCTCTTGTACCTGTTGTGTAACTGTCGGCAGCATCTGCTCAGCCACCAGATGATTGACCAGTGCTGCAATGGAGGAATGCTCAAACAATTGCACCAGCGGAACGCTTTTATCCAGATAGGCATTCAGCCGATTATTGATCAGAATAAGCCCCAGCGAGTTGCCTCCGATGTCAAAAAAGTGATCATGGATATTAACCGTATCCAGATTCAATATTTCCTTCCACGTTGCAATGAGCATCTGCTCCAGATCAACTTTTGCCCGCTCCATTCCTTGAATCGATGAGCCATAAACCAGAGCCGGGTTATCCCTCTTTCCCGGCTCAAAATCAGCCAGACGAAGGGCATTGCGATTCAGTTTGCCATTAGGCAGCACAGGCAGATTTTCCAGACGAATCAAGCGAGAAGGCATCATGTACTGTGGAAGCCGCTGCTTTAACCAGGTCCGAAGCTGTACGTCTTCATCTTCCATAACGGAAGGCCCACTCCCAGGCTTCAGACTGTAGAAAAGGATTAATTGCAATGAATGTGGCTCGGCCCCTTCTACCTTAACGACAGCTTCTCTTACACGTTCATAATTCATCGCTGCCTGCTCAATCTCATTCAGTTCAATCCGGTAGCCACGAATCTTCACCTGCTGATCCAACCGTCCCATTAACTCAACATCCCCATCCGGCAGTATACGGGCCAGATCGCCAGTTCGGTATAAACGGCCTCCCAAAACATTGGGGTTTGCAATGAATCGGGCATCGGTCTCAGCAGCGTTGTGCAGATAACCGCGGGATAATCCTTTTCCTGCAATGCACAGCTCTCCATAACTTCCAGGTGGCAGTATTTCACCTTCATCATTCAGAATATAAATCTCTGTATTGGTAATGGGCTTGCCAATCGTAATCGCAGCTGTGTCATTCAATTCTTTGGTCGTTGACCAGATCGTAGTTTCCGTTGGTCCATACATGTTAAAGACTCGAGCGGGCGTAAGCCGCTTCAGATCGGTGAGGAGTCCCACAGGGACATTTTCCCCTCCGGTAAGAACACACCGCAGATTGCCCAACGCATGAGCGAATTCTGGATTTTCGACAAATGCCTTAATACGTGAGACCGTGCTAAGAATGTGTGTAACACCATGTTCACGTATTCGACGTGAAGCAAGAGCCGGGTCAAGCTGCTCCTGCTCATTGGCCAGATACAACGAATATCCGGTGCATAATGGTGCCCACACTTCAAATCCGAAAATATCAAAAGATATGGTCGTTACACTGATGATGCGATCTGTCTCATGTGCAAAAATATGTCGGTGCCTAATGTCCTCAACAAAATTGACCATCGCCTCATGAGTAATCATCACCCCTTTGGGACGCCCCGTCGATCCTGAGGTAAAAATCACACAGGACAGGTCCAAAGACAGGAGGCTTACGTCCGGGTTAACGGATGAGCGCACATCCTGGGCAGTTGGATCATACACAAATCGCTCTCCGCTAAAAGTCACTGTGCCTTCTGCATCAGGCGTACACAGCAATACGTTCATTCGGCTGTCTTCAATCATATTCACGATGCGCTGTGGCGGAAAAGCAGGGTCCAGAGGCACATAAGCCGCCCCAGCTTTCAGCACCGCCAATAGCATAATGATCAACGATTCATCTCGTCTGGATAATATGCCTATAGGTTCATCCCGGCGCACACCTTGATCAATCAGCTTCCAAGCCAGCGTATTAGCTTTTTCATTAAGCTCCCTGTAGGTAAAAGAGGCTCCGGATGATACAAGGAGAGCTTTCTTGTCTGGCGTGTGTTCTGCCTGTAGCTCGAACAGCCGATGCAGACCTACCCTAGGATTGTAATCCAGACGTGGACCAGCAAGACGATGGACTGGGTGCTCATGAGAACGTTCGTTTCTCTCAAACAGTTCACTCACAGACAGGTCAGGCTGTTTTACAACCTCTTGGCAGAGTCCGATAAACTCCTGCATCATACCTTCAACTGTGTCCCGGCCGAACAGATCGAGCGAGTATTCGATATATCCTTCAATCACCTGCTTCTCCCTGTTTTCTTGACAGGTCATTAACAGATCATAAGTAGACGTACCCGTCTCCACCGGAAAAGAACTGAATTGCAAGCCATGAAGTTCAAGTCCATGCAAATCCATGTTCTGATAATCAAAACAAACATCAAATACCGGATTTCGGTTCAACTCACGTGTCACGCCCAGTTGTGCCACAAGCTCATTAAACGGATACTCCTGATACGCAAAAGCATCCAGTGTATGTTGTTTAAGTTCGCGTAAAAAATCAGTATACGTACGATCAAACGTTGGAAAATTCCGCATCGCAATCATATTGACAAACATGCCTACCGTCTCTTTCCACTCCTCTTGCATCCTTCCTGCAACAGGCGTTCCTACCACAATGTCCTGCTGACCTGAGCGGTGTGCGAGAAGAAGATTCCACACACTTAGCATTACCATATACATGGATGCTTCCGATGAGGAAGCCAGCTCGTGCAAGTGTTGTGTTAACGAACGATTCAACGTGAAATGGAGACGTCCCCCTTGCATGGATCGCTGTGATGGACGCTCATGGTCAAGTGGAAGCTCCAGCACAGGTAAAGAAGGGCCAAGATGGTCCAGCCAGTACGTTTGATGTGAAATGTATTCCTGTGAAGCGAGACGTTGCTGCTGCCATACCGCGTAATCTTTGTACTGCAATCGGACTGCATGCTCTTTGCCAAAATATAAATCATTGAAGTCACGAGTAATGATTTCGACAGATGTACCATCCGCGATAATATGGTGAATATCAAAGAATAACAGATGCTTGCGCTCGCCTATCTTAATCAGTTCAACCCGCATAAGCGGAGCACTCCCCAGATCAAAAGGACGAATCAATGTCTCAATCATCGCAGGCAAATCTTGGTCATCTGCCACATGCTGCTCTGCATAGCCCATACTTAAGCGAACCGAAGGTTGGATAATCTGAACGATCTGACCACCCCGTATCTCAAACGATGTTCTGAGCGCCTCATGATGCTGCATCAACTTCTGCAAAGCAACCTCAACTCTTATACGGTCCAATTCACCTTCAATAATGGTTGCAGACGGTAGGTTGTATGCCGTATTGCCTGGATCAAGCATCGCCTGTGTGAACATACGCATCTGTGCAGAAGAGATTGGATAAGCGTCCATAGTGGGTGCAGATTGAATTATCTGTTGGTCCACTTTTGGTTTCGCTATGACATAGAGATGCTCCGCCAGTTGAATAGGCGTTGAATGATTGAAAATATCTGCTACCTCAGGCTGAATTCCTAAATGGGACCGGATCCATGCAGACAAGCTGACTGCTTTGAGAGAATCTCCTCCAACCGCAAAGAAATTAACCTTTTCATCTAGATCATCGATGCCAAAAATCGTTCGATATGCGTCCAGGACAATCTGTTTCAGTTGGTCTGAACCACCAGTATAAACTGTCCCTTTTACTAGAGTAGAGCCACTTCCCTTACCCAGATCTGCATGCTGCCTATCATCCCCGGTACCCATTCCTTCCACTGCTGATGAGCCAGAAAGAGAAACACCCACAGGATAGGATTGTTTGTTGAAAACATAAGTAGGCAGAGAGCATTTGCGTCGTACCGTCTGCCCTTTGAGCACCTTCCAGTCCGGTTCAATGCCTTCGCACCATAACTCCGCAAGTCTGCGGTTCACATAGATACTGTCCTGCTCCGTCTCCCTTACGTGACGTAGCATATTCAGTACCGTCTGGGAATCTCTTGATAGACTGTGCTGTCTGGCAAAGGAGCTTAGCGTTCGTCCTGCACCTACTTCAATTAATACAGCCCGTTCATCCTTTAACACTTCAGCCAGGTTTGATTCAAACAACACCGGCTGTAAAATATGACGGGACCAATAGTCAGGTTGTGTGATTTCATCTCCAAGCGCCCATGTTCCACTGGTGTTGGACAGTAATGGGATCTGTGGCGTATGAAGTGAATGCTCTGCTAAATAACGTCTAAATTCCTCGGCAGCCTGATTCATCATTGGCGTATGGAATGCATGGGAAGTCTTCACACGAATGCACTTCCAGCCCAGTCCTTCAGCCTTGGCTTCCATCCGTGAAATGGCTTCAGCTGTCCCACCAATCACACTGGAACCTGTAGTATTCACCAGGGCAAGCCACATGTCTTCCTCCAGTTGTGACTTCACCTGCTGTGCATCCGCCATAATGGCAAGCATAACCCCGGGTTGTTGTTGCTGCATCAGACGTCCGCGAAGTCGAACTAACTTGACAGCATCTCCGAGTTCGAACACACCCGCTACCGCTGCGGCAGCCAATTCACCAATGCTATGCCCGATCATGCCATCTGGCTTGATGCCCAGATCCAACAGCGACTTGGCCAGCGCATAACTTGTCATGAACAGTGCGAATTGGCTGTACTCCGTCTGGTTTATTCGCTCAGGGTGCTGATCCCCGTATACAACAGACAGCATATCTTCTCGTTCTTCCGCAGGCAGAAGGTCCAATATTTCCTGAATATAACTTCTGAAGATTGGAGCCAGGCCTGCTTGCTCTGTAGATCTGTATAGTTCTGCACCCATTCCCTGATACTGACTGCCCTGTCCGGGGAACATAAAGTATACGGGACGAGTGCCTTGAGCCGAATGGTATACGCGTGCTTTTCCCAGCTGCTGTATCAGCTTGTCCGGATTATCCTTCCATGTCTTATCCAGAATGAGTGCCTTACGATACGCAAAAACAGATCTACCTGACTGCAAGGTCCACGCTGCGTTCGATACAGATTGATTCGACTGCTGAGTCAGATGTTCCATAATCCGTTCAGCGGTGCGGTTCAGCGAGTACTCTGTTTTGGCGGAAAAAAGCAATATATTTACGTCATCATCCGGACTGCACTTCTCCATCTCGGGAGCCTCCTCCAATACCATGTGAGCATTCGTGCCCCCCACACCAAATGAATTGATTCCTGCGCGCATGACTCCAACATTGCCCTGTTTCCAGTCCACCCCTTGTGCATTAACTTTAAAAGGCGTATTCAAAAAATCAATTTTGGGATTAGGTTGCTCATAATTCGCTGTTCCAGGGATATAACCTTGTCCAAGACTGAGCGCTACCTTGATTAAACCAACCACACCTGCGGCTGTATCCATATGTCCCACATTGCCTTTAACCGAACCAAGATAACAAAATTGCTTTTGGTCGGAAGCAAAGGCCCGAGTTAACGAGTTTACTTCAATTGGATCACCAAGCAACGTTCCCGTACCATGTGCTTCGATATAACTCACCGTTTCCGGGTCTACTCCGGCTACCTTATAAGCATCCTGAATGACTTCAGCCTGTCCGCTTACGCTAGGAGCAAGAAAACTGAGTTTTTCTTGTCCGTCATTGTTAATTGCTGAGCCTTTGATGACCCCGTAGATATGATCTCCATCCCGCAGAGCATCGGTTACCCGCTTCAGCACCACAATTCCCATACCATTGGAGAAGACGGTTCCACTGGCTGCCGCATCAAATGGACGACAGTGTCCATCTGTGGAAAACATCATGCCATCCTCAAATATGTAACCCCCTTCATTGGGCAACTCCACGGTAATTCCACCAGCCACGGCCACATCACATTCTCCAACGATCAAAGATTGACATGCCAGATGAGGTGTAACCAATGAAGTAGAACATCCCGTCAGAGCGGTATAGGCCGGCCCTTTTAAGTTCAGCTTATAAGCCATTCGGGTAGCGAGAAAATGATTGGTGCTGAGGGTGAATGCTTCGTATTTACTGCTATAGTTAGCATCGTTAAAAAGCACTTGACGGTACCATTCGAAGTCATCGGACCCGCCAAGGAACACACCCACCTTACCCGCTTCATCCGGTCTGCAGCCTGCATCCTCCAGCGCTTCCCATATTCCCTGATACAAAAGTCTGAATTGGGGAGACATCATTTTGGCTTCACCGGGAGTATAGTCAAAGAACCCTGCATCAAACTCATCGATGCCGTTGGCACGTCCTTTTGCCTTGACATAACGAGGTGAACGCAGCAGTGCTTCCTCCACGCCAAGTTCCCTCAATTCATCATCACTATAAAAGTGAATACTTTCCCGCCGTTCAACAAGGTTACTCCAGAACTCCCTTATATCCTCAGCACCCGGCACATTCACCGCCATGCCCACAATTGCAATGTCCTCACGCATAATGCCATCTTTTCGTTGAAACAATTGTTCCCTTTCAGTCGGTATCCGAACTCCCTCATCTTTCGGACCCAGTGCGGCAAATTGACGCAATGTCGGGCATTCGAAAAAACGAGGCACAGGGAACTCCACATCGGTATAATGCTTAAGTTTATTGTGAGCCTGAATGACAGAAAATGAATTTCCGCCCAATTCAAAGAAATGGTCATCGCGCCCTACTCTCTCAACACCGAGCACTTCGGCCCACACTTCGGCTATAACCTTCTCAAGCTCAGAAGACGGGGCGGTATAGAACGTACTGGAAGCGTGAGCATGCGTGATATCTGCCATGAGTGCCTTCCGGTCAATCTTCCCACTGCTATTCAATGGAAATTCGGATTTATGTACAAAAACGGATGGTATCATATATGCCGGTAACAAACGAGACAGATGCTCTCTCAATTCGACAGAAGGCAGCTCCTGCTCTGACAGATAGTAGGCATACAGCAAGCCGGACCTACCTTCAAATGATTTCATGACTACCACGGTCTGGATGACACCCGGATAGGATGACAGGGTATTCTCAATTTCACCTGTCTCCAGTCTGGCTCCCTGAATTTTAACCTGAAAATCAATGCGTCCCAGATATTCGATCGTACCGCTTGGGAGTGAACGTACCAGATCCCCTGTACGGTACATGTACCTGAAATGCTCTGCGTCCTGTCCTTCTTGAAAGAAAGGATTAGGGACAAACTTCTCTCGGGTCATCTGTTCCAGATTCAGGTATCCACGTGCAAGCCCAACACCGCTAAGACAAAGCTCCCCTGGAATACCTAACGGCTGAAGCTCATCTTGATTTCCGACGACATACCATCTGGACTCATTGAGCGGGTAGCCAATCGGTACATTGCCCAAGCCTTCGTAATGGCTTAACGGATAATGAGAAACCCATATGGTGCATTCGGTTGGACCATATACATTTTCAAGACTTGCTCCAATGCCTAACCTGTTAAATTTCTCAATGATGTCTGGCGTGACTGCCTCTCCGCCAACAAACATCCATTTCAGCGTTTCCAATGCTGACAGATCGGAGCGAAGCTCCATCGTTTCCAGAAAAAGACGGAACAACGTTGGAACAAAGTTGATGTGTGTAACCTTATGTGATGCCACCGTAGACACAATACGAGCAGGGTCTTTTTCTGCTCCAGGCTCAAGAATACTTAGTGCGCCTTCACCCATGAACCAGCCGAAAAGTTCCGTGGCGGACACATCAAAGGTATATGCCGTTTTCAGCAAGTAAACATCCTGCGCCTGCATTGGAAAACGACGCTCCAGATCAAGCAGTGTATTGACTACGCTATGATTTTCAACCATGACTCCTTTTGGCTTGCCTGTTGATCCGGACGTGTACATGATATAGGCAAGGCTATGCGGATTCAGCGCCTCTTCGAGGTTTGAGACATCCCCCGTATAGGCCTGATCGCCCTCAACGTAGATGTACTGGACATCCAGAGTCTCGTCATCTTTTTCGGGCTGCATAGCCAGCACTACGGATATGTCTGCATCCGATATAATATAGGCCTTTCTGGACAAAGGGTAGGAAGGGTCTACAGGTACAAAAGCACATCCGGCTTTTAATACAGCCAATAGGGCAATGACCATATCCGAGGAACGTGGCATCTGCACGCCAACTGCTGCGTTATCACTTTTTTTACTCGCAACGATCTGCCTAGCCAATTGATTCGCTTTTGCGTTGACCTGCGCATAGGTCTGATGCTGCTTGCCTTCCATTAGAGCTACCCGCTCCGGGAAACGTGCTACTTTATCGTGAAATATATCCATAATATGTTGTGGAGTGTAGGGAAAATAAGAAGTTTGATTGAATCGGTACAGTAGGTTTTCTTTCTCATCTTGCACCAGGAGGCTGAACTCACTGATTTTTTGATCAGAATTGGTTACTAGTTGATTCAGCAAATATAGAAATCGTTGGCCCATTCGCTCCATTGAATCTTCACGGAACAAGCTCGGTTTATATTGCAGCTTCAACTGAGCACCTTGCGGTAAACGACTCAACACCACCATCAGATCTCCTGGAAACGTAACCTTATCCTGATCCAGAATACGAGTTCCGAGCATATCTTCCTCATAGGAATCATAAACAAAGGAGATATCAAACAACGATGGTGATCCGGGTTGAGCCTGTAACATACTGTCTCTGACAATGAGGTTATTGGGATATCCGATGTTCCTGTACGTATCCATCCAGGTTGTGGCTACTTGTTGCAGCAGAGGTTTTAGAGTTGATTCGAGGTCAATATGGAATCGCATAGGCAACATATGGACAAAACATCCAATCGTTTCTTCCAAGTCCATACCGGGACGATGAGAATATGGGGAGGCAAAGGTGATATCGTCTGTACCGACATATTTACTCATAAGAATGCCAAAGGCACCCATAAAGAACATAAAAACGGTTACTTCATTATCTTTGGACATCTGTGTAATATCAGCCATTAACGATTCCGAAATATCAAATCTCAGTTCATGACCAATCCCTTCTTGTACAGAACCTGCTGGAAAGTCGTGCTTTAGAGAAAGAGGTTCCACTCCCTTCATTTTGTTCAACCAGTATTCCCGCTCTTTGGAGTACTTGTTTTCGTGCAGTTTCTTGTTCTCTGCCTCAACATAAGAGATGAATCCTTCATCCAGCTTGACATCCACAGGCTGATCTTCAAGAAGACACGTATATGACTGGATAAGTTTGTTTTTCATCAGTTCAAGCGACAAGCCATCACATATTAAATGATGAATACATAAGGTCAGAATATATCGGCTTTTATCCATCTGAACAATCATTATACGGAACAGAGGACCTTTCTCCAGCTCAAAAGGTGTCCCGATGCATTCATCCACCAGTGCTACTAACTGTTGTTCCTTTGGATTCTCCTGATTCTCGCTACTTAGGTCCCACAAGGCAAGTGAATAATCCATATCTTCATGAACGGATAACACGGGTACATCATTTTGAATCTCAATCCGAGTACGCAGCACCACTTGCTCATACATAAGCAATTCGATGGATTGGCGAAATATCTCCATTTGAAGATGATCAAATTGCATTGAAGCTGAGATGTTATACGAAGTGGGATCATTCACCTGACAATCAAAATAGATTCCCTTTTGTGTTTCGGAAAGTTCAACGGTTTTTTGTACCATCACGACCACACCTCATCGTTTAATTGAGATTCAAGCTGTGTAAGGCAAAAAATCAGTTACAGCTTAGTGCATTACCCAGATTCCACCAGCCAATACGGAGAGAACCGTGATAAACGTTTGATACACCACATCCATAATGAGATTCCCGATACTGTCTCCATCTGCCTTGCGATTTTTAATCATGACATAAGTATGTGACCAAAGACCACTTAATCCGTATATGTACATCGTTACCAATACACCAACCCAAAAGTTCCCTTGGAACCAAATGGCCATAATCCCCATAACTCCAAGCCCTACCTGGGAAAAACCGTATTTAACCTGAAATGGTCCACCAGGCCATCCTAACATTTTGGCTGTTTGATCCGCTCTGGCAATGTTGACAACATAACCAATCACTCCAACCAATCCAAACGTAACCACAAACTGATGAAGCAGCAACACCCTGCTAATCTCGCTCATTTCCCCGGGAAAACCTAACACATATAGGTGTACTCCCCCTGAAATTAGACCTAACAACCATAGAACCAAAAACCACATGCCTGTCCCACTCCCGCCGTTTGTTATTTGGAATCATTTGTAACTAAATGTACAATCTTGTAGTTAAACACATTATATAATCGCTTTTACATTTGTCAATTCATACATAATTTTCTAGTTTGTCGAAGCTTTTGTCATTTTTCTTCTTCTGTACGCAAACAAGAAAACCATATAGTTCCATTTAACTTGAAAATAATAGGAATTTAGCCCTATTATTACATTAAAAGGTTTGAAACCTACTTCTTTTTTAACGCATCAAAAGAACCACAACTCATTTATTTGACATAGCTGATAGTTCAATTATCATCTGTTTGATCATCTACGATTACAGAACAACAGCAACTATCCATTAAAATATAATATAAAGGAATTGACATCCGATCTCTTTGTAACTATTATAGTTACAACGGTGGTGATTATCCCATGAGACAAATCAGCAGTCGCTTTTCCATTGCGGTTCATACCCTGTCCCTGATCGCTGTTATGCCCAATGAATGCACCGGAGATGTGATCGCGCAGAGTGTGAATACAAATCCCGTGATTATTCGGCGGATTATGTCCAAGCTGAAACAGGCTGGACTGATTGACGTCAGACCCGGTGTGGGTGGTGCTTCCTTGTTGAAAGATCCAGCCGACATTACCCTTCTTGATGTATATCGAGCGCTTGAGGTGGTGGAGGATGGGGAATTGTTTAACTTTCACAAACATCCGAATCCGAAATGTCCGGTCGGCAACATGATTGAACACACCTTGCGTGCCGAACTCATTGAGGCTCAGACAGCCATGGAACAGCGCTTGAATCGTGTAACCATACAACAGATGATGGATCAGATTCATGTCTCTGAATAAAAAAGCTCATAATGAGCTTTTTTTAACCCTTTCGTTGTAATCACACCTGTTATAACAATTTTGATTACATCCATATGCAAACAAAACACATATCCTAGGAGGAAAAGAAAATGAAAATTTTGGTTACTGGCGCCACAGGTCATTTGGGTTCACTGGTTGTAGAGGCATTGTTGAAAAACAATTCTGCCAAGGATGTGGCAGTAAGTGTACGTAATCCAGAGAAAGCGGAAGCACTCCGCACTCAAGGGGTTGACGTGCGTCATGGTGATTTCGATCAACCGGAGACGTTGGAGAAAGCTTTTGCCGGTGTAGACCGTCTGTTGCTCATCTCAACTGATGGTGACAATGAAACGCGTATTCGCCAACATCAGGCTGCCATTGACGCTGCCAAGAACGCAGGCGTGGGTTTCATCGCTTATACAAGCGTTGTGAATGCAGAGAAAAATACCCTTTCCCTGGCGGAAGTTCACCGCGCTACAGAAAAAGCTATTCGTGAATCCGGCATTCCGTATTCCTTCCTGCGCAACAACTGGTACCTGGAAAATGAAGCAGGCAGTGTGCAAGCAGCTACCCAAGGTGCACCTTGGGTTCATGCCACCAACAACAGCCAAGTAGGCTGGGCTACCCGCAGTGACTACGCCCATGCTGCAGCAGCTGTACTCGCAGGCGAAGGACATGAGAATACCGTATATGAATTGTCCGGCAAACTACGCACGCAAGCTGAACTGGCTGCCATTGTTGGTGAAGTGCTTGGGCAGGAAATCAACGTGCAAAACGTGGACGATGCCGCTTACGCTGACATCATGAAAGGTGCAGGTCTACCGGACTTTGTCGTATCGATGCTTGTTGATATGCAAAGTGCCATCCGTGAAGGCGCACTGGCTGTAGAAAGTGATACTTTAGAGAAATTGCTTGGCCGTCCGGCTCAGCCACTTAGCGAAAGTATTAAAGCAATTGTAGGCAAGTAAGTTTTGAATATGAGAAAGGGACACACCAACAAATGTTGGATGCGTCCCTTTTTTTGGTTTGGTGAGCTAACGATCAATACAACGATATAACCGTTGAACGGATGCCCGTATACTCACCCGTTGATTGCGACTGCTGCAATTTGAGATAGGTATTTATGCTTTCCACAACAGTTCATCACTCATTGCTCACCAGTCACTGCTCACTGCTCAAGAATATAACGTGCAGGAATGTGATCAGCCAGCCAGATATTTTCGTTTCCATGATAAAAGAGGATTCCGTCTGTGGCCGCTTGAGCAGCATTGATTTTCAAAATGACAGGCTGATCATCCCGTCTTCGTCCCACCTGATTGGCCGTATCGATATCTGCGGACAGATGTACATATTGCCTTTGCCGTGGCTGTAAGCCATGTTCCATAATAGAATGCACTGCGCGTGCCGGGGTCCCATGGTACAGGGTTTCCGGTGGCTCAGCAGATATTTTCGATATCTTATGAGGTGTCGAATGTCCATACAATGCCCGGATGCGGCCAGAACGGATTTCATGTCTCTTTTTCTCCGAGGCTTCAATCATCTGCTCCAGATCGGCTGGCGTGACTTCCTTCCAGTACGGACTTTCATGTAAAGCCACCAGCAATTGCGAGATTTCCACCCAACCCTCTTCGTCCAGTTCCAGCTCATACTCCCATGGTGCATGTCGCAGAGCGTATGAGAGTTCCTTGCTTAATTTCATCAGATCCAATGCAATCATCTCCCACATCTAATAAAACCGTCTATTTTTGCGATTGAACCGCGGTTAAAATCTCCTGAATGTTACGTTCCAATCCTTCATCGTCTTCCTGATTGAATTGGCGGTGTCCATCAATCCCACGATGAATAATCGTATTCATCACCGGATGAACCTCACGATCGGAAGCCACCCGAATCAGATCATCGGCAAAATCAACCGCCTGCTGTTCACTGTAATTAAACGGTTTAATCAGCATCCGAATGCTCAAGGCATGGGCCTGCGGCTCCGCCAGCTGATCCCGATGAGTGATGCCATACACCGCGCCAAAACCAAAAGCAGCCATGACCTGACGCTCCAGTTCTGTTGTCTGTTCCAAAGGCATGCCAATCAGCTCACACATTTTGTCCACCATCTGCTCCAACTCGTTTGCTGCCGCAGCCAGAATTACGTCATTAATATCGTCAGCGTTGATAAATTCAGTCATATTGGTTTTCTCCATTTCTGCACCGTATTTGATCCATTCTCTTAGACTCTATGAGAACATTGTATCGGAGTTGGGGTGTTCGTTTCAAATTCTATCTATAGGTGGAGCTGTTAATCACGGCATGATTTATCGTCTGGCTAACTTCGAGACGAACTCTATAAAATATAACGTCATTCAATTACATCCGATTCCCTATAACATAATAAATAACAAAAAAACCAAATCTCCTCTTTTATAAGTCGACTTGGTTTAATTTATTGTACGAATATGCTCATCTAGCATACCATTTTATAAAAGAGGTGTTATAACTCAAGCCATCTCATGTTGCTTTTTCGACTCCACTTCATAGACCTGTGTATGTTCATTCTCGGCTAAAGACCATTCCACTGTACCTGGCTTGCGCACTTTCCATACCCAAGCTTGAACTCGCAGCGAGCTTCTGACCCAAGCTAAAGAGGCACAGCGTTTCTCAGAACGAACCGTCAACCCCCAATGAATAACACGAGCGAGCCAAGGATTCACATACTCATTATGTGAGCGAACAGATGGCAATTCATCCTGGAACAACCGCTGTTTCACGTCCATAGGGGGTTGCCCGCATGTCCAATAATGGAGCAGAGCCGCCAAACTATAGATGTCCGACATCGGTCCCTGACTGGATTTCTCCGAATAAAACTCCAGTGGAGAATAACCTGCCGATGTAAATATCACCTGTTTCTCTCCGGATTGCATAGGCCAACGGGTAGCTGAGCCAAAGTCCAGAAGTTTGGGTGTACCATCCTCCATAACCATAATGTTGGAAGGTTTCACATCCCGGTGAAGAATGCCTTGCTTATGTATGTAATCCAATGTATCCACCAGTGGAAGCAGCGTCTCCGTTATGAAGGCAGCATCAAGAGCATGATTATGTTCATTCAAATACTCGGTCAATGTGATTCCCGTGCAGTATTCCATAACCAGATACCCCGTATCATTCGCTTCAAAATGATCCAAATACGAAACAATATGAGGATGGTCCAGTTTCGATAACAGTTCACCTTCGAGCAGAAATGCAGCCAGTAACTCCTGATATTGCCCACCATATCCTCGTGAAGAACAGAATACTCTCCGCTTGTCTGCCTGACGTTCAGCGAGTCTCTGTGGGAAAAATTCCTTAATGGCTACTTTGGCACCTGTATTACGATCTCGCCCTGCATATACAATAGCCAACTCACTGCTGGCTAATACCTGTCTTACCTGATATGTATCATTTATAATCACATTGCGCTGCAATGCCATTTTGCAATTGTCTTTTCTCATAACAGACCTCTTTTCAACCTTGTCGATCGGAAGACTTTCCGCGTAAATGCATCACTTGGTTTAACCAGTCAGCAATTCATCGCCAACTATACATATAAACCAAATGATGCAATTTGAAACACCTTAACGCGAAATATTTAAATATTAATGATATCAAGCCTTCTGCGATATATTGCTAATCCCTATCCACACTACTCTATAGAAGAAAAGCATTCTCTTATATAGAGTATCGACAGATGGATGTAATTACTTTATTAAACTGGAGAATAACATTTCTCATCCTTCATTTACAGCTTTTATTAATAATTATTCTGTAAAAAACGCCCGATTTCCTCGTTCATCTGAACCAATACGTCCTGTGAAGGAAAATGTCCTGTATCATACTTGATGGCTTCTACATTCGTAATAATCTTTTGAGCTCGCTCAATACACTTATCCGCTGGGAAAAAGACATCCTTCTCCCCCACCAATAACAAGGTTGGTGACGTGTAGTTCACCAGTTCTTCCCGCTCCGTAAGCTTGGGCAGATCCTGATCTATGCTGACGTATTTAAAAAGTTTGCCGATAATGTTTTTATCCATTTCTTTCATGCAGTTGCATGACATGTTGTCCGTAATTTTTTGCAAAGAAGATGGTGAAGACGTCATACGATACTTGACGAGTGGCAGCGTGATATCCTGAGCTGTTTTAATTTTGGAATTGACCGCAAGACCCGCAGGAGCAACCAATACGGCACACGAGATGCGTTCCGGAATATAGGTAGCTAGTCTGAGGATAATGCCTCCTCCAAACGATGGACCGATAAATGCACTCTTTTCAATATCATAGTGATCTAACAGATCCGATACCCATAATGCCAAGCTATCAAACCGTGTCGAAATACTCGCTTCCTCACTATAACCAGGATGACCAATCGTATCAGGAGCTATAATCCGGTATTCTTTAAATAAAGAAGAGAACCATGACAATGTCATCGGATTCACACAATTACCGCCCTGGAGAATAAATAACGGCTTACCATCTAGAGGACCCGTCAGTAAAACATGCGTCTTTCCAAAACGCGTCTCTACATACTCCCGAGTAAATTTCTCACCCAACTCGTTCAAATAAATCTCATACTCTTCAAGTATGCTGCTCTTGCCTTCTTCACTTCTATAAATGGAACTCATGTCTGCCTCCTGCAATATATACTCAAATACCCCATTCTATTGAATGGACTTGCTAATCAGTGGACCAAAAAGATAAAGAGGGCCTGCAGATGACAGGCTCCTCCATATGTTTAACTAATCATATTCAGATGATTATAGAGCGGAAACTGGAAATTGTAAATAACGATTCTAATAGACCAGAAATAAAGGAGGCATCCTTTGGTTAAATCAATTTTATAACTCACTAAAAATGGATTTTTGTGACTAGATATAGACAAATTAAACCGCTTTGATCTATATCTAGCCTTGAGTGAAGCAGCTACAGGTATTATGAAATTGATACGGATAAATACTTACTTCCGGCCGTAATCCGCCTTGATTTCGCCCCACTGCTTGGTCTGCCATTTTAGCACTTTATTGCTGTACGTATTCGTCTGGAGCCACTGCTCCGCACGATCAATCATCAGCCAGATCTCTTCCGTGGAGTTGTCCCGTGCTAATGTCGTGGCTACTTTTTTCTGCTTTAGCCATTTCATGGCATTGACCGAGTCGGTATACACCGTTTTGGTACTGCCTTCTTTTTTCAGATGTGCAAGGGCATGTACAATGGCCAAAAATTCGCCCAGATTGTTCGTGCCTTTGGAGATCGGTCCGACGGAGAAAATAACCTCACCGGTGCGGGTGTCTACTCCTTTGTATTCTACAGGTCCGGGGTTACCACGTGTGCCCACATCAACAGAGACGCTGTCGTAATCCACTTCCTCTGACGTTTCCATGCCAGCACTTCTTCCGCTACCAGCCGACTTTGTCTTCGACGCTCCGCCTGCACTTGAACCCCAGTTCCCTTTCCAGCCAGCACGATACGCTTCTTCTGCGGCTGCTTTGGACTCATAGGATTTATATTTTGCTCCAGTATAATGATCCGTCTGCGCTTTGCAATCTGCCCATGTGTTATACACACCCGGCTTCTTGCCTTCCCAGACAACATAATATTTCTGTTTTGCCACTGTAACCCGCTCCTTTGTTCACTTCATCAATACCCTATTGTAAACGATCTGGTGGGCGGAATGAAAGCTATGGATTTGGCCATCTGCATAATTCCTCCAACTCCAGAACAGTCTAAGAAACAAAGCGCATACTGGAATAGAAAGGAATATACGTATGGACTGGATATGGAAATCTGTTTTACTTGTACTTATCGGCATGATTCTGCTGCGAATTGCAGGACGCAAGTCGATCTCACAGATGAGTGTCGCCACAACGGTCATCATGATCTCCATCGGAACAACGATTGTACAACCCATCGCAAATCATGAGCTTGGCAAAGCGATTGGATCAGCATCGGTATTCATTTTGACATTGCTTGTAGTGGAACAACTGCAATTGAAATTTAATATTTTTGAACGGTTAATGAGTGGCAGTTCCAAAATCGTGGTAGAGGACGGAAAGGTCATTATAGCGAATCTGAAACGTATGCGTTATACGATGGATCAGCTTGAGATGCATATGCGACAGCACGGAATTACAAGAGTAGACGATCTGGAGACGGCAACGGTGGAACCCAATGGTCAACTTGGTTATGTCCTGAAACGACATGCTCGTCCTGTGACGATTGGAGATCTGGAAGAGATCTTACGAAGTTATGCGATTACAGGCAGTGGTCCAGCAACGGGAGAACACCCACAACAAGACAACAGCAACAATTCTTCAACGCATAGCGATAACTCCTCAGATATCTTCCAAGAAGTAAGTAAAGGTGCTCATGCTCATCCCGTTGATCCCAAGCTTCAATAGTTGATCCCTACCCCCACCTAAAAAACAAAAGACCGGCCTTGTGAGCACTCAACAACATCGCTCCAACAGGCACGGTCTATTTTCACTTCAATTGATTATTTCGAAAGATTTCTCCACGTCATCCAAACAAAGATATAGCCCCAATCAACGTGTACTCAGGTAAGCAATGCCTAAGCCGCCCGTAACTGGATTTGTATAGATTTCACAATCGACATCAAATACCTCACCAATCATCTCGCGAGTCAGAATATCAGCCGGTTTGCCATGGACCACAATCTGGCCCTTTTTCACCACATAGAGATAATCGCAATATTCTGCGGCGAGTTCGAGATCATGCAGCGCTGCCAATACACCAATGCCGAGTCCACGGACAATATTTAGAATTTGTAGCTGGTATTTGATGTCCAGATGGTTCGTCGGCTCGTCCAAGATCAGGAATTGGGGTTGCTGTGCCAAGACACGCGCCAAGACGACACGCTGTTTCTCCCCACCAGACAGAGACACGTAATTGCGGTCTGCATGTCCAGTCAGATGTACTTTTTCCAAAGCCTGCTCTACGATTTCATGATCCCGTTCATTATCCGTCTCCAGCATTTTTTTGTGTGGGGTACGGCCCATCATGACCATCTCGCGTACTGTAAAATCAAAACTCAATTCATTAAACTGGCCAACAACGCCCATGTGTCTGGAAACAAGCTTTGGACTGGATTTGAGAATATCGGTATTGTCCAGAAAAACCTTACCTTGCTGCGGTTTGATCACTTTATAAATGCTCTTGAGCAGTGTTGACTTGCCACAACCATTGGGTCCGATCAGTCCGACGAACTGTTTACCGTTCACCTGCAATGAAATATCCTTGATGATGTCCGTGTTCAGCACAGAGATGGATACATTTTCTACGTTCAGCTTCATGTTTAATTTCCTCCAAAACCGTAGCCTTTTTTGACCAGCATATACATAAACATTGGTGCGCCAATCATGGCCGTAATAATACCGATTGGCAACTCCACGCTGGATATGAGGGATCGTGCAATAACATCCGTCCAGATGAGGAAAATGGCTCCAAACAGCACGGATACAGGCATCACTTTACGATGGTCGGAACCCACGAGACCTCTGACAATATGCGGAATAATGAGTCCAACAAAACCAATCATGCCACAGCTCGCCACCATAACACCTGTCACCAAAGCGGTTAACAGCATGTACAGTCTGCGATACACACTCAGATTAATGCCCAGCGTAACAGCTGCTTCATCCCCCAATAACATCGTATTAAGAACTCTGGACTGTAAAAGGAAAAATAGAATCGCCACCAGCACGACGATACCCACGAGTGGAAGCTTGTTCCATCCGGAAGCCGCCAGGCTGCCCATGGTCCAGAATGTCACCGTTTTGATGCCTTCAGCATTGTTGGCAAAATAAATAATAAAGTTCGAAAAAGCGCTGCATAACGCGTTAATCACCATTCCGGCAAGCACCAGCTTGACCGACGTCATTTTCCCCCGAATCCCTGCCAAAGTCAGGACCAGTAAGGACGCACCCATCGCACCGGTAAAGGCCCAGAAAGCCACCCCCGTCTGACCAAGCCACCCAATCGCACCGAATCCAATAAGAATTGCAAAGGTTGCTCCAAGTGAAGCGCCTGAAGATATACCCAGTATGTAAGGATCAGCCAGCGGATTCTGCACAGCAGCCTGCATAACAGCACCGCACAAGGCCAAGCCTGCACCGATAAACATCGCCATCAGCACACGCGGGAAACGAATCTGCCAAATGATATCGGTAAAGGAACCTGCCTCAATGGGTGTTGTCCCCCACTGAAATCCCGATAATTTGTATAAAAGAATACGATATGACTCCGCCAGTGGAATTTGTACCTGTCCAATGGAAACTGCAATACCTACGGATATAAGCGTAATCATGATTAAAGCTGCAATCAGTAAAGCAAACCCGGATTTACTATGAATCAGAGACTCTCTTTTCCCCATACGCTGTGTCTGAACCTGAACCGTCTGTGCCATCTCTTCCCCCATCAATTCGCGTAAAATGTAGAACAAATTAAATTTAGCTATTTACAATGTGTTTTCTCGGATTATAATTGAGAATGATTATCTTTGTCAATTTAAAACACATAGAAAAGGGGTTCATCATTTAATGAAATTCACATCCAGAACCATTGGCTTCGCTGCTCTAAGTCTCCTGTTACTGCTGCTTGCAGCCTGTTCGAATGCATCAACTTCTTCCCCTGCCGAAGAAACAACTTCAACAACTAACACGACAGAAACTTCAGCTCCTGCTGAGAATACAAATAAAACGACGTACCCGCTCACCATTGAAAATTTCACGATCTCGGGTGAGGGTGGCGAGTGGAAACCCAAAGTGCAAGTATTCGATAAAGCACCTGAACGTGTTGTTGCGAATACCCAATCTGCGGCTGAGATGCTCATCAAATTAGGTCTGACCGATAAAATGGTCGGTGTCGCTGCTCTATACGGTTCCGTTACACCCGATGTGGCTGATGATTTCGCCCAAATTCCGGTATTGTCCAAGGATTATGTAGGTAAAGAGCTGGTTGTAGGCGCAAGCCCGGATCTGGTACTCGGACGGGGCGACCTTTTCGCTGATGCAGACTGGGGCGTGGGTACCGTCGATGGATTGAATGACATGAATATCCGCACGTTTCTGCAAACGACGAATCACAAAGGCACACTCGAAACCCTCTATAGCGATATTGCACAACTTGGACAAATCTTCGACGTTCAGGATAATGCCGCAACATTCACCGAAAGTCTGAAGACTCGTGTTGAAGCTATTAAGGCAAGTGTAGCCGATCAGCCTGAGCATAGTTTTGCCTATATCGTACCCGCTACGGAAGACACCATTACGGTAAGCAGCATGCAGAACGATACGTATCAGCTTGATGCACTTGGCCTGTTGAAGCTGAAAAATACGTTTGATGGTGTGCAAGGTGAGGTAAGTGTTGAGCAACTGATCACAGCGAACCCGGACTACCTGCTCTTGTCCGCGTATGCCGGTTCACCGGATATCGATAAGCTAATTGAGAACCTGTATGCCAACCCTGCCCTGCAAAGCATGAACGCGATCAAGAACAAACAAATCTATGTGACAGATTTCAGCCAGTTCTGGGGTTATGGATATCAAATTCTGGACGGTATTGAGAAAATGGGACAGGAAATGAAAGCTAATCCGATGAAGTAATGACTTGAGCCAATGAGCAGGAGAAGACATTCTCCCTGCTCTTTTTTCAGTTGACTTTAGAACATACTAAATTAACGGATAAACTCACAAATTAAATTAAAAATCATGTTAAAACCTCCTTCTCACCTTTAATCCTGTATGCAAAAGTTTGATTTTTTCAGATAAGCTTATATGCATAGTTCTGGATAGGATTAAAATATAAGAAATGAGGTTTTATTCATGACCGCTCACACATCCCTCCCAAAGCAAAGGGAGCTACCTTCCATATCTTCAGAACGCCTTCCGTGGGCTGGGCTTCTTGCATTAGCCATGGCGGGATTTATTTGCATCCTCACTGAAAGCTTGCCTGCGGGACTGCTGCCGCAAATTGCAAAAGACTTGGGGATCACAGAAGCCCTCACAGGACAGTTGGTGACTCTTTATGCCATTGGATCACTTGTTGCTGCCATTCCCTTGACTACTGCTACACGCGGATGGAGACGCCGACCTCTTCTGCTGGTATGCATTAGCGGTTTTCTTGTCTTTAACACCGTTACCGCCTTATCTTCGGATTATATCCTGACACTTGCTGCTCGTTTCATGGCTGGAGTCTCTGCGGGTGTGTTATGGGGAATGACAGCAGGTTATGCTCGTCGGATGGTTCCGGATTCGTTAAAAGGTAAAGCCATGGCTGTGGCTATGGTCGGCACTCCGGTAGCATTAGCCCTGGGTGTCCCAATCGGTAGTTTTCTCAGTTCTTATGTCGGCTGGCGCCTCATCTTCGGGATGGTATCTCTTCTAACCGTAGCTTTAATCGTATGGGTTCTCTGGAGAATGCCGGATTTTGCCGGAGAGCCAGCTGGTGAACGTCTTCCGCTGCATAAGGTGTTTTTAATTCCGGGAGTTAGGCCTATTCTGTTTGTTGTTCTGGCTTGGATGCTTGCCCATAACATTCTATATACCTATATTTCTCCCTACCTTGCCCAGACCGTATTTGCTAACAGAGTCGACTTGATTTTGCTCATTTTCGGTTTTACTTCCATTGTTGGAATTTGGTTAACCGGAATGCTCATTGACCGATTTTTGAGGAGATTGGTTATCATTAGCTTGGCATCATTCGCTCTGGCCTCTGTCGTGATGGGAATCGCTACTCATCAACCTGTGATTATTATCCTTGGCGTCATGATCTGGGGATTTACGTTTGGCGGAGCCGCGACACTGTTACAGACTGCCATCGCTCAAGCCGGAGGCAAAAGCACAGATGTCGCCCAATCGATGCTGGTTACAGCATGGAATCTGGCGATTGGCGGAGGAGGTATCATCGGGGGCATCCTTCTTGAAGTATTTGGAGCAGGATACCTTTCTGGGGCGCTGTTTATTTTGCTCATTCCTGCGTTGCTTGTAGCTATGCGTGCTTATAAATATGGATTTCCCAAGTAAGTAAAATAACAGGAAGGTATTTTGCATGAGTTACACGCAGGAGGAAGAGGAGTTCACTTGATGTGGACTCCTCTTCTGTTTTTTCATTTTAAAGACCAGAATCTTATTCTGCCTGTGCCAACAGATTTGGTCCTTCCACGAGATTCTTATGTGCAATTGGAGAAGACATGGTGATTAAAGTCATGTAAGTACCGTACGGATCACACTTGTTCTGAAACTCCTCGAGTCCCTGAATGGTATCTGTGAGGATTTTCAGCAAGTAATTGTACTCTCCGCTTATCCGATAACATTCCACAACTTCAGGTGACGCACGACAGAAATCCAGGAAAGGATAACAATCCCGCGTACGAAAAAGAACATAGGCTGTGCTCTGCTTGCCCAATTTGGATGGGGAGATTACGGTTCGATATTCCTCGATAATTCCCTTTTCTTCCATTCGTTTGACTCGTTCAGTAACGGCGGGCTGAGATAACCCCACCAGTTTGCCGAGTTCGGTCATGGATAATCTCGCCTGATTCTCCAAGTGATACAGAATATGCTGATCTATTTCGTCCATGTGATCCACTCCTTTAAATACATAAGATATATTCAGAAATTACCTTAAGTATATTCGCTAATCCATTATAATGCCTTAAACAAACCATGTAATACAAGATCAATCATTTATATAATAAACACAGTTATCACGAGAAATCAAATACATCAGTTGGTGAGAGGAAGATAAGCATGAGAAAAAAAGACATGACGACATTGCATAATTATGTGGATGAAGCCATTGATCGGGCTCTAAGCGAAAAAAGAATTGTAGGAACAGTTGTACAAGTTGCTTTAAGAGGGGAACTGGTATATAGCCGGGCTGCTGGTTTCGCAGACAGGGAGCAAAAACGCACCATGTCGGAAAACGCTCTGTTTCGACTTGCTTCCGTAACCAAACCTATTGTCTCGACAGCAGCTCTGGCATTAATCTCACAAGGAAAGCTGAGTCTCCATGATCCGGTGACACGCTGGCTTCCTGCATTCCGGCCCAAACTTGCCAATGGTCAGGATGCTTTAATAAAAGTACATCAGTTGATGACGCACACCGCAGGCTTAACATACCGTTTCTTCCAAGAAGATCAGGGAACCTATGAGCTCGCAGGAGTATCGGACGGAATGGATTGGTCTGAAATGAGTCTGGAGGAGAATCTGCAGAGGCTGGCTTCTGCTCCTCTTCTGTATGAGCCAGGCAACATGTGGAGATATTCCATTGCGACAGATGTACTTGGTGCCGTTATCGAAAAGGTAACTGGGATGTCACTACGAGAAGCTGTCCAAACGCTGGTTACTCATCCACTCCACATGACCGACACTGACTTTGTTGCGGTGGATTCGGAACGATTGACAGCCGCATATGCTAATGGTTCTGAAGAACCGCGTCTCCTTCATCAGGAGTTGGAGCTGATTCCTTTTATTGAGGGTACTGCTGGCTTCCGACTGTCACCCAATCGTGTGAATCATACTTCTGCTTACTTGTCGGGCGGAGCGGGTATGGTTGGAAGTACCGGAGATTTTCTTACTTTACTTGAAGCATTGCGACTAGGAGGACAGCCTCTCCTTACAGAAGCCGTTGCGGCTGAGATGTCTACCAATCAAATCGGTGATCTCGTGATGCCATACTGGCCAGGCAGAGGGTTTGGCCTTGGTTTTACCGTACTTAAAGATCCTGTCGCAGCCGGTACACCGGAATCCCCGGGTACGTGGCGGATGGGTGGAACTTACGGTCATTCCTGGTTTGTTGATCCAAAAGAAGAACTTAGTGTTGCAGCATTCACCAACACGGCACTTGAAGGGATGTCGGGCCAGTATACCATCGATATCTGTGATGCCATCTACGCAGGCATTTGTGAAGGCAAAGAGGCTGCAAGAATATAAATACGAATAACCGCCCAATATCATTGGGCGGCTTTATTTGGCAACGATGGTAAGACTACTGTCTGTTATTACTCAAATTTTTCTTTTTAAAAAGGTAGATCCCCGCAACAAGAATAAACCACACTGGCGTGACAAACAGTGCCACACGCGTATCTTCGGCCAATGCCAATACCACCAGCACAAATGCCAGAAACGCCAGGATAAAGTAGTTCGAAAACGGATATAGTGGCAGTTTGAAGCGACTGCGACTCGCCAGTTCCGGCTGAGTACGACGATATCTGAGATGACAGATTACCATGATGCCCCAGACGAAGATGAAGCACACAGTCGACACACTCGTGATCAGCGTAAATACACCCTCTGGCATGATATAGTTCAGCACAATCGCGATCAGAATAACGATCGTGGAGAAAAACAGCGCATTGGAAGGGACTTTCCTCTTGTTCAGTCTTGCAAATGATTCAGGTGCGTTGTGATCCTTTGCCATGGAGAACACCATACGGCTTGTACTGAAAATGGCACTGTTACACGCTGACGCTGCGGAAGTCAGTACCACGAAATTCACAATGCCGGCGGCAGCTGCAATACCCACAGCGGCAAACACTTGTACAAACGGACTTTCAGTAGGCACAATGGCGTTCCACGGGTAGATGCTCATAATAATCAGCAGTGCGCCAACATAGAAGAGCAGTACCCGGATCGGAATCTGGTTAATCGCTCTAGGAATAACCTTCTCCGGATTCTCCGTTTCCCCCGCTGTGAGTCCCACCAGTTCCATGCCTACAAAGGCGAATACCACCATCTGGAACGATATGATGAACCCATGCAGTCCATTCGGAAACCATCCCCCATGACTCCACAGATTGGTGAAGCTCGCTGGACCCTGATCCGTTGTAAAACCTTTGAAAATCATATATAAACCAACAACAATGAGTGCCAGAATAGCCACGACTTTAATCAGGGCAAACCAGAATTCCATCTCACCAAACAACTTGACCGTTGCCAAGTTCATAATTAGCAAAATGACCAGCGCAATTAACCCTGGCATCCACTGAGGTACATTCGGAAACCAAAACTGCGTATATAAACCAACGGCCGTAATATCAGCCATGGCAATGGAGATCCAGCAGAACCAATAGGTCCAGCCTGTAATAAATGCCGCCATATTTCCCAGGTAATCACGCACAAAATCGACAAAGGAATGATACTGCAAGTTGCTTAACAGCAGCTCCCCCAATGCACGCATGATCAGGAACAACACAACACCCGTAATAATGTAGGCCAGCAAGATGGATGGCCCTGTTAGCTGGATCGTTTTGCCTGCTCCAAGAAACAGACCTGTACCGATCGCACCTCCAATCGCCATCAACTGCACGTGTCGGTTCTTTAATCCCCTTGTTAACGTTTCTTGCTGCATGATCAACCACCACTCTCTTTCTGTACATGCTCTCTACGATGCAAAATATTATTACTCATCATATAATAATCTGCCCAGAATACATATCCCTCTTTTATATATTTTTTTGCAAAAGCAAAGAGGCCACCTTTGTAAAAGGTGACCACTTCATATGCTCCTATTTCATGCCCTTGGCTTTTATTAATCTTAAGTTGCATCCGATCCATACTATCATCAGCCTATGTACATTCCTTTGTTGTTATTCTCATGCCATGTCATGCTGATTATACATATCTATAGAAGTATATTAAAATATAAGCCAAGCATAGAGCGGCAACAACTAAAAAGGTAATTGCTAATGAACGTTCGTTTTTCCAAATTCGAATAGCATTAGCAACATTAATTATGAATAATGCAAGCAAGTTAATGGTACCCGAGTTTGATTGAAACGAGTTGAACACGATCATCATAAATCCTACAATCCAGATTAACAAAAACCACAGTGGAGTTTTCTGAAAAAGCTGCTTCATTATGATTTACTCCTTATATATTAAATTGGTCTGTGTACAAGATATTCTTCAACGGGAATGGAAATTCCTTTATTTAGGTCATAACCCCAAATAATTAATACTATTTAGATCCAGTTTTAAGTATCTTCACAGTAAAAAGGGCTCCTGATAAAGGCGCCCTCTGGTCTGTTAATCTATTCCTTTTTCTTTTCCAATCTGTTTTGAGGATATCAATTAGTGTAATTTCATTGCCCTCTTTGTCCGTGCCATTTTCAGAGAGCGCAGTGTATCAAATTTTCGATCTTAATGCATCTCCCTACAAATGCGGAAGGTTCAGAAAGCACCATCTTTTTAACGAAAAGCGCTATCTATCCAACAACTACTTTTGCTTATAAAACTCGTGGTACAGCTTCATTAACGCCCGCTTCTCAATCCGTGATACATAAGAACGTGAGATGCCCAGTTCCTTCGCAATTTCGCGTTGAGTTCGTTCCTCCCCGCCTGCTTCCAGGCCAAATCGACCGATTACAACTTCCTTCTCCCGGTCATCCAGGATATCTAGATTGCGATAAATTTTGCTTTTTTCAATCTTGAGCTGTACCCGATCTACAACATCATCAGCTTCTGTGCCAAGGATGTCGATTAATGTAATTTCATTGCCTTCTTTGTCCGTACCGATAGGGTCGTGCAGGGATACGTCTTTGCGTGTTTTCTTCAGGGAACGCAGATGCATAAGTATCTCGTTTTCAATACATCTCGCCGCAAATGTGGCAAGCTTCGTGCCTTTGCCTTGTTGAAAACTTTCGATCGCTTTGATCAAACCAATGGTTCCGATGGAAATCAGGTCTTCCTGATCTTCACCCGTATTGTCGAACTTCTTGACGATATGCGCGACGAGGCGCAGATTGTGTTCAATGAGCAGATTGCGAGAGTGAGCATTGCCTTCAGCCATAAGGCGCAAATGTTTGGCTTCATCACCCTCAGCCAGTGGCTGGGGGAACGCATTATTTTTGACATACGAGACGAGTAACGTTAACTCTTTAATGAATAGAGCAATTGCGGTAAACAATCCGGGCACGGATGACACCTCCTGCAGTTTTACAACGATCTGGCCTGAGCACATGTGGGAACAGGGTCGATCTATTGTATGTAGGCAGAGGCCCAGAAGTGCACGTACACTTGAAAAAGGGGATGATCTTGCGAAGATTTCACAGACTCACAGAAACAATGGAGCCCACCCGCTGAAGCAGGAGAAATTCTTTTTCCACACTTTCGATAAAATACTTCTTTTCACCAAATAGGACAACATCATTCTGGGCTAATGAAACATCGCTTTTAAAATAGATCACATTGTCCGTTTCCCGAAACGCACCTTTGTAATAGAACATCCTATTTCTCTCCTTCATGTATCTACCTATGTAATTAACTACCCGCTCCATGTGGATCTGCTTCCTTCATGCTAACATATTCTCTCTCATTCATCATGTCATATTCGCACACTAACCAACATAAAGCCCCAGCCCTGTGCAGAACAGAACTGAGGCTACATATCGATATGAATTCCTGTTTCTCCTGTCGATTGCTTCAAGAAGCTAATTCAAATTAAATTATTTGAAGATTCGTTGTGAGAACTGATACAGGCCGCTGTTCCAGACAGATGGTTCGTGTCCACCTACATCCAGATAAAAGGTATGCGGAATATTCATGCTGCTCAAGCCGTTTTTGAAGTTCTGGCTGACCCATAACAGACCGTCACTTGATCCACAGGAGATCCACAACAATTTGAGTTGGCTGGCTACTTGTCCCGGGTTGGAAACCAGCTGTGATACAGATTGCGTATTCGGTGCAGCCGAGAAGGCCCCTACCCAAGCGAAGGTATTCAGATTTTTCAATCCGAAGTTAAGCGACTGCCCACCACCCATGGACAGACCGGCCAACGCACGGCTATTCTTGTCTTTGTATACCGGATAATTGGCCTCGATATGAGGAATCAGATCCTTGAGCAGGTCTTGCTCAAACCGTTCAAACGCAGCCACTTTGTCCGGAGCAAAAATGTCACCGACTGGACGGTCGTCCTTCATGGCACGGCCATTCGGCATGACAACGATCATCTGGGACAGCTTGCCTTCCGAATACAGGTTGTCCAAAATGTTCTTGGGTTTCATTGCATTGACCCACTCATGCTCATCCCCGCCGATGCCGTGCAGGAGATACAAGACGTTATACTTTTTATTCGGAGAATATCCTGGCGGTGTATACACGGTCGCTTTCCGTGTATTGCCCACCGTTGTGGAGTAATAGGATATCAGATTGGTATTTCCGTGCGGAATATTGTTTCGATAGCCATCAAAACCCGGTGGTGCCGGCACCACCGGAGTATTAGCAAGCGCATTGTTTGCGTCATTGCCGGATACATTCATAGATTCATACGCTGTGTTCTGAGCCCCAACCTCGCTGGAATCCGTAGCAAAAGCCATTGTTGGGGCAATCATGGCAACGATCATCGAAAGACTTAAAAGGATTGTAATACGTTTTTTCATCTCAATTTCTCCTCTCAATTTTGTCAAACTTAAGTATGCGTTTCTCGAAGTTTCACTGGATTACGCTTGATGCTGAAGTTCAACTTTTTTCTAACGCGGTGAAGCAAGCTTCCTCTTAACCCAAAATTGAAAGCCCTTACAAGAAACAGGTTAGATCACCTCCCTTCCCTTCAGAAAAACACTGAAACATGTAGATTCCACTCTGTTTTCCTGACATAGAATTACTTATATAGTATATTTAAACTTATTTATCCATTTTTTGCAACAATATTTTCATTTCTAGCGATTCAATTCAATGATCTTATAGCATCAGAGTTTTTCTTCTTTCTTCTTTATTCTCGAATCATAATTAAAATTGTAAAATACTGTTGTTAAATTGAATATTTTACCTTATTATAGCTTCCATAGGGGGGTGTCTATGAACAATTTCAATAGATTCATAATATTTTTCTTCTGAGATATGCTTACGAAAAAGTTTCAACGTTTCGGCCGCCAATATCTTTTGCAACTACTTTATTTTCTGGGAGGAAAATGATGATGTTCAATGTACGCTTGTCGATCAAAAAAGCATGGGCTTCATTCCTGGTTATTACATTATTGCTGCCTTTACTTGTAGGATTATGGCCATCCAATGTCTATGCTGCATCTAACAATGAAGGAAAAATATCTATAACCGCAGATGATGAGTTCACACTTTTTATAAACGGCAGACAGACGGGAAAAGGCACCGACTGGGCCAAAGCCTATACGTTCCCTGTGCCCATTCAATCTGGCATCAATGTGATTGCAGTTCAAGCGAAGGATATAGGCCTCTATGCGGGACTGCTGGCAGACCTTAGCTACGGAGATGAGAATCTGGTTACGGATTTCAACTGGAAAGTATCTGAACGATATATCGAAGGTTGGGAGCAACCCAAATTCGATGATTCGTCATGGTCACGTGCTACTGACTTCGGACGGTATGGCAGTGATCCTTGGAAACAGATTAGTGGCATGCCTGAGGAGACCAGTGCACGCTGGATCTGGGCAGGCAAGACCAATGTTAATGCTCCAGTTTCAGAAGCATATTTTCGAATCTCATTTAACGTCTCCGAAGATGGACTGGCTATTAGCAACCCCATTTCTTCTTCAGGTCAATTCGAGCAAGTCGATTATCAGTTAAAACCAACCCAACCCATGCCTGCTTCCATGGTGAAGAGACTTCCCGTGGTAAATGCCGTCTTTGAAACGGTGGAAGAGAAAGGTTCTATAGAACTTAGCACCCAAGAGGCTGCCCAGATCGGTAATAACCTAGCTCCTGGTCAGATCTTTCTCGATCAGTCCTCTGCCCGGGCTATCAAAGTTACAAGCGTCAATAGAAGCTCTGGTGGTATGCGGGTAGATTACAACACTCCGGGTGTGGAGGAATTGTTCGATTACTATGATATTCCCGAGCAGGAGGTCTCGTTCGAAGAGCGCAATATCGTCATGCCTGATCCTGAGATGGTATTGGATAGCAAGGAATGGCTTGTTCAGGAAACCCCTTCCTTGTTAGAGACCGATATAGCTGATGATGCTGAAATGCGACAGTTCAACATCGACAACACGATTCAAAATGATTTAGATGCAAATACGGACATGGTTGCGGATGCAGAAACAATGGATATCGCTTCCACGGATATCGCACCCATGGATCTGAATGATGTGAATTCCATGGACATGAATGATACAAATGATATGGATCTGAATGAAATAAACTCCACGGAATTAACTGATATTAATTCAACGGATCTGAATGATGTGATTCGTGCTGCTGGAGCAGGTGATTTTGCCAATTGCAAAAAATCCGGCAATGAGTTTGTCTGTGATTTCAAGAAGGTACTTGTAAATCAACAAAATGCAAACGGTAACAAAGTGTTCGTTGAAGCAGGTGGCAAGCTCACCTTGATTGCACCCAAAGTTACGGGGAAATACGGATTTTGGGGAAAATATGATCTGAAATTTACTGCTGGTGAGAAAGCCAACATCTATATCAAAGGTGATGCCAAGTTCAAAAAAGAGGTCAAAGTTCCAATCATGGGCTTCAACATTGGTGCTGGCAATCTCGGAGCCGTATCTGTCGGCGTTTTTCTGGTCATTGGTATTGACGGCAATGTCACCTTTGAATTTCAGGTCGATCAGGGATACACGGTTACTGCGGGAGTCAAAGGGAAAACACGTGTCTTTATTCCCGTGAAGATCCAGCCTTACAGCAGTGTGAACAGATATCTTACGGTAACCCATAAAATTGAAGGACAGATCACTGCTTGGGCAGGAGCCAAAGCGGAAGTCGGTCTGAAAATTGCCGGCAAAAAAATACTTGAGGTAAGTGTTTTTGCCGGCATTGAAGGCACAGGGAAATGGACAAGCAGCAATAATGTGCCCAGTACCATGTCTCTAAAGATTGATGCTCTCGTCAAAGGAGAAGGAGCTGTATTTAATAAGTCCTTCAAACTCTTCGAGTTGCGCTGGAATTTGGTGAATCTGGTGAAAACCCCTACCAATCCGGGAACCGGACAGAACCTGGCACGAAATGCTGCCATAACGGTAACTTCCACCTATCCCGGGTATTCAGCAGCCCGAATCAATGACGGGGATCGTAACACGGCCTTGGGGGAAAGTTATAGCTGGGCCAATAACCGTAATTCCTCACTTCCCCAATATGTCGTCATTGATTTGCCGGCATCGAGTTCAATCCAGCGAATTGATCTGTATACCACCCAGGGATACCCGCTTGCCAATTATGATCTGCAATACTGGAATGGCTCAAATTGGGTGAATCTTGTACAGATTACAGGCAATCAAGAGTTAACGCGTTCACACACATTTTCAGCAGTCAGTACCTCCAAGATCCGTGTCGTAGCGAGTAAAGGTCCTTCCCATCAGCCAACCTATGTGCGAATCAATGAGCTTGAAATCTATTAAAACAACATACCCAAAAAGCCTCAGCCCCTGGTTACACAGGATGGCTGAGGCTTTCTTGACATCTGTTTAGTGTACGGATACTGGATTAACTACCTCTGCACCCTCGGGTGAAGTCAGTCTGTCCTTCATCAACAGACTGATGAACAATCCCAGCAAACCCAGTGCAGCAATTACTGCGGCATACAAAGGCACTGAGATAAGTCCTGTATGCGTAATTGCATACCCACCCATATAGGCACCAGCGGCATTTCCCAGGTTAAATGCCGAATGACTTGAGGTTGTCGCCAGCAGCGGCGCTTCGCGGGTCATATTCATAATCCGAATCTGAAGTCCCGGCATAATACCAAACGCGGCTACACCCCAGAAGAATATGGTGATTACCGCGAGATAAGGATTCTCTAGTGTAATCGTAAGTGCAGCTAACAGAACAGCTAAGATCCCAAAGTTGACGATTAACGAAGGCATCAGCTTCCAGTCTGCCAGACGGCCGCCAACCAAATTGCCCAAGGTTACACCGAAGCCAAACAACACCAGAATCCAGGTCACACTTTGCTCCGCAAAGCCGCTAATATCCACAAGCATCGGCGTAATATAGGTGAAGACTGTAAACAAACTTCCGCACCCCAACGCCCCAATAAGCAGAACCAGCAACACTTGTGGACGAACCAGATTCCGAAATTGCTGTCCGAGGTTCGCTGGTGCTCCTTGCGGGAGGATGGGAATGAAACGAATGATACCAATCAAAGAAACGATGCCCAAGATCGTAATCGCCCCGAAAGATGACCGCCATCCGAGCTGTTGCCCGATAAATGTACCAAACGGAACGCCAATGATGTTGGCAATCGTTAGCCCCGCGAGAACAACCGATACCGCTCCTGCCCTTCTCTCTGGCGCAACAAGCCGCGTTGCCATGATTGAACCTACACCAAGGAACGTACCATGAGCAAATGCCGTTAATATCCGTGCTGAGATTAACAACCCATAGGTGGGAGCAATAACGGACAATGCGTTCCCGATAATGAAAATGCACATCAGCAGTACCAGCAGTTTTTTCTGCGGAATCTTGTGTGTAAATACGGTCAATATCGGCGCACCTACCGCTACACCAAGCGCATATCCCGTAATGAGTTGTCCAGCCTGCGGAATACTTACATTCAGGTCTGTTGCCACATTGGGCAGCAGGCCCATAATAATAAATTCAGTCATACCAATCGCAAAAGCCCCTATCGTCAGGCATAACAGGGATAATGGAAACGCCCCTCGTTTACCTGACTGCGAAGCCTGTGGTTCTGTTGTGTGTCCTGTGGTGCTCATAGATGTTCTCTTCTCCTGTCTCTAATCAACGATTTTCTGTCGCCTTCAACCACAAGGCATCTGTTAGTTGTTCGAACGTTTCACGCATAGCCAGCTTGTCCCGCCAGTGTGCCGGAATACCACTCAGTCCATAATAAGCACCTGCGATCTGCCCATACACCGCACCTGTAGTGTCCGCATCATCACCCAGATTAACAGCTAACAACGCGCCTTCTTCAAAGCTTGACGACTTATGGAACGCCCATAGTGCTGCTTCAAGTGAACGAACCACATAGCCGCTGCCCTTAATTTCCGGCGGTTCTTTGCTCTGATAGGAACCCATAACAACCTCTTCAATAGCGGGCGAAAAAGTAGGTTCTTCCCTCCACTGTCTGCATGTCTCCGGCATCAACATGACGCTCTTGTTCGCTCCGCGCAGACCGGCAACAATTATGGCGGCCAGCACTTCACATGCTTCCACACTTTCCGTTGCAGCATGTGTTGTCCGGGAGCTCAGCCCGGCATAACGAACCGCCTCGTTTAGTTGATTAGCATAAGCCATCGCGACAGGTGCAAGCCTCATGATAGAGCCATTGCCCGCCGTCATCGGGTCAGTTGATCCGCTGTAGGCTTCTCCAGTTATCTCAAACCTCTCCAAGGCACTTCGCGTGGCCCCGCCGATATCAAAGCAATCGCCTGTGCTGCTCATATACCCGACCTTGTACCAATTGGTGTATCTGCGCATCTGATCCGCAGGATCAAAGTCTGCCTTACGTACCAGACTTTCTGCCAGGCACAGAGCCATGGATGTATCATCTGTCCACTGCCCTGCCTCCAGCCCGAATACACCTCCACCCACGATATCCGTTACGGGTTCAAATGTGCCCGGGCTACTGAATTCCACGGTAGTTCCCAACGCATCACCCGCTGCAAGCCCGATGAAGCAGCCATTGAAACGGTCCTTTTGCAACATGCTTGTCTTCCTCCCTTACTCCATATACTTTCACAATCTTTCTTCCATTCTCCCACAGGGCCTGATCTGGCGTAAAGCTAATAAAATCCAATAAATTAAGCTCCATTTCTTCTATTATAAAAGTGTCGAAAGCTGTAGAACGGCCAGAATAGCAAATTTTCATAAAAAAAGTTTTATTTTTTTGAGCTGTAAAAACAGTTTATTCAGTACACCGCTTACATGCAAAAGGGTTAACGGTTTGCAACGCTCATCATTTTCTGAAAACAAATCATACATGTGAAAATTTTCAATGTAAACAATCATGACGCGCTTGACCCTTCGGTTTGTCCTATGTTACGGTTTTATTAGCTTCAAACGCATATTTTTTCCCAAATTAATATTCATTTTCGGGTTATTGCGTCAACTAATATCCCGCAGGTTAATGAATACAGGGAATGAATTTGCAGAAAATTTTCATTTTTTTTATTTTATCCCCAAACTAATTCTGAAACAGGAGGAACAAATTTATGATTAAGGCACTGGTGTTTGATTTCGACGGAACGATTATTGATACAGAGACAGCATGGTATATTGCTTTTCGTGATGCTTACAAGGAACACGGCGTAGATTTAACCCTGGAGATGTATTCACAATGCATCGGTACCAGTCTGAAAACATTTAATCCGTATGAGTACCTCATCACAGATTTGAATCTTCCGATCGATCGGGAAGCGTTCAGGGAATCCGTTCAGTTGCAGCACGCTGCGTTGATGAACAAAGAAAAGGTGCGTCCTGGTATTCAGGAATATCTTGAACAAGCACGTGAAGCCGGACTGAAACTGGCTGTAGCATCCAGCTCCAAACGGGAGTGGGTTGAACAACATCTGGAACAACTGAAACTGAAAGATTATTTTGAAGTCATTCGTACGGCAGATGATGTTGCAAATGTGAAGCCTGACCCGGAACTCTATATTCAAGCGCTTGAAGCCCTTGGAGTAACTGCAGACGAAGCCGTAGCGATTGAGGATTCACCTAACGGCGCGCGTGCAGCTGCTGCGGCTGGTATGCACTGCGTAGTCATCTCGAATACCATCACAGGAACACTGGAATTCGATATGCCTCACCAACGGCTGTCTTGCTTGACTGACCTTACATTTAACGATTTGATTTCGAAGCCACTCGTCACTACCGTCTAAGGTCTGCACGAATTTCGCGATTTAATCCTTAAAGGGGGAGTTCACACATGAAAGCTGTACATTTTGGTGCGGGCAATATAGGCCGCGGTTTTATCGGTCATATGTTGTCCGCTTCCGACTACGAAGTCTGCTTTGTCGCACGTAACCCGAAGAAAATCTCCATGCTTCAAGAGAGACAGGAATATCCGATTACACTTGCCAATAGAGATCAGGACACTACGATTGTCAACAACGTGACGGCTATCAATGTGAATGAGCAGAATCTCGTTGCTGAAGAGATCGCTTCAGCCGATGTGATCACAACCGCGGTGGGTGTATCTGCACTCGGAGATATCGCCGAATCGATCGCCAAAGGCATTCAACTTCGCATGAAAAACAATAATCAGGCTCCACTGCATATTATCGCTTGCGAAAATGCCATCGGTGGTAGCACCAGGCTGAAGAAACGCATCTATCCATTTCTGGATGAACAAACTCGCAAAAAAGCCGAACGTTATGTTTCTTTCCCCAATGCAGCTGTGGATCGGATTGTTCCGGCTCAAAACCACGAAGACCCGCTGCAGGTCACTGTTGAACCTTTTTACGAATGGGTCGTTCATCGTCCAGCACTTCTGGATGGTTTTAAGAAAATAGATGGCGTCCACTATGTGGATTCGCTTGAACCTTATATTGAGCGTAAAATGTTTACGGTAAATACAGGTCACTGTGTCGCCGCATACTTCGGCTATCTCGAAGGATTCAAGACAATCCGCCAGGTGATGAGTAATTCTACCCTGCGGGCCAAGGTACGCCATGTTATGGAAGAGACGGGTCAGATGCTCATCCAGAAGCATGGATTCAACGCACAGAAGCATAACAAATATATCGACACCATACTGGAACGCTTCGCCAATCCCAACCTGACAGATCAGGTCACCCGGGTTGGACGTTCCCCCCTTCGCAAGCTCTCGCCTCATGATCGGCTTGTTCGCCCAGCGCTGCAGGCCAGTGAATTCGGAATTGAAATTCCTCATTTAACTTCTGCTATGGCGGCCGCAATGCTGTTTAATGACAAACGCGACGAGGAAGCCATGAAGCTACAACACATGATTCGCGAAGATGGCGTCTCCGCCTTCATCCGTGAACGCATGGGAATTCCCGACGAACATCCCGTTCATCAGAATGTAATCGCCCGTTATCAAGAACTCAGAGGGCGCAAGGAATCGACTATACTAACCTGAGTAACGGATCAGGGCATGGGTTCGATCCTGCAAACTGAATAGAAGCACGGCCAAGAAGCCGGGAGGAACCTATGCAGCAGCATCGCTCCTTCCGGCTATTTGTCTATGCACGGCACGGTACATCCTATCTATATTGTAGTAACGTTAATAAAACAGCGCATCTCCTCTCTCAAGGAAACACGCTGTTTAGGGAATCTTTTTTATTTAATTTTCTACTCATTCATAATGGAATTGAGGGATGCATATGCCATGGGCAGGAAACCTTCCGAAGGTTCACCAATAGGTGCTTGGATGTGGAAAATGAAACCATTGCCGTCCAGTTCTTTCACGATAAAATACTCTGTTTTCTTATCATTCTGGGACATCATGTATAATCTTGCATCCTTCATCGGGCCGTTGCTGAGTTGTTCAGCCGTTAACTGCTTCACTTCTCCGGTCTCCGACAACTCTTCCTTGGCATCCATCTTCAGCGCATCCAGATTGTAATTCGCCGGCAGCTTCTCAATCTCTACCTCATAATCCGGATCAATCTTCATTGTTAATTCATGGTCTTCAGCGTCAAAAGCCATCGGTTCAAACACATAAAGTGAATAACCTTTCGCTTGTGCCAATGTCACTGGACGTTTCTCGGTTATTCCTTCTACCGTCACTTCCAGCTCTGATGTCTTCGGACGATCGGACGTTACTGTACCGCCTGCATTGGAACCGTTATTGTCATCACTCGATTCAATCTTTGCAATCTCTGTAAGTACCAACTGTTTCGTTGTTGCATCAATCGTTTTCTCTACATATTTGAAACGAACGGAATCTTCGTCATCGATATCATCCAGAGACTTCTGCAGATCTTCGCTCACCTGGAATGACATCGGCTTCTCATTCACTCGAATCTCAACGGTATGCGGATCAGCCCATCCAGTCAGAATACCTTCTGCTTCTATTGCAGCACTTTCATTTGGTTGTTGCTCCGGTGCTGGTGACTGTTCTTCCGTATTATTCACTGTTGGCTGTGCAGCAGGATTACTGTTCCCACAAGCCACAAGCGAGAATCCCATAAGTAAAACCAGGAGTGATGCACTGACTTTCATTGTATTTCCTTTTCGCATATGAACACCTCCGTTAGCTTATACGCAATGATGCTTGTCCATGTTGCTTCTCATCCATTGGCTTGGCTGTATACTAGTACTTACACGGGAGACAGGCAGCTCAATCATGCAAAATGTCTGAATGGTTGCTCAGATCCTCTGCTCAGCTGGCCTGATCCATCTGTACCAGTTTGGCATTGGCTCCGTTAAACGCTTTGGTCTGGAGGTTAAATTGCTTTCGGAATTCAGCAAGCTTCGCATATTCGCTATTCCGTACCCGAATGGCTCGCTTAATCTTAACCAGATTAGGTTCTGCACTTTCTCTCATCAGATCATACAACTGCTCATCGGCACTCAGACTCAACTGATACGAAGTAACAAAATTTTCCAATGCACGTGCTCTTGCTTCATATTGATCCAGCACCTTTTCTGCCTGTGCCAACGTTTCTTCTTTTTCAAATGATAGTTCTTTCAATGAACTACGCAGGGCCACCGTCTTCTCGTTGGTCTGTTCCATGGCCTCTTCCGCCTTTTTCAACAACGTTCTTCGTTCATGGATATGATCTGCTGCCTGATCCAGCAGTGCTTCGAGATCACTGTTTTTGTTCTTGCCTTTGTCTAAAATAGACTTGTATAACTTCATATCTTCCTGCTCATGACTGGTCAGCGTCTTCAAACTCTGATCGATCTCCTGACCGCTGAGCACCAATTGGTTTATCTGATTTGCCGCAGGCTCCTGCGGATCTCCACAACCACTCACCAGCAGAATTAGCAATACACTAACTGCCGCAAGCGCCACTTTTTTACTCGTTAGCACCCAAGTCCTTCCTCTCTTGCATCATCTTGTTGTTATATTACAAGCGGGTATCTCCGCTAAAATTGGCTACCCAGTGTGCATCCGGATCGTATACTTCGAACTCGTAACCCCGATCTTCGAGTAACTTCAGAATGCGTGGTAAAGCCTGCACCGTCTGCTCCCGCTCATGCATCAGAATCACTTCCTTATCCCGATGTACACTTTTGCTCACCCGGGCCACAATCTTGTCCGGCTGACCGGGAAGATTCCAATCGAGTGAATCTGTCGTCCAGTCCCACATTTTGAATCCGGCCGCAGCAATGTCCCCTCTGAACTTTTCACCGATCTGTGGACTGCTGCCATAAGGTGCACGAATAAGATGAGGTGTAAAACCAATCAGGTCTTGCACCATCTTCTGCTCTTTCTTGAACTCTTTCACAAAGTTCGCAGAGCTGCCACTCTTATACAGCTTTTTATAGTTATGCGTCATGCTGTGAAGCCCAGGATAACTGCCTTCCTTCAACAGCCGTTTCACTGCTTCCGGATGCTGATTCAACTGACGTCCGATCATAAAAAAGGTAGCTTTCGCCTCATGCTGCTTCAATATATCCAGCAGTTGTTCTGTATATTCAGTTGGCCCATCATCAAACGTTATGTAAGCCAATTTGCGAACCTGGCCCTGGAACCGTGCCGGCTCCTCCTTCGCATCCGGAGTAACTTGTATCATGCCAAGCTTGGCCGGCTGTTCGATTACAGTAATCGGAGGCGGCGCCACAACGCTTTTGATCCAATGCGTCATGCCAAAGAATACATATGTAATACCGGTAACGAACAGTACCAGGAGCATTAATGCTATGATTACCCTTCCATACCGGATTTTTCTTCGTTTATGTGTTTTCGTGCGACTTGTGCTAGGCGGAATACTGCCACGTTCTCCCGCTCTCTCTTGTTGAACTCTCACTGTCATGCCACTTCCTTACTTTCATTTTTTCCCGATTATTGGTATATTATCTCGTTTCATGTCTCTATATAGAAGATTAATAGAAAAATGGATCGGGAGAATGACAGAATAGTTACAAGCCCGGTTACAATCTACTTATCTCTTCGTTCTCTTTATCTTTCCTGCGGTTGTCTTCTCCTGTATAATGAAGTGATTTACGCTATCAGACTTCAAGAAGGAGCTACACCCATGACAAGCTTGAACCGTGCCGGCAGATCCATCTATCTGTTATTCTTTGTCGGCATTATCGCCATTTCTTTCTCTTCGATCTTTGTACGCTGGTCTACCGCAGATGTTGCGGTCATTGCCATGTACCGTCTATTTCTGACCAATCTGCTAATGCTCCCGTTTGTCTGGAAATACAGACATGAGATGATGCGTCTGAGCTTACGGCAGTGGGGCTTGCTGCTTGCATCCGGTGTGATGCTGGCCCTTCATTTCCTGCTCTGGATGGGTTCGCTGCGGCTCACCAGTGTTGCCAGTTCCACAGTTATTCTCGCGCTGGAGCCTATACTGATTCTTGCCGGTTCGGTATGGCTGTTCAAAGCCAAAATTAACCGCATGATGATCATCGGCATGGGCATCGCCCTGCTTGGATCAATCGTCATTGGCGCAGGAGATTTCCAGTTGGCAGGTACTGCCCTGCAAGGTGATGTCCTGTCTTTACTTGGCACAATCGCAGTCGCCGTTCATATGCTGCTGGGTCAATTTTTGCGAGCGGGACTTAGTGCATTTTCGTATAACTTCTGGGTGTTCTTCGTAGCTGCTTGCACGCTGGCGGTATATAATCTGATCATGGGCCATCCGTTCGGAGGTTACGCTGCGTCAGAGTGGGGAATCTTCCTGCTGCTCGCCATTGTGCCAACGATCTTTGGACATTATCTCTTCAACTGGCTGCTTCAATATATGAATGCCACGACGGTATCCATGGGCGTACTTGGGGAACCCGTATTCTCTTCATTACTGGCCTGGATGCTGCTCGGCGAATCCCTCAGTGCATTACAGATGTCTGCCGGGGTTGTCATTATATTCGGGGTATGGATCTTCATTCGATATGGCAAAACCAAACCTCAGATTGCTTCAGCAGAAGCCTCTGTTGCGGGAAAAGGGCCTATTGAACCTACAACGGTATAACGTATTTTTTCGTAAATCATAGTAATAAACGACTCTATCACTCTCATAAGGCGGTGTATTTTGATGAAAAATATTGTATCCATGCGCTGGCTGCTCGCCAGAATGTATGAACCGGATGTAGTTATTGCAGATTGCCGATTCTTGCTCGGTCAGCCAGAGGCTGGAAGACAAGCCTATGAAGCTGGACATATTCCAGGAGCTGTCTATCTCGATTTGGAAAAAGATCTGTCTTCTCCTGTGTCTGCGCACGGAGGACGTCACCCGCTTCCTGATCCGGCTGTGCTCGCAAGTCGTCTCTCCAAAGCTGGCATCGGCTCCAATAGTCGTATTGTTGCTTATGACGATCAAGGCGGAATGAATGCATCTCGGCTATGGTGGCTGCTTCGCTATATCGGTCATGAACAGGTGTATATCATGGACGAAGGTTTCTCCGCTTGGAAAAACGCCAAATATCCGGTGACTACGGATGTGCCGGTTCAGATCCCATCTTCCTTTGAGGTGAATGTGCAGCCAGCTATGCTGGCAAGTGTTGAGGATGTGCAACAAGCCTCTACAAATGGTAGTGCCGTGCTAATTGACTCCCGTGATGCTCGCCGTTATGCGGGTCTGGAGGAACCGATTGATGCCAAGGCCGGACATATTCCGGGTGCGGTGAATTATTTTTGGAAAGATGTGTTGGATTGGGATGGACGTTGGACAGATACTGGGGTGTTAGAAGAGCGTTTCAGTAAGCTGGACAAGGATGGTGCGATTATCGTGTATTGCGGCTCCGGCGTATCAGCCTGCCCGAACGTGATTGCACTGGAAGAAGCGGGATATACAAATGTGAAGTTGTATTCTGGAAGTTGGAGCGATTGGATCAGTTATAAGGAGAATTCGGTGGCTACCGAGGAAAATTAAGAATGTAGCGAGGGTGCACATTATCTCAAAGAGGAATACATCGCTAGGTGGCTTATCTGCCCCGGCGATGTATTTTTCTATGTTCGGAGTCAACATCAATTCAACAATACAACCCAGTAAGTATTTAAAAGCACACAGAAGTAGACATCAAGTGGCAGCTTTTTTTGATTCATGATAACGAAAAAAACCGTGATGGATATCTGTCCACCGCGGTTGATAATGAAATCTATTATTGTTTTTTACTTAACGATACATTAGCTGTTAACGTCTTGTCGATCGTCGTCCAGTTTACATAAGCACCTAGTATTTCATTAATAACAGAAACCGGAACTACGGTTTCGCCATTTAAAAGCTTAGGTACGTTTCTATTGAACACTAGTTTATCGTTAATTGAATACACATCTGAACCAATTTGCGCACTTATATTTTTCGCACCTAATTTGATTTGCGTTGTACGCGTCTTATTATCCCACACTACTGTACCGCCCAATAGCTCGGAAATTGTTCGAATCGGTACGTAGAACTCATTGTTATGAACAACCGGTTTGATTACCGTACCACCTACATACATTGCAACGTCAACATATTCAAGGAAATCGGTTTTTCGAATGAGTCCATGAACCCCTTTAGTTCGGTCTACCACCTGAGATACTTCATAATCCGTTGCCGCCGATAAGTACGCATAAGCTACACTTCTATCCATATCAAGCTTATCAGATAAGAACTGAATCGATTCACGTACTGATTCTTTCATTGCTTCATCCAAATCAGGGTCCAGTCCAATTGGAATCCAATAATCCTCTGTTTCAGCAAAGGGTTGCGTAAATTCTCCACTGTGTGGTAGTGATGGATCACCTTTCTTTAACACCGTTAACCGAACTGTCCCCCTTAAGGAAGCTTCCAATGCAGTTAACGCTACTTCTCCATCTCCTTGAGCAAAGTGTGGATCACCAGTATAGAATAGTCCGCCTTTAACTTGAATCGGATAATAAATAGTTGCACCAACACCCAACTCATTAATATCCATATTCCCTCCTGTTTCAATAGGTGGGATAGAACTCACAACTTCACTGGTATTTGGTGCAACCCCCATAACACCTAGAAACGGGTTAATTGGGAAACGTACATTTTTGCCAGCTTTTGTTGGTAATACCCCATACCAATTGCCGTTGATTTCTTCAATAGGCGTAAATATAGATACATTATTATATAGCTCCGGTTTTGTTGCGCTAGCTCCCTCTTGTGGGCCTGTATTTTCTGGAAATTCGTTAGGAAGGGCACCTTTACCATGGCGGTTAGAAATGACACCATATGGAACTCGAGTTTGCAACGAAAGGACTTCTACTTTAAGAACATCTCCTGGCTCTGCTCCCTCAACCGCTACTGGCCCAGTGATAATATGAGGTCCGTCTTTTACATAATCATGCTTAATCGCAGAAGCCCCAATTGCCTTCGCATCATCCAACACTCCATCGGGTGAGATACCGAATTTGCCGAAGTACTCCACTGGATTTCTCCCTTGATCTTCTATCAGTCCCTCATGCGATACCGTATCAAATGTTACAGCACTTCCTGATGGTACAGTAAGAATCGGAGAGCTGTCTCGATTAGGCAGTGATCCCCAGCGAATGTTCTCAATCGCAGACGTTACATAATAATCACCTTCTACCTTATCGATAGTTGTTGGTTGCAGTGGCATACTAAAACCCACTGAAGGTAGAGCAAATGTAAGCATACCTATAATCCCTACTGAAACTCCAAATCTCCTAATCGTTCGGTTAATAAACATTACGCTCCCCCTCTGTATTATGTAATATTTTCTGACACAAATAAACACTAACATATAAATACATTTACAACAATATTTTTCGTTAACAAACATAACATTAACGAGCTGCATATCAAGAAAAAACTTATAAATATAAATGATATGTAAGTATACTTAACATTTATAAGTCATATAAAACTTAAATACATTTAGTAAACTTAATGATCCTTCTTCAGCGATTTGAACAAATGAAATAAGTTTTAGGAAAATTATGTATGTATTTCATGTTTCTGAACCCGCCGCAGGAATACTACTGCACTCCGGTTCAGGCTTAATCACCTGTCCGCACGTGATTGCACTGGAAAAAGCGGGATACTCAAATGTGAAGTTGTATTCCGGAAGCTGGAGTTACTGGATTAGTTATGAGGAGAACCCGGTGGCTACTGGGGAAAAATAAAGACTAAGAGCCCACGTTTTGCGCGGGCTTCTCTTTGCTTTCATTATATTCATGTAGCACTTTAGATGCTTTCATTTTCGACTTCTGTCACGTTCAGATTTAGCTTATGTTTTCGGCATACTTCGTAAAAATCTTTTGAAACAATAGGTTTGAAGATATTTATATAATCCAGCATAAAAAATTCATGCTCGCCAATTCGCTCTTCATGAAGGCAGATTCGAGATACAACTTTGACGATCTTACGTGGAGGTTGTTGTACAGATGCAGCAATGACCGCTTTGCGCCCATATTCTGAACGTTCATAATCAAAAACATCCAAACGATCGAGCTGATGTGCAGTCCAATAGGTTTTTTCAACCGCACGACCGTCGTGGTAACACACCGTTGTCGGAATAAACTGTGTATTTGTTTTCGTTTCCTCCAACAGCGTTTTAAAACGATCTGATACGTGTCTCGTTCCTGTGATCGTCTCAAAATAATCTACGTTCAGGTTGCGTACCGTAGACAGTAGCTCAACCTCTGCCATTGTCCCCTCGGGCAACGGATTCTCTATCGCCAAATAATTCATATCTAATTGGGGAGTGAAAGTTGTTCCGCCACTAATAAACCCTCTACGTGGATATTGAGATTCCAGAAAATAATAGTTCAAAAGAATGATGTCTCCTTTCCAAATAAAGTGCCTTTCAATCAATTATACAGGTTAAGCGGCCCCTCCAATTACTCCGCGGTTTTAAGCAAGTTATCCACAATAAAATCAAGCTGTTTGTCTAACGAATAAATATCATTGTAGAAAAATAAACCAAAGCTCATATCAATCAGACGTCCTTCTTTGACTGCGGGGATGTTATTCCAAATTGAATTGTCTGACAGATCAACCATTCCTTCAAAGGAAGAACGGAATATATAATCACCCACATATTCAGGTAATACTTCATAAGAAACGTCCTTGCTTGTAGCATCGTTTCTTGCACTTTCAATTTCACGTTGCAAGACTTCAGGTGCTTTCATCCCTAAATATTGATAAATAATCTGCGAACCCCGGCCATAACCCAAGCCTGTCATTACAGCCATGGAACCTTTGTTACTTTCCATTATTGTGACGGTTTTATCCAAAATACCTGCTTGTTCAAGTTTTTCCTTGCTTTGCTCAACCTTTTTGTGAAGGTTATCTAACATTTCCTGAGCTTGTCCCTCTTTACCCAGAATTTCACCAAGCAAATTCATACGTTCTTCTACTGGCAGGTCATAAGGAATATATACTGTAGGGGCAATCATTTTAAGTCCTTCATAGATTTCTTCATTGGTAACAATAATGAGATCGGGATTAAGCGCAGTTACTGCTTCCGGGTCCGGCTTAAATGCTCCTAATGAAGTGGCACCTTCCAGTTCGCTCGCAAAAGCCGCTCCTTCTTCTATAGAAGAAATCCCCACAGGATTTACGCCTAAAGCAAGCAAATCACCCATTAGATACAGGACAACCACTCGTTGTGGATTAACCGGTACTTCAATATCACCTTTTATGGTGGTTACGGTCTTCATTTGAGATTGTGTATCTGTATTGTTAGCGTTGTTGGCCGATACCTGATTCGTTGGCTTCTGAGAACCTTCATTGGCTGCCGGACTTCCTGCCCCACCAGTTGAACAAGCACTAAGCAATAGGCTTAAACAAAGTAATAATGTGATAGCCAAGGGTGTCTTTCTACTTCTGTACATCAATAATTCCTCCTCAAATATATGCTGATTATGATAATCATTATCAATATATAAGGAAGTTAGATCCTGTACAATGCCTAATCGTGCCACAGTCGATGGTACATTAGGACTTTCATGCTGCTTACGATAACGAATAGGTGCAATCCCCATATATTTTTTAAATATTTTAGCAAGATAATAACCATCCGGATAACCAACAGCCTTGGCAATTTCCTGTAAAGTAGCATCTGTAGCAAGCAGCAGTTCCTTCGCTTTGTTCATCCGGATTTGAATGACAAAATCAATCGGACTATAACCAGTCTGGCGTTTGAATAACCTTGATAAATGACGTGGACTGCTGTCCATAAGCTCTGCTAACAAGTCCATTGTAATGGGTTCAGCATAGTGTTCCTGCATATAATATTTCATTTGGGCAACCAGGTCTGGCTTTATTGTTGGCACGCGCCCATTGTGGATTTGCCATAACAACTCGTATACAAATTGATAAAATAATGACTTTACATGAAACTGTTCCAGTGCCTCATGCTCTTCCCAAGCTGTCATCATGTACTGTACTTTGCTTAACAAGGAAACAGGCTGATCAGGTGCAAAGCCGTATTGAAGCTTGAAGGGATTACGGTGCTCCATCAAGGCCAGAATATCCTGACGTTCAGGCAGCGGGATGATGGCTTTGTAATAAATCATATAATAATCAAGGACCTCTTCAACAGGCAAAATGTTCAGACAACAGCCCTTCCCACCATGTAAAATATGGAATCGCGAGACCTGATGATCTTTTCCATCCAACTGGATAACAGCATTGCCACGCACCGTGTATAAGAAACAGCTCACAGGGAATCGATAGGAGTGAAGTCCCTCCTTCATTTGCATAGTTATATGGCGAATATCCATTATTTTAATAGATGCCTTGTTCCATAATAAAAGATGTTCATTGAAATGTAAGATGGCTTCCCAGCTCCTTAAAATCATTGGTCATATATAGTCAACAGAGAGTCAACTTGCATGCAAAATAGGGGCCGGATCACCCACTAACGTGAGTACCCGACCCCTTGCTTTGATATACGTATGAATATACAGACCTTAATCAACACTTTAACAGATCGAAAAGAAACAGTCTATATTTTTGGGAAAATATTCTATATATTTAGGTTGCTGGCCGGCAAAATACAGATGAAACGGAGCATAGATCAATGACTTCCAACAACCATCTTACTCGTGAAGAATTACAGGATTATCTGCACAATGTATTTGGTGCCAGTCACCTCATAACGCAGATCGCAAGAATACATGGAGGCGCACAAAAAGTCATTTACAAAATTGACTGCACGAATGGTTTCACTTGTATGCTGTACGTTTGGGATATTTCCAGCAACTATTTTCAGGAAGAGATCTTGAATGAGCCCACTTTCCACAGTTCCTATGGCAGCGAACTTTTCTCTTTGAATACTCGCTTTCTCGCTCAACATGGAATTCGAACACCAATCTTGTATGATCTGAATAACGATAGAGACCAGCACTCTTATGATTTTGCTCTTGTTGAGTATGTGGATGGACAGAAAGCCGAAGCCTATTTCCAGCACAAAAATCACAAAGATCGGGATGAGTTGTTTCAACGGATCAGGGATATGTTGTCTAATATGCATAACGTCCAAAGAAACGTTTATGGAAACACCAACGATATCAGCAAAAAGGCTGGGCCTTGCTACCAAGTTCAGCGGTTAGATGCCGAATCAGCCTTATCCTATGCATCCAAGCACATGACAGATATAAGGAAAAATGACGAAAAGCTGCTTGAGAAACTTTACGAATTGGAAGCAGCGATTCAACCCAGAGATCTCTATAGTTTCATTCATGGAGAGTTGGGTCCGGATCATATATGGATAGATCATGCTATGCAACCATGCCCTATTGATATTGAGGGCGCAGGATTCTTCGATCTCGAACATGAGCATAGCTTTCTGGAGTTTCGATTTGGAGACTTTTATCACTACTTAAAAAATAATGATCTCGACCCGGAGCGGATGACATTTTATCGATTTTGCCATCATTTGTCCTTGATATCAGGAGGACTGAAACTGCTTCACAGACAATTCCCCGATCAGCAATTCGCAAGAGGCCTCGCAGAGTATCATGCCAGATGTGCAGTTCAAATGCTTTCATGAATATGGATATAAGCCTGGAAGGAGATTTGGAGCATGGAGTTTATTCACGAAGATGAAAAACTTGCAGTGAGCGTTATTCAAGCCATTCACACTGGAGATATTCCAACGTTAGAGCAACTGCTGGCAGAGAATCCGGGATTGGCAAAGATAAGAATATTGGAAAGAAAGCCTGACAACGTAGATGCCGACTCTAATATCTCTCGAACGCTGCTGCACGTGGTGACGGATTGGCCGGGGCACTTCCCTAATGGAGCGGATGCCGTGCGAGTATTGACCAAGTTTGGTGCGGAAGTGAATGCTCCTTTTGTCGGTCCAAACATCGAGACACCTTTGCATTGGGCTGCAAGCTCCAATGATGTTCAAGTGCTCGATGCCCTTCTTGATGCTGGCGCAGACATTGAAACGCCTGGCGCGGTGATCGCCGGTGGCACGCCGCTGGACGATGCTATTGCTTTTGCACAATGGAATGCAGCATGGCGCTTGGTTGAGCGCGGTGCGATCTTTGCCCTTTGGCATGCCGCCGCCCTTGGAGATATTCACGCCATACAAGAACATTTTAAAGGAGCCAAACTCCCGGAACGTTATCCTTGGGGAACGAGTACCTCCCCTTCTCCGCCCGATGCAGTAAGCGTTGCCTTCTGGTGTGCTTGCCATGGAGGTCAAAGAGAAACAGCCGAATACCTGCTTGACCAAGGCGCCGAACTGAACTGGTTAGCCACCTGGGATGGAATGACTCCACTGGACACAGCAAAACGTAATTTTTCAGCTGAACTGATCCCGTGGCTTGAAAGTCAAGGTGCCAAATCCGCTAACGAGATTCACACAGGTAGATGAAAAGCTAGCATGGAATTGCCATTCGCCAGTGGCTGCGAATACAGTTATGAGGAGAATCCGGTGGCCACTGGGGAAGTATAGAAGACTCCAACAAATATCCACAACGAAAAGGACATCGCCACTTGAGCGATGTCCTTTTCGTTGTGGAGTGACCCTAGAACCGTGAGAGGCGACAAGGGTCTAATTCATTTCTTGATTTGCCATCAATAATTTCACTTGCAGCCAGATTCGCAATCAGCGGCGCCAGCGTAATTGCAGAATGCATTAGCGTCAGATAAAGTCCATTCATGTGATCATGGAAGCCCACAATCGGATAACCGTCTTCAGGCATGGGTCTCCATCCAACCTTTATGCTCTCCAGTTCCAATTGATTACCGTGCTTGAGACTGCGACGCAATGTGTCGTAAGCTCGCTTACCGACCGCCTGTGGTCCGTTTTCCTCCGACTCGTCGATATAATCTTCCGCAGCCAGCAGCGTATAATCTGTCAGTTGACGCGCTTCAAATTGCGCATTGGAGATTAATGTGTGTATCCGTTTATTAGCAGTTTTCATCCGAATCAGAATCGAAGGTGACGAAGTTATTGGCACGTGACAACCTAACGGGTTACAAAGTTCGGGTGTACCTGTTCCTGCAGCCAATACCACAACATCCGACTCCACAAAACCCTTGGATGTATGAACACCAACCAGATGGGAACCCTCTTGCTTCAGCTGTGTAACGTTGGTGTCGAACTGAATATTTGCTCCGTACTCTTGCGCTTTGCTCAACAACAGCTCCGTTACCGCAATAGGGTCCACCGCACCTTCTTCGCTGACAAACATGGCTTCATCCGGATATTCCTTCAGATTGGGCTCCAATGCCTCAAGCTGCTCCCGGTTTAATTTTTGAAAGTGTTGCTCCCTTAGAGGCGGAGTGTCCCAAGTTAGCGCGCCATGCCAATGAATTTTCAGTTCGGACAACTCTTGCTGAAGTGTGTGATATTCTTCCACAGCTGCATCGTACAAATGCCAGTATTCAGGAGCCACTCTATGCGTCGTATGTATCCAGGCAAATGATTTTTCTGTGACTTCACGCGCCGCGGCTGAGTGCCGTTCAATAACCGTTACATCTTGATTTCGTTTGGCTAGATGATAGGCCATACACGCCCCAACAATCCCTGCACCAATGATCACAATTTTTTGTTTATTCAAAACTAACTCTCCCTTGTCACCCTATCCCCCCAAGGAATCGATTTTCCGAAGTTCGGATGGGTTTGCTCCTTTTTCGTCTTCTTCGCCGTACAGCTTCTCCATATGCTGCATATGGCCGGCTCCCCAGTCGCTCATTGTCTGGAGCACAGGTTTCATGAGCTGTCCGTACTCCGTAATCGAGTATTCGACCTTAGGCGGAATTTGAGCATATACTTCGCGATGCACAATATCGTGATACTCCAGTTCTTTTAACTGCTGGGTCAGCATTTTTTTCGAAATATCTGGAATGGCTTTTTGTAATTCGCTGAACCGCATTGTACCGTTGCTAAGCAGTCGTAGAAGAATCAAAGATTTCCATTTACCCGTAAGAATATCCAAGGCCGTTCCGAATTTGCAATATACCGTCATTCTTATTCCTCACTTTCTGACCATATCCGGGTATACTTTTGGTTACCTGGTTAGGTTTAAGTGCCTACTTCCAGATTGGGCCTTCTCACCTTAGTATAGAGGCAGATATTAAAATCGAGCAAGTGAGAGGATAAGAAAAGATGAATGTAACGTTATGGATCGTACAACTTATATTGGCGCTAGGTTTCGTATATTCAGGATGGATGAAAACCATTCGTATCGAGTCGTCAAAAAAGACCTGGGCCTGGGTCAATGATGTGCCAAAAAGTCTAGTTATTTGGATCGGTATCGCGGAGCTACTAGGAGCGCTGGGCCTTTTTTTGCCTTGGGCGCTGAACATCACTCCGGTGCTTACGCCGATCGCCGCAATCGCTTTGGCTGTTGTCACACTGCTTGGAATGCTGTTTCATGTTTGGCGTAAAGAGTACCGGGAGCTCAGCGTAAATATCTTTTTTATAGTTCTGGCATTGATCGTAGCCTTTGGAAGACTATAAAGGAAACGGGGAACGTTCTGGAAAGTGACAAAAAGCCACTAATATTATTATATAATAACCTCACCACATAAAAGGCTGGCTTCAACAGCTCATGGAAGGAAGACAACTCTCTATTGAAAGCAACCTTGAATGTACAAGAACACATACTCATCTGGAATTGTGCATCGCTCAAAATCATGGATGTACGACATATTGTCATACAAGCCGACGAGTGCGTACGTCCTTACCTGTTCCCTGCCAGCGCCTTTCTGTACGTAACGAATGGCAATGCAACCGTGATCTTAGACGGAAATGAGCATGCTACCAAACCATTTTATATGCTTCATGGGGGCAAAAACACCCGTCTGGACATCATCCCAACGGACGAATCCTTTCATTATTACCTAATTTTCTACAAAGCCTCCTTAGCGCTATCTGGCAAGCAGCATACACTTCAACAACCGGATCAACCATTGCCATTCCACCTCCAGTACGGTTTTATTCCATATCATCCTGCCATCCTCTACGAAATCACTGAGCGAATGCTGGGCGAGTGGAATAAACCGGGACGCTTGGAGCGACTCCATACCAAAACACTATTCTATCAATTTGTATATGAATTGCTCAGACAAATGGATCAACAGCAGGTAAGCATTGTTAGGCCTAACCTTGCTTCTCAGCTTATTCGCTATATGCAGGAGCACTACGCCAAGCCGCTGACGCGGGAAACCCTCGCTCATACATTCCATTACAGCGTCCCTTATCTGTCCAAGTACTTCCGACGTGAAACTGGCGCAAGTCTAATCGATTACTTAATCGGTATTAGGATGAACAAAGCAGTAACGCTGTTGCAAAAGACCGAGTTATCTCTGCAAGAAGTCGCTGCAAGCGTCGGATATGCTGATGTATCCTATTTTATAAGAATGTTCAAAAAACATACGGGAGTCACACCAAAGCAATTCAAGGATGAGTCCGGACAAGTGACAAAAGGTTCTTATCGTCCTATCCTTAGGCTTCGATCATCCATTGCTCCGCGTAAACTCCGTCGTTATATTGATATCAGAGATGATAATCATTATCAACATAGCGAAAAAGGAGATTTACGGATGTATAGAAGCAAACTACCTGTAGGAATTACCCTACTGTTGTGCCTAACTCTATTGGTTAGCGCATGTTCCAGGCCAGCAAACACGAATGGAAGCACTGGCAGTACGCAAAGTCCAACTGTAGGTGCAGAGAGTAATATCAGTAACACCACAAACGGAAGCTCGGAGATGGTAACCTATTCTGCGGTTAACGGTGAAGTACAAATCCCCAAAAAACCTCAAAGGGTAGTAATGGTTGCAGGAGCCTTTACCGGTCATTTGCTAGCTCTTGGCCTTAAGCCTGTTGGAACTGGTGATGAGTCCTTTAACAGTTATACAGAAGGAAAGCTCGATGACGTTGTCAACATCGGTAACGATGTACCCTACGAGAAAATCATGGAGTTGCAGCCGGATTTAATTGTCGTTTGGAATGACCCTGAAACGATCGAAAAGCTGTCCAAAATTGCGCCGACCGTCGCTGTTGAATATGGAATACCTCTACGGGAGCAATTGATGGATTTTGGCAAGATGACTGGTAGAGAAGAGCAAGCGAAGGCCTGGATCGCAGAGTGGGATGCTAAGATCGCTGAATATAAACCACTCGTGGAGCAAGCGGTAGGTGATCGCACGGTTTCGATTTTTGATACGGGAAGTGCCAAAGAATTTTATGCCTACGGGAGCTTTGGTAGAGGTGGAGATATTATTTATGGAGAGTTTGGCCTGAAGGCACCGCCGATCATTCAGAAGGAAGCCATCGATAGCGGCAAAGGTTGGGCCAAGTTATCACTTGAATTGTTACCACAATATGCAGGAGATTATATCTTTGTAAGTGGATGGACAGGTGATGAGAGTGGGGATTCCGTTTTTGAAGGTCCTATCTGGGATAACCTCCCTGCTGTCCAGAATAATCACGTTTATCGCGAGGAAAGCCGTGGCTTCGTGTTTAGTGACCCAATTTCGTTGGAAGCCCAACTTAAATTTGTCGTAGACAGCCTAACCAAAACAGAGTGAAATTGAGTAGGCCACGGTATGTACGAGGCGAGGAGCAATCCTCGTCTTTTTATGTTTTTGTATAGTCCTTATCTTTCATTTGAAGAGAGTTTGAAAACAAAAGCACACACATAAACAGGGACCTCTCACCATGTTGGCAAGAGTCCCTGTCTTTAAACTTGTTATATAGCCCATTTTCCGTTAAGTGATGGTAAGGCCGCCACTTGCATATCCCGCTACCGTTGTAGCCACATCAATTCCGGCTGTTACTGATGCTGAGAACACCATAAGCAGGCGGTCACCGGCAGATACCGGAATACTCAGTCCTGTAGTCACCCCGCTGGATATTGTGCCCAGTGCCAAAATGCCAGTCAGTGGAGGAGCTAAGGTTACCAATGCACCCGGTACAGCTGTAAAGGAGTTATTAGGTGTAGTGGATCGGAATAATTGTGCAGTTAAGGTTACTGTAGATCCAACCAAACTAAGTCCGGCTGTTGTGCTGAAATAAGCGGCCAGTGAAGTAATCGTTCCTGCACGCGATGCTGAGAAAGCAAAGTTAAGCAATGTGCCTGCAGCGCCTGTGAGATCAATAATTCCTCCGTTAACACTTACTCCGGTAGAACTGTTACCAAAACCAACTAAACTGGAAGTATTCAAAAGTCCACCCAAAACTGTAGTCAACACAACAGGAAGTCCTGATGCATAAGGAATAATTGTTCCAGAACCACTCGCACCCGTAGCCCCGGTTGTACCTGTTGCTCCGGTTACTCCCGTTGTACCTGATGCGCCTGTTGCTCCCGTTACTCCGGTCGTACCTGCTGTGCCTGTTGCTCCCGTTACTCCGGTTGTACCTGCTGTGCCTGTTGCTCCGGTTACTCCCGTTGTACCTGGTGCGCCTGTTTCTCCTGTTGCTCCTGTTGTACCTGCTGTGCCTGTCGCTCCGGTTACTCCCGTTGTACCTGCTGTGCCTGTTGCTCCGGTTACTCCCGTTGTACCTGCTGTGCCTGTTGCTCCG